>DATMQT010000038.1:0-9738 GCA_035566655.1 Candidatus Dormiibacterota bacterium
GCCGTCCGCGATTTTCGATGCTTCGAAAAAAACTTGCGTCTCGAGTCTGGCAAATCCACTTAAAACTGTTTCAGTCCGCTAAAAGTGAAAACCCAACTGCGCAGTGTAGGTGCGTGGTGTCACGTAGTGGGTTCCGCTGAAGGTGGACAGGAAATTGTAAAGAGCGACCCGGTTGGTGAGATTGATGGCAGTCAACTGAAGGCTGACCTTGTACTTGTCACCGTGGAAAATGTTGTCATGTCCTACCGACAGGTCGAAGAGATGACGTGGAGCGATTCGGTTGGGATTGTGATCGGCGTTGTTGGTGCCGGGTTTGGTGATTGAGACCAGCGTCGATCCGTATTGGGTTCCGGGACAGAAACCGCTGGAACTGATGGGAGTGCCCAGCGGATTGGCGGCACTGGGCGGAGTCGCGTGAACCGAGCCGCAGAAGAGTCCCGCCTGAAATTGCTGATCTGGAGTCAGCTGGGAAATATCGACGATCGTGTTGCTGCCGTTCGGACCGTTTCGGCAGTCGCCACCGGCGCAGGGAACGGGTCCGGCGACCAGGCCGCCGTCATAACGCCAATTGAAGCCTACCCATGGGCCACGCTGCCAGGGTTGGTATTGAAGGTGCGTGGTCTGGTTAAACTTCTCGTCGTGGTCAATGCGGAACACGCCACCTGCGGCGGATGGAGTTGCGCCGGCGCCGCCGATCTGCGGCTGGAAGAAGCGCGAAGCCACGCTCGAGAAGACCATCAGCGCGGAGAAACCATGGATATTGGGCACGCTGATGCGGCCGGCGTATCCGGGGATCTTGGAGTTATGCCACTCGATCGGGAAGGTGATGGGAGTCGATCCGAGAATGCTGAAGTCATAACCGTTGTGGGTGTACTTCCAGATGTATTCGCCCGAGAAAACCAGGTAGCGTCCGAAGGCCTGCTGAAAGCCGGCGTGAAATTCATTTCGCCATCCCGGCGCGAAGGGCGTGACCCCGGCGCCGTTACAAAAAAGAAGCGGGTTCAGAACGTCGTTGCCGCAACCCGTGCTGGAGAGCACCAGATTTTCGTTGAATGGAGTCTCCAGGATTCGCGCATAGGAGGCACGCAGTACCGTATTGCTGCGCTTGATGTTGTAGGCGATGCCGATGCGGGGCTCGGCTTCCTTGTGAGTGCTTAATCCGTTGTAGAAATCACCGCGCAAGCCCAGGTTCAGCGCCCAGTTGCCTTTGGTGATCGAATCCTGCAGATACAAGCTGAGCAGTTTGACGTCGGTATGACCGTTGAAGGTGAACAGATGCCCTCCGCGGGTCAGGTCGTAGGGAGCAAGCACCGGGTTGAAGTTAGGGCTGGCGGGGTCGTTGAAAGTCGGGTCAACGATGCCGATCGTGTCATGCTCATCAAGGAAGGTCTGTTGATAAACGGCGCCCGCCTTCACGTTGTGGATGCCCTTTACATAGGAAATCGTGGAACGGATTCCGCCATTGGTGAGGAGGCGGTCCTGGCCTACGCTCTGTGATTGCAGATTGGGGAGGAGGTCGGCAAAAGGGTTGCCGCTGGGATAGTAGTCGTATCGATCGCGGCGGACAAATCCTCCCACAGTGAGGACGGTGTTGGCGCTGATCAAGCGGATCCACGAAGGGGCAATGTTGAACGTCTTGATCTGAGCGCGCTGATCGGTCGGGCCCACCGGGTTGCCGTTGGGGTCAAGGCCGTTGTTGGCGACCACCAAGCCTTTCCAGGCGGTGGCATTTTGCGCGTCAAAAGAATTGGGATTCTGAAACCAGGAACGCGTGTATCCCAGATTCAGGTGGATGGAATCGCCGGCCGAGATCTGGTAGTCGACGCGGTCGAACAGGTTTTCCTCGTTTCCCTTGGCGTGCATCACGGCGAACTCGGGTGGATCCAGGAAACGACCGGTATTGAGCGCGTTGGCCGAAATGAAATTGCCCCACTTGTCGCCGCCGTAGGCGAAGTTGACGCCGACATTGGCGGTCCCGAAAGAACCGTACGAAGTGGTCACAGTTCCGGTTGGTTGCTTTACCCCTTGGCCGGAGCGAGTCGTGAGATTAATGACCAGGCTGGCTTTCTCACCGTACTCGGCGGGTGGGGCTCCAGAGATGACTTCAATGGACTGCACCGCATCCAAGGGAATCTGGTTGGAAAAAGTTTTGCTCTGCTGGTCGGTGATGGGCTGACCGTCGACGGAGAATGAATTCTCGGCGTGATCCCCCATACCGTGAAAGAGGCCATTGGAATCGGCGGCTACCCCGGGCGTGGCCAGGGTGATCGCAGAACTCAGCGAGGAAGACTGGCTCTCCAGCGGCAGCCGATCGACGATGGCCTTGTCGACGTCGGTGTGAAAGGTGGGATCGTTTTCGACCAGATCACCGCCGCTTTCGACCGTCACGATTTCCGATGACGTGCTCACCTTGAGACTAGCTTTTACGTTGAGGGGAACGAGCGAGCGGACATCGATATCCTGTGCGTAAGAGGAGAAACCGGCCGCGGAGATGCTGAGGTGGTACGGGTTGAACGGAACATTCGGAATGCTGAAGTTGCCATTGTTGTCGGTGGTTGTAGATCGGCGGAACTGGCTGACGGGGTTATGAATCTCCACGGTCGCGTTGGGAACCACGGCGCCTGAGGGATCGGAAACCGTGCCCGTGACCGAAGTTGAGTTGCCGCCCGATTGCGAATACGCGCTCAAGCACAGTGCCAACACGAGAAAGACTGCAGAAGCCGCAAATTGCGACTTTTTGTAGAAAGCCAGCATGATTCCTCCAGAAGAATGGTCTAAAAGATCAAGGGCACGGCTCACGGAATACGAACCGAACCTTTACTCGATGGGAATCCTGATTGTTAGACTGCCGGAGGCGGGCGGACGCAGAGCGCGAAAACGACCAAAGCTTCTTTCGCAAAGTCTGGCTCAGCGCGGAAGGTAGCGAGTGCGCGGAAGGTCGTCTTGAGGAGGTTGGTGGTTGGGGTAGGCGCAGTTGAATGGGCTGCCACACAGACAGTGCAGGAAGCCGAGTCGGTGCCGTCAGCGTGGTGATGCGCAACCACGGCCAGCGCTGACCAGAAGGTCAGCACCAGACACATCAGCGCCACGCATCTCACAAAGGACCGCATGCAAAGTGACCCACTAAGACGTACTTTGAATTTACACCGAAATAGAAGTTGGAGGCAATCTGGGCGTCGCATTCACAACGGTGGAGGCGGCTACTTTAGTGCGCGGACTTCGGTAACACGGAGCGGGTTGATTTGAGGGCAAGAACTGGAGTGCCGAGGACGGGTGGGATTGTTATGTTGATTCTGGCGGACGTGCCGATGGAAGATCCGCGGAGGCGGCTGTCGCGAAGCCCGCTGCCGGGCTGGCGCCCGGCCGCCCAGACGAGGGCATCTCCACCCCATCAAGCCAAAAACGGGCTTGATGGGGACCCCGGCGTCTGGGCCTACGTGTACATCGGACGGGGTGGGATTGTTATGTTGATTTGGGGGGATGTGTTAGGAGTGGTCATGATGTCTCGGGAAATGGCGTTGAGGGTGATGGAGGAAAGTTTGGCGGCTCGCGAACGGGTGGCGGCGCTTGAGTGGGGACACATTCTTCATGAACTGGATGCGCAGGGGAACGCGGTGCTGGACCGGTTGCTGACTCGGGGTGAATGCACGGCGCTGGCGGCGCTTTATCGAGATGACAGTGTTTTTCGGAGCCGGGTGGTGATGGCGAGTCATGGGTTCGGTCGAGGGGAGTACAAGTATTTCCGTTATCCGTTGCCGGAGATTGTGGCGGATTTGCGCACGGAACTGTATCCGCGGCTGGCGCCGATTGCGAATGGGTGGAATGCGGCGATGAATATCGCAATACGATATCCAGAGACGCATGAGGCGTTTCTACGGCGGTGTCACTCGGCGGGACAGAAGAAGCCTACGCCGCTCCTACTGGAGTACGAGGAAGGTGATTTCAACTGCCTGCACCAGGATCTATACGGGGAGCATGTGTTCCCGATCCAGGTGGCGATTTTGTTGTCGGAGCCGGGGAAGGATTTTACGGGGGGAGAGTTTGTTTTGACGGAACAGCGGCCGCGGATGCAATCGCGGGCGGAGGTGGTGGGATTGCGGCAGGGAGACGGAGTGGCGTTCGCGGTGCATCATCGTCCGGTGAAGGGGACGCGGGGAACGTATCGTGTGAACATGCGGCATGGCGTGAGCCGGCTGCGATCGGGGAAGCGGCACACACTGGGGATCATTTTTCATGACGCGCAGTGAGGGAAGAGCAACACCTTAAACCGCAGAGGACGCGGAGAACTTCCGCAGAGGTCGCGGAGTTCTTGCTGAGATCAAGAAGGCGAGCTTCGCTCGCCTGGGCAGACGAGGGCGTCTGCCCCTACGCAAAAGAGGCTTATGGTACGCAGAAAGGGAATGCGCGGCGCGGGGAGTTTGTTCGCGGAGCCGCACGAGGCGGCGCGGGAGGAGATCGCGCCGGGGGCGTTTGTGCTGCGCGGATTTGCGCTGTCGATGGAGACGGCGGTGTTGGGCGCTCTGCGGGAGGTCACGGCGGCGGCTCCGTTTCGAAATATGGTGACGCCCGGCGGGTGTCGCATGTCGGTGGCGATGACGAATTGTGGCGCGCTGGGGTGGATGACGGATCGGAGTGGGTATCGGTACGACTCGGTGGATCCGGAGAGCGGGAAGAAGTGGCCGGTGATGCCGGGTGCTTTTCGGGAGTTGGCGGAGAGGGCGGCGGCGGAGGCGGGGTTTCGGGGGTTTCGTCCGGATGCGTGCCTGATCAATCGGTACGAACCGGAGGCGAAGCTGTCGTTGCACCAGGACAAGGATGAACGCGATTTTACGCAGCCGATTGTTTCGGTGTCGCTGGGCATTCCGGCAATATTTTTGTTTGGCGGGTTTGTGCGCGGGGACAAGACGCAGCGCGTGCCGCTTGAGCATGGCGATGTGGTGGTGTGGGGCGGTCCGGCGCGGTTGCGGTATCACGGGGTGATGACACTGAAGGAAGATGAGCATCCGCTGCTGGGGAGAATGCGGGTGAATTTGACTTTCCGGAAGGCTGGGTAGGTTATCCGACCTGTCTATGTCAGGCGAGCTTGACTTGAAAATCTTAAACCGCAGAGGACGCGGAGAACTGCCGCAGAGATCGCGGAGGGTTCTTGGGTTGGTCGAGTATGGGGATCACAAACATAAATAGAGCCCGCGGCGTTGCGCAAGACGGCGAGCTTCGCTCGCCTGGGCAGACGAGGGCGTCTGCCCCTACGCGAGATGAGACTGATCCTAGGCGTGCATTGCTTGCACGACCAGCAGGAGGCCGATTGCGGCCAGGGCTACGTAGATGTATTTCAGGAAGGCGTCGCCTTGGAGGCGGTGGTTGAGGGCTCGGCCCAGGAAGACAGCGGCCAGGGCGAGGGGCAGCGAGATCAGGTAGTAGTGGGTTACGGCGGGAACCCAGAGGCCTGCCAGCCAGTAGCCGATCATGCCGATCAGGCTGGCGGGCAGAAAATATCCTTGCAGGGTGGCGCGGAAGTGGGGCGCGGACCAGCGTCGCATGGCGCCGTAGATGACGAGTGGCGGGCCGTTCATCCCGTAGGCTCCGCCCAGGACACCGGCAGCGAATCCACAGACAAAGAGCCAGAGGCGGCTGTCGCGATGCAGGACGAACGGCGTGCGGCCGATGAGGGAATAGATTGCGAAGAGGGCGATGATCACGCCTAGTGCGGCTTTGACGAGTTGGGGACGGGCGCTCGTCAGAAGCAGCAAGCCGAGCGGGATTCCGAACAGCGTGGAGAAGACGAGCCAGCCGGTGCTGAGCAGATGGATCTTCTTCCAGTCCTGCAGGACGACGATGGCGGCTATGGTGATCGAGATCAGTACGCTGAGTGGGGCAGCGACGTTGACGGGGAAAAAGAAGGCGAGGAGCGGGACGGCGATGAGAGCCTCGCCGAAGCCGAAGGTGGATCGGATCAGGGTGGCGAGGAAGATGATGAGAAGGACCAGGATGGTGGCGAGGTCGATGGTGGATCTCCGGGGACGCGTTCGTTGGCTTCTTGTGTATACTCTAGCGCCACTTATGAACCTTGGAAAATTTCGCAGCGTGCTTCTGCTTGAGCTTTCGCTTGGGCTGGGGATTTTGAGTGCGGGCGTGGTGGCACAGGACCGCGTGGCGGCGGCCGTCGAGTCGTTACCAGCTATCAAGAAGATTGATCAGGTTGCGATTTCACCGGATGGGACGAAGGTCGCCTACATCGTGGAGGGAGAGCTGTCGGTGGCGGGGGTGTCGGGAGGAGTGGCGCGGCGCATCGAACAGAAGTTGGCGGCGCGCGATGTTACCTGGTCGGCGGACAGCCGGGAGATCGCGTGGCTGGGGGATTTGCCGGGAGACGTGCCGGCTTCGCAGTTGTGGCGGGCGGCGGCGGACGGCGGCGATCTGGTGAAGCTTGCGGATTTGAAAGGATATGCGGAGTCGCCTCGATATTCGCCGGATGGAAAGAAGATCGCGGCCCTATATATAGAAGGCATGCCGCGCGTGGCTGGGCCTTTACAGCCGATGACGCCACTGGCGGGCGTGGTGGGCGAAAAAATCTACGAGCAGCGGATTGCGGTGTTCGATTTGGCGACGAAGAAGCTGACGCAGGTCTCACCGGCCGACGTTTATGTCTATGAATACGACTGGACGCCGGACTCGAAGGGCTGGGTGGGAACGGCGGCGCATGGGTCGGGCGACAACAACTGGTGGATTGCGCGTCTGTACACGATCGATGGCGGGAGCGGTGAGATGCGCGAGATTTATAAGCCGAAGTGGCAGATGGCAGAGCCGCATGTTTCTCCGGATGGGAAGTGGGTGGTCTTGATCGAAGGAGTAATGAGCGATGAAGGATTGACGGGCGGCGATGTAATGGTCATTCCCGTGGCGGGTGGGGCAGCGCGGAATCTGACGGCGGGGATGAAGGCGTCGCCTTCGTCGCTGGCATGGACGGGGACGGACCGGATCAGCGTGATGGCCAATGTGGATGGCAATTCGGGCTACGTCGTGATGACGGTGGCGGGTCATCCGGAGTCGTCGAACTGGAAAGGGTGGACGGGGGAGGAATTGATTGCGACGAGTACAGAAGCGTGGGTTCCGGCGGCTTCATTTTCGCGGGATGGAGCGGTGAGCGCGGTGGTGCGGCAGGCAGCCAGCACTCCTCCGGAAGTTTGGGTGGGGCCGGCGGGTCAGTGGAAACAGATGACGCATGTGAACGAAACGGTGCGGGCGAATTGGGGCGAGAGCCGCAACGTGCACTGGATGAATGGGGAGACGCGGGTGGAGGGTTGGCTGATGATGCCGAAGGATTACGACCCGGCGAAAAAGTATCCGCTGGTGGTCGTTCCACACGGCGGGCCATCGTGGGCGTGCGTGTCGCGTTGGCAGGAAGGCCAGATGGATGACATGCGGGCGGGATCGGTGCTGGGGTGGTTTGTGCTGTGTCCAAATCCGCGCGGGAGTTATGGACAAGGGGAAGCGTTCACGCAGGGCAACGTTAAGGATCTTGGAGGCGGGGACTATCGCGACATCATGGCAGGAGTGGATGCGATGATGGCGCAATTTCCGATTGATGGGAAGCGGTTGGCAATTGCCGGCCACAGTTATGGCGGATACATGGCGATGTGGGCGGAGACGCAGACTACGCGCTTTGCCGTGGCACAGGCGGGCGCGGGAATTTCGGATTGGCTGAGTTATTACGGGCTGAACGATATTGACGAGTGGATGATTCCGTTCTTCGGGGCATCGGTGTACGACGATCCAGCGGTGTACCGGAAGTCGGATCCGATCCAGTTCTTGAAGAACGTGAAGACGCCGACGTTGATCCTGGTGGGCGACCGGGATGGCGAGGTGCCAATGCCGCAGTCGGTGGAGTGGTATCACGCGCTGGAGACGATGAAGGTGCCCACGCAGTTAGTGGTGTATGCGAGCGAGGGACATCACTTTTATCGGGACGCGGATAGGCGCGATTACATGCTGCGGACGTTGCGGTGGTTTGAGGAGTGGTTCGGGAAGGTGAATTAACTTCGCGGGGGGGAAATCTTAAACCGCAGAGATCGCTGAGAACGGCCGCAGAGGTCGGGGAGCCTTGCTCGGGTGCAAAGTCAAGAGCCAGCCTTAAAGGCATGGGCTTTGGCGCGGGTCGCGGAGTTTCTCGATTAGAGTCACTACGTTGCTTGCAGTTGGGTGGAAAAGTGTCTGGGCCTGAGGTGATCTCCGCAAATATGGGGTCCTTCGACTGCGTTCGGCTGGCGCCTCACTTCGCTCAGGATGACAGCGGCTCTTATGACATCGGCGCTTATAACCGCGGCGCTTATAACCGCGGCGCTTATAACCGCAGATCTTATAACAGCGTCTTATAACTGCTCTCTTAACTGCTCTCGTATGGATTCAAGGGCTGTCGTGGTCTTTGCGAGTAGTCACAGTGATGCCGCGCTTGGCGTCGCACTCGGTCGCGGGATCGTAGGTCGCTAGACCTTCCAGCTTATCCTTCGAGATGTGAAACTCCAGCGGGGGACGCCGGACTCGTGCGGGAAGGCCTGTGAACTTGACCTTGCCGTCGGCGTTGGTGCCAGCTTCGAGATCGAGCTTGCGGACTCCGCCGAAGCCGTAAGCGACGTGGACCTTGACGGTGGCGGCGTAGACGGGCTTGGCGTCGACATCGTGGATGGTTAATTCGAGGGAACAGGGCCCGGCGCCACCGTCCATCACGGGAAGTTGGCTGGAGGCCGGGGCTGCGCTGGATTGGGCGGGGGGCGGCTCGGAGTTCGAGTGCTCCTGCGCCGGGCAGAGCGAGGCGACGAGAAGGCAGGTCAGAACGGGGAGCATTCTTTTCATACGGATTTGATTATAAGAGCGGGAAGAAGTTTTTAACTGGGGAGGATGCGTGGGTTAGGAAAACAGCCAGATCTTAAACCGCAGAGGACGCAGAGGCAACGCCAAGGACGCGAAGAAAACCGGCGCCAGAAATCGCGGAGTTGCTGGATTGGAGTTCCCACGTTGCTTACAGTTCGGGGAGAAAATCGTCAGGGCCGCAGGCGATTTATGCAGACATGGGGTCCTTCGACTTCGCTCAGGATGACAGCGTCTTTTGATGACAGCGTCTTTTGTGACTGGGTTCAAAGAATCTTAAGCCGCAGAATTCGCTAACGAAATGCTAAGGAAGAAAACCGGCGCCAGAAATCGATGAGTTGCTGGATTGGAGTCGTCGTGGTGACTCAAGACGGCCGACTACGCCAGCATCCGATTCACATCCGCATACGCCATTCCAGCCTCAAATCCTGAATAAGTCCCCGCGTTCTTCAACTCCGCCGCGATGCGCTGCACCAGCCCCAGCGTGGCTCGCATCGCCCCTGAGCCCACAGTTACGCGCGCGACGCCGAGCTTCTCCAATTCTGGCGCGCTGGGCGCTCCCGGTACGGCAAGAATGTTCACCGGACACTTCACCTCTCTCACGATGCGGCCGATCGTCTCCCCATCGGTCAGTCCCGGCACAAATACGCAATCCGCCCCAGCATCCCGAAACGCTACTACTCGTCGCAGGGTCTCGTCATATCGTTTCGAAGGCTCGCCCACTTTCGCCAAGTACACATCCGTGCGCGCATTCAACACCAGCAGGACACCCGTCTGCAGGGCCGCCTCGCGCACAGCGCGAATTCTTTCCAGCTGCAGCGGCAACTCCACCAGCGGATGCGCCGTATCGTCGGTCCCATCCTCGAGATTCAT
>DATMQT010000039.1:0-8779 GCA_035566655.1 Candidatus Dormiibacterota bacterium
GGGCGACCATGCCGGAGAAAGATTCGTGCCTCCCAGCCGCGGAAAGCTCACCGGTCGGTTGAGATCGATCGAGTACATCATGATGTCCCAACCGCTCTTGGTCATAGAACTAAAGGCGAGCCGGGAGCCGTCAGGCGAGACGCGGGGAGAAAGAGAAATGGAATTCTGGTGAGTGACCTGGCGCTGATTGGAGCCGTCATAATCCATCACCCAGATTTCTTTGTGGCCGGAGCGGTCACTGACGAAATAAATCTTGCTCTCGGCGATGCCGGGAATGCCGCCGCCCAGACGGAAAATGATTTCGTCGGCAAACTTGTGTGCAATGACGCGGGCGGCATCGTCGTTGGCAACATCGCCATACTGCTTGCCCAGAACCTGTGGTGAGGCGGTATTTTTTACATCATAGAGCCAGCCCTGGACGGTAAGTTTGCCGCTCGCGACACCCAGGTTGCCGAAGGCAATCATAGCGGCGTTGGGTGGTGGCGAATTCCATAGTCCAAACGTGATTTCCGCGGGCTGGCCTGGAACTTGCAAAGGATAGAAGCTCTTGGAAACGAGTTCGACGACGCCGGAATTGTCCAGGTCGTTCCAGAACGTGTCATTGAAAGTCTTGAGCAGGGCAGTGTTCTGAGGATCGGCCGTGGAAGGCTTGAAGTCGGGAACGGCGAGGCGGACCTTGTCGACGCCGAGGCCGGAACCGGTGCGCACCCAGTCCTGTGCAAAGGCTGCAGTAGATGCGAGAACTGCGCCGACCACTACCAAGAAGCCCAAAGCCCTAAGCGGACGCGAACCGCTAGGCGTTGAATGCGGGGCTGGTCTGTTTCTGTATCTTTCGTCCATCCCTTTGGGGCGGTTCTGGGTGTTCCAAAAAAAAGATACCGCGTACGACAATATCGTATTCCGATATGTTGTCATTGGCAAGTTGCGAAGTTCCCGAACATTATTCTCCTGTTTCATGGATGCCCTTACCGCCCCATAGGTTCACAACTTTATTTTTTGCTGTAGTCGAACCAGTACTCCACGGAAATCTTGCTGCCGCCGTAATCCGGAGGCAGCGGGCCAAAGGTGTCGATCCGCTGCAGGGCGCGCGTGGCGGAAACATCCAGCGAGGGAACGCCGCTAGACTGTTCCACCCGCACATTGTAGGGGTGACCATCGCGGGCCACATCGAACGCGATGTAGACGCGCTCGGCGGTGGTAATGCTGGAGTCGACCTCGTACTTCAGCCAATTCTCCGAGACTTTGCGCTGGATGATCTGGACGTACCAGCCGTACTTCGTGCCAAAGTCGCCGCCGCCCCCGGTGACGCCAAAGCCGCCCTTGGCGCCGCCTGCGGCAAAGCTGCCATAAGGTCCGCTGACTGGCCCGCCTTCGCCGAATGCGACCTGATTGGTTTCTTGTTCGGGCGCAGGCTTCGGCTTCTCCTTGGTCGGGGTGGAAATCTTCTTCGGCTTTACCTTGGAATTCTTCCCCTGAATCTCGATGGCGTCGGGTTCTTTCTCTTCAATCTTCGGTTGAGACTTGGTGAGGCCCTTCGATTCGTTGGCTAGAACATTTTGGGTTTGCGCAGTCGTGGCAGGCAAGGGAACCGAACTGACTAGAGTGACGCCAATCGCAGACCCGCCGCCGCCAGCTCCCCATCCCTCGCCGCGCGAGCCAGTAAATGCCACTGTGTAGAGGACGATTATCCCGGTAATAAAGAGATGAAAGCCCGCCGACCAACCAAGCGCGCGCGGCCAACTGTCGTGTTCGAAAAATATCTCAGCGTTTTGCGCCATTTTGTTCGATGGGCTGCGTGACGATGCTGACGTTCGTGATTCCCGACTGCTTCACCGCGTCCATGACTGTGGCGAAAGCGCCGAACGGCACGTCTTCATCGGCGCGGATGAAGATGAACTGATTTCGCGGATCGCGAATCCTCTGCCGCAACGTGGCCGCAATCTGATTGATGTTGACGGCATCGTTGCCCAGAAAGACGCGCTGGTCCTTGTTAATTGTGATCACGGTGCGTTCTTCCGTGATTTCTTTGACGGTGCGCGTCTTGGGCACGCTGACTTCGATGCCCGACTGCAAGATCGGCGCTGTAACCATGAAGATGATGAGCAACACCAGAACGACATCCACCAGCGGAGTGATGTTGATGTCGGCGAGCGCGGTTTGAGTGCGGCCGTTCGGCGAAGTGAAAGCCATCACCGCCTCACTTCGGCCGCAGACTGCGGCTGCGTGTTCTCGATGGCGTTCAGGACTTCGAGCGTAAAGTCGTCCCCGCGTGCCGCGAACACGCGAATGGAATTGCCGATCAGGTTGTAGGCGATAACGGCAGGAATCGCGGCCGCCAGTCCAGCAGCAGTAGTGATGAGAGCTTCCGAAATGCCCGGAGCCACGGCGCGCAGCGTAGCGCCCCCGGCCGTTCCAAGCCCGTGGAAGGCATCAATGATGCCCCAAACCGTCCCAAACAAGCCGATAAACGGCGTAACCGCGGCGGTAATGGCAAGCCAGGGAACGTTGCGCTCAAGGCGCGTGATTTCTTCCGACGCTCCAATCTGCATGCCGCGTTGTACCGCCGCAACGCTGCGAAGCGACGCGCCGGCGCCGGAGAGTTGACGCCGGTATTCCTGAAACCCGCCTTCGAAGACGCCCACCAGCGGGCTGGGGCGGAACTGCTCCGCCACGGCGGCGATATCCTGAAGTCGCTGTGCCTTGCGAAAGGCACGCAGGAATCGTCCGCTCTGCAAGCGGGCCCGCCGCAGCAAGCTCCACTTGGTAAGAATGATGGCCCAGGAAATCAGGCTGAACGCCAACAACGTGAGCAGGACGAACTTGGCAACGGGGCCCGACGTGGAAACGAGATCCCAAATTTCGCCGCCAACAAAGAGGGCAGAGTACGAAAGTAGTTGCATCGTGAGTGTAAGGATACCTTGGAAGCGATTATAGATGATCGAGCAGCGCGCTCCGGGGCACGTATCGCATCCGTAAACTTTCTTGCCCTTTCGTGCTATGCTGCGCAAAACTTCGCCATCGTCTGTCGAGGTTTGTAAATCGAGGAACGGCCTGTGCTGGTTGAGTTGCGGCTGGAGAACTACGCGGTCATCGACAACGCGGCGGTGGAGTTCGCCTCAGGCCTGAACCTGCTGACGGGAGAAACGGGCGCGGGCAAGTCCATTTTGATCGACGCCCTGGCGCTGCTGTTGGGGGAAAAAGCGTCCAGTGACGTGATTCGTACGGGCGCGGATCGCGCGGTCTTGTCAGCAGTATTCGAATACGAAGCCAGCGCTGGTGACTCGATCGAGAAAATACTGGAGCACAACGGGCTCGACGAATCGGAAGACGGCTCGCTGATTGTGCGGCGCGAGATTGCCTCTGGCGGCAAAGGCCGCGTGTTCGTAAACAATCAGGCAGCCACTGTCGCCGTGCTCCGGCAACTGGCACCGCATCTGGCGACGATCCACGCGCAGAATGAATCGCTGTTATCGTTCGATGCTCCGGCGCGCTTGGAATTGCTCGACGTCTTTACCGGTACTCAGGTTGAACACGTGGCAGCGGCATACGAAGCGTGGAAGGGAATTCGCCAGCGCATCGAAGAGCTGGAACAAGGCGAGCAGGACCGCTTGCGGCTGGTCGATCTGTGGATATTTCAGCGCCGAGAGATTGACGAAGCTAAGCTGCAATCCGGCGAAGACGAGCGCCTCGAAACCGAGAAGCACGTGCTGGCCAACGCCGAGAAGATTTACAACGCGGCCATGCAGGCCTTCGACCTGCTCTATGAAGGCGATGGTTCCACATCGTCCTCGATGCGGGCGGCGCAAAAGCAGGTGGAAGAACTGGCGCGCTATGAGCCCAGGTTTCATGAGGCGCTAGCGGCGCTCGAAACGGCGCGCATCAGCGTGGAAGATGTGGGAGCCACGCTGCGCGATTACGCCGGCGGAATCCATGCCTCGCCCGAACATCTCGCGGAAGTGGAAGACCGGCTAGCCTTGCTCGACCGGTTGAAGCGCAAGTATGGCCCTACGCTCGAGGACGTGATCAACTTCGGAGCGGATGTAGCGCGCAAACTTTCCGAGATTGAAAACAAAGACGAAATCCTGCGCGAACTGCGGGCCGAGTTGGCGAAGGCTGCCACAGAATATCTGCGAACGGCCAGGGCGCTTTCAAAAAAGCGCGAAGACGCCGCGCGGAAGCTCGAGCGCCTGGTCGAAACCGAGATCAACGATCTGGCCATGAAGTCGGCGTTTCAGATTCGGATCACGACCTCAGAGCAGGAAGGAAACTGGACGCCTGCGGGAATCGATCAGGTCGTCTACATGATCGCGACAAATCCCGGCGAGCCCATGCGGCAGTTGGAACACATCGCCTCCGGTGGCGAACTATCGCGAGTGATGCTAGCCCTGAAAGTAAGCGTGGAGTCAGGCACAAATCGTGTGGCGCGGGCGCCTTCGCCCGCGAGAGCAAGCTCCGCGAACCCGCCCACAAGACGCACCCAGCGCACCCTGGTCTTCGACGAAATCGACACCGGCATCGGAGGCCGTGCCGCCGAAGCCGTAGGAAAGAAACTAAAATCCTTGGCGCGAGCCAATCAGGTCCTCTGTGTCACCCACCTCCCGCAGATCGCAACCTTCGCCGACCATCACTACGTAATCGAAAAAAAGGAACGCAACGGCCGCACGCGCACCAGCATCCGCCCAGTCGTGGGCGAAGAGCGCACCGAGGAAGTAGCCCGCATGTTGAGTGGTGCCAAACTGACCGACACGTCGCGCAAGCACGCCGAACAGATGATCAAGGCAAATGGGTAGCTCATGGCGTCCCGGCGGCTCCGGTCGTGGGCTAACGCCAGTCGACCTCCAATTCTCCCCATCCACTGCTAATCCCCGCCGTTTCTGTGGCTTACGTTGACCACAAGGGTGCTTTCCGGTAGTTTATTAACATCGTCACAATGGGGTTCGTGTACCCTGATCGTATCGATTCCACACTCTGATTTTGCATCGTATACGGTTCAGGGAAGATCATAAGACGTTCACAAGAACGGGAGTTTGAGATTGCCAAATAACCAGGGAAAGACGTTGCTTTTGCTGAAGCCGCGAGGCTTCTGCGCCGGGGTGGTGCGCGCGATTGATGTCGTCCGTATCGCGCTCGAAGCCTTCGGGCCGCCGATCTACGTCCGCAAAGAAATCGTCCACAACAGCTTCGTGGTGGACGAGTTGCGCGGCAAAGGCGCGATCTTCGTCGATAGCGAAGACGAAGTCCCCAACGGTGAGCGTGTCATTTACAGCGCACACGGCGTCTCCCCTGAGGTGCGCGAGCACAGCGCCCGCCGCGGCCTGCGCGTCATCGATGCCACATGTCCGCTGGTCACCAAGGTCCATGTGGAGGCCGTAAAGTTCGCCAAAGAAGGCTATTCGCTGATCCTCATCGGTCACCACGACCATGATGAGGTGATTGGAACGCTGGGCGAAGCACCGCTGGTAACTCAAGTGGTGGGGAATCCTGAGCAGGTGAAAACTCTGACCGTGCCGGACCCGAACCGCGTAGCTTATCTGACCCAAACCACGCTTAGTCTCGACGAGACCAAAGACATCATCGCCGCCCTGAAGCAGAAGTTCCCCAACATCAAAGGCCCTGCGGCGCAGGATATTTGCTATGCCACGGAAAACCGCCAGGTAGCCGTGAAAGAAATAGCTTCCGACGCCGACTTGCTCCTGGTGGTGGGTTCAGAAAACAGTTCAAACTCGAATCGTCTGGTCGAAGTGGCCAGAAACCTGGGCACGAATTCGCATCTCATCGACAGCTTCAAAGACATCGAGCCCGAATGGTTGGTCGGCGCGAAGACGATCGCGCTGACCGCAGGCGCCTCGGCGCCGGAGTGTCTGGTGGAAGAAACCATGAAGTTTCTGGCCACGAAAGGTTTCGACAACGTGCAAGAACTCGAAGTGATGCCGGAAAACGTCCGCTTCGGTCTGCCGCCGGAGATTGTCGAAGCCATCGCCGCCGCTCCGGCAAGCGTTACCGCGGATTAACGGAGCCGCACATTCATGGCAATGGATACCAACTCCGCTGACTCCCATATAGGTTCCGCTCCACAGCTTCGCTTCGGCAAGATCGAGGGTCTGGCTGATCGAGTCGGCGCCGCGCTCAGCGCCGCCCGCAAACTTCTTTTCTCCACGCAGCACGAGCATGGCTATTGGTGCGGAGAACTCGAAGCCGACACCACACTGGAATCGGATTACATCCTGCTGCACACTCTGCTCGGAACGGGCGACCCCGAACGCTTTCAGAAGGCCGCGAACTGGATTATTCAGCATCAGAACGAAGACGGCGGCTGGAGCATCTACGCCGCCGGCCCCTCCAACGTCAGCGCCTCGGTAAAGGCATATTTCGGCCTGAAGCTCGCGGGGTACGACGCCGATCACCCCGTGCTCCAACGCGCCCGCAAGAGAATCCTCGAGCTCGGCGGAGTCACCGAGGTCAATACATTTACCAAGATCTATCTGTGTTTCTTTGGCCAGTACGACTACGACGCGGTCCCCGCCATTCCTCCCGAGATCGTTCTGTTTCCCAACTGGTTCTGGTTCAACATTTACGAGATTTCGTCGTGGTCGCGGGCCATCCTGGTTCCGCTTTCCATCTGCTACGCCAAGAAGCCGTTCAAGAAAATTCCACGCGAGGTGGGCGTCGAAGAACTCTTTGTCGGCGGCATGACCAAGTCGCGCATGCACCTGCATTGGTCGAAGAAACTGGTGTCCTGGCGGAATTTCTTTCTGTGTCTCGACCGCATGACGCATTGGTTCGAGCGCGTCCACATTCGCCCCCTGCGCTTCCTCGCTCTGAAACAGGCTGAGAAGTGGATGCTCGAGCGTTTTGAGATGAGCGACGGCCTCGGCGCGATTTATCCTTCCATGATGAACGCCATCATCGCCCTGCGTTGCCAGGGATATTCTCTCGACGACCCGCAGTTAATCCGCGCGCTGGACGAGTTTGAGAAACTGGGCATCGAAGAGCGCGTGAACGGAGAAGACACCTTCCGCATGCAGCCCTGCATGTCTCCGGTGTGGGATACGGCGTACGCCATGTTCGCCCTCGGTGAAGCGGGAGTCCCAGCCAACGATCCCCGCATGGTGAAGTGCGCCGACTGGATCCTACAGAAACAAGTCCGCACTCCCGGCGACTGGCAGATCAAGAACAAGAAGGGCAAGCCCGGCGGCTGGTACTTCGAATTCAACAACGAGTTTTACCCAGACGTGGATGACACCGCGATGGTTTGCCTGGCGCTCAGCCGAGTCGAGCATCCCAACGGCCGCTACCAGCGCGAATCCGTGCAGCGCGCCATTGATTGGATCCTGTCGATGCAGTGCAAGAACGGCGGGTTTGCGTCGTTCGACAAAGACAACGACAAGATGGTTTTCCAATACATTCCCTTCGCCGATCACAACGCCATGCTCGATCCGCCCACGGTGGATATCACCGGACGCATCCTCGAAATGATGGCGACCTACGGCTACGACAAGAATCATCCCGCCGTAAAGCGCGCGATCGAATTCATCCGCGACGAACAAGAGCCGGACGGAAGCTGGTTCGGCCGCTGGGGCGTGAACTACATCTACGGCACCGCGCTGGTGCTGCGCGGCTTCGAAGCCATTGGCATGGACAACCACGAACCGTGCATCCAGCAGGCGGCAGAGTGGCTGCGCATGGTGCAAAATCCTGACGGCGGCTGGGGCGAAACCGTCGGCTCCTACGACGATCCCACGCTACGCGGCGTTGGCGACAGCACGCCTTCGCAAACCGCTTGGGCGATTCTCGGAATCCTCGCAGTCGGCGACACCCGCAGCGATTCCGTAGCCCGCGGCATCGCCTACCTGCTGCGCACGCAAAAAGAAGACGGCTCGTGGGATGAGCCCTTCTTCACCGGCACGGGATTCCCGCGCGTGTTCTATCTGAAATATCACCTCTACCGCCAATACTTCCCGCTGCTGGCGTTAACGACGTATCAGAAGGTGATGGAGAAGGGCGGGGATTAGCGTTCAGCCCCAATCGTGCCCATATTGCTGCTGGTCACCGGTTACGCACAGTGAGTGTAATGGCGATGTTTCAACAACTATCCCCTTGAGCCGGCGCTAAGCCCACAGCCTTCATTGACTTGCCCGTTTCACGGACGTAG
The DNA here is from genome assembly GCA_035566655.1 of Candidatus Dormiibacterota bacterium. Lineage (GTDB taxonomy): Bacteria > Acidobacteriota > Terriglobia > Terriglobales > Acidobacteriaceae > Sulfotelmatobacter. Next base: position 8,153 of record DATMQT010000039.1, read on the forward strand.
GATTCTGCTCCAGTGATCTTAGCCGACCACATCTCAGCGACAGAGGTTGGTGCATATGTTCGACGGAACAAGGAACCATCTGGACGCACGAGTTCTCCCTCTCTGGAATGCAGTCTTCTGCCCAGATTGCGAGGTCATCAGTAGCAGTCGAGGTGACGAATGCCCCGCGTGCAAGAGCCGCTCGCTCGTGAGCCTTGCTCGGATGCTCGGGGGCACTTTGCTCACGCGTAGGGCACAACACTTTCAAGAATGCGAAAGTGGGTTGTTCGACATCACAATTGCGGTTGAATTGCAGCAGATGCATGCCAAAGACTTGAGCACCACCGTTGAGATGTTGACCGGTGTGATTGGCCCGAAGCTCGCACGAGAACAAGCGTCACTCCACATCAATGTGAAGCCGGTAGTAGACAAAGTCGAGCTACAGCCCGCGCTTTGCTTCCCGGAACGGGATGCCGCCTAGAGCATTGCTATTACTTAGTGTCCAGCGTCAGTGAGTGTAATTGATTCCATGACAATGTCGGCTCCTACGCCCGAGTAGAGTTGGTGGTTGCTAAAGCCAACCAACAGGCTCGGGAGAAAGGAGCCGAACGATGATCATTATAGGAGTAGATTTCCACCCCGAGTTTC
>DATMQT010000040.1:0-20762 GCA_035566655.1 Candidatus Dormiibacterota bacterium
CCGGAGCGGGAGTTGTTGTTGTGGTAGGTGAGAACGTCCTGAGAGAACGCGGGGGCGGCGCCCACGAGAAAACAGAAGGCGATTAAGATAAAGCGCAGGACTGAGAGTCTGGGGGACGACATAACTGAACCTCCGAAGTACCTCGTTACGGCTGGTGGAGAGCTGAAGACAGCTCGCTCTCCTGGTTGCGGAATCTGGTGCGGACGGAGTGGCGGGAAGAGGTAAGATTCTGCTGAACCTCTTCTGTGGTTGGTGGGATTATCGCAGAGTTCGCCGGACCGGACAAGCTCGGCCGCGCAACGGGGATTGAATTGATGGAAGTGGGCAAGTTGCTGGTTTTTCTTGGAGTGCTGCTGGTTGGGGCCGGCGTCGTGGTCATGCTGCTGGGGCGGGTGCACTTCCCGCTGGGGCGGCTGCCGGGGGATTTTTTGTATCGAGGGAAGAATACGACGGTGTATTTTCCGCTGGCTACTTCGGTGGTGTTGAGTGTGGTGCTGACGATTTTGCTGTGGGTGGTGAGCCGGTGGCGTAGATGATTTTAGCTTCTTGCCAACTCGGAACCAGCCCCACTGCAACGCGACCCACGGCTTGCCCTCCTTCGGCAGGCTCAGGGCAGGCAGTGGGCTGCATTCTTTCGCGGCTTTGCGGCTTGCCTTTCTAGCTATGTCTCTCACGGATCAACTCGGATTCAGGTTTGCTGCGCCGGAGCGGCGGGTTTGGACCGTGCGCGGGTTGGTGGCGGCGGTGCGGACTCATGTGGAGCGGGAGTACTCCGACGCGTGGGTGGAGGGAGAGATTTCGAACTTTCGGGCGCCGGATTCAGGGCATCTTTATTTCACGCTGAAGGATGGGAACGCGCAGATTCGGGTGGTGATGTTCAGTTCGAAGGCGCGGCTGCTGCGCTTTCGTCCGGCGGATGGGATGCAGGTCGTGGTGCGGGGGCGGGTGACGGTTTATGAAGACCGCGGCGAGTTGCAGATTGCGGCGGAGTATCTCGAGCCGAAGGGTGCGGGAGGGTTGCAGGTTGCGTTTGAGCAACTGAAGGCGAAGCTGGAGGCCGAGGGATTGTTTGCGGCGGAGCGGAAGAAGGCGATTCCGACTTTGCCGGGGCGGATTGGGATTATTACTTCGCCGCAGGCGGCGGCGCTGCGCGACATCCTGAACATTTTGCAGAGGCGGCATCACTCGGCGAATGCGGTGATTTATCCGGCGCAGGTGCAGGGGGATGCGGCGGCGGCGGAAGTTGCCAGCGGGGTGCGGTATTTTAATGAAGTTCGCAACGATGCAACTCGCAGCGTGGAAGTGATTATTGTGGGGCGCGGCGGAGGGTCGGCGGAAGATTTGGCTGCGTTCAATGATGAAGGGCTGGCGCGGGCGGTGGCGGCGTCGGAGATTCCGGTGATTTCGGCGGTGGGGCACGAGACGGATTTCACGATTGTGGATTTTGTGGCGGATCTGCGTGCGCCTACGCCTTCGGCGGCGGCGGAGTTGGTGATCCGGTCGCGGGTTGAAGTGGAGAACCAGGCGCAGTCAGTGACGGAGCGGCTGGTGCGGGCGATGGAGCGGCGGTTGCTGGAGGCGCGGAATGCGCTGATGGAACGGGCGCAGGATGGGGCGTTTGCGCGGATGATGGACTTGATCCGGCAGCGGCAGCAGAAGGTGGACGATCTTACTTACCGGCTGGAACGCGGCGAGCGGCAGGCGCTGGAGTTGATGCGGCGACGTTGGGAAACTTTGGCGGCGGCTGTGCGGCATTACGACTTGCGGCGCGTGCTGGCGGGGATTCGCGCGGAGTTGGGCGCGGGGACTGCGGCTTTGGCGGCGGCGATGCGGAATCAGTTGTTGCAGAATAAAGTCCGCATTGAGCGCATGGGGCGGGCGCTGGAGACACTGTCTCCGCTGGCGATTTTGGAACGCGGGTATGCTTTGGTGTTTGATGGCGCGGGCGCGTTGGTGAAGGATGCGGGGCAGGTTTCGGTTGGGGAGGAGATTCGGGCGCGGGTAGCTCGGGGAGAGATTGCGGCGGTGGTGAAGAAGGCGGGCGCCGGGCAAGCGGGCCGCCGCAAGAAGGAGTAGGTGATGGAAATGCCTTGCGGGGCCAGTGGCGCCCGCGAGCTGCAAGGGGTCCTTCGACTTCGGAGGTGCTTCACTTCGTGAAGCACATCCTGCGCTCAGGATGACAAGTCCTTTCTGCTTTGCCGTAGCATTAGAATGTAGAGTCCGATACGGAGATCCGAGTGACGCAACTGGTGGCGCCGTGGTTGAGAGTGTCGTTTACGGTGCTCGACATTCTGCTGGTGGCGCTGATCATTTATGAAGTGCTGGTGATGATCCGGGGGACGCGGGCGGCGCCGATGCTGGCGGGACTGGCGGCGGTGGCGGCGGCGTTCTACCTAGCGCGGATCGGCGAGCTGGTTACGCTGAACTGGCTGGTCAGCAATTTGCTGCCTTATGTGGTGTTCGCATTGATTGTGGTGTTTCAGTCGGAGATCCGGCATGTGTTGTCGGACGTGGGGCGGCGGGTCAGTTTTCTGCGCGGGTCGGCGGTGGAAGGGGATTCCTACGACGACATTGTGCTGGCGGCGAATTTATTTTCGCAGCATCAGACAGGCGCGCTGATTGTGATTGAGCGCGAGATTGGATTGCGGACTTACGTGGAGAGTGGCGTGTCGATGGATGCGCGGCTCTCCTACGATTTGCTGGCGACGATTTTCCGGCCTAGCGCTCCACTGCATGATGGGGCGGTGATCATCCAGAAAGACCGGCTGGCGGCGGCGGCGTGCTTTCTGCCGCTGTCGATGAATCCGGTGCTCTCGACGCAGATGGGAACGCGGCATCGCGCGGGCATTGGGATTACGGAGGAGACGGACGCGATTGCGGTGATTGTTTCGGAAGAGTCGGGCGCGATCAGCATGGCGGTGGGCGGGAAGATTGAACGGGACCTGACGGTGGAACAATTGCGCGAGCGGCTGGGCAGCGAGCTGCGGCGGCATATGTCTCCGGTGGCGCTGCCGACGGTGGGACCGCCGAGCGATGATTCGGATAGCGGGGAATCGCCGCTGCGGGCCGCAGCGCAGATGGGTGCCGATAGCGAGTCTGATTCCGACACGGAGCGCCCGCTATGAGCTTCCTGCGAAGCTGGGTGCTGCACAATTTCTGGCTGAAGGTTTTGTCGGTGGTGCTGGCGACAGGGCTGTGGCTGGCGATTTCTCCGGACCAGGCGCCGGCGGAAATAACCGTGCGGGTACCGATTGAGTTTCTACACGTTCCACCGCAATTGGAGATCAGCACGGTCACCATTCCTGAGGCGCAGGTCCGGGTGCGTGGGCCGGAGCGTTTGATCCGCGAGCTGCGGCCGATCGACATCCACGCGGACCTTGAACTGAAAGATGCCCAGCCTGGGGAACACACGTTTGATCTGACCGCGCAGCAGATCCACGTGCAGCGGGATTTGACGGTGGTGCAGGTGGTGCCGGTGCGGGTGACGGTGGTTATGGAGAAGAGTCCGGCGGCGAGCGGGCACTAAGTTCCGCGAGCTTCGGTCTGCTCGTTTGTTATTTCTCAGTTATTATCCTCGGTGGACATTTCATTTCGACATCCGGCTCTTCCTTTGAACGGCAGTCTATGAGCACTCAAAGCAGACAATTGTTTGGCACGGACGGGATACGCGGCGTGGCCGGCGAATTTCCGCTGACGGAGGAAAGTACGTATCTGATCGGGCGCGCGCTGGGACACGATCTGCTGCGCGGGTCGTGGAAGGCGCAGGCAGTGCTGGGGCAGGACACGCGCGAATCGAGTGGGTGGATTGCGGACCGGGTGGCGGCGGGGCTGGCGGCAGTGGGCGTGGAGGTGCACAGCGCGGGCGTGATTACGACGCCAGGAGTGGCTTATCTGGCGCGGGCGCGCGGGTTTGCGGCTGGGGTGGTGATTTCGGCATCGCATAATCCATGGACGGACAATGGGATCAAAGTTTTTTCCGGAGATGGATTCAAGCTGACAGATGCGCGCGAGTTGGCGATCGAGAAGGAAATTTTTGCGCTGCTGGCGAAGCCCGGGGCAGCGGACGATACGGCGATGAAAGTTGCCGGGCCATCTTTGCCGGGAGAAGCGGCGCTGCGGAAGGCTTACATCGAGTCGCTGGCGGGGAGCGTGTCGTCGGATTTGAGCGGGTTGCGGGTGCTGGTGGATTGCGCCAATGGGGCGGCGACGGCGGAGGCTCCGGAATTGTTTCGGGCGCTGGGAGTGCAGATCGAGTTTGTGTGCGTAGCCCCAGACGGAAAAAATATTAATTCAGGGTGCGGGGCGTTGCATCCGGAAGCTTTGGGCAAGGCTGTGGCGGAGTCTGGCGGGAAGTTTGATTTGGGCGTTACGTTTGATGGCGATGCCGACCGGGCTTTGTTTTGCGACGGCGCGGGCTGCGTGGTGAATGGAGATGGCGTGCTGCTGCTGACAGCACGGGATTTGCACTCACGAGGAAAATTGAACGGGTCGACGGTGGTGGCTACTACCATGTCGAACATGGGAGTGGAGATTGCGCTGAAGAAGGCGGGCATTCGCATGTTGCGGGCGAATGTGGGAGACAAATATGTCCTGGAAGAGATGTTGAAGACCGGGGCAACTCTGGGTGGGGAACAATCGGGGCATATTATTTTTCGCGATGGTGATGCTACTACCGGTGACGGTTTGCTTACGGCGCTGCGGGTGATGGATGTGATTGTGCGTTCGCGGAAGTCGCTGGCAGAGTTGGTCAGCGATTTGAAAGTGTTTCCGCAGAAGATTCAGAATGTGCGGGTGCGGGAGAAGATTCCGTTCGCGCAGGTGCCTTCTGTGCAACGGGCCATTGACGCTGCTGAGCGCGAGCTGAATGGGAATGGGCGCGTCGTGGTGCGATACTCGGGGACCGAGGCTTTGGCGCGGGTGATGGTGGAGGCGGAGTCGGAGGAGCAGATGCAGGCGCTCACGGCGGGGATTGCGGGGGAGATTCAGAAGGCGTTGGGAGTTTAAGCGTTAACCCTCCTCGGGAGGCCGCAGGCGGACGAACTGCTTGTAGAGCAAGAGGTCGTAGACAATTTTCAGTGTCCCGGCCATGTAGAATGGCACGCTAATCAAACGCGGACGGGCAAAAAGAAATCCCACAAATAATGGACTGACGGCGGCGCCGATAGTGCGGGCCACGCCCGTGATGCCCGCAGCCGCGGACCGCTCCTCGGGACCAACGACGGCCATGGTGTAGGACTGGCGGGTCGGCACATCCATTTGACTGATGCTGAAACGCACCAGCAGAACCGCGACCGCCAGCTTCAGGTTGGGCATCAGCGGGACAAGAATCAGGAGGATGTTGGAGGGAAGATGCGTGGCGACCATGGTGTTGATGAGGCCGAAGCGGGAAGCGAGCCGCGACGCGAACAAAGATGAGAGTCCCGCAAAGATATTGGCCCAGAAGAAAATGACGCCGAGCGTTCCGGGATCCACTCCGAACCGCAAGTAGAACCAATAGGCGGCGAAGCTCTGCACCACGAATCCTCCGGCAAAAGAATCGAGGGCGAACAAGGTCGCGAGCTTCGCTACTACGTGACGTGAGCGGCCGAGACCTAGAAAACTCTTCAGAGCCCCCGGCGCCGATTCTTCTCCGGGAGCGCTGACTTCCGTAGCGGTCGAAAGGCGCGTGAAAGTGAGAGCCAGCGCCGCGCCCAACAAGGCATAACCAATCACTACGGCACGGTAGCTGACAACCGGAGCGACCGCCGTCTTTTGCAACGCATTGGTGAGAGCGCCTCCGCAAAGAGCGCCTATTGCGGTCGCCACCGAGCCCGCGAGCGTGTACCAGGCAAACACCTCAGTTCGGGCGCGGCCGCGTATAACATGCGACAGCGCGGCCTGCTCGATCGAGAGAAACGGGCCCACTTCGTTACCGCTGGGACTGATTACACCAATGGTGCCCGCAATAATCAGGAGCAGGAAATTGTGAGTGAAGGCGAAGGCCAAGCCGGCGGCAACCATCAGGACAGCGCCAATGACGAGCATGCGCCGCCGGCCGAGGCGGTCGGCGCGAGTCGTAAGATAAAGGGAAACCACCGTATCCCCGGCCAAAGTGAGGGTGAGAAGCAGGCCGGTTTGGGATTCGCTGAGTCCGAGGCCGATCAGATAGAAAACCAAGACCACTGACAGCGACCCGTAGGCAAAGAGGCGGAGGAATCGGGTAAGGAACAGCAGCCATCCATCGCGTGTGAGATTTCTTAACGCGCTGGGGAGTGGGTTGGTGATCAGCATCGTTATCTCCATGCGTTTCGTCCGAGTCTCGGGATTGCCGCCACACGAACGCGGCCTGAACAGCGCAGTAGCGTCGCCGGCTAAGCTTCAGCAATTCACATTCAGCAGTCTTGAGCAGGCATCAGTATAGGGCAGCACGCGGGTAGGTTTGACTAGCTCCACCAACCGGGCGTAGGCTGGCGAGTCTTGGACAGGCGCCTCCCGTGCCTAACTTCGTCTCTGAGGAGGAAACAATGGTTTCCATTAGCGCTTTATGGCTTCCGATCCTGCTCTCGGCTGTGATCGTGTTCGTCGCCAGCTCGATTCTGCACATGGTGCTTCCCTTCCACAGAAGCGATTACCGCAAGCTGCCGGATGAAGGCAAAGTGACCGACGCGCTGCGGGCCGTGGGCGTGACTCCGGGCCCGGTTTACAGTTTTCCGCACTGCACGCACAAAGATATGAAATCGCCGGAGGTGGTGGAGAAGTTCAAGCGCGGCCCGGTCGGACTGCTGACCGTTTTTCCCAGCGGACCGCCGGCTATGGGGAAATTCCTCGGGATATGGTTTGTTTACTGCGTCGTGGTCGGCATTTTTGTGGCTTGTGTCGCTGCGAGCACGCTTGCCTCCGGCACTCTGTACCCGAAAGTGTTTCATGTGGCCGGCATCGCCGCCTTCCTGGCATATGGGGTCGGGCAGATTCCTGACTCGATTTGGAGAGGGCAGACCTGGGGCGTGACTGCAAAGCATGTGTTTGATGGCTTGATCTATGCGCTGCTGACGGCGGGGACGTTTGGGTGGTTGTGGCCGCGGTAGGCGCGCACCATTCGAGTAAGAAGTAGGTCGTAGGATTCTGGTGAGAACTAGTCTCTCGCCCCCTTCGGGGGTTGTTCCCTTCCCATTTCGTACCCACGGCTTGCGCCGTGGGCTGCATTCTGACGCCGCTTCGCGGCTACAATCCGTCGGCGGAACTTCACTTTAATCCTTAATCTAGGTCTCTCCAGTTGGGGCCTACTTCCATTTCTACTAGCAGAGGGACTGCCAGGGTGTGGACTTTTTCCATGTGCTCGCGGACTAGGGACTGCATGGTTTCCACTTCTTTCTCCGGGACTTCGAAGACTAGTTCATCGTGAACTTGCAACGTCATTCTGGATTTCAATCCGCGTTCTTGCAGCGCGGCATCGATGCGGATCATGGCTATTTTGATGAGGTCTGCCGCGGTGCCTTGCAGCGGGGTGTTTACCGCGGTGCGTTCGGCGAAGCCGCGTTGGGTGAAGTTTTTGCTGTTGATGTCGGGGATGGGGCGGATGCGTCCGTGGAGGGTTCTTACTTTCAGGTCGCGGCGGGCTTCTTCCAGCGTCTTGTCGATAAAGGCGCGGACGCCTTTGTATTTTTCGAAATAGTTGGCGATGAAGAGCTTCGCTTCCGCGGGCTCGATGCCTAGATTCTGCGAGAGGCCGAAGGCGGAGAGGCCGTAGACTATGCCGAAATTTACTACTTTCGCCTGGCGGCGGTGGTCGGGCGTGACCATTAGCGGGGGGACTCCGAAGACTTGCGAGGCGGTTAGAGTGTGGATGTCGTCGCCGCGGCGGTAGGCTTCGACGAGGAGCGGATCGCGGGAGAAGTGAGCCAGAAGACGCAGTTCGATCTGCGAGTAGTCGGCGGTTAGAAGGAGATGGCCGGGCTCGGCGATGAAAGCGGCGCGGATGCCGCGTCCCAGTTCGGTGCGGATAGGGATGTTTTGCAAATTTGGATTGGCGGAGGAAAGGCGGCCGGTGGCCGTGCCGGCCTGGTAGAAGGTGGTGTGCAGGCGGCCGGTGTGCGGGTTGATTAGCGCAGGCAGCGTGTCGACGTAGGTGGACTTCAGCTTGGTGAGCTGGCGGTAGTCGAGAACTTTTCTGGCGATGGGATGTTCTTCTGCCAGAGTTTCGAGGACGTCGACGGCGGTTGAGATGGTGCGTCCCTTGCCGTATTTCACGGGCTTGGGAAGATTCAGGCGATTGAAAAGAACGTCACCAAGTTGCTTGGGAGAGCCGATATTGAATTCGGTTCCGGCTAGCTCGTAGATTTCTTTGGCTTTGAGAGCGCTCTCACGTTCGAGTTCCGTGGACATTTTCGCGAGGGCAGCGGTGTCGATCTTTACTCCGGCTTGCTCCATGCGAGCGAGGACTGGGACTAGCGGGAGATCCATTTCTTCGTAAAGCTTGGTTAGTCCTGCTTGTTTGACGTTTTCGCGCAGAGCAGTCGTCAGCCTGCCGGTTACATCGGCGGCTTCGGCGAGATCGCCGCTTAGTTTGAGGTTGAAGCGGCGGAGGGCTACGTCAGCAAGGCGATGCGAGGAGTAGGTGGGATCGAGAAGGTAGGAGTAGAGCATGGGATCGTGCTCGACGCCTTGCAGAGGGATGCCGAGGGGATCTAGCGCGTGGATTGCGGATTTGTAGTCGTGAATTGCTTTGGGCGTGGCTGCTGTGGTGAGGACGGTGCGTAGCTTAGTGGCGGCGCTGGCTGAATCAAGTTTGACGATGGCGGCTGAGCCTGCGGCTGATGAGATGGCGATGCGGCGGGCTACGGGCTCAGGGGATGACGCCGGGGATGAGTCGTCGGTGAGGGCGAGCATTCCTGATTGCGGTTCTTCTTCGATGACTTCTTCGTTGTTGTCGTTCTCCGGAATTGCTTCTGCTTGTTCCACCGCGATCGCTAGAGAGCCTTCGTCTCCAAGAGATTGGACAATATGTTCCACATCCGCGGCGGACTGGGCTTCGCTGTAATGAGATTCGTTTACCTGAACTTCCGGCACTAATTCTCTCATCAGCGAGGTGAATTCCAGTTCTGCGAAAAGCTGGCGGAGGAGATCTAGATCGGGCTCGCCCGCTCGCATGGCGTCGAGGTTCAGATCGACTGGAACGTTCGTGTCGATCGTCGCCATACTCTTGCTAAAGAGAATCGTGTCGCGGTTGTTCTGGAGAGACTCGCGATAAGTTTTCTTTTCTACTTCGTTGGCGCGGTCGAGCGCCTGTTCGACGGTGCCAAAGCGCTTAATGATTTCGACTGAGCCTTTATCGCCGATGCCGGGAGCACCGGGGATGTTGTCGACCGAGTCTCCGCGCAGGGCCATGATGTCCACGACACGCTTGGGAGGCACTCCGAGAATTTCTTCGACCTTCGCGGCGTCGCAGATCAGATTGTCCTTGGGAGGATTCAGGATCTGAACGTCGTCGTTGACGAGTTGCATCATGTCCTTGTCGCTGGAAACTACGTAGACGGAATGCCTCGCGGCGGCGGCTTTGCGGGCCAGAGTGCCGATTACGTCGTCGGCTTCGAAGCCGGCTAGTTCGAGAATGGGGATGCGGTAGGCTTCGAGGGCGCGGCGGATGTAGGGAATCTGCTGGGCGAGGTCCTCGGGCATGGCGGCGCGGTTGGCTTTGTAGCCTTTGTATTCCACTTCGGTGAAGGTTTGGGTTTTGATGTCGAACTTGCGAATTGTCGCGATGGCTTCGGCTTGTGTGGCGCGAAAAGTTTTGGCGGCCACGTCGAAGACAGCCGCTAGATAGTTGGGGGAGAAATCGTCGCGCAGTTTGCGCAGCATGTTGACGAAGACGAGGACGGCGGCAGTGGGAATTCCGGACTTGGTGGACATCCCTGTGCGCTGGCGGGCCATGGCGTGATAGGCACGGAAGATGAACGACATGGTGTCGATGAGGAAGATGCGGTTGGGGTCGGGGGATGGGGCTGCGGCGGTGTTGGAGTCGGGGGCCGGAGATTTTGTTCTTGGGGGCAAGGCTGTAGTTTAGCAGCCGAGACGAGGCGCTGTGCTTGGGCAAGATTTGATGCGCCGCCGGCAGAGACGTAGCAAGCTACGTCTCTACGACTGGGCCGTGGAACGATCAACCGCTAGAAATCTACGTGGAAGTCGGCTTCTACTACTTTTGCTGGGCCTTTGTTCGCAGCGCTGCGGAAGACCAGGTAATACTTCACGGGCTGATCGAGGGACGCTGGGAGATCCACGTTTACAGCCTGATTGTGCGAGGCATCTACTGAAAACAGGGCTTCGCTGGGGCGGTTGCTGGTCAGGTCGGCGTATTGGTCGGCGTTGACGATTAAGAAATCCACGTTGGCCTCGTCGTCGGATGGGCCATGCACTTTGCTCACGAACGACTCGAAGATTCCGTGCAGATGGGGCCGGACCGCGTGGGGAGGAATTTCGAAAGGAAAAGTTGCCGAGCTTTTCACGGAAAAAGTCTTGTGCAGGATGGTCTGGCTTGTGCCTACCGGCGAAGGGGCGACGCGGTCCCGGGCCGGAAGGATTTCTTCGGCGGGCTTCTTAGTCTGGCAGGCAGTGGGGGCAAGGGTGAACACGGTCAAGAGCAAGAAGGAGAGGCGGATGCGCGTGGGTTGATTCATGAGTGAACGGGTTTTCCGTACTCGGTTGTGTAGTGCAGCTTGATTTCGCCGCAGGTGCCCTGCTCGGCGGAGTAGACGACGCAGGTGTCGAAGGGGCGCGAATAGACGTGAAGGCTGACCGCGCGCTGGTTGAACTCGCGGGGATTGAAGACGCGGTGAACGGGCGCTTGCGGGTCTACCGCGCAGGGGTGCGAGACATTCATCTCGATGGTTTCGGTGGCCTTGATGGTGCTCTTGCCGAGAGCGATGTCCTGATGAACTACGTGGAAATTTTCCACCAGCAAGCGGCCAATGGGGACAGCCATCCAGCAATTCTGGTCGCGGTGGTTGTGTACCGAACTGGCCTGGCCTACTTCCCAGCAGACGGCGATTAATTCGTAGAGAGGGTTCTTGTCGATCAGGTTGCGGGTGTAGTGCTGGCGGTCCCAGGTGAGATAGGGGACTAACGAGTCGGGGTGCAGCGGGGTGTCTTGCAGGAATTGGCGGACTTGCTCGGTTTCATCGAAGGCGGACTCGGGAAGCTTGCGGAGTTGGGTGACAAACTCTTGAATTGGGATCTGCTTTAGTGCGGTGGCCATGGCTGCTCCCGGTTGAGTATAGCGCAGGCGAAGAAAAAACCTTTACCGCGGGGGACACCCTTCGGCTTCGCTCAGGGCAGGCTCGGAACACGGGTAGATCAAGTCATTCGATGAACATGCAGTCGCCGTAGGAATAGAAGCGGTAGCGCTCGGAGACTGCGTGTTCGTATGCGTGCAGGACGTTTTCTTTGCCGCCGAAGGCGCTGACCAGCATCAGCAGGGTGGATTGCGGCAAGTGGAAGTTCGTCAGCATCGCCTTGACCGCTTTGAATTCGAAATGTGGATAGATGAAGAGGTCGGCCGCTGCTGGGCCGGCGACGATAGTTCCTGCGCCCTTGCGAACCGCGCGTTCAAGGGTTCGAACCGTTGTGGTGCCGACGGCAACAACGCGCCGCGACGTGCTGAGAGCCGCGTTAATGGCGGCGGCAGCTCCCGGGGAAATGGAGTACGGCTCGGAATGAAGTTTGTGATCCGCGACGCGCTCCACGCGCACCGGCTGGAACGTTCCCAAACCGACGTGCAGCGTGATCTCGGCGGTCTCGACGCCGCGCTGGCGAATGCGGGCAAGGATTTCGGGGGTGAAGTGAAGGCCAGCAGTGGGGGCGGCGACCGATCCGCGCTCGTGGGCATAGACGGTTTGGTAGCGTTCACGATCGCGGGGGGAATCCGGGCGAGCGATGTAAGGCGGAAGGGGGACGTGGCCGATGCGGTCGAGAGTGGCGAAGAAATCGTTGGCGCTCTGAAAGGCGGGTTGAAAGCGGATGCGGCGCTCGCCGAACTCGGCGCGAGTGAGAACCTCGGCTTGCAGTTCATCATGATTGCCTTCGCCGAAGAAGAGGCGTTCGCCTACGCCGATCTTGCGGCCGGGGCGGACCAGGCATTCCCAATCGTTAGGATCGGTGGAGAGTTGGCGGGTCAGCAAGACCTCGATGCGCCCGGGCGCGCCTGGGCGGCGGCCGTAGAGCCGCGCGGGAAACACACGAGTGTTGTTGAAAACGACGAGGTCGCCGGGGCGCAACAGGTCCGGGAAGTCGCGGAATTGGCGGTCGGCATACTGGCCGCTGGCTCGCTGCAAGTGCAGCAGGCGGGAAGCGTCGCGGGCGGCTAAAGGTTCCTGCGCGATGAGTTCGTCGGGAAGATGGAAGTGGAACTCTGAGACCAACACGGTGTCCGATTATAGGGGGAAGCGGCGGGAATTCGGGCAAAACCGCGCTACCGTATCGATCTTCCTTGGGAACATTGTTGGCCTGTCCTGGTAAATTTGTTTGTCTGTTGGAGCAAGGTGCGGTACTATGCGGGGGCTGAATCTTTAGCCGCTTGCCACTCCCCCGAGAGAGTATCTCCATGTCCGCTGAACGGAAACTTAGGGAAGAAATTGTTCGCTACGGGCGCATGCTGCATGAGCGCGGGTTCGTGGCGGCCATGGACGGGAATCTGTCGGTCCGGCTGGACGACGAGCGAATCCTGGTGACGCCGACTTGTGTGAGCAAGGGCGCGATGCGGGCCGCGGACATGGTGATCGTGGACCTGGAAGGGACGCGGGTGGCAGGGCGGCGGAATGTGACCAGCGAGATTGGAATGCACCTGCTGGTGTACCGCATGCGGCCTGACATCCAGGCGATTGTGCATGCCCACCCGCCGACTGCGACTGGATTTGCAGCGGCCGGTATGGCGCTCACCGAACCGCTGGTTTGCGAAGTGGTGATGGGGCTGGGATGCATTCCGCTGGCGCGCTATGGCACCCCGGGAACGTCGGAGCTGGCGAAGACGCTGGAGCCCTACGTGCCTCATTATGATGCCATTTTGATGTCGAATCACGGCGTGGTGGCTTACGGAGATACCATCGAACACGCCTACATGAAGATGGAAACCGTGGAACACTTCGCGCAGATTGCGCTGGTCACGCATCTTCTGGGGCGGCAGCAACCGCTGAGCGGGGTTGACATTGAGAAACTGATGCTGGCGCGGACGAAATATTTTGGCGGGAAGATGGCTGCGTCCATGCCGATTGCGATCAGGGAGCCGGAGAAGGTTAGCTGAAGGCTCCGCCAGTCTTCTAGGATCAAGGGCACGAGTCACTCTCGTGCCCTTTTCCATTGGCAATCGATTCTTATTCTCCTCCGATGCGGATGCGGAAGCCGGCTCGGAAGTTTACCGGCAGGGCCGGGTAGCCGACTACTTCGTTGTAGCGGCGGTCGAGGGCGTTCTCGACATTCGCGTAGGCGGTGATGCGGGAGTTGATGGCATACCATCCGCCGAGGTCGGCGCGGACGTAACCGGCGGCGTGGGTGATATTGAAACCGGCGAAATCGGAATCAGGGCGCGCACCCACAAAGCTTCCTGCCACGTTCGCACCCCAGCGCTTCCCCAGATAGCTGAGGAGAGTAGTTGCCGAATGTTTTGGACGGAGAAGCAACGGACTTCCCGGAGCGTACGGGAAACTGCACGGACTTGCCGAAGTGCACTCCGGATTGTCGAGGATCTGAGTCGAAGTGTAGGTATAGGCCGTGGTCAGCAGCAGGTTCGAGCGGATTTTTCCTTGCAGCTCAACTTCGGCACCGTGGGCGAAAGACTGTTCCAGATTGAAAAATTCGTACACGCCAGTCGGAGTGGGAATGGCCTCAATCTGATCGTGGAAAAGGTTGTTGAAATAAGTTGCGTTCAGGGCCCAGCGGCCGGCCCACAGCTTTTGCTCGAAGCCAGCTTCAAACGCCCGGGTGCGCTCCGGCAGCAGGCCGTGGTTCGGCGCGTAGCCATACGCAACCTCACCAAAGGTTTCATAGAAAGCGGGTTCCATGAATCCGGTGGAATAGGAGAAGCGCAGGCGCGTTCCCGAGAATAATTCTCCGCCTCGTAATGCTTGCAGAGTGAGCGCCACTCGCGGCACGCCCGTATTGCCGTAGGCGCTGCTGTGAACAAACCGCCCGCCCGCAATCACTGAGAGTCTGCCCCAAGTGACCTGCTGTTGCACATAGGCGTCCTGATCCAAACGCTGCCCGGTGGCGGGTGGAGGGAAAACCATGTCGCTGACCACGCCGGTTTCGTTTTCGACGCGATATCCAAAAGTGGTGTGCGCTCCGAAACGAGCCGACGTCCGTTCCGAGTAGTCGCCCTGATATTCGAATCCTACGCGGTTGACGTGCGTGCTGTAGGCGTCTGGAAAGGAATCGTAGCTGGCAGGATTGCTATTCAGGTTCACGTCGGTGTAACGGTACAGATAATCGAAAGCAGTGAGGCGGTGCTGCCAGCCTGACGGCGCTGCCACGGTAAGTTCAATGCTGCCGAGCAGGCTGTTCAGATGCGACGATTCGCTGGGGTCAGGTGCGAGCAGCGGGTCGCCGTTGAAATTCCACTCTCCGGGCAAACCAGTCTGACTGTTGGAGTGGCGCACGCGCACGCGTAGTGCAGCGTGATCGGTAAGGGCCATGCCGACGTTCGCGCCCGCCAGCGAATCGGAATACGCATCATTCACTCCCAGCCCGGTGCTGTTGAATTGATTGCCGAAGACGTTGTAGTCGAAGCGTTGGTGTGCGCCCGCCAGGGACGCGTAGCCATTGGCCGTTCCGAAATTTCCTCCATCGGCGCCAAAGCGAAGTTCGGGAACCGGAGTGCTTCCGGTACGGGTCCACACCTGCACTACGCTCGTCATGGCGTCGGAGCCATACAAGGTGCTCTGCGTGCCCCTCAGAAACTCGACGCGATCGGCCTGCGTCAGGGGCAGAGTGCCAAAGTCAAACGTTTCGCCCGGATTGTCGAGGGCAACTCCATCCACAATCACTTTGTTGTAAGTGGACTGGCCGCCGCGCACGAACAGAGACGACAAGCCTCCGCGCTGGCCAGCGCTATTCACCACCGCGCCGGGAAGGAAGCGGACGGCATCGTCGGAGGCGATGGGGTTCATCGTTTCTAGCTGTCCGTTCTCGAGGGTCGAAACGCTTGCGCCGGATTCTTCGGCCGTCACGGGAGTCCGGGTTGCGGTCACGACCACGGTTTCGGAGGCAGTGGCGAGGTGCAACTGGACTGTGATGACGTCTGGGCCGCATGCCGCAACATCCTCGCTGTACGGGGCAAATCCCGGAGCCAGGACGCGAACATGGAACGGACAACTGCAATTTCGCTTTGCATCTTCTATGCGCAGTCCCGGAACTGTCGCTACTCCCTCAGCAGAGGAGGCGGCTACTTCCTGGCTTAATGCACAATTTGAGGAGAGAGTGACTTGCGCGCCAGCGACGGCGGCGGATTGAGGGTCGATGACTTTGACCTTGAGGTCGGCAGCGGAGGCTGCAGGAAGAGAGACAGCAACGAGAAGTAACAACGAGGCGCGAAGTGCGCGCATAACCATCCTCCTTTTCACGCGAAAGGGGTTAAGGTGGACGGTTTACGCCGGTCTCCTGGCTTTGCGAGTGAGGATGATCAAGCAGCAATTGGCAATTAGCAATTGGCTTGAGCTTCCGGATTCTGCAGGCGGCCTTCCCGGGAATGCTCCCAGTGGACGGCTGCGATTTTCTCGCTTACAGTTGCGCGGCAGCGCGGGAATTGCACCCGCTTCCCTGTCTTCGCCACGGGGCAAAGACGCGCAAACCGAAGGACATTTCAAAGAACGGAAAATACTGTGTGTGAGGAATTTACCGGGGCGACGCACTAAAAGTCAACCGCGTGTTGATTTTGAGTGATATGGCGATGTTACGCACACCGAGTGATGCACAGAGCGAGTCACACAGTCATTCGGTGTTGTAGAAGGAGAAGTCCACGATCCGCTTGTTCTCTTTGTTTCCGGGGCATTCCTTGTAAACCCACAGGCCGCGGAAGGTCTTCACCATGTAATCCAACGTTTGGGCGAGGGTTACGTTATCCAACTCGCCTGAAAAACTTGGATGTGCGGACATTGCCTGGTTGATCACCTTCGGTTCCCGTCCGATGCTGTGGTCTTTCATGAAAGCCTGTACGTCTGGCGCCTCGGTAATGAAGTCCAAAACAAGAGTGTGGAAATGCATCGTGTGATGTTTCTTCTGCTCGTCGTCAAACGAAATGTGCACGATTTTCACATTCAGCAGGTCTTGGGGCACGGTTTTCTCCACTAACCTGATAGTTCCGTCCGGCTCTTGCGTAACCTGCATGTCGCCGTCGTTCGCGAACATCTCACGAAGAACTTGCAGCGGCGGCGCTGAGGAGTTCGTGGGCGTAGTGGCGATCGGGAGCCTACGTGTTACAAGTTCTTTCTCATCGCCGCAACTTCCCCAATACTCCATTGAACCTGAGAGGTGGCCACTTCGCAGCACATGTGCGATGGACCAGAGCGTCGCCTGGTCCTGACCATCGCACGGGCCAGCCAGTACGAAAATCACTACCAGCGCCAACTTCACGATAATCCCGCGAATCATTCCACGAATCATACTCTTGCCTTTATGAAGAGCTGTCATCTCAGGTCCGGTTATCGTATGGAAACTCCGCCGTACCCACTTTGCTCACATTCCCCTCGGAAAATTCGCGGACCCGGTCGAGCGAATCCTGCAAATCCTGCTGATAGCGCTCAATGTCTTCGTCAGTGGCTTCCGCCGGTACCGGGATAAGCTTGCCGAAGCGCATCAGCACGCGGGAAAAAGGTTTTGGGATCATCATGCGGTCCCAGCTGTTGAGGACCCATGCCTTATCGATCGCCATGTGAAACATCGTTAATGGGACGCCGGAGGATCGTGCAAGAGCGACCGGGCCGGGCTTTACTTTGTAGCGCGGGCCGCGGGGGCCGTCGAGGGTGAAGGCTACGGCCCAGCCATCTTGCAGGGCGCGGCGCAGGCCGAGCAGGGCGCGCACGGCGTTGCGGCTGCTCGAGCCTTTGACGGGGACGAATCCGAATTTGCGGATGATGCGTCCCATGTATTCGCCGTCGTAGCTGTTGCTGCTCATCACGCGCACGCCGAGATTGCGGCACATGTATGTCGCGGGAATGATGCAGGCGTGCCAGAAGGAGCCGATCAGGGGCCGCTGGCCCACCGTTTCTTGCGCGCCTTCTTCACGCGAGACACAAACGCGCAGGGTAGGGCCGATGATGCGGATGAACCAGTATCCGGCGGTGATGATGATGCGCAGGATGATGCGCTGGCGGAGAGTGAAGCGGCGGTGGGTGGGAGTAACTTCTGCGGCAGGGGCTGCGGGGGTGCTGACTTCGGTCACGGGGATATTGTAGAGGCAGACACGGATGAATGTGTGGAAGATGGAGCGGGAGTACAAAGCTGGGTCCTGGCTATGCGTTCAATTTGTCACAAACCGTTGGGCCCAGCCGAGCCATGACATTCGGATCATCGCCGGCATATCGGTAAGCGCCGCAACAGCAAGCGTCAACCGCTTGAATCGCTTGCTCAAGCTCTTCCGGGGTTCGAGGCTGCTTCTTGAAATAACAATGCCGTTCATTCCCGCCTACGAGGCTCGGAGATACAGCCGCTGGAGCTCTGCAAGTAATGCAGAGGCCGTCCTCGACATAGAACGGACCGGGGACGTTTTCCAAGTAACGCTTCTGCTCCGGCATGACAGATATGGTAGCAGAGAATTTCGGGCTTCCAGCAAGCGGCTGGAACATCCCCAGGCCAGAAGGCTCTAACTTTCCAGGTAGGCGTCGATCCACTCTTTTACTTTGTGGCGGCGGTCGTCGGCGGCGTCGAAGTGAACTCCGAAGGATTTGGCTTTGCGCCAGCTCACTAGGCCGCGGACATGCACGCGCGGAAGAGTGAGCAGGGAAAACGAAATCTCCACGCTGGTTCCGGAAGGCATATCCTCGGCGCTCTTCAGCGACATGCCACCGGAGCTGACCTCCATGCTGGAGGCAGTCAGGCGATGGCCGTCGTTGCTGACCACCGTGACCTCGGTCATGATGGGGATGCGCGCGTAGCGGCGGAATTCGTGGAGCACCAGCATGTGAGTGGCGCGTACCAATTTGAGGGCGGCGGGCCGCTCCAGAGGCTCCTGAAACATGGCATTGATGCCGTACTTGGAGTAGCGCATGGCTTCCTGCGCGCTGCCGCCGAGGCCGTAGAGCACGAGACGGCTGTTCGAGGGAGATGTGCGGGCGGCCTCCATAACCTGCTCGGCACCGGGGCCGAGATTGAGAACGCAGGCTTCAAACTTTTCCTGGCGCAGGCGCTCGGCAGAGCCGGCGGAGGTGACAACCGTCTCGATGCCGAACTGACGGAAGCACTCGTTAAGCAGAAATCGGGATGACTCTTTGAGGTCGACCAGGGCAACGCGAGCTGTCCCCTTTTTGGCAGAGGACGTCGGTGCTGGGGCAGTGCCGAAGGCTCGTTCCATGTAAGAGACCAGCTTCCAGTACGAAAGTTTATTGTGGCGTGCCTGGATGAAGATGAAAAGACCCTAAGGGGCAGGCCGGGGGTACAAAAGTGTCATTACCTTGGTTGGACTGGTGGGTGGGAAGTGAGCTGAAGCGCGAATGAGGCGGCGTTAATCCGCCACGGCCAACCGGCTGCCGACGCTGCTCAGCAGCTTTTCCGCTGCCTCCCCGGGGTCCTGGGTGGCGAAGTTCTCGTCCAAGACGAGCACGTCGACTGCGGGGTCGATTTCCTGCAACATCTTCTGCGTCGGCTTGCCGTGTACGGATTGCAGGCGGGCGGAAATCACCACCAACTTAGCCTTGGTGGCCTTGAGCAGGATGCGGGCGTCGTTGACGCTGAGAGTGGTGAGGGCGTTGTATCCGGAACCGCACAGCACTTCCCGCAGGAAGGTGCAGACATCGGTGGACTCGAAAACGCAGAGCAGGCGCGGCCTGGAGTCGCCGGCCTTGCATCGCGAGTATCGCGAGCCCAGGTAGGCGGCCGTGATTGCCTCTTCGACCGACTCGTAGGTTTCAAACTGAGAGAGCAGGCTGGTCAATTGCAGCATTTTGCGGATGTTGGGCGGCAGGCCGCAGAGTTTGAGGTCTCCGCCCTTGGCCCGTGCTGCTTGCATCAGGCGCACCAGGGCGCCCAAGCCGCTGCTGTCGACGAACTCGACCTGCTCGAGCTGGAGCACGACGTCGGCGTGCTTCTCGATGGAGTCGCCCACCTGAGAGTGCAGCGTAAATACTTCATTGCCCGCGATGATGCGTCCGTGGCACTGGACGATCACGACATCGCCGACCGGGCGGCTCTCCAGGCGCAGTTGCATTCCGCGAATCTTACGTGGGTGAAACCGGCAAGTCAACGGAAGCTGCGGAGACCTCTATTCCGACCACCGCCGGAACAACAGCGCGCCGTTCGTTCCTCCGAAGCCGAAGGAATTCGACATGGCGTATTCCAGCTTGGCCTTGCGGGCGTGGTTGGGGACGAAATCCATGCCTACGGTTTCGGGGTCCTGACTTTCGAGGTTGATGGTGGGCGGCAGGATCTGGTCGCGCAGGGCGAGGACGGTAATGCCGGCTTCGAGGCCGCCAGCGCCACCGAGCAGATGGCCGGTCATGGATTTGGTGGAGCTAACAGGGAGCTTGTGCTCGCCAAAAAAGTTGCGGATGGCGTGCGCCTCCAGCGTGTCGCCGATGGGCGTGGAAGTGCCGTGGGCGTTCACGTAATCGACTTGGTTGGGAGTAATACCGGCATCGCGAGTGGCGTTGCGCATCACACGGAATCCGCCTTCGTGCTCGGGAGCCGGCTGGGTCATGTGGTATGCGTCGCCCGACATTCCGTAACCAGCGATTTCAGCGAGGATGGTTGCGCCGCGTTTCTTTGCGTGCTCGAGTTCTTCCAGCACCAGAATGCCCGCGCCTTCGCCCATCACAAAGCCATCGCGGTCTTTATCCCAGGGACGGCTGGCCTTTTCTGGATCGTCGTTGCGCGTGGAAAGCGCGCGCATGGCGGCGAATCCGCCCACGCCCATCGGCGTAATGGCTGCCTCGGAGCCGCCGGCGATCATCACATCCGCATCATTGTGCTGGATGATGCGAAAAGAATCTCCGACGGAGTGCGCGCTGGTGGTGCAGGCGGTAGCCGTAGCCTCGTTCGGTCCCTTGGCTCCGAGCCGCATGGAGACGTGGCCGGCGGCAAGATTGATGATGGCCGCCGGAATGAAGAACGGGGAAATTTTGCGCGGCCCGCCTTCAAACAAGGCGGTGTGCTCGCGCTCGATGATGTCGAACCCGCCGATGCCGGAGCCAATGTACACGCCCACGCGCTCGGCATTTTCCGGAGTGATTTGCAAGCCTGACATTTTGAACGCTTCATCCGCAGCCGCGATGGCCAGGTGGATGAAGCGTCCCATCTTCTTGACTTCCTTTTTTTCGATGAAGTTCAGGGGATCGAAGTTCTTGACCTCGGCGGCGATCTGGCAGGCAAAATTCGTGGAGTCGAACTGGGTGATGCGGCCCACGCCGCTCTTGCCGGCAAGCACGGCCTGCCACACCTCTCCAGTGGTATTGCCCACGCCACAGATCAGGCCTATACCGGTAACCACGACCCTGCGTCCCAAACTACTTGCCGCCTTTCGAATGCTTGGAGATGTAATCGATGGCGTCCTGCACGGTGCGGATCTTTTCCGCGTCCTCGTCGGGAATCTCGAT
>DATMQT010000041.1:0-3677 GCA_035566655.1 Candidatus Dormiibacterota bacterium
TACGAGACCGTCTCTAATGTGAAGGGGCGAATCGATATTGTTTTCGCCAACGCCGGCGTTGCCGAATTTGTTCCCTTTGGGGCCGTCACCGAAGAGCATTTCGACAAGCTATTCAACATCAATGTGAGGGGAACGCTGTTCACGGTGCAAAAGGCCTTACCCCTACTGAAGGATGGTGGCTCCATCATTCTCAACGGTTCTGTCGCGAGTGTTAAGGGTACTGCCGCTTTTGGCGTATACGCCGCGAGCAAGGCCGCAATCCGCTCTTTCGTGCGAACCTGGACTACAGACCTGAGGGACCGTCGTATCCGCTCAAACGTTGTTAGTCCCGGTCCGATCAATACGCCGCTGGCGAGCCGGCAATCCGCAGACGTGATTGCGCGGATTGCGTCCACCATCCCGATGGGACGCATGGGGGAACCCGAGGAAGTTGCTAAGGTGGCGTTGTTTCTGGCTTCGGATGACTCCAGTTTCGTCACCGGTATCGAACTGTTCGTTGACGGCGGCAGAGCACAGATCTAACCGAGCAGCAGGGAGTTTCATTCCCCGCCTCAGAAAGCACTCATAGGGGACGGTTCCCTAGACCGTCGCAGAAGACACCGCATCTGGTTGGATCCCTTCCCTCCCCCAAGGAAAAATGTTCCTTTGAGGCTCAAGCTTAGAATCCCCGTCGGGAGGCATAGTGCAAGTCGCACGAGGTCTTGTAGGTTTGAATCTGGCTCTTAGCGAACACTGTCGCCGGGCCTAAGTAGTAGCAGCGTTTACGCTACCGGAGTCGCAGCTTCAGTTTCACGTCCTGATCCCCCCGAAAGAGAATTTTCGCAAACCATCCCGGCCCGAGTTGATTCGGAATTGGGATAAGTTGTTGACGTTCCCCTAGCCGCTAGTCAGAATCAACTTTCTGAGGTCGTGCAGCCGTGGCGACGAGAATTTCCTCCATCTCGGGGCCGTCTGGGTGTGTGCTGGTGCCCCTCCTGGAACGCGCGGACTTCATCCTTTACCGTGGCAGACTGCACGACAACGCATCACCGGTCTTGGCAGTGGTACCCGCCGCAGATCAACCGTCGCCTCAGGTTCTCCGGCGGCTTGAACATGAATACTCGCTCGCAGCGAAACTCGATCCCGCGTGGGCAGCAAAGCCTCTGGCACTCACTCGCCACGAGGGGCGGACTTTCCTCCTACTTAGGGACCCAGGCGGCGAGATCCTCGATCGGATTCTTGAGCGGGAGCAGGGGCAACCGCTCAACGTAACTCGCTTTCTGCTTGTTGCCATTGGCCTGGCAGCGGCGCTCGGCCAAGTCCATCGGCACGGCCTGCTGCATAAGGATATCAAGCCTGCGAATGTGCTCGTCGACGACGCCGGTAATGTGTGGCTCACCGGCTTCGGGATCGCGTCCCAACTGCCACGCGAGCGCCAGTCACCCGTACCACCCGAGATTATTTCCGGAACGCTCGCCTATATGGCGCCTGAGCAGACTGGCCGCATGAACCGCTCGATTGACGCCCGCAGCGATCTCTATTCGTTGGGCGTCACCTTTTACCAGATGCTTACCGGCGCGCTGCCGTTTGCCGCCGCCGATCCCCTGGAGTGGGTCCACTGCCAAATTGCATGTCAGCCGATACCACCTGTTCATCGCGTCGCAATCCCCGAGCCGTTATCTGCTATCACGATGAAGCTCCTCGCCAAAAGCGCCGAGGAGCGCTATCAAACTGCCTTCGGTCTTGAAGCCGACCTTCGGGGATGCCTGGCGAAATGGGAGTCCCATGGTCGCATCGATCCATTCCCGCTGGGCGCGCACGACTCATCAGATCGGTTGCTGATTCCTGAGAAGCTGTACGGGCGGGAGCGCGAGATCGACACCTTGCTCGCAGCCTTCGACCGGGTCGTGGCCGAAGGTACGCCAGAACTCGTGCTCATATCCGGTTATTCCGGCGTCGGCAAATCCTCCGTCGTAAACGAGCTGCACAAAGCGCTTGTTCAGCCGCGCGGGCTTTTCGCGGGAGGCAAGTTCGACCAGTATAAGCGCGACATTCCTTACGCGACCCTGACACAAGCTTTCCAAACACTGGTCCGTCAAATACTCGTGAAGAGCGAAGCGGAAGTGGAACAGTGGCGGCGCACCCTTCTTGAGGCGGTCGGGCCGAACGGACAGCTGGTCGTCGGCCTGATCCCCGAGTTGGAGCTCATCATTGGGAAACAGCGATCGGTTCCAGAACTACCGCTGCGAGATGCCCAAAACCGCTTCCAGATGGCGTTCCGACGATTCCTCTGCGCGTTCGCTCGGCCGGAGCACCCACTCGCGCTGTTCCTTGATGATTTGCAATGGCTAGACGCAGCTACGCTCGATCTCATTGAGCATCTGGTCACGCATGCGGAGGTGCGGCACCTGCTACTGGTTGGCGCCTACCGGGATAACGAAGTAAGTCCTTCCGACCCGCTTCTGCGGACGCTGGAAGCAATCCGCAAAGCTGGAGTTCGGGTGCGGGAGATTGTGCTTGCGCCTCTCGGGCTCGACGACGTCGCCGCGCTCATCTCGGATCCCCTCCGTTGTGCGCCGGATCACGCGTGGCCACTGGCACAACTGGTGCAGGAGAAGACCGGCGGAAATCCGTTCTTCGCGATCCAGTTCCTCACAGCGCTGGTTGAAGAAGGGCTGCTCGAATTCGACCCCGTCACGGGGGCTTGGCAATGGGACATGAACCGCATCCGCGCGAAAAGCTGCACCGACAACGTTGTGGATCTCATATCCGGAAATCTGAGGCGGTTGTCCGCTCCCACTCAGGAAGCCTTGATACACCTCGCCTGTCTAGGCAATGTCGCAGAGGTCGCCACACTGGCCCTGGTTCACGGGGAAACGCAGCAGGCGATGCACGCGGGACTCTGGGAAGCCGTCCGCGCCGGGCTCATCTTCCCGCAGGAGGGCACCTACAAGTTTCTGCATGATCGGATCCAGCAGGCGGCGTATTCACTGCTTCCCGAAGAGCACCGTGCCGGCACGCACTTGCGAATCGGACGCGTGCTGCTGGCAAGCATGACGGCGGACCAACTCGCCGAGCATCTGTTTGATGTCGCAAACCAGTTCAATCGCGGTGCCGTGCTGCTGGTCGACCGGAAAGAGGGGGCAGAGGTCGCGACGATTAACCTGCGCGCTGGGCGAAAAGCCAAGGCTTCTGCTGCCTATGCGTCGGCGGGCACATATTTTTCAGCGGGCATGGCGCTTTTGGACGAAAGGGACTGGGACAATCAGTACGAGCTAACGTTCAGGTTGGGGCTCGAAGGTGCAGAATGCCAATTTCTGACCGCTAACTTCGACGCAGCCGAAAACCTGATTGGGGAGCTGTTGCAGCGTGCGGTGTCCAAAGTTGACCAAGCGGTCGTCTACCGTCTGAAGGTCCAGTTGCATGAAATGAAGGGGGAATACTCGCAAGCCGTGGCCAGCGGATTAATATGCCTGAAGCTGTTCGGTATCGACATTCCAGCCCACCCGACCCAGGAGCAAGTTCAGGCCGAATATGAGACAGTCTGGCAAGCCCTCAATGGGCGCCCGATCGAAAGTCTGATCGATCTGCCGCTGATGACCGACCCGGAGGTCCAGGCCGCCATGGAGGTGCTCTCATGCCTGACTGCCGCTGCCTACTTTACCGACTCTCGTTTGGGCTGCTTGCAGATATGCCGC
>DATMQT010000042.1:0-145955 GCA_035566655.1 Candidatus Dormiibacterota bacterium
AGCGGCGATGCCAAAGGAACCACAGGAGATTTGAGCGCGGCGGGGGTTTACATCCGCGCCGACGCGTCGCTGGAGGTTGGCTCTCCAGTGGAATTTGAAATCACGCTTCCGCCCGATGTCACGGGTGGTCAAGAGAGCGTTAAGATTGCCTGCAAGGGGCGCGTCGTGCGCAGCGACCCAACGGGAAGCACTCCGGACGGCAAAGGTGTGGCTTGCGTGATCGATTCGTACGAATTCGTGAGGAAAAGCTAAGCTAATTGGAGCGCCGATAACATGCTCAAACTGATACTGGCCGATAACCAGGCAATCTTTCGCGCGGGCATCGCCAAGGTGCTGGCGGTGGAAGATGAGATGCGGATTGTGGCGCAAGCTCAAACGCAAGAGCAGATGTTCATGGCTCTGGACAAATTTCGTGCCGCGGTTCTGGTTGTAGCGGCCGGCTTTCACAACGATTTTGCGGCCATCGTGCTCGCCGCCAACAAGGCCAAGACGCGGGTGGTAGTGCTGGCCGATACTGGCGAAAGCGCGCAGCGGCACATGACGAACGGCGCGCACGGAGTCGTCTACCGCAACGTGACCAGCGCCGCGCTGGTGGATTGCGTACGCAAAGTAGCGCGCGGCGAAACTTGGGTGCAAGACGTTGCTGTGCCGAGTGAACTCACCGAGAACGATATGGTCGGCTTGCGTGTGCGCGACCGCCTGACGGCGAAAGAACTGCGCATCGTGGCGCTGATTGTGCAAGGGTACAAGAATAAAGAGATCGCCACGCAGCTGGGAACCACCGAACAGGTCATTAAGAATTATTTGCGCAATGTATATGACAAGATCGGCGTTTCAGATCGTCTGGAGTTGGCGCTGTTCACCATTCATCACCGGATTTTGAATGAAGCGGCGGCAGCGACAACGGCGGGGCCGGGACCACAGGCTCCGGCAGGAGTTATGCCGTAAAGTTTTGAGAATTTTGAAAGGCCGCCTACGGGCGGCTTTTTTGTTTACGCCGCACTCCTTCGGTGTTTGATTGGGAGTTAAGTCCGGCCCTGCGCCGCTTTCGACTTGTTTGGAACTTCCGCCGGTTTGGACCGCTCCAATTCCTGTTGTAGACCCCGGCGGATGATCTCCGAATTACGCTCGAACGCAGCCTGTAGTTGCCACAGGACTGGTTGAGCTGCATCGCGCGCCGGAAGCAGGGGTTCGGCGTTCGCGCGCTGGCAGGCCTCTTTCAGACGCGGATATTCGTTGGCAAGAATGTTTTCGAGCGTAGTCGAATCCCAGTTGGTTACTTCCAGACTTCCGTCCTCAGTGGGAAAGCATTGAAGCGCAAAATGATCCAGGGGGCGAACGGTAGCGACCTCGGATTCCGCGTTGCGGATGAGTTTTGTGGCAGACTGGCGGGCGTCGCACTCATCTGCTGCAATAACAACGGCACAGCTTCCGTCGGTCAGGCGGACAATATACAACATGGGCAACTCCCAGCAACCCTCGACGTCGAACTCACCCAGGCTCGGCCCATGGCTAGGATGCTAGCAAGAAACTGCGAGGTTGTGATTAACCAATCAGGCTCATTGGGTTAGTGCGTTGCATTGAATTCGATCTCGCAGCGGAGATATGACACTCCTTGGCGGGAAGATAGTTCACTGTAGCCTGTGGTACGGTCGCGAATACAAGTGGGCGCATCTCGCGTCTGAAACCGCATTGGAGAAAAATCCCAGCTTGGTTTGAAGGACAGCCGGGGCGGCTGTCCCCGAATAAGTTTTACCACTCCGCGAAAAATGGCGTCCCCGAAAACGGAGGACGTGCAGCCGGCTTTGCTGCCGGCGCAGCATCAGCCGATTTTTTCGCCGACCACTTTAGCTTGGGTAAACAGATACAGATAATCTGGGCCCCCGGATTTTGAGTCTGTTCCCGACATGTTGAAGCCACCAAAAGGATGCGCGCCGACCATGGCCCCGGTGCATTTGCGGTTGATATAGAGATTGCCCACGTGGAAGTCGCGGACGGCGCGGTCGATCTTATCGCGCGACTTGGTGTAGATAGCGCCGGTCAGGCCGAATTCGGTATCGTTAGCGATTTCGAGGGCGTTGTCGAAGCCGCGGGCCTTGATGACGGCGAGGACGGGGCCAAAAATCTCTTCCTGCTCGAGCCTTGATTTGGCGGGAATGTCGGCAAAGACGGTGGGCCGGATGTAGTAGCCTTCTCCGGCTTCGGTGGCGCGCTCGCCACCGGTGAGGAGGCGTCCATCTTTTTTGCCCTGCTCGATGTATTCGAGAATCGTCTTCATCGAACCTTCGTTGATGACCGCGCCCATGCCACTGTTCTCCGCGGGATCGCCAATGGTGATCTTTTCGACGCGAGCTTTCAACATATCGAGAAACTTGTCGTAGACGCGCTCATCGACAATGGCCCGCGAGCAGGCCGAACACTTCTGGCCCTGGAAGCCGAAAGCGGCTTGTGCTACGCCTTCGACGGCGGAGTCGATGTCAGCATCGGCGTCAACGATGATGGCGTCTTTGCCGCCCATCTCGAGGATGGTGCGCTTGATCCAGCGCTGGCCGGGAGCCTGCGTGGCCGCGACTTTGTTGATGTGGAGGCCAACTTCGCGCGAGCCGGTAAAGGCAATGTAACGCGTTTTCGGATGAGCCACGATGGCATCGCCGAAGCTGGCGCCGGAACCGGGGCAGAAATTGACAACACCTTCCGGCAAGCCGGCTTCTTCGAGCAATTCCATGAATTTCGCGGCGATGGTGGGCGAGTCGCTCGAAGGCTTGAGGATCACTGTATTGCCGCCAACAATAGAGGCGACAGTCATTCCGGCCATGATGGCGCAGGGAAAATTCCACGGAGGAATCACCGCGCCAACGCCAAGAGGAATGTAGGTGAGCTTATCGTGCTCGCCAGGAAGTTGGACGGGCGTCTCAGCTTTTGCCAGACGTAGTGCTTCGCGCGCGTAGAATTCGCAGAAGTCGATGGTCTCGGAAATATCGGCGTCGGCCTCGCCCCAGTTTTTGCTGACCTCGAAGACCAGCCAGGCCATGTAATCCATCTTGCGCTGGCGCATCAGATCGGCAGCGCGGAAGAGCAGGCCGGCTCGCTCTTCGACGGAGGTGTGGCTCCAGGACTTGAACGCTTTCAAGGCGGCATTCATCGCAGGCTCGACGTGCTCTTTGCCGGCTTTCTGGTGGATGCCGACGATTTGCGAAGGTTTCGAAGGATTCAGCGATTTGATCTTGTCAGCAGTCTTGACGCGCTGGCCGCCGATGATCAGGTCATACTCGCGGCCAAGCTGTCCGCGTACGCGCTCGATGGCGGCGCGCATCCTGCGGGCATTGTCTTCGTTGCGGAAGTCGAAAAAGGGCTCGTTAACGAACGAGCCGGAGTGAGATTGCGAAGAAGACGTGCGAGGCCGCACGGGGGCTTCGGCGATTGCCATGGGGGAATCCTTTCGAATAATCAAAGATCATTAGGACCTGTATGAATAATTTTACACCGCTGAGGCCGGAATGAACGATAAGCAGCAAGGCGGCGAAAGAATGCAGCCCACGGCGCAAGCCCCGCGGGCGGGCAGGGTGAAAATGCGACCGGCCCCAAGGGGCGAAAGAAGATGACTCCAGATATAGCGCTCGTCGTACGCACCACCTTGTAACCTTTTACACGATGTTGAATGGTAGACTCGAACGTTTTCATAGAGGCGAAAGTTATGGATATTCAACGCGTGGGTGTAATCGGTGCAGGGACCATGGGGAACGGCATCGCGCATGTGTTTGCGCGTAGCGGGTACAACGTAGTTCTATGCGACGTGGAGCAGCGGTTTCTTGAGCGCGGGCTCGCCACCATCACGAAGAATCTGGATCGCGAGCTCGCTAAGAACAAGATTACTGCCTCCGACAAGGAATCGGCCCTGAAGCGAATCGAGCCCGTCACCGATCGTGCCAAGCTTGCCGAATGCGACTTCATCATCGAGGCCGCGACCGAGAAGTTTGAGATCAAGACAGAAATCTTCCGCGATCTGGACCGGCTGGCGCGGCCCGAGGTGATTCTGGCTTCCAATACTTCATCGATCTCGATTACCAAGCTTGCTGCGCTGACCAAACGTCCGGAAAAAGTGATTGGGATGCACTTCTTTAATCCCGTGCCGGTGATGAAGCTGGTGGAGGTCATACGCGGGCTGGCTACTTCGCCAGAAACTTTTGCGGCGGTGCGCGATTTGGCAGTGAAGCTCGACAAGACGCCGGTGGAGGTGAATGACGCGCCGGGATTTGTTTCGAACCGCGTGCTGATGCCTTTGCTGAACGAAGCCATTTATGCAGTGATGGAGGGCGTGGCTACGGCCGAGGCCGTGGATGAGGTGTTCAAGCTGGGGATGGCGCATCCCATGGGGCCGCTGACTTTGGCGGATTTTATTGGGCTCGATGTTTGCCTCGACATTATGCGGGTGATGCAGGATGGGTTGGGGGATCCGAAGTACCGGCCTTGCCCGCTGCTGATCAAGATGGTGGATGCGGGGTGGCTGGGGAGGAAGAGTGGGCGAGGGTTTTATAAGTATTGAGGATCTGCGGTACCGAATACCTAGTACCCAGTACCCAGTGAAACCCCATGACAAATGCAGGAGTCTCCGCGTCCGTCGGCAGCGATTTGCCGTTCTATCTTCTGGCTGCACTTGCGGGCATTGCGACGGGCTGGGTTGATGTCACTATCAACGATTTGCTTTTCACTGCGCTGCTGGCGTTGATGGCTTGCATGCTTTTGGGACTCTTGCGTCCGCGATGGCCGTGGCGGTGGGTAGTGGTGGTGGGAATATTTATTCCTCTGACTGAACTTGCGGCTTATTTGATTCTGACTGTGAAACCTACGCGGGCGCAGGTGTATGGATCGTTTCTGGCGGCGCTGCCAGGGTTTGCGGGAGCTTATGGCGGGGCGGTTGTGCGCGGGGTCGTGGATCATTTGCGGCAGGGAAAGTGAGAGCAGGGTCGTTGGTCAGTGGTCAGTGGTCAGTGAGAGCTTCAGGTCAGGGCGGAAACTTCCGTAACTTGGGGGCACCCGGCCTTCATGCGAAAATTCTTAACATTCCGGGCCCCGCCGTGGAAGTTTGAGGCCAGCATGCGCGTCTAGGCTTCTATGACCAATCTGAATGTCGTTGTTGCTTTAACCACTCGAGACAATGATTACCAGGCGGAACAATCGGCGTCTGCCGCCGAAGTGGCTTCGCGGCTGGGCATAAAGATCAGCATCGTTTATGCAGAGAACGATGCGGTCAACCAATCCCAACAACTAGTGAAGATCATCCAGGACAGGAACCAGCGGCCGGATGCAATTCTGGTGGAGCCGGTGGGCACGCCCATGCCGCAAGTGGCGAAAGCCGCGGTGGCTGCCGGCATTGGCTGGGGGATTCTGAATCGCGAGGCCGACTACATTGCCGAACTTCGCCGGAGCGGCGGGGTACCGGTGTTTGCGGTGAGTCCCGATCAGGAAGAAGTGGGCAGAATTCAGGGGAAACAACTGGCCGCGCTCACCAGGGAAGGAAACGTTCTGTACATCGAAGGACCCTCGACCAGCAGCGCGGCGAATTCGCGCAGCAAGGGACTGCTTTCGGCCAAGCCTGCCGGGGTGACGATGAAGATGCTGAAGGGGGATTGGTCGGAACGAAGCGCGATCCATGCGGTGAAGGCCTGGCTGGGGCTGAGCACGTCGAAGGATCTGCAAATTCAGGCTGTGGTCTGCCAGAACGATGCCATGGCGATAGGCGCACGAAGAGCGCTGCTTGACCTGAGCGAGACCGAACGCGAGCGCTGGTTGCACACTCCATTCCTGGGGTGCGACGGGGTAACCAAGACCGGGCAGGAGTGGGTACGCAGTGGACAGTTGCGGGCCACGGTGGTGATTCCTCCGATGGCGGGACTGGCGCTGGAAATGCTGGCCAAGGCAGTGAGCACGGGTGCAATGCCGGCCGAACGGACGTTGTGCGCTCCGCGGTCTTTTCCAACGATTGCCGAGATTACGGCGAAGGCGATGGGAGCGTAACAGGTTCGTAGGTCTTAGGTCTTAGGTCTTAGGTCTTGGGTCTTGGGTCTTGGGTCTTGGGCCTTGGGCCTTAAACACTCAACAGAGCGCGGTTCCGGCCTATTAACCTAGTACCTGCCACCTAAGACCCCTTCTTCCCAAATCCGGCACGTCCCAAGTCTCCAGAGAGCGTTCTACCCCCAAGGTATTGGATAACCAAAGAGTTACTCCCAATCCACAGGGGAGGGGCGTATGCTCCCTAGCATGTGTGTCAAGGTTTCGATGCTGGCCAGTGGGAGCAAAGGGAACTGTGCGTTTGTAGCCAGCTCGCGAACGAAAATCCTGGTTGACGCCGGGATTTCCTGCCGAGAGACGTTCAAACGCATGAAGGTGCTGGGCGAAGACCCGCAATCGTTGTCGGCGATTCTGATTACTCACGAGCATTCCGATCATATTTATGGGTTGGCAGTGTTGGCGAAGAAGTTGCGCATTCCGGTATTTATGACGGGGGCGACGCATGCGGCGTGGGCGCGCGCCATGCGCACGGTGAACGGGGAGCGGCCGCAACTGGAGAGGCTGGAGCGCTTCGAGTCAGGACATCGATTTCAGGTTGGGGACATTGAGGTTAGCCCGTTCGGCATTCCGCACGATGCCGCCGATCCGGTTGGTTTTACTTTCCGCGTGGAGGGTGCGAAGGTGAGCGTGGCCACCGATCTGGGGTACCTGCCGGCAAATGTGCGTGACCATTTGCACGGGTCTGACATCCTGATCATGGAGTCGAATCACGACGTGGAGATGCTGCGTGGAGGGTCCTATCCGTGGGCGGTAAAGCAGCGGGTGGCGAGCAATGTGGGGCATCTCTCGAACACGAAACTCGCGGATTTCTTTACCGGGGACTATGATAATAATGCAGCGTTTGTAGTGCTGGCGCATCTCTCTGAGCAGAACAATCATCCGGAAATAGCGCGCAGAGAGGCAGAGAGAGCGCTGGCCGAGCGCGGGGGGTTGTTTCAGAATCAGGTGCTGGTGGCGGTGCAGTCGGAAGTTCTGCCGCCGATTCAGTTGTAGTTACTTATGAGTCAACCGTGCATCGATCCAATCGTGGGCAAGATCCTGGCGGGCTGGAGATATGATATTTCCGGGCTGGCGGCGGAGATGCGGGGGGACTACGAAAGCCACCTTGCCGAGTGCGAGCGGTGTCGCGGCCGGCAGCGGGTGCACCGCATCATTGACGTGGGCTTGATTGCGCTGGCTTCGGTTTCGGGCGGGGTGTTTTTGCTGGCCTTTGGCGTGATCCGGCACTTTGGGCCGCGGCACGCGTTCTGGCTGGAGATTGCGGCGCTGGCGGGATTTGCGTTATCGGCGCTGATCTGGCTGGTAGTGGCGGTGGCGACACCCGCGCCGGTTACCGTGCTGGATGCGGCCAAAGAAGGCGCGCGCCGGGTGCATGACCGGCTGCCGCAGGAAATTCGCGAACGATTGCCGGAAGAACTGCGCGTGAAGATTACGGGGACCTAGCGCGGTAATCCACGTCCATCCAGTCTAAAATCCATTCGTGGCTGCCGCGGCCTTGTTTTCAATTCTGCAACTTTAATCCTGCATGTCCTTGATCCTTGCATCTTTCTACGCGCGAGTGAGTCTTCCTTGCTGAGGAATAAGAAATCTGTGTCCAGCAATGCCTTGAGTTCAATTCTCGCCTGCGCGGTGATGGTTGCGGCTTTCTGCTCTCCAGCCACGGCGCAGGACGAATCCATGCGCGGGATGCAGATGCCGATGCCTATGGAAGACCATGAAGCGGCGCAGTTGCCTTCGCCGCACGCGGGGTCGGGGACAGGCTGGCAGCCGGCTTCGGTGCCGGAGCGCGAGTGGATGGTGATGCGAGACGGTTGGGACCTGATGGCTCATGGAGTGATTTTTGCCGACTACAACCAGCAAGGCGGCCCGCGGGGCGAGGGCAAAGCCGAGTCGGTGAATGTGGGGATGCTGATGGAGCAGCACGGGCTGGGCCGGGGGACGATTTTGTTGCGGCAGATGTTTTCGGCGGAGTCGCTGACCTCGCCGCATCCCGGCTTTCCAGAGCTGTTTCAGACGGGGGAGACTTATCACGGCGCGGCGCTGGTGGATCATCAGCATCCGCACAATGTGTTTGCGGAGCTTTCAGCGCTGTACCTGCTGCCGCTGTCGAAAAAAGTCTCGTGGGAATTGTATGGCGGGCCGGCGGCGGAACCGGCGCTCGGTCCGGTCACCTATATTCACCGGGCGTCGGCTGCGGAGCTGCCGCTGGCGCCGCTCAGCCATCATTTGCAGGACTCGACGCATACCAGTTTTGGAGTGGTCACGACTGGATTTGTGATCGACCGGGTCAAGCTGGAGGCTTCGGCATTCAACGGGCGCGAGCCGAATGAAGAGCGCTGGAGCATTCAAACTGCGGCTTGGGATTCGTGGTCGGGGCGAGTGAGCGTTGCGCCGGCGCGCGACTGGACGGCGCAATACAGCGTAGGACGGCTGGAGCATCCGGAAGCGCTGGAGCCGGGCAGCCAGTGGCGGCAGACGGCGTCGGTGGAGTACGACAAGCCTCTGGGAGCGGGCAATTGGGCCACGTCGCTGGTGTGGGGACGGGTGCATAAGATCGCGACGGGCGCCAATCTTAATGGCTATCTGCTGGAATCTACGTTGAACTTTTTGCGACGTGATTATTTGTTTACGCGGCTGGAGTTGGTGGATAAGGACGAATTATTTCCGCAGGCGGCGGTGCATCCGGCTTACCGCATCGGAGCTTATACGTTCGGCGGAGTGCGTGATCTGGTGCAGAATCGGGCGTGGCAGCTGGGGTTGGGCGCGGACGTGACGTTTTACTCGAAGCCGGCTACGCTGGATGCGGCGTATGGGAGCCGGCCAGTGTCATTTCAGGTTTTTCTGCGGGTGCGACCGGGAGTGAAACCAGGCGAACACCATCACTAGTACCAGAACTCCTGTATTGCCTAGGAGGGTTCCGGCAGAGAAACTGCTGCCTACCTCGCAGCGATTGCGGGAGAATGGTACTTAATGAAGGGGACTCTGCGGATGCTGCGCATCGTGCAGTGGACGATGTTGGGCAGCATTCTCCTCTATGTTGTCATCGGTGAAGTCATTCGTACAGGCGGTAGAGCGGTAGATCCGTCTGTGAGTTATTTTTTCTCGACCGCCAGCGTGGCGATTGTGGGCATAATTTTTGTGGTACGGCGCACGCTGGTGTTGCGGTCCGCGGAGAGCCTGGCTGCGCATCCCGATGATGCGGCCAGTCTGAGCCACTGGAAGAATGGGTACCTTGCCACTTATGTGCTGTGCGAGGCGCTGGCGTTGTTTGGCTTGATCCAGCGCTTCATGGGCTTCAATCTTCAGCAGAGCCTGCCGTACTACCTGGGCGGGTTTGTGCTGCTTTTCTTTTTTGGACCGCGAGAGCCGGTTAGCTCTTGATGTGGCAACTGGCCAGCCCGCGCTTCTCCAGATACTGCTGGTGGTAGTCCTCGGCGGGAAAGAACGTCACGGCGGGAACGATCTGGGTCGCAATCGGCTTGGAGTAGCGGTGCGCTTTCTCGAGTGCTTCCTTTGAGGCTTGCGCGGCGGCCTGCTGTTGCGGGGTGTGGAAGAAGATGGCGGAACGGTATTGCGTGCCCCAGTCGGGGCCCTGGCGGTTGATCTGCGTCGGATCGTGGTTCTCCCAGAAGACTTTCAGCAAGTCGTTGTAGCTGACTTGGGCGGGATCGAAATCTACTTCTACGGCTTCGGCGTGGCCGGTGCGGTCGGTGCACACTTCTTTGTAGGTGGGATTATCGGTTTGTCCGCCGGTGTAGCCGACTCGCGTGCCAAGAACTCCCGGCATGGCGCGGAAGGTTGCTTCTACTCCCCAGAAACATCCGGCTGCGAATGTGGCTTTTTCCATGGGTATGATGGCTCCTTAGTAGCGCCGTGGTTTCAGGCGCCTCTTGTTAGATAACGGAATCGGGAGAAAGTCACACGGCCGAGGGGTCGCGTGGTAGCTCAAATTCTTCACCACAGGGGACCCTTCGGCTCCGCTCAGGGCATGCACAGGGTAACACAGGGTAAGGGCCAAGGGTCCCCTATAGCCTGCTTGGGCAATTGACGTTGTGTAACCTTTCGCGATAAAGTTCGTCCAACGTAGTCGGAGTCGTTGTCGGCGTAAGTTGTCCCAGGAGAAATCTGTGGTTGCAGGTTCCAGCCGCTTCCGGAGTGTGCCGCAGTATGCTCTGTGCCTATTGTTGGCGCTGGCGACTACGCGTGCGCTGGCGGTTGCGAATTTCACTTCGCAACAACGTGTTGGATACACCACTGGCGATCAGTGGGAGCCAGCGATGGCCGCGGACGGGCACGGACACGTCTATATTTTGTTTCCGCAGTATGGCGCGGTCAGCGATTGCCCGGCCTGCACCGCTCCTACGATCGCGCTGCTGGTGAGCAATGACAATGGATTGACTTGGCAGGCGCCGCATGCGCTGGTGGCGTCTTCGACGGGGCAGTTTGATCCACAGATTGTGGTGGATCCGGTGGACCGGCAGACGGTGTATGCCTCGTGGCTGCAAAACAATAAGCGCGATGTGATGGTGGCGCGGTCGCAGGACTTTGGGCGCAGCTGGTACCTCGCGATTGCCGATCACTCGCAGGAAGATGCGGACAAGCCCGCGCTGGCGGTTCGCGGCGCGGATGTGTACGTTGGGTTCAATCACGAGCAGAAGTTTGTGGTGGCGGCGTCGCATGATTATGCCCAGGACTTCGCTTCGGTGATGGTGAATCCGACGGCGGGGCCGGGCTGGTCGCTGGCGGGCGGGGCTACGGTTGGGCCATCGGGCGACGTTTATTTTTCGTGGACGGCTTACGCGCGGCGGGAGTTGAGCACGCATCCGGTGAGCATTTATGTGAGCCGGTCGGGGGATGCCGGGCGGAGCTGGAACACGGTGCTGCTGGATGTTTCGAGCGCGCCGCCGGAGTGTTCGGCCCAGGCGTGCGAAGCCGGATTTTTGGGGGCGCAGATTGCGTTGACGTCGGACGCGGCGGGAACCGTTTATGCGTTGTGGAATGCGGGGAACGTGAACGGCCGCGCCGAACGCATGTATTTCTCGTCTTCGACGACGGGCGGGGCGAGCTGGTCTTTGAAGACTGACGTTTCCACGGCGGACGATCAGATCGAGCATTGTTTCCCAGCGATTACTGCGGGTGTGGGCGGCGATGTGCGCATCGCGTGGATGGACACGCGCCAGCGTCCTCTGTGGAATGTTTTTCAGCGCAGCTCGAGCAACGGCGGGGCGACGTGGTCAGGCGAGGCGCAACTCTCTGGGGCGGCGCGGAGCTATGACCGACTCTACGATTATGTGCGACCCGAGGGCTTCCGCTTCCCTTTCGGCGACTACTTCTCGATGGCCATCGATAACCTTGGGAACACGCACGTGGTGTGGGGCGAGGGCCGGAATTACAAATCTCCTGGGTCGATCTGGTATAGTCGCGGGCGTTAGCTAGAGCGATTGTCCGCAGTGGTTCCTTTCGTTGCCCGATTCTCAGTAAAGACGGAGGTATGGCATGCATTTCATGGGTGTAAACCTGTGGGCAGTCTTGGTTGGTGCCCTGGCCACCATGGTGGTCGGGTTCGTGTGGTACTCGCCGGTGCTGTTTGCGCGTCCGTGGACGATCTTGATGGGCTACGATCCGGATGACAAGGCGAAGATGGCCGAGATGCAGAAGAGTGCGGGGCCGTCTTACATGCTGTCACTGGTGGCGAGCCTGCTCTCGGCGGCGGTGCTGGGGAAAATTATTTCTGTCGCTGCCATCAATACTCCGCTGTACGGAATGAAGGTAGGGTTCGCGGTGTGGCTGGGATTTGTGACTACGGTGCAGTTGACGAATGCGCTTTTTAGCCGGCAACCTGCGAAACTTTACGCGATCAACACGGGGTATCAGCTGGTTTGTTATTTGGCTGTGGGAGCGATCATGGGGGCCTGGCGGTAGGAGAAATTCCTTACTCCAAGATCATGCCGCCGGTTAGGTCTGCGAGGCGCGTGATGTTGCGGTCGTGGCACCAGCTGTGCAGTTCGTCCACAATTTTTTCGGTGGCGCAGGGATCCCAATAGCTGGCGGTGCCGATCTGCACGGCGGTTGCGCCTGCGAGCATAAATTCCACGACGTCGGCCGCGGTTGAGATGCCGCCCATGCCGATGACCGGAATGTTCACGGCGTGCGCGGCGTCGTAGACCATGCGCAGCGCGATAGGCTTGATGGCGGGGCCGGAGAGTCCGGCGGTGACGTTGGCGATGCGGGGCTTGCGTGTGTCGGCGTCGATGGCCATGGCGACGAAAGTGTTAATCAGCGAGATGGCGTCGGCTCCGGCCTCCTGCGCGATGTGCGCCATTTGCGCGATGCTGGTCACGTTGGGTGAGAGCTTGACGATCAGAGGCCTGCGGGCGGCGCGCTTCGCCGTGGTTACAACTTCGTCGAGCGAGCGGGGATCGCTGCCGAATTGCAGTCCGCCCTCGGTTGTGTTGGGACAGGAAACGTTGAGTTCGTAGGCGGCAATGCCTTCGCCGTCGTTGAGAATCTCGATGGTGCGTTCGTAGTCCTCGCGGGTGTAGCCGAAAACGTTGGCCATTACCACGATGTTTTTCATCTGCCGGAGTTTGGGGAGCTTTTCTTCTAGAAATGCGGTCGCGCCGATATTTTGCAGGCCGATGGCGTTGAGCATTCCGGCCGCGGTCTCCCATAGGCGCGGCGGCGGGTTGCCGATCATCGGTTCGCGGGAAAGACCTTTGACGACGAATCCACCCAGTTTGTCGAGATGGACTACGTCTTC
Organism: Candidatus Dormiibacterota bacterium; assembly: GCA_035566655.1. GTDB lineage: Bacteria > Acidobacteriota > Terriglobia > Terriglobales > Acidobacteriaceae > Sulfotelmatobacter. The sequence continues at coordinate 12,830 of DATMQT010000042.1, forward strand.
GAATTCGACTCCGTAGCCGAAGGTGCCGCTGGCCGCGATGATGGGGTTCTTGAGTTCGATGCCAGCGAAGGTAACGCTGAGATCGAGAGAAGATTTGCCGCCGTTTTCGGAGGTGGGAGTCACTCGTGTGCTCCTCCGGACTTTTCCTGATGCGGTTGGGCCAGTGCTTCGGTGAGCACGCGTCCCACGGCGTGAGTGGGGGCATTAATGCCGAGCAGGGATGCGAGGGTGACAGCAAGGTCTACGGGTTCGGCGTGGGTGCGATAGGTTCCCGCGCGGAATGGGAGTCCGTAGAAAGCAAGCGGAACGTGCGTGTCGTACGTGTAAGGAGACGCGTGGTCGGTGCCCCGAGTCGAACCTACCGTGTACATCTCGGGAACGCCCATCACATACCAGCCGCCTTCGGGTGTGTAGCTGTGCAGGAACTTTTTGCCGAGAGCAGTGTCTGGGACTTCGCCTTCTGCGAGTTGCGATTTGGTGAAGTAGTCACGCAGTCCGGCCTGCTTCATGGCCTCGCCGGTGGCAGCTTCGGCGTCGTGCTCTTTCACGTGAGCGGCGGCGAAGGCGTCCTGGTCGAGCCAGGCATCCGGGTAATCGAGCTTGATATAGTTGGCGGCGTGACCGGGAGAAAATTTTGCTGTGAGCGCGTCGTTGATCTGTGCTTCGAGTTTATGCGCGTCGAGGTTCGCCGCGGGGATGCGGAGCTTCTTTCCTGCATCCGGCAAGACCGAGATGCCGTGATCGGCGGAAAGTGCGATCCAGGTATCCGCGAGGCCGACTTGATGGCCGATGAAGTTGAAGAAGTCGGCGAGTTCGCGATCGAGCGCGAGGGCCATGGCGGCCATCTCCGGCGAATCGGGGCCGACCTGGTGGCCGAGAATGTCGTTTGGCGAAAGGCTGATGACGAGCAGGTCGGTGCCTTTCCCCGCGCCCAGGTTTTCGTAAACGACCAGCTCTTTGGCGAATTCTAGCTCGTACTCGTTGGCGAAGGCCGTGGAGCCGATCACTTCGTAGAAACCTGCGTCGCCGCCGTCTCTTCCCTTGCGGTGCGCGGTTGAGCGCATCACGTCTCCGTTGGTGTTTTTCCAGTCACGGTCCCAATATTTTACGGCGCGATTGGCGGTGTTGAAATCCTGCGCCCACTTGGGCAGGTCGGGGCGATAGTAGGTGGAAGTGATCCATGAGCCGCTCTTCGGCTCAATCCAGTATGCGGCGTCGGCAGCGAAGCCGCCGGGCAGGATGGCGGCGCGGTCTTTCAACGAGACTCCAAACACTCGCGACTTTCCTTGCGTAGCGAGCTTTAGTTCGTCGCCCAGCGTGTCGGCGAGAAGGTTGTGGGGGGATGCGCCGGGTTTGTCTTTCGTGAGATCTGCAGAGATGCCGACTAGCTTGGTATCGTCGTCTTCCACCGACGTGACCATTTTCTTCTTCTTTGGATCCCACCATTCGTTGGCCGCGATGCCGTGACCGTCACTGTAGGCACCGGTGAAAAGCGTGGCGTGGCCGGGGGCGGTGCGGGTGTTGGCGTAGTCGTAGTTGCAGTCGGTGAAGTTTGCGCCATGGTCGAGGAGCAGGCGGAATCCGCCTTCGCCGAACTGGTCGCGGTAGCGCTCCAGGTAGTCGCCGCGGAATTGGTCGATCACGATCACGACGACGAGCTTGGGACGGGCGTTGTAGGCGGAGGCGTTCGCGGCCGGGATGCGAAGCACGCTGATAATTAAGATGGTCAGCAGAAAGCATCGACAGACAGCTATGGCGCGGGGGGAGAATCTCATCGCGAAGGTAGTTTACACACGGGGGAGGGTTGGACGAAAGCCACCGCTAATGATAAGACTGCCGGTAGGTAACTCGCCCGATCTGTGGCATGATAGCAGTCGGAGCGTCGTATGAAGGTCACGATCACCGTTAAGGAGGTCAGTCCACGGGAGGAACGAACCCTCGAGGTTCGCCGTGTGACCACCGAATCGCATAAACGCTTAACTGCGCATAGCGCCACGCGGGTTTTGCGCCGGGAGTTTCCGGACCTCCCCGCAACTATGTCCGCATCCAAGTCGGTGACGGGGAAAGGCGAATTTCTTGCGATGCACTCGCTCCAGCCGACGGAGAAATGCAGCTTCCATTACACCTGGAAACACTACTACGTAAACGAAGATACGGACTGACCAGCAATCAATCTGCTCGCCTCGGCGTGCATTCCCTGCCCGGTTTCCGATAAAGTACTTGTTTCCCATGCTTGAACTGAATTTTGTTCGCGACAACCTGCCCCAGGTGGAAGAGATGCTGCGCCAGCGCGGCGCGGACCCGGCTGCCGTGCTCAAGGATTTCCGCGAGGTGGACACGCAGCGGCGCCAGGCAATTACCGAAGCCGAGACCATGAAGGCGCGGCGAAATAAGGCTTCTGAGGACATCAACAAGCTGAAGAAATCCGGACAGGATGCCACGGCTGCGATCGCCGAGACGAAAAATCTGCGTGAGGAAATTCAGGCCCACGAGAAAACTGCCGCCGATCTGGATGCGCGGCTGCACGACATTCTTGCCGGCATTCCCAACGTGCCTCACTCAAGCGTGCCAGTGGGCCACAGCGCGGAAGAGAATGTGGAGGTACGGCGCTGGGGTGCGCCGCCCAAGTTTGATTTCGCTCCCAAGCCCCATTGGGAACTGGGAGAACAACTCGGCGTGCTGGACCTGGAACGCGCGGTTAAGCTCACGGGCGCGCGCTTCGCCGTTTATTGGGACCTGGGCGCGAAGCTGGAACGCGGGCTGGCGAACTTTATGCTCGATTTGCATACGCGCGAGCATGGATACACAGAGGTGCTGCCTCCGTACCTGGTGAATTCGGAGTCGATGTATGGCACGGGGCAACTGCCCAAGTTTGCGGCCGATTCTTTTCGCGTGCCGCACGGGGAGAAAGATCTCTGGCTGATTCCCACGTCCGAGGTTCCGGTCACGAATCTTTATCGCGCTGAGATTCTCGATGCGGCGCGTCTTCCGATCTCGCTAACCGCCTACACCCCGTGCTTCCGGAGCGAAGCGGGATCTTACGGCAAAGACGTGCGGGGGATCATCCGGCAACACCAGTTTCAGAAGGTGGAACTGGTGAAATTTTCGCGGCCGGAGGATTCGTATGAAGAGCACGAGAAGCTGACGCGGAACGCCGAGACCGTCCTGCAAAAGCTGGGCCTGCATTACCGCACTGTGACTTTATGCACCGGCGACATGGGGGCGTCTCCGGCGAAGACTTACGACATTGAAGTCTGGCTGCCGGGACAGCAGTTGTTTCGGGAGATTTCGTCGTGCTCGAATTTTGAGTCCTACCAAGCTCGCCGGGCTAATATCCGCTATCGTCCGGAAGGCAAGAATAAGACGGAGTTCGTGCACACGCTGAACGGAAGCGGGCTGGCGGTGGGCCGCACTTGGGTCGCGATTGTCGAGAACTATCAGCAGGCTGATGGAAGCGTTGTGATTCCTGAGGTGCTGCGACCTTACATTGGGGCCGCGAGAATTACGAAGAAGAGTTTCTAGCGTAAAGTTTCAAGGTTTCAGAGTTTCAGGGTTTCAAAACCCGCGTTCGGACATTTGAAACCTTGAAACTTTGAAACCTTGCGACCTTGAATCTTAGAGACTAGACTTGCAAGCTGTGGACATCAGCACGACCGCTACTGGCGCGCCTTCCCCAGCGATGAACGGCGTCTTCCGAACAATCCGGAGCTACGTCCTGTGGCAGCATGAGCGGGGAACGCTGCATTACGACATCATGGTCACGCTGATCCTGATCTTTGTTTTCTTTTCACCCCGCGTGATCGACTTTAACGATAAACCAGCTGTGCGCGATCCGCATCTGACTGATGTCGTGGTCACGACCGATGCGCAGGGTGGCCTGCTGTACCAGATTTCGGCCAGCATGATTACGCCGGGAGATGATCAGTCTGTACGGGGCCAGTTGTTGCGTGTCATCAAGCCGATTTCTGGGGACGTAATGATCGTGAAGTACGAGCCGGTTGCGGATGGTAAGGGACATGTACAGACCTACAAAGTCCTGGTGAAAAGATAGGGGGCGAATGAGACGCTTGTGCCGCATCCTTGCGACTCTTTTCCTTGGAAGTCTTTTGTGCGGCTTCGGAACGGCGCTGCAACCCAACGCGCCCGACGCCTGCCTCCTCGAATGCGTGCTCAAGAAAATGGACGACGCTGCGGCCAACTTTCACACCACGCAGGCTGATTTCATTTGGGATCAATATCAGAGGGTGGTGGACGAAACCGACACGCAGAAGGGCACGGTTTACTACCGCCGTTCGGGTACGCAAATCGAAATGATGGCGGAGATCAAGGAACCCGACGCGAAGTTCGTGCTCTACAAAGACGGCAAGCTCCAGGTTTACCAGCCGAGAATTGAGCAGGTCATCCAATACCCGACAAGCGGCCACAGCGAGATTGAGAGCTATCTGGTGCTGGGCTTCGGCGGCAGCGGTGAAGACTTGAAGAAGTCTTTCGACGTGAGCTATGTGGGCGATGAGGCTGTAGCCGGCACAGCAACGGCGAAGCTCCAACTGATTCCCAGGAGCGAGAAATTTCGCAACAACGTCTCGAAGATTGTCCTCTGGATCGACCTGAGCCGCGGCATTTCCCTCCAACAACAGTTCTACCAAACTCAGGGGGACTACCGCCTGGCGAAGTATTCCGCGGTGCGGGTGAACACGAAGATCGGCAACGAGGTGTTTCAGTTGAAAACCACGAAGAAGACGCAGTTTGTCTCGCCGCGCGGGTAAGTGATTGAATCTAAAGCCCAAGAATGTGTACTGAAAAATGCACCTCGGGCGCTATACTGCCCTAGATTCCTTTCGAGTTCATTCATGGCCAAAGTTTTTACGATTCCTGTCCCGCCCAAGTTTGGTGGCAAACGAAGAGAGCGAACATCCGATCCGCGTTACGTCGATGGGCAGCGCGTGCTGGTGGAGGCCATGAAGTATCTGGCCCAGGCTGACCCGGTAGCCAACCGTCCTGCGATTGAACTGATTTCCGAACACGTTCGCACCCGCTTCCGCATGAGCGATTCGCCGCTGGCGTAACGGCTCTGTCTTAGATTCAGACTCAGAAGCTATAGCGCAGCATAAACTGCATTACGCGCGGCTGCGTGAGCGTGGAACTGTAGACTCCGAAGTTCGTGACGGTGGTCAGGTCGAAATTGTTGGACGAAGCCGCCGCGTCGAAGCGAACGGCATTGGTCACGTTGAAAGCTTCCCAAGCGAAGCTCACGGTCTGGTTCTCTCGTACCTTCCATTCTTTGTCCAGTCCGGCGTCAATCCCGAAATAACCCGGTCCACGCAGCTCGTTGCGCTGGCCGCCTTCTCCGGGGTAGGGGTGACGGAAGTCGCTGATCGTAGATAGAGGATTGGCAAACATAGTTGGATTTCCCGAGGCATCGCGGTGTACGCCTGTCGGGCCTGGATTGGCGACCTCGACCGCTTCGCCCGTTAAGTTGTAGTTTGTCGCCCAGCCCCCGCCGGGGAAAATGCTGAAGGGCAGTCCGCTCGACCAGTGAAACAGCCCGGTCACGCTCCATCCGCCCACCAGCGCGTTTGCCACTCGTCCTATGCCGGCACCAAACTTCTTGCCTCTGCCAAAAGGGAGATCGATCACCCAGTTGGAATTGATCTGGTGTTTCATGTCGAAGTCGGAAACGGCACGAAGCTGGTTGGGCGCCCAGGAATTGATGACCTGGCTGGAGAACCCGCCCACTGTGTCAAAAACGTTGACCCGCTCAGCGTTCGAACCAACGTCAATGGATTTCGAATAGGTGTAGTTGACGTCGAATTGCACACCGCTGCGAAGAGCCCGACGCAGAGTAATGTTAAGGGCGTGGTAGGAACTGTTGCCGGAACTCCGCCATCCCCATAGCGAGGCGAATTGTGGCATAAAAAAGTTGTAAGGCGTGGGCGCGGATTGCCCCGGCAGGGTCGAACACGCCGGAAAACAGGTTGCGCCGGTGGGATCGAAGGTCGGAGTATCGGCGTACTGCAAGGCGACAATCTCATCGCCCACGTTGCACGCGAAGCTGTCGTACATGGCTTGAGTCGCGGTAACGTTCCCGCTGATGCTTGTGTCTCCGTAGCTGCCGCAACCATAGAGCTGAGAAGAAGCGGGCCCGGCAGCAGCAGGGAACAGATCCTCCCAGTACATGCCCGCATTGGTGGTATTGACGGAGGTGACGTTTGTGCCAGCGTTCGCCAGCTTGGAAAGCGTGGTGGCGGCAGCAAAGTAATCCATGTGCGACTTCGCGTCCACGATGTCTTCCGGCAAAGCCAAATCCGTCTCCTGCAATAGATGGCGCCCCAGTCGGCCGATATAGGAGACCTCGAGGGCATAGTCATGACCCAGGTCGCGGGTAAAGGAGAAGTTGAAAACATGCGAGTAAGGCGTCTTCAATTTGTCATCCATCCCCCAATAGATGCTGAACCCGCCCGGTGCATTAATTCCAAGGGGTGGAGTCACCGGGAAGGGTCCGGGGGCCGCGCCATTCATCTGCTGGTTGCAATACGTGCCTCGCGGCAAAGTGTTGAGACCGGCAAAACGGAAGGCACAATCCACATCCTGGACTCCATACGGATTGGTCTCGTACGTGGTCAAACCGAAGGAGCCGTTGCGGTCGAAGGTATTTACGATGCCCTGGCCGAAATGATCGAAATATAGCCCGTAGCCCATGCGAATGGAACTTTTTCCCGCACTGCCGAAGAAGCTGCGCAGCCAGCCGTGATCGTAATTTGGGGAATAGGCGAGGGCGAAGCGTGGTGCAAGGTTCTTGTAGTCCCAGTCCCAATAGGGTTGTTTGCCATTGCCTTGCCCTGAAAGTCCAAAGGTAAGGGGCGCGAGACCTCCGCTAAATCCGTTGGCCGCATTTTGGCCGGGAGAGTACTGCTGGCCTAGAAGCTGGGCCTGAGCACGCTGCGCGAACAGATTGCCAACGCTGAGGGTGGGCGCAGCCTGGTTGCCGTTGGCTTCGTACGGTGGCTGCAAAAGGGAATAACGTAAGCCCAGGGTCACGGTCAGATTCGGCCTTACGCGCCATGCGTCCTGCGCGTACCACTCTGCTTCCCACGCCTTGAAATGGCGCGGAATCAGAGCGCCCGGAGCAAACTGGTTTCCGTTCTTGTCCTGATTAAAAACGGCGTTGTTGACGGTGACGATGCCGGCCAATCCCATGGCGGAGAAGTCGTACAGCTCGTTAAAATTCGAATCCACCAGCGGATAATTGACGCCGGTGCTGGGATCAAGACTGCCTCCCTGATTGGCGATGCCGGCATTGGTATCCAGGGAAAACGGGTCCGTAACGGCATAGGAAACATTTTGACCATTACCTGCGCGGTTGTTATGGACCAGCCGCAGGTTCGTGCCAAACTGCAGGGTGTGCTTGCCTTTTGTCCAGGTCAAGTCATCAACGAAGTTGTGCACCGGCACGTTGACATAGTCGGACTGAGCACTCAGCGCCGTGATATCACTCAGGGTTCGGAAATGGACGTAGGGCTGTGAATTGATGCCGGAATCACCTAATCCTTCGCGCACCAGCGACCAGCGGAAATTGTTGATAAGGTTCGGGCGGAGCAGGGCGGTATAACCCGCCGCGATCCCTTTGTTGTTGCTGGTATGAAAATCGCTTGAGGGCTGGAGGGGAAACTGCGGCGCCAGCGCCTGATTGTCGTTCTGCAGGTTCCCACGAAGAAAAAGGTTGTGATTGCCGTTGGCCGTGATTTTGTAATCCAGCCGCATGATGTAAGTGTTCAGCTTTTGGGGGGCCGCGCCAGCGAAGGTGTAGCCGCGGTAGTTGAGCAGATCGCCCACGGTATCGGTGTTGGGAAGAGGATAAAGATTAAACACGGAGTTGGGACTGGAGTTCGGGTTGCCCTGGAGGTACGCAATCAGAGGATTGGCCCCCGCTCCCAGCGGGCAAGTTCCGTTGGTGGAACAGTTGGGATCCAAGGCGGCAAACTGCCCCGGGGTGAGCTGCACGATGTTGTCGGTCTGAGAGATTGCAGAGTTGCTGATCACGCTAAACCCATTCGCGTTCGGACTGCCCGGAATGCAGTTGGGATCGCTGGGATTGCAGAGATACTGCATGGTTCCCTGGCGCAGGAGCGCGCTGGGCACGGTCTGGGTGACCTGCGTGGTTTCCCGCCTTCTTGTTCCCTCGTACGCCAGGAAGAAAAATGTTCTGTTCTTTTGAATCGGCCCACCGACCGTCGCCCCGAACACGTTCCGAATCAAATGCCCCGGCTTGTTAGGAAGACCCGAAGAGACTTCCGCCTCCTCGTTGAACCAGTCGTTGGCTTGTCCGATGCTTGAGCGGTTGTACTCGTAGAGCGTGCCGTGCCAGGAGTTCGTCCCGCTCTTGGTGACCAGCGAAACCTGGCCGCCTGACGAGCGGCCTTCGTCGGCGTTTCCGTTGCTGGTGGTCACGCGAAATTCCTGGATTGAATCAAGGGTGGTCCGTAAGGCCCCCTGGAAGGCGTAACCCAGCAGCTGCTCGTTGTCGTCGAGGCCATCGAGCGTGATGTTGGTTTGATCGCTGCGTGCGCCGCTAACGGAACCGCCCCGGCTGTCGTTCGACTGATCGATCGAGTTCCCTCCGATGAAGGTCACACCGGGCTGCAGGCTGAGAATGGAGACGGGATCGCGGCCTTCCGAGGGCAGCTTCAGCAATTGCCGCTCGGTGAAGGCGTTGCCGATGGACGCGTCCTGCGTGTTTACCAGCGGCGCCTCGCTAGTGACTTCGACCTGCACCTTGCTGCCTTCGATTTGCATGGTAAAGTTCAGTGTGGCCGGCGTGCTCACAAGCAGCGTCACGCGCTCGCGCTTCATCGCGGTGAATCCGGCCGCAGTCACGGTCACAGTGTAAGTGGCCGGAGGAATCTGGAGGAACTGGTAGACGCCGTCGGGGCCCGAGGTGACGGTGCGCGCGAATCCCGTCTGCGGGTCATTTATTTTCAGGTTCGCGCCCGGCAACAGCGCGCCCTTGGGGTCGGTGATCACGCCATGCAGCGAGGTGGTGGATTGCGCCGCCGCCAGAGAAGCCCGCAGAATCAAGAGCAGGGAAAGAACGGCAAGCCGGATGCAAGGTCGCATGCATGTGCTCCTTGGGTTTTCGCGCGCACTTTTCGCGCGCACCTGGGATGGATGGGATGACCTGAAGCGTACGATGTAGCCGCACCACACCATAGTTCGCTCCGCAAACGATGGCCGCTATTGTGTCTCGGCACCGCTATTGAGTTCAAGGGAATTACGGAGTGGAGGTGACTGGCAGTCAGCGCTGCAAGCCGCGCTGGCACGGCTCACAAAACAGGGCGAAGTTGCTTTGTAGAAAGTTCAGAAAAGAAGAAGGGGCGGCATTTTGCCGCCCCTCCCAGCTTTTCCCGGCCGTCAAAACGTGAACCGGAGTGCGAGCTGAATAATGCGTGGAGGTTGAGTGGAGGTGACCTGACCGAATTGCCCGCTGTTGATGTTCGTCACCGGACTGGTGAAGTTTGCGTGGTTAAGAATGTTAAAGAACTCAGCACGGAATTCGACCTTCAGGCGCTCACCGATCAAAGCTGTGGTCTTCGAGAGCGCAAGGTCGAAGTTTACATAGCCGGGGCCGCGCAGCGAGTTGCGTTGCAGTGTGCCGTAGGTCGCAAGCGCAGGGTTGGCCACAACCTGGTCGTTTGAGGGGAGCACGGTTGGCCCCGGTGTGCAGGGTAAAGGATCGTTGGAGTCGCCGCACTGGGCGTTGCTAAAGCTGGTGGGGTTGAACCAGAAATAACCCGGCGAGTACCCCAAGCTGGCCCCCGGATTCTGCAATTGGCGCGGGTTGAGCGTGTTGGTCGGCCCCACTATATCTGCGTGGACGTTGGTTGGATCGCCCGCGCCGGAAGGACCTTCAGCTCCCGGATTGAACCGGTCGCCCAAGCGTGCAAAGACGTCGTAGGGGAAACCGGTGTGCCAGGTGACGATAGGAAACAGGCTCCAGCCCTGGGTCAGGCGCTTCGGCCCCGACTCCCATGCCCTGTCCCAAGGCATGTCCCATCCACCGCTGAAAGTGATGCGGTTTCTGACGTCCTGATCGCTGGACGCCCGGAACAGGCCGGGGTTGTAGGTGGGAACGGTGCTGTTTCTCTCGCGGAAGCCGGAAGTGTTGTCGATGCCGTGGGACCAGGTATATCCCAGAACGAAATAGGTATGCCCAATGTAGCGCGAATCGGCCAGTTGCCGAGTCAGGCTGGCTTGCAGGCTGTGGTAGTTGGCCTGGGTTACGTTCTTGAATTCCGGCAACGAAGCGAAACTGCAAAAGTTATTAGGGTTCGCGCCCGAGGAACTGTTGCCTGATTCGTCCAGGCAGGAAGTGTTGCCCGATGTGAGGTTCAGAGTCCGGTCCGTGGTCCCCAGCCGGAAGGGATTGATATCTTGCAGCGAAGTCAGGCCGTGAGAAGTGTTCCCCACGTAGCTTGCCTCGAGAACCAGGTTGCGGGCCAACTCGTGCTGGAAGCTGAGGTTGTACTGGTAGGTGTATGGAGTGCGCAGATGCGGATCCACCAAGTAGACCGCGCCCCCGGAGTTGATGGGGAGAAAACCCGCTGTCTGAAAATTAAGGTTGGACGGCGGAGTATGCGAAGGGAACGAGTTGGCCGTGCCGGTTGGAGTGAAGGGGTCTTCGAAGTAGGTGACGGCGCTGCTGGGGCTGGTGGGGGTGGGGAAGAACAAGCCGAGGGCACCAAAGAAAGGCGCCTGTCCATTGAACTGGAGGTTGTCCTCGCCCTTCAGCACATCGTAGAACAGACCGATGCCACCACGGAGGCTGGTCTTTCCATCGCCTCGCGGATCCCAGGCAAAGCCGAAGCGCGGGCCCCAGTTTTTTCGATCGGGGAAATTAACGCCCTTGGGCGCGTTGGGATCGCCGGGAAACAACATGCCAATCGGGGCATTGATGAAGACTTTCGATGGAGTGGTGACGCCGGGGATTACAGAGAACGACCGCCCCTGGGTGTCCAACTTGGGCGAGTTGTACTCGTAGCGGATTCCAAAGTTCAGCGTGAGGGTCCTGCGCACCCGCCACTCATCTTGCACGAAGGCATAATAGGACTTGCTGCGAATGTTCGAGGGAGCTGATGGGAACTGGAAATAGGAAGAAGGGATCCCCAGAACAAAATCAGCCAGCGAGTTTCCCGACCCTGCTCCGCCCGATCCAGTGAAATCCCACTCTCCGTTTACATAGAAATCATAGACCGTATTGTTTTGGTAGGTGGAAACGCCGGTCCCCATCTTCCAGTTGTTGCGGCCATGGACGTAGGTGAGCGACTCGGTGAAGCCATACGTATTGTTGGCGAACCGGGTGGGGCCATTTTCGCTGTACCCGACGTTCAGGCCGTTGTCAAAGAAGAGGTTCGGAGGGCCAGTGGACTGATCAGGGGTGGTACCGAAGCCCAGGGTGGCCGCTGTGTTGGAGGCGTTGGGCCCAACCGTATTGTCCTGCTCATGTTGGTTCCGCTGGCCAAATACCCGGAATTCATTTAAGAGATTTTGCGTGAAAGTGCGAGTGTATGCGACGTTGCCAAAGTAGTTATTGTCATGACCCGCGTTAGCATATCCGGGTACGGTCGCGAAATTGAACGGGAACAGCAGGGGCTCGCGGCGCCAGCCCAAAGTGAAAGCGATCCTATCCTTCGAAGTGGGCACGAAGTCCAGCTTTGTAGTCAGCTCGTTGTAGTTGTCCTGCGAAGCACCCTGGTAGTCGTGTGCGCCGCTTGGGTCGGTCGGGATCAGGCCCTTGCTAATGTAATTCTGGGCGACCGGATTAATCTTCGTCTGGTCAATAATGGCGCAGGCTGCCTGGTTAGGATCAGACTGGAAATACGGATTGGCTTGAAGAAAAGCCGCCACGCCCGGATCTGCATTCGGGCAACTACTAACGGTTCCGCCGCCGGAGAAATCTCCTTTGAGCTCATCAGGCGTATACACGGTCCCCAGCCCCGTGGCGGTCTGGGCGGAGAGTCGTTGCCCCTGATAGCCGACGAAGAAGAATATTTTGTCTTTCTTGATGGCGCCACCGAAAGTTCCGCCGTATTAGTTGCGCTTGAGCACGTCGCGAGACAAGCCGTTAGCGTTGTTGAAGAAGGTGTTAGCGTTGAAGGCATCGTTGCGCAAGAATTCAAATGCACTGCCATGCCAGCTATTGGTGCCAGACTTGGTGACCACGCTGATGATGCCGCCACCGTTGCGGCCATATTCAGCGGAGTAGTTGCTCTCCAGAATGCGGAACTCGGCGATGGTATCGGGATTGGGGTTGTAGACGACAGCGTTGCTGAGCAGGTTGTTGTTGAGCGCTCCGTCGAGCAGGAACGTGACGGAATCCGACCGGCCGCCAGCGATGCTATAGCTGCCCGCGGCGCCGCTGTCATCGTTGGTTTCGGTGACTCCGGGCAGGAGTTTGGCTAGATCAAGAACATTTCTTCCATCCAACGGGGCGCGCTGAATGGTCTCTCCGACGATGCTGGTGCCAATGGTCTGGTTGATGGTTTCGACGTTGGCGGCCTGGTCGCTAACCTCGATGATTTCATCCCTCTTCCCGACCGTAAGCTTGGCGTCGAGACGCAGTGACTGATTGATCTGCAGGGCCTGCTTTTCGAATACCTGCTCGCGGAACCCGGTCATCTCGATGGCGACGTTGTAATTCCCAATGGGCAGAGAAAGCACTTCGAAGAATCCCGTCTGGTTGGTGGCGGTGGACTGAGCCACCTGCGTACCCACGTTGGTGACCGTGACCTTGGCGCCCACCACCGCAGCGCCGCTCTGGTCGGTCACATAACCGACGATGCGGCCTTTTGCTTCCTGTGCGGCGGAAATTCTCACCGCAAGGGATCCCGCGAAAACCACCGCAACCAACCAAGCAACTGCACGTGAGCCAGAACGCATAGAGCCTCCTGCACCCGGACGGGCGTTACATTTCGGATTGTGTTTCCCAGGAATGAACCGCGGTTGAGACCCTGGGGCCCTAATGGGGGGCTATTGTGCACCTGTTGGGCCGACGTGTTCAAGCTTAATTTTCACTGGTTTACGGCGGATAACAGATTCAACATCTGCGTTTTCACATAACAATTCTTCACATTTTGAAAGAGTGTCTAGGCGGCGCGGCGGTGAAACATCGCGGAGGCCAGCAGGATCACTGCGGGATAGCACTCCAGAGTGTAGCGGGGCTCGGGGTTTTCCAGGGTTCCGAGAAATATGGAACGCAGTAGCAGAAACAAAACGAATAGTCCGATGCCGAATAATTCGCGGGAGCGCAGCAGCCCGGCGGCCGCTGCGCCGACATAGGCGAGATTGAGCAAGCCGAAGACGATACTCACGGTGAGCCATGCGGGTTCGTCGTCGAATTCCCACCAGCGCGGGTCCGAAGGCAGCAACTCAGTGCGCGGACGCAGCCACATGTCGGCAATTCGCGTGACTGGAAGCCAGATGTAATAGCGCATGGGCGCTGCGCGGATTCGAGCCACGGCCAGCGCCGCGAAACGGGCATCGAGTTCTGGGGTCACGTCGTGATTTTGGTTGTAGTCGGTGAAGACCTGCTCAGTTTCCTGCCGCTGTTCAGCCGAATCGAAGGCACGATTGGGCAGGCGCGTGACATCGATGGCGTCGCCGGGCACTCTCCAATAAATTTCCTGCACTGAGATGTAGTCGGCGATCCAGGTTTTGGTCCAGCGGTTGAATCCGGCCATCACCAGTTCATCGGAATCGTTGGCGTAGCGGGGCGCGAGCGGCTCGAAGCGGTGCATGGTGTGGAGGTTGCGCAGCGTCCACGGAACCAGCGGCGAGAAGGCGCCGGCGGCCAGAAGCACTCCCGCGCCGAGTATGGGAAGCAACCGCGGCGGAGGGCTGGATGCTCCCGCCGACTTCGAGAAAATGCTCCGCAGAAAAATCAGCAACCAATATCCGCCGATGGCGCCGAACAGAATGCCGCCGTCCGGACGCAACAGGATGCAGGCTCCGATGGACAGGCCGCATCCCAGCCATATTCGCGGTGCCAGCGTTGACTCTGATCCGATGTCGTCACGAAAAGCGGCGAACCCGCGCAAGGCCAAGTCCAGCGCCAGCGTCGTGAAGAAAATTTCCAGCGTCTCGGTGAGGGCCGCTGCCGCGTAGTTGGCCAGGAACGGGCAGAGCGCAGCGAGCAGGAACGCTGCCTTCGCCGCACGCGCGGACAACACGCGGCGCGAGAGATCCGCGATGAGGAAGCATGTGCCAAGATCGAACAGGACTTGAATCAGCAGGACTGCGCGGAAATTCCCCCAGCCGAAGACTGCGAAAATGGCCGCCAGAAATGCCGGATATCCCGGCAGGCGGGAGAACGTCGGCACCACCTGACCGGAATCGGTAATGCCGTAGACGCCATGCTGTAGCCAGTTCATGGCGATGTCGGCATAGAGACGCGAGTCGTCCACGACACCGGGAAAGTGCAGCACAAAGACCAGCCGCAGCGCCAGCGCCGCCAGGCTCGCCGCGACAAAGAATCGAGCATTCTTCCGTACTAGTTCGAACACGCTGAGAATATAGCGCGTTTGCGGGCATCCTCGTTCATACTTCGGTGAACATCCTTCTGTAAACTTTGGTGTGGGGAAGTGTATTCTATGCGATAAGGACTTCTACCCTGTGCCCTGTCCCGCCGGAAAATTGACCGTCCGCTGTGCGCGGCATACGATAAACGATTAGCCCTTCATGGCCGAACCCGTCTTTTACGATCCGCAACGCGCCCGCTGGAAGCGACTGAGGCGCCTGGTAGACGCGCTGGTCTTAGCGCTCTCGGCGCTGATTATTTTCTTTGCGTACACTACGCTGCGGGACGAGCGCCTGCCCGAACTCCTGTTTTCGCCGCAGAAGCGCGCCTTCAAGTCATTGAAGGAAACCGAGAAGGAAAAGGCAGCGCGCGACCGCCAGAAGAAGCTGGCCAACCGTTCGCACCGCAAGTCGAAGCTGCCCGCTTCGCAGGTCACGTTAAATCAGGAAGAAGGCATCCGCGCGGCATTCTACGTGCCCTGGGACGCCGCCAGTTTCTCATCCCTGCGCGACTTTTCCCGCCAGATTGATCTGCTGTATCCCGACTGGCTGCATGTGCTTACGCCCGACGGCCGCCTGCAAGCGGTGGACGACCAGACCAACAAATTCTTCGACGTGGTGCACAACAATCAAGTGCGCTCCGTCGACGACCGCGTGATGCCCCTGCTCAGGGCGGAAGACACTTCAATGGAAGTCTTCCCCATGGTGAACAACTTCGACGGCGCCGAATGGGTGGGAGGCATCACGGACTTTCTGAACAATTCCGCAGCCCGCGCGGTCTTTCGCCAGCAGGTGATGATGTTTCTCGCTTCGGACGGCTTTCGCGGCTTGATGGTGGATTTTGAAGCTTTCCCCAGCGCCGGACAACCCGGCTATGTGGCACTGCTGAACGAACTTTCGTCGGACCTGCACAGCCGCGGGATGAAGCTCTATGTCAGCGTGCCCGCGCACAATCAGGAATTTGACTATGCCGCAATCTCCGCGCCCGCGGACGGCGTGGTGGTGATGAACTACGACGAGCACTTTCCCGGTGCGGACTCTGGTCCGGTGGCATCCCAGGATTGGTTTGTCGACAATCTGAAGTTCATCGTGAACGTCATTCCCAAGGAAAAGGTCATCTGCGCCATCGCCAACTATGGCTACGATTGGGTGCTCAAACCAAGACAGGGCAAGTTGCTTCCCGAGGCCAAAGACCACAGCGTGACAGTGCAGGAAGCGTGGTTGGAGGCGCGCGATTCCGACGAAGATGTAACTTTCGACGATGATGCGCTGAATCCTCATTTTAGTTATCTGGATGAGAGCAGCCTACGTCACGACGTCTGGTTCCTCGACGCGGTTACGGCCTTGAACCACATGCGGGCCGCGCAGACGCTTGGCATCCAGACATTCGCTCTGTGGCGTCTCGGGGGAGAAGACCGCACTCTATGGAGAGTGTGGGACATTCCCGGCGATGCCGGTGCCGCCGACAAACTGCGAAGCGTGCCTCCCGGTCAGGATGTGGACATGGAGGGCCAGGGCGAGATCCTGCGCATCGAGGACAAGCCCACTCCTGGCACGCGCGACCTCACGATCGATCCCAACACGAAGCTGATCACCGACGAAAACTTCCAGTCTCTGCCGGAACCTTACCGCGTGGGACGTTACGGCTATAGCCCCAACAAGGTGGTACTCACTTTTGATGACGGCCCCGACCCCGAGTGGACTCCGAAGATCCTCGATGTGCTGAAGCAGGAGCACGCCCCGGCTACGTTTTTCCTCATCGGCTTTCAGACCGACAAGTTTCCAGGCCTGGCACAACGCATTTACCGTGAAGGCCATACCATCGGCAACCACACTTTCACGCATCCCGACGTGAGCAATATCTCTGCCACGTACATGAAAGTGGAGTTGAACTTGACGGAGCGGCTCTTCGCCAGCCTGGTCGGGGTGCGCGCCATGCTGATGCGACCACCGTACGCGATTGATGAAGAACCCGACACCGCCGACCAGATTCGGCCGCTGGAAATCCCGCAGGAGATGGGATACATCACGGTGGGGAACCGGATCGATCCCAACGACTGGAGCACCAATCCGCACCGCACTGCCGAGCAGATCTCTGCTTATGTTCTGGCGCACCTGCCACCGTGCCGGGTGGAGGATTTGCGTTGCGGCAACATCGTCCTCATGCACGATGGTGGCGGCGATCGCGCCGAGACGGTACGCGCTTTGCCCATGATCATTGCGGGCATCCGGGCGCGCGCCTATGAGATCGCGCCGGTCTATGAATTACTGGGAAAGACTCGGGCAGACGTCATGGCTCCCTTGCCCACCAGCCAACGCTGGGTCGCACGCCTTGACCGGCTCAGCTTCTGGCTCTTCGATGCAGCCGTGTTGAGCATCACCTTAGTTTTCTTTATCGGCGATCTGCTGATGACTGGGCGCTTGCTGTTTATCGGGGCGGCCGCCATTTATGACCGGCTACAGGAGAAGATTTTCGGAAAACCCGCGGAGGTCGCTTCTTACAAACCTAAAGTTGCGGTGCTCATCCCGGCCTATAACGAAGAAAAAGTTATTGAGCGGACGATTCGCGCCGCGCTCAACTCGAACTATCCCAACCTGCGTGTGATCGTGATCGACGACGGCTCCCGCGACCGCACGCTGGAAGTTGCACGGTCAGCTTTCGTACGCGAAGAGGCGGCGGGGAGAGTTCTTATCCTGACCAAGCCCAACGCCGGCAAGGCCGAGGCTCTCAACTATGGCATCGAGCATATCCAGGATGCCGAGCTTTTCGTTGGCATTGATGCCGACACCATCATCGCCAATGACGCCATCTCGCGCCTGGTGCCGCATTTCATCAATCCCAAGGTTGGCGCCATCGCGGGCAACGCCAAGGTGGGGAACCGCGTGAATCTGTGGACGCGCTGGCAGGCGCTTGAATACATCACCAGCCAGAATTTCGAGCGCCGCGCTTTGGATGTGCTGGGCGCGGTCAGCGTAGTGCCGGGCGCGATCGGGGCGTGGCGCGTTTCCGCCGTGCGCGAGGCCGGCGGCTACCAGATTGATACCGTCGCCGAGGACGCCGATCTCACGATGGCGCTGCTGCGCCTCGGCTACCGCGTGGAATACGAAGACATGGCCCTGGCCTACACCGAGGCCCCCACCAATGCGAACGGCCTGATGCGCCAGCGTTTCCGCTGGTCTTTCGGTATTCTGCAAGCAGTTTACAAACACAGCGAGGTCTTCGGGCGCAAAGGAGCGTTGGGCTTTGTAGCGCTGCCCAACATCGTGATCTTCCAGATATTGCTGCCACTGGTGTCGCCGCTCATCGACATCATGTTCGCCGTCGGCGCGCTCTGGTACTTCATCCAGAAACATTTCCATCCCGATTCCACGGACCCCGCCAGCTTCCACAAGCTGGTTGCGTTCTTCCTGGCGTTTCTCGTGATCGACTTCCTGGCGTCAGCGCTGGCGTTCGCGCTGGAGCGCCGCCGCCCCGACGATACGGAAGATCCCTGGCTGCTGAGCCAGGTCTGGCTCCAGCGCTTTGCCTACCGCCAGCTATTTTCCGTGGTCCTGTTCAAGACGCTAAAGCGCGCGCTGGAAGGCCGCAGGTTCGCCTGGGACAAACTGGAGCGCACGGCGGCGGTGAATTATGTGCCGACGGAGAATCGGGATTCGGTGAACGTGCCGTAGGAATGAAAAGTCGCCGGATGTAAATCGGCGGATGCGTTCAGAATCGCGCACGGCCTTAGGTGTTCTTCCCAGCCACTTCCAGCCGCGTCTCGGCCTTTTGCAAGGCGTTGAGGGAACGCTCGACGTCGACGCTGGTGTCGCCGCTGGTGAGTCGCTGCTCGGCGCGGGCTTTGGCCTTGCGGGCGCGCTCCACGTCAATCTCAGAGGGACGCTCCGCGGTCTCGGCAAGAATCGTCACTCGATCGGGCAGCACTTCCGCGAATCCCCACGCCACCGCGAGCCGCTGCTCCTCCGCTCCGGTGCGGAAGGTGATTTCACCCACTGCGAGTTCAGTCACTAGCGGCGCGTGCCCCGGCAGCACGCCCAGATACCCGTTCTTACCTGGAATCTGAGCTTCTGTGGCAGACGTGTCCACCACCTTCTTTTCCGGCGTAACGATCTCGAGTTGGAAAGTATCGGACATCAGTGGTCAGTGTCCAGTGGTTAGTGATCAGTTTTCGTTCGCGAATCAGCCGGTTTGGCTAACCACTGAACACTGATCACTGGCCACTGCTTCTACGCTGCCGCCTTCATCTTCTCCGCAGCTTCCAGCACTTCTTCGATCGGCCCCTTCATGTAAAACGCCTGCTCGGGGATGTCGTCGTACTTGCCTTCGACGATTGCCTTGAAACCCTTTACAGTGTCGGCGATCTTTACGTAACGACCCGCCGCGCCGGTGAATTGCTCGGCTACGTGGAACGGTTGCGACAGGAAGCGTTGCACCTTTCGCGCCCGCGCCACGGTCAGCTTCTGATCTTCGCTGAGCTCGTCGATACCGAGAATCGCGATGATGTCTTGCAGATCCTTATAGGTCTGCAGCGTCTTCTTCACCGACTGCGCCACGTCGTAATGCTCCTGGCCGACGATGCGCGCATCGAGAATGCGCGACGTCGAAGCCAGCGGATCGACTGCCGGATAAATTCCAATCTCAGTCAACGCACGAGAAAGCACGGTAGTCGCATCCAGGTGAGCAAAGGTTGTGGCCGGCGCGGGATCAGTCAAATCGTCGGCAGGCACGTAAATCGCCTGCACTGAAGTGACCGAACCTTTCTTGGTCGAGGTAATGCGCTCCTGCAATTCGCCCATTTCCGTCGCGAGATTTGGCTGATAGCCTACGGCGCTGGGCATGCGGCCCAGCAACGCCGAAACCTCTGATCCCGCCTGCGTGAAACGGAAAATGTTATCGATGAAGAGCAGTGTGTCCGCGCCCTCGGCATCGCGGAAATATTCTGCGACCGTCAGTCCAGTCAGAGCCACGCGCAGGCGCGCGCCGGGAGGCTCCGTCATCTGACCATAGATGAGCGCGGCCTTCGATTCCGCGGGCTTGCCCGGCTTGATCACGCCGGACTCCGTCATCTCCAGCCACAGGTCGTTGCCCTCGCGAGTGCGCTCGCCAACACCGGCAAACACGGAGTAGCCGCCGTGATTTTTGGCGACATTGTTGATCAGTTCCATGATGACGACGGTCTTGCCCACACCCGCGCCGCCAAACAATCCGATCTTGCCACCCTTCAAGAACGGCTGGATCAGATCGATGACCTTTACGCCAGTCTCGAACATCTCCGCCGTCGTAGCTTGTTCGTCGAACGCCGGCGCCAGGCGGTGAATGGGCATTCTCGTCTTGAATTCGATTGGGCCCAGTTGATCCACCGGCTCGCCGATCACGTTCATCACGCGACCCAGCGTACCGCGGCCCACTGGCACGGAGATCGGGCCGCCCTGGTCAACGGCTTTCATGCCGCGCACCATGCCGTCTGTCGCCGACATGGCGATGCAGCGCACGCGGCCTTCGCCCAGGTGCTGTTGCACTTCGAGAATCACGTTGATGGGGCTGGGGACGTTGAAGCCGTCACTAACCACCCGCACCGCCTCATAAATGGGCGGCAACTTGCCTTCGGGAAACTGCACGTCCACCGCCGGCCCCGCAATTTGAACTACATGTCCGATGTTCTCTGGCATATGTTTTGAACTCTCGCCAAGCAATTGGCAGTTAGCAATTAGCAGAACTAGTTTGCCGGATGGTCAAATGCTAATTGCCAATTGCTAATTACTCCTTTTCACATCGCGGCCGCACCGCTCACAATCTCAATAATCTCTTTCGTGATCTTCGCCTGCCGCGCCCGGTTCATCACCAGCGTGAGGGAATCGATCATGTCGGTGGCGTTGCTGGTGGCGGAATCCATCGCGGTCATGCGCGCGGCATGCTCGGCCGCCACCGACTCCAGCAGCGCGCGGAAAACCTGGATGGACACATACTTCGGCAGCAACGCGCGAAACAATTCCTCGGGTGCCTGTTCGTAGATGTAATCCACCTGTGCCGTACCGAATTCCGCAGCATGTTCGTCCGCCGGTTCAGAAGCACGCATGCCCACGCCCGCGCTGATCGCCGCCTCTTTCGCTTTCTTCTTCTCTTCTTCCGTCATCTCCTCGGCCATGCGGACCGCCTGCGCGCCGATCTGTTCAATGGGAAGAATCTGTTCCACGATAAGCCGCTGCGCAATCACCGACTTGAATT
Organism: Candidatus Dormiibacterota bacterium; assembly: GCA_035566655.1. Classification (GTDB taxonomy): domain Bacteria; phylum Acidobacteriota; class Terriglobia; order Terriglobales; family Acidobacteriaceae; genus Sulfotelmatobacter. The sequence goes on from DATMQT010000042.1 coordinate 33,624, forward strand.
CGTTGAAGACGACGTAGACCGCATCGATCTCCTCGCGCTGATAGCGCCCAATCACGCTCTCCGCCAGCCTCCGCGCTTGCGAGAATTCCAATTTTCCGAGAACCCCAACGTGTTCTCCGGTAATTTGGATGGCACCAACTCGATCCCCCGCCGATGGTTGAGTTTCGAGCGAATGTTCGGTCTCCGCCAGGCTGCGCGTCTGTACGGCCGCGGCGGGATAGCGTCGCCGCAAAAAGTCGCGCCCTTTGCGGCCAATCGCTTCAATGTCGACGTTCTTCCCGGCCTTGGACTCGAGGAACCGGCTGGCGGCCTTGGTGATGTTCGCGCTGAACGCCCCCGCCAGTCCCTTGTCGCCCGTAACCACGATCAGGAGAATATTCTTCTCCGCCCGCTGCGCCAGCAGGGGATGCTTGGGCTCGCCGGTTTCGGGATCGTAAATCTCCGCCCGCGACACCAGCGACTTCAGAACATTCGTCAACATCAGCGCATAAGGACGCGCCGTCAAAGCGCGTTCCTGTGCCCGCCGCAACTTGGCGGCGGACACCACCTTCATCGCCTTGGTGATCTGCCGCGTGTTCACCACGCTGCGGATACGGCGCCGGATGTCGAGAATGTTTGCCATGAATCAGTTGCCAGTACCCAGTTGCCAGTCAAAATCGCTTAATCCTAAGCGCACCGCCCTTGTGTCACTGCGCCGACGACTTGTTCCACGTGTCACGGAGGATCTTCCACTCCCCCTTAGGGTCGCGTTTCCAGACTACGAGCCTCTTCCCCTTCAGCTGAACTTCCTTCCCATCTTTAGTCGCGACTCCAGAAAACTTTGTACTATCGATCAAGAGATCGCCTTCTTGCAGGGAGTCGACATTGTCGAACCTTTGCTGGACAAGTTTGTCGTTTTCCGCAAACCAGTCGTTATAGAACTTCCGGATAGCATTCTTTCCGGACGCGATTTCTTTCTCGTCAGGCAAAATCGCAGCATCGTCCGTATACAAGCTGACCACTCCGTCTAAATCCCTCTTCTTTACGGCCTCGGTCCAGCGAACGTAACCGTCCGCGATCGTCTTCCTCGTATCCGCCAATTGCCGCAGGAACGCTGGGACATCCTTGTTCTTCACGTCCTGAGTGCTTTGGGCATGGATCGCCGAAGCAATACCGAGCGCCGCTACCCAGAGGACACGTTTCACAAGAATTCCCCAACCTATTTAGCTACAGCTTCCCTATCGCTCACAAACTGCTGCTTCGCCTGCTTGATCACTTCGGTCAACTGCGCCTTCAATCCATCATCGAGAATCTTTTTCTCCATGATCGTGCGCAGCAGGCCAGATTGGGTCGCGTCCACATACTTGTAAAGCTCTTTCTCGAAATCGCGCACCTGATTTACCGGCAGATCGTCGAGGAACCCGTTGGTGCCGGCGAAGATGATCAGAATCTGCTTGGAGAACGGCAGTGGCGAAAACTGAGCTTGCTTCAGCAGTTCGACCAGCCGCTGACCGCGATTCAACTGGTTCTGCGTGGCTTTGTCGAGGTCGCTCCCAAACTGCGCAAACGCCGCCAGTTCGCGGTATTGCGCGAGCTCCAGCTTCAGCGTTCCCGCAACCTGCCGCATGGCCTTGATCTGCGCGCTGCCACCTACGCGGCTCACCGACAAGCCGACGTTTACAGCCGGGCGCACGCCCTGGTTGAACAAGTCGGTCTCCAGATAAATCTGCCCGTCGGTAATCGAAATGACATTGGTTGGAATGTAAGCCGAAACGTCGCCAGCCTGAGTCTCAATGACGGGCAGCGCGGTCAGCGATCCTCCGCCATTCTTGTCGCTCAACTTCGCGGACCGCTCCAGCAGCCGCGAGTGGAGATAGAACACGTCTCCGGGATACGCCTCCCGTCCTGGCGGCCGCCGCAGTAGCAAAGAAATTTCACGATAAGACGCGGCGTGCTTCGAGAGATCGTCGTAGATGACCAGCGCGTGGCGTTTTGTATCGCGGAAATATTCGCCGATAGCAGTTGCCGCGTAGGGCGAAATGTACTGCATGGGCGCGGGTTCCGAGGCCGACGCCGCGACCACGATGGTGTATTCCATCGCTCCCGCATCTTCGAGAATTTTCACCACCTGCGCAATCGACGACCGCTTCTGCCCGATCGCGTTGTAAATGCAGACCAGGTCGTTGCCCTTGCTGTTGATGATGGTGTCAAGCGCAACCGCGGTCTTTCCGGTTTGGCGGTCACCGATGATCAACTCGCGCTGGCCGCGGCCAATCGGAATCATGCTGTCGATGGCCTTCAGTCCCGTCGCCATCGGCTCGCGCACCGGTTGCCGGTCAATCACGCCCGGCGCCAGACGTTCCAGCGCGATGAATTTGTCGGTCGCGATGGGACCTTTGTCGTCGATGGGCCGGCCCAGCGAATCCACAACGCGCCCAATCATGGCGTCGCCCACGGGCACGCTCATGATGCGGCCGGTGCGCTTCACTTCGTCGCCTTCCTTGATCTCGGTGTATTCGCCGAGCAGCACCACGCCCACCTGATCTTCTTCCAGGTTCATGGCGATGCCGGCCACGTCGTGCGGGAAGGAAAGAAGTTCTCCGGCCATGACTTTGTCCAGGCCATACACGCGGGCGATCCCATCGCCCAGCGTGATGACCGTGCCGGTCTCGTCCACGGAGATCTTCGACTCGTAGTTCTCGATCTGCTCGCGGATCAGCTTGGTAATTTCGTCTGCCTTGATCTGTGCCATAGAATCTGCTTCCAACCTCGAGCTCAGTGCTTTCAGCAATTAACAGTTAGCAATTAGCATTTGGCTAAATGCCAACTGCCAATTGCTAATTGTTGCTTATCTCCTCGCGGATCCGCTCCAACTGCCCCTTCACCGAACCGTCGTAAATGGTACTGCCGATGCGGACCACCGCGCCGCCCAGAAGCGACGCATCCTGCCCATATCGCGCCCGGACTTTCTTCCCAGTCAGCTTCCCGACCTGTGCCTCGAACTCGCGCTTCTCGGCGTCGCCCAGTTCGCGGGCGCTGATGATCTGTGCCTCCGCGAATCCCAGCCGTGCGTCGAGTTCTTTGTCCAGTTGCGCAATGATGGGCTCCAGAAAATGCACCCGCCGGTGATCGATCAGCACCGCGACCAGATTCCTTCCTTGCGTTGAAATTCCATCCCGCTGTGCAATGACGTCCAGCACTCGCCGTTTCTGGTCCGCAGGGATCGCGGGATTCTCCCACACCCGCCGCAGATCGGAACTCTCAGCCAGCAAGCTGGCGATCGCGCGCAATTCCGCAATCGAGCGCTCGGCGTTGAGACGCGCGCTGAGCACCACATCCGCGAAGGCCCGGGCATACGTGCTGGCAACGGAAGCCATGCTCTAGCCCCTGCCCTTTCCTGGCCCTGAACTTTCAGACACGCCCAACTCTCCGGCAAAATTCCGCACCAGCGCCTGATCGGTGGCCGCGTCCACACGAATCTGTTTTTGCGCCAGTCCCACGGCTAGATCAGCCGCGTACGCGGTCAGCTCACGCCGTGCAGTCTTGGCGGCCGCGGCGATTTCCTGCTGCGCCGCTTCCACCATCTTCCGCGCATCTTCCTGGGCCGCGGCCTGGATGCGCGCTTCCTCCGCCGCCGCGTCTTTTTCAGCGGAATTGCGCATCATCCCGATCTCCACATCCAGCCTCATCAGGCGCGATTCGATCTCAGCCAGCCTCCGCCGCGCTTCATCGCTGGCCTTCTGCGCCTCCTGCATCGCTTTCTGGATCGCTGCCGTGCGCGCGCTGAACATTCCCGGCAAGAACTTGCGGCCCGCCCAGATAATGAGCGCAGCGATCACGGCGAAGTTCAGCACGTCGCTCAACAGGAAAGCTTGGTTCACACTGAGTCCCGTAAGCCGCGCGATGGCATGCACTGATGCCGACTTCTTAAACTCCGCCGTATCGTCTTTTTCTTCCCCGGCAGCTTCCCGCGTCTCGTGCGCCAATTCCTGCGCCGGACCGCGCTGCTTGGGCGCGGGCTCCGCCTGCTGTTTCTGCGGCGTTGCGGCTGGCTCCTGCGCGCGTGAGTTGACCACTCCGCCGAGGCTCACCACGCACATCGCTAGCAGACCGACACGAATTATTCTTTTCACGGAATTCATTTTCTTCGAAATCGGATGTCGCAAACTTGACCAAGCGTCGGCGTGACCGGCAACATTAACGTCCCGCCCCGGCCGGCTCAAGCACGCGCCGCATGATCTCCACCGCCAGCGCTTGCGCATCAGCTTGCAAACCACCTTGCGCCGCGTCGCGATCCTTTTGGATATCAGCCTTCGCGGCCTGCACCTGCGCTTGGGCCTTGGCGCGAGCCTGGTTCAGCGCCGCGGTCCGCGCATCCAGCGCCACCTTGCGCCGCGCTTCCTGCGCTTTGAACACGGTTGCCCGCGCCTCGCGCAGCCGCTGCTCATATTCCGAGGTGCGTGCTTCCGCCGCGGCAATGTCCGCCCGCGACTTTTCGACCGCACCTTCCGTCCTGCTGCGTCGTTCCCCAAGAACGCGCTGCAAAGGCTTGTGTACGATCACCGTATAAAGGACATACAGCACAGCCAGCAGAATCACCGTCGGCACTGCGCCAAGCAGTAATTCGCCTAATTGTCGTAGCGTTTGATCCATCGATTGCCGGTGTACAGGAAAATGAGGGCTATGAAAACTGTTAAGTCTAACGTCCGCAGCAGTTTATGTCAACGCAAAGGGTGATTTTCAGCCGATTTCCGAGGCCTGCAACGGTCTCAAAAGAGGCGATAGCCAGGGGTAAAACCCTTAGTGGGCCGGCCATGCAGAAATTTGCAACTAATCCTTGACTTCGCGGCAAAGAGGAATAGCATTGAACTATCACCTCCGATCCAATTCAGGATCGAATGGGCCGATAGCCAAGGAATGTCACCGCTTCTTGGTTGCCGGCCCATTTAAATTGATGGATTGCGATGGTGATTCTCCGACTCCTACTTTTCCTGATCGCGTACCCGCTGAGGGTACGTTCGTACCCGGTTTGAGTACTGCTCTCAAGATCGCGTTCTGACCGCCCACTCCCTGGTCTTCCGCACCACCGATGCCGGCGCCTCCACCTCCATCTCCACCGCTCCATCCTTGTACTTCCGCGAATAAATCCGCGCTTTGGCTTCGAGCATGGCCAGCGTCTTCCCTTCTTTCTGCGGCACGCGCAGACGGACGCGGCTGACCGGGTCTTCCTCGATCATGGCGTCGATGCGCGCCAGCAGCCGCTCCAGTCCCGTGCCTTCCGTCGCCGACACATACACCGTCTTCGCATCCAGCACAGCATCGTTCACCAGCGCTTCGGCCACTTCCACGTCGAGCAGATCAACTTTATTCATAACCCGCAGGCGCGGCTTCTTCTCCGCCTCCAGTTCTTTCAGGACAATCTCCACCTGCGCGTCCTGCTCCGCTGAAAGCCGGCTGCTGGCGTCGGAGACGTGGAGAATCAACGATGCCCGCTGCACTTCCTCGAGCGTCGCTCGAAACGCCTCGACCAGCGTATGTGGCAGGCGGCGAATAAATCCGACCGTGTCCGACATCAAAATCTTGCGCTTCGATGGCAGTACCACGCCCCGAATCGTGGGATCGAGCGTGGCGAACATGCGCGGCGAGGCCAGCACCGTGGCCTGCGTCAGCGCGTTGAACAGCGTTGACTTCCCCGCGTTGGTGTAGCCCACCAGCGCCACCACCGCCACCGGAGCGGATTCGCGCCGCTGCCGTTGCTGTGCCCGGATCCGCCGCACGGTCTCCAACTGCTGCTCCACGTGCCGCACGCGCCGCGCAATCTTTCTGCGATCGGTTTCAAGCTGCGTTTCACCGGGACCGCGCGTGCCAATGCCGCCGCCGAGCTGCGACATTTCGACGCCACGCCCCGCCAGCCGCGGCAACATGTACTGCAACTGCGCCAGCTCCACCTGCAACTGGCCTTCCCGCGTGCGCGCGTGCCGCGCAAAAATATCGAGGATGAGTTGAGTACGGTCAATCACCCGCAGTTTGACGATCTTCTCAATATTGCGCTGCTGCGATGCGGTCAAATCATGATCGAAGAGAAGCAGGTCAGCATTCACCGACGCGGCCGCGCCGGCAATTTCCTCCAGCTTGCCCGCGCCAATCAAAGTCGCCGGATCGGGCCGGTCGCGCCGTTGCAGAATCTCGCCGACGACTTTCGCGCCAGCGCTCTCCGCCAGCGTGCGCAGCTCCGCCAATGATTCTTCGGCGTCGAACTCTGGAATGCTTGGCTTGTTGCTGTGGGATTTTCCTGAGCTTGAACCTTGCCCCGGGCCCTGCTCCGAGCTCGGTGGCCCAGCCATGCCCCCCGCGACGGGAGCCGCGGACGCCGCATCCCGCGCCGCCTGCGCCTGCGCAGTGACCGCCCCCTTGCCGCGTCCGCGCGTGCGGACGTCAATCCCTACCAGAAACGCGCGCTCCTGCGCGTCCTGTCGATCCTTGGGCGCAGTCTCTACAGCAAGGGGCACACGACCGCCTCGGGGCGCAGCATCGCGTGTCTTCTTGGGATGAGACCTGCGCAAACTGAAAACGCCTTACCCTTCGGTGCCCGTGGCACTGGCGGCCGACGCCGCTGCCGCCGCAGGGGCGGTCGCCGTCCCAGCCCCAGCCTTCGCCTCCGGATGCACCACATGCGCGCCATGCGACACGGTTCTTCCCATCACAATGGTCGAAATGGCGTGCTTGAAAATCAATTGCTCTTGTCCATTGGCCTCCAGCACCACGGAATACTTGTCAAAGGAACGAATCCGGCCCGTCAGCTTCACGCCACTCAACAGGTAGATGGTGATGCTCAATCGCTCCTTGCGGGCCGTATTCAGGAAGGAATCCTGGATGTTCTGCGCCGGCTTGCTGCTTTCCATAGCCGATCTCCTTAAGGTTCTATGACCTCGAACACCGACTTGCCCCTTCCGCAGACTTCAGGGCAAGATCCAAACAAACAGCATGCTCCTCGCGGACTTCCCGCCTCAGGAACACGGGGGGACAACCCACCTCCTCACGGCCAGGTTTCCCAGGGGCCGTGCCGCCCAGCAGGTTGCTGCGAGTACGATACGGCGTCCCCTTCCGCTTTTCAACCGGGAACTTTGAGGAAAAACGGTTTTCTTATACTGCGTAAAGACTTTCGCGGGGTTGTCTTGAGCCACTCGCTTCAGCCGTTGTGTACAATCCCCGCGTAGGCAATTGCGTCCGCGAGTAAAACACCTTCGCTATTCGCCGTGCGAAGTAAGGTGAAAATCCTAGGAGGCATCATGGCAAGCGCCGCTCTCGCAACTCTCTTTACACCCCAAATCAACTTCCCCACCGACTTCAACACCAACTTCCTCATGCTGGTCCGCTGGATCCACTTCCTCGCCGGCATCACCTGGATCGGCCTGCTCTATTTCTTCAATCTGGTGAACGTCCCTCTGATGAAGGAACTCGACGCCACCACAAAAGGCAAAGTCCTGCCTTCGCTTATGACGCGGGCCCTGTGGTGGTTCCGCATGTCAGCCATGCTGACCGTAATCGCCGGAATCACCTACTGGGAAGTCATTGTGACGGCTGACGTTCACAATGCCCAGAGTATGGGATTAAACCCAGCCCACGGTGCGGTGATGGGCTCCTTTGTACTGATCTGGACCATCGTCTGGGGCATCCTCTACGCGTGCCTCATCCCCGGCAAAGGCATCTTCGACAACGGAGCATTCATCGGCGTGGTCTATGCCCTGGTCGTAGCAGCCGCAGCCTGGTGCTTCCTGAGCCTCAACAGCCACGGTTGGGAGAGCAACCGCCTGCTGGCTATCGGCATCGGCGGCGGCATGGGCTGGGTCATGCTGCTCAACGTCTGGGGAGTGATCTGGCGCATCCAGAAGCGCCTCATTCAATGGACCCGCGACAACGCCACCAACGGCACTCCCGTGCCCGACAAAGCCAAAGCCATGGCCCGCCAAGCGTTCCTGGCCAGCCGCGCTAATGCATTCTTGTCGGTAGTCATGCTGTTCTTTATGGGAGCGGCCAGCCACTACCCCTTGTTCGGGAAGTAGGGTTCGGGAAGCAAGAGGCGCCGAAATGGGGGCGGAGGAGGACTGGGCACAAAAAGAAAGGGAGCCGGAATTCCGGCTCCCTTTGTTGTAAGTGACGCAAGGTTAGAAGGTGAATTTCACCGAGAACCGCATGTTGCGTGCTAGCTGCCACTGGTTCGGCTGACCGTATTGCGAGTTCAGCGGTATGGGGATCCCCAAGGGCGACCCCGTGGTGATCGCCGTCTGCGGGTTGTAACCGGTCTCAACCTGCTGGTAGAACGCTGCGCCACCGCCGCCCCCCGGATTGTTCCCCGGAAGAAAGGGCTGAAACTGGAACAAGGCACTCGGGATGTAATCCGAGTTGAGTCCCTGCCAATATGAGACCACAGCATGCTGGTTGAGCAGGTTGATTGCAGTTCCGCTAAAGGTCAGCTGCTGCGCCTCGTTGTTCTTGTTGACCTTGAAGGTATGTGAGAGGGTCATGTTGGTCTGGGTGTACCACGGCGTGCGTTTGGCATAGACGTTGCCAAGGGTGGTAATATTCGTGGTCGGATCAACGGTTGCATTAACCCAGTTGCCGCGGCCCCAGATGTACGTACCTTCAACCGGGGATCCATTACCCAAGCCTATATCGGCCCACGAACTAACCGGGCTGCCCTGGTAGGCGACCTGGAACAGCCCAATGGTTGTGGTCCCGCCCTTCCAGGGTTTCGTGTAGTAAACGTTTCCTTTCAAGGCATTCGGACGATCCGTCGGCAGAGGCCCATTGCCGGATGTCCCTTTGTAGGTGAAATAGTAGAAGGGCTCGTCGAAGGAGCGCGTGGTATCGGGCGAGTTGCGTCCTCCTCCGCCACCGTCAATCTGGTCGGTGGTGGTCAAGCCCGTGTAGTTGCCCCACAGGCTACTCCACGTGTAGCTGAACAATCCCGCCCAACCGTGGCTCGTGCTCTTGGTCAGCCGAACCTCCAAGCCATCATAATTACGGACGGCTACGGGGTTGTTCGGGCATGTGGGGCAGGTGCCGAAATCGCCCGCGGCGTTAAACGCCGGTACTCCAGGGCCGTACGCAGCACCCAGATTGGTCAGGAAGTTGGCATAGCCGTCGAAGGACTTGTTCACGCCCTGCCCGGGGTTGACGATGGTGTAGATTTCGAACGCGTGAATATCGGCCAGCGAAGCGTCCTCGATGACGTGGTCGAGACGACGACGGTCATAGCGCGCTTCGAACGCCCAGTCCTTGGAGAGTTGGTAATCTACGCCGCCGACAAACTCGTGCTGGCGATAGGGCTTCACGCCAGGCGCGACCGGCTCCTCGGGCCGGAAGTTGGTGTTTTCGATCAGCGAAACGCCCGTCCCGGCATCAATAAGAGATGAGGGTGTTACGCCGCCCACGAAGGTGGCGCCAGTGTTGGATGGACCGGTTGGGCAAGCCCGCCCCGCGGCGTTGCCAATGAAGGTGAGGTCAGCGTTCGTGAACGAGCCGCCAGAATCTGGACCAAGAGGATAGGAGCAGTTATCCCACCCTTGGGCGCCGAACGAGGTCTGAGCAAGCAGCAGCTTCATGACGTCGTTGACCACGCCGTAGCTGCCGAAGATTTTCAGCTTGCCATCGCGCGAACCCCATGCCGCTCCCAATCGAGGTTCGATTTTGTCGCCCCACCCGAAATTGATGGTGGTGATGTTCGGCGTCCCAATCCCCGGGGGAACAGGCAAGTTCTCTTTCTCGACCCGGAGGCCGAGGTTAAGGGTCAGACCGCGACCGATCGTCCAGGCATCCTGAATGAAGATGGCATGGTTGTGATCGATAGCGGGCACCGCCTGGCCGGCTCCATTTTTCAGAATGGTGGCGAAATCGCTGTTGGTTACGTAGCCATACTCGCCCGCGCAAATGCCCCACGGATTGGTGCTCAAGGTGCCACACTGGGTTCCGCCATAGCTCGTGCTTGCCGCATAGCCAATCCCTGGGGAGGCCACCACCTGCACCTGCGGTATATTGCCGTGCTGATTAATCACGTTCCACAGACGGTTGAATTGGTAGCCAACTTTGATGTTGTGAGTCCCCCACCAGCCACCCTTGAAGAAGGCGACGTCCTCGTTAAACTGGTCGTGCTTGCTGGCGTTGTACTCCGTGAAGCCAGTCTTGTGCGGAGCAGTAGCTGTGCCAGCGGACTGCTGGAGGGCGAGGGGGTATTGGTTGCCTGCGTTGTCGGCCAAGAGCGCCCCTGTACTGGTGACCGGTCCGGCTAGGAACAGAAGTTCATTACCGCTCGTAGGCCAGCCGAAATCGTGATAGTTGTTAAAGAAGTACCCAAAGCGCGTGGTGGACACAATCTTCGAAGTCAGACTGATATCGGCGCCGAAGTTGTACGTGGCGTTGGGCGAAGAAAAGCCGAGGCCGTGCGAATACGAAGTCAGCGGAGCGTTGACCGATGTGTTGAGGAGACCGTTTACGTCATCGGACCCCGGCAAGTTGACCCCGCTCTCGCGTTGGTATTGATACAGCCACGAGCCGAAAACCCGGATCTTCGAGGTCAGCGTGGCATCCAGTCGAGCCGTGCCGTAGTACTGCTGGAGATCCTGGGTAAAAAACTGATTACCCAGCGAGGAATTGCCCGGGAACGTAGACGGGGTAAAATTCACCGTTCTGCCGATTGACGAGTAAAAAGGCTCAAAACCCGCGAAGAACCACACGCGATCCTTCATGACCGGGCCGCCAATGGTGAAGCCGGGTTGCACGAACCTGAAGTGGCTTTTCTTCGGCTGATATGTCTGGTTATCAGCTTCTCCTTGGGCATTGAGATTGGGAGTCGGGTTATAACGCAAAGTACCGTTCGGAGAGCCGTCGAGCTGGTCCGACTCATAACTGCCGAAGAAGGAACCATGGTAGGCGTTGCTGCCCTTCTTCATAATCACATTGATGACGCCGCCCAGAGCGCCGCCGTATGCCGCTTCGATGCCAGAGGTCTTCACCTGAACTTCCTGAATGAAATCGAAGGGCACTTGGGCGCGTGAAGCGCCGCCCGAGATGTCCTCGGTATCCTGTCCTTCGACCAGGTAGGAACTCTCCGAGTCGGCCGCGCCGCCAATCATGTAGCCAGCGTTGAAGCCGTTGGCGGTGCTACCAGGAAGAGCTCCACCAGTGCCGCCCGCCCCGCCGGACAAAGGTTCATCGCGGGCCATGGGCGCGAACTGAATGACGGACTGGAAGGAGTAGCCGTGAGGGCTGTTGTCAAGCTCTTCTTTGGTGAGGTTGGTCTGGTTGGTATTTGTGGTCACGTCAATTACCGGTGCCGTTCCGGTCACCTCAACCACGGTGCCCGCTGCACCCACTGACAGCGTCAGATCAAGGGTCGGAAGGTGGCCCACTTCGACGCCGATGCCTTCGCGCTTCAGTTCAGAGAAGCTCGCTGCCTTTACAGTTAGGGTGTAGGTTCCGGGCGGGAGGTTGGCAAAGCGGTAGTAGCCGCTGCCATCGGTCGTCAGGCTCTTTTTTCCGCCCAGAGCGCTGCCGCTCACCTCGACTGTGGCATTGGCAACCACAGCGCCGCTAGGGTCTTTTACGGTTCCTTGCAGTCCGCCGGTGGTTTCTTGCCCGAAAACATTGGCAACCAGCAGTAGCACAGAGAACAAACAGACGGCAAACATCCCAAACTTCTTTGCAGCACGACTCATAGTGTTGTCTCCGTAAATGAACGTTTCCTGGGTCATAAACAATCCGCAGAACATAAACACTTAGCAACTAACACTCCAAAGCGTCGTTGCCTAACAGCCATTGTTTTCAATGAATTGTAATCCTGTCTACCCCCTCCATTCTTTGATTTGGAAGATTGACCCTTTGATTTATATGGATTTACGTAGAAGAGTCGACGTTCGGGATCGCTGGCTTGATCCTGCCTCAGGGACCTGAACAACCCCAACGGGGATCCGATTTTGGCCGCCAAATTAGGGTCGGCAGCTGAGTTGCCCAGGCCTGCTGCTACAATTTCCTTTCCGTGACCACTTCCTTCAGGAAACCCGAATCTCCTGAGCCGGGTTCGGTGAGCGCGCATTCTGCTACCGCGCCGCTTGACTCCGTCCCGATGCTCGACCTGCAGCGGCAATATGAGCAGGTGCGCGCCGAAGTGTTGGCCGCCGTCGGGCTCGTCTGCGCCTCGCAGCATTACATTCTCGGACCGGAGGTCGAGGCATTCGAGCGCGAGTTGGCCGGCTTCTGCGGCGCGCGCGACGCCGTGGGCTGCTCCTCCGGCACCGACGCGTTATGGCTGGCTCTGGCCGCAGCCGGAGTGCAGCCCGGAGACTCCGTTCTCACCACGCCTTTCAGCTTCTTCGCCTCGGCCAGCGCCATTGTGCGCGCGGGCGCGCGTCCGGTATTTGCCGACATTGATCCCCAGACATTCAATCTTGATCCCGCGCAGGTTGAATCGTTTCTGGGCGGCGGCCACGACAAACTTCGCGCCTTGCTTCCGGTTCACCTGTACGGCCAGTGCGCGGACATGGACTCTCTGAAGCGACTGGCGGATGAATTCCGCCTGCCCTTGATCGAAGACGCCGCGCAGGCTATCGGCGCGCGCTGGGGAACTGAGCCCAGTAAAGGCCGCAGCGCCGGATCGATGGGCGTCTCCGCGGCCTTCAGTTTCTATCCCACAAAAAATCTCAGCGCTTACGGCGATGCTGGGCTGGTGACCACGAACGATTCTGAGATGGCGGTGCACATGCGCCGCCTCCGCAACCACGGCATGCCGCGCCGCTACGTTCACGAAGAGATTGGATGGAACTGCCGCCTCGACGCCATCCAGGCCGCCATCCTGCGCGTGAAGTTGAAATATGTGGAAGGATGGAACGAAGCCCGCCGCCAGCGCGCCGCGAACTACGACCAACTCTTCGCCGCATCCGGCCTAACGTCAACCGGCGGACCTGAGAGCGCGGCGCCCATTCAGCCTCCGCAGGCTTCAATGCAGGCTCACCACGTTTTCCATCAGTATGTCGTTCGTGCCTACCGCCGCGAGGAACTGCGCGAGTTCCTCAGCGCGCGCAAGATCGGAACGGAGATCTACTATCCCGTCCCGCTGCACTTGCAACCCTGCTTCGTATATCTCGGATACCGCGAGGGCGATTTCCCCGAAGCCGAGCGCGCCGCCAAAGAAGTGCTGGCCCTGCCCATGTTCCCCGAACTCACAGAAGACGAGCAGCGCTGGGTAGTGAAAAGCATTGCCGACTTCTACTGCTAGCTCCCCTTGCGCGTAACTTTACTTGTGGATAGGCATCAGATTTCGCAGTCACGGAGATGACCGCAATGAGGAATGTCTCAACCGCTCTTCTAACCTTGTCTCTCGCAATCTTTGTCGCGAGCGGAAGTCTTTCCATCGCGAAATCCCAAAGCGCTCCGTCGGAAACGGGTCGCAAACAAGTGGTGGTTGAGCTTTTCACATCGGAGGGCTGCTCCTCTTGTCCTCCGGCTGATGCCTTGCTGCAAAAACTGCGCGCTCAACAACCGGTGGGCGGAGTCGAGATCATCGCGATCGAAGAGCACGTCGATTACTGGAACCACGACGGCTGGGTCGATCCGTACTCCTCTCCGGAATGGACCGAGAGGCAGCAAGTCTACGCGAGCCTGAACCGGAACGATGCCTACACACCGGAAATGGTGGTTGACGGCCGGAGCCAATTCGTGGGCAACAACGAGCGTGAGGCCAGGCTTGAAATTGAAAAGGCGGCGCGAGCGCCGAAGACTGCCGTCACGATCATGGCGAAGCCTGACGCGAACGGTTCCGAGCGCCTCACCGTATCCGTGGGCAAACTCGAGCGACGCAACTCGGACGATGTCGCCGAGGTTTGGGTCGCGGTGACAGAAGATGGTCTGCATTCGGCGGTGAGTCGGGGCGAGAACTCGGGACGCGTCCTGCAGCACATAGCCACGTTGCATTCCTTGCGCAAGATCGGAGTGGCTGACCCACGCGGGAATGCGGCGTCGTTCACAGCAGATCCCGTGGTAAAAATCAGCCCCCACTGGAATGTGGAGAACCTGCACGTGACGGTTTTCGTCCAGGAGAAAAGGAGCCGGGAGATTCTGGGGGCAGCCTCCACGAAGATCAAGGGCTAGCGCCGCCGGCGCTTCGCCGGAGCTTGCTTCTGCTCTCCGGGTGCCAGCACCCGGCGCACGATCGGCGAGTTCATTTTATACTTGCGCTCGCTGACATTGCCGCTGTCGTCCTTCACCCGCAGGATGAAGACCGGCAGCGTCCCTTCCTTGTCGAAATCCTCGCTCGTCACCGTCACCGGCAGCACACCGTTCAGGCCGTGTTCACGGTAAGCGGTTTCGTAGCGATGCTTTCGGACGTTCCAGGTGAAGACGCGAATTTGATCGAAGTCGTAGGGCAGACCGTCGTGTGGCTCGGTGATGGCGCACAGATACTGCGAAACATTTTTGTCTGCACCCTCTTTGCCCGGATCGTGCACCTGGTTCAGCACAAAGAAGGCGACGATGCGCTGGCCTTCGGCATACTGCGCGATGTCGAGCGGGACGTCGAGATCCACCATGCGCGCCAACACCCAGCCCACGCGGTTTTGCGGATCGCGCACCAGCCACCAGTCTTCGAGCACCGCACCGGAGGACGCTTTGCTTGTCTTGCCCGCAGGCTTGGCGGCCGCGGCGGCTAATCCGGGCTGCTTCTCCGCCGTGGCGCGCTTCAGGATGAAAACTTTCGCTCCAGCCGTGAGCTGATACAAGTGCTCGGTCTCGCGGCCGGGCGTAAGGTGTAAGTTGGTTTCGTTGCGCAGAACGCCGGGCGCCTGCACCGGGTCGTTCAGGTTTTCCTGGGTCAATTTCTGCAACGCGTCGTACGTGCGCTGGTCGACGAGGTAGCGTTGCTCGACCCATCCCTCGATGCCGTCGGCAGTGCGCACCCGAGAAAAGCGCTTCTCGCGCTCCAGGACCTCCACGCGCTCCCCGTTCTTCAACGTGCCCACGCGGTTGAAAGCGGTGGCCACCTGGTCGCGTAGCGTGGCCTGCACGGCGGAGACATAATTCACCTCAAGCACGCGATGGCCTTTGCGATTGCAGCCGGAGAGGCCAAGCAGGATCGCCGCAGCCAGCATTAAGCCCAGGACCAGCCGGTATGTATGCAATGGAGAGGACAGTTTCACGGTTTTAACGAGGTTAACTTCCACTATAGCGCGTTGCCGCCGCAGTTTCCGGAACGAAGGTTTACGCGGTATGCACCTCTGCGGATGGAATTCCCTCCCCTAAACCTGACAGGTCGAGGCTGATTCGGTTACCATGAAGAATAGCAAGTCGTGACTGAAACAGGTTGAAACGAGTTATGAAAAACATGTTCAAACTTGTGTCGTTCCTGCTGCTGGGTTTCTCTGCCGCTTTATGCGCGACGGCGGCTGATGCGGTGAATCCGGTGCTGCGTCCGCCCAAAGGCGCGCAGGTTGCCATTGTCGTGTTCGAGGATCTCCAGTGCCCGCAATGCCGCCGCGTGGCGCCCATTCTGGAGCAGGCTTCGAAGACTTACAAGATTCCACTGGTGCGTCATGACTTTCCGCTCCCCATGCACAACTGGTCCTACGACGCAGCCGTGATGGCGCGCTATTTCGACGCGACTTCGAAAGAGCTGGGCAACGAGTTCCGCGACTACATTTTCTCGAACCAGCTTGAGATCAATCCCAAGAACCTGCGCGGCTATGCCGACAAGTTCGCCAGCGAACACAAAGTAGGATTGCCCTTCTTAATCGATCCGCAAGGCAAGCTCGCCGCCGAGGTTAACACCGACCGCGACAAAGGCAAAGAAATCAAACTCGAGCACACGCCCACGGTGTACGTGGTGAGCAGCCGGCATCCCGACAAACCCTTTGTGGAGATGAAAGACGCCAGCCAGCTTTATGCGCTGATTGACGCCATGATGAAGGATTAGCAGTTCTGAGTTCTCAGTTCTCAGTCAAAGTCTCGGTTTTCAGTTCTCAGGTTTCAGTTCTCAGTTTCTGCTTTACAGTTCTCGTTGCCAGATTGGTTCCCGGGAAAATGATCGAATTGGGCTGAGGCTTTGTGAAGACCTGGCTGCGCTTGACCCTCATCACGATGACCGTCGGTGGAGGCTATGCGGGCATCGTGGTCATGCTTCAGGCGCTGATGACCCCGCAAAACCGAGATTTCCCCAACTTAGAAATATTAGCGTCGTTCTTCGGGCTGTACTCCTACGTGATCGCTAGTGGGCTTGTATTCGTCTGTAATCCTCAACGGACGAGGCCAATGATGATGGCTCTCGCAGCGCAGATTCCGCGAATCTCGTCCCCCCTCATCGCCTACAAGTTCTGCGCGGGTGCTGAATCATTCTTCGATGTGAAAATCGCGCCGCCCGGTCTGAGGTTCGAGGGGGAGCTCTTCTTTTTCGGAAGCCGTTGCCATGTTGCGATGTTGCGCGAGGCTCCGTGGAGCATGGGCGTGAACATTTTCGCGCTTTTGATGCTTGCGTTGTTGTGGAGGGCGGTTCGACCATCTGATTCGGCAGCCCGCGAGCCGACGCCGACTACGGGCCAGCCCGAGCCCGCCAATTCTGAGGAGGTTACAGCTTTAGTCGCGACAGGAAGCGAAGCGCAAACGGAAAAGAGCCCCGACACACCGCCTGACGGCAATACTCCCGCCCGCAACTGCTAAGTTGTTGGGTTTCTGTGGTAGTCATTGATTCTTCTGACTGGCTGGGAGCGGCGAGAAAACCATCTATGATTGGGATAGAACTGACAACTGAGAACTGAGAACTGAGAACTGCCTCAATCCCCAAACCCAATGCCGATGGCCCGGGCGGCGCGCACCAGTTCGCCTTTCGGGTCGACGGACTTGAGATGGCCGATGGCGTGGGCCACATCCACCGAAACGATGGAGTCGCCGTGCAGGGCGACCATCTTGCCGAAACCTCCAGCGGCGATCAGATCAACCGCGGCCACGCCAAAGCGCGTCGCCAAGATTCGGTCGAAGGGTGAGGGCGTGCCTCCGCGCTGAATGTGTCCCAGCACGCTGATCCGCACTTCTTTACCCGAGCCGGTGGCGATGGCATTGCCGATGAGGTTGCCGATGGAGCCGGCGCGGCGGTTCTCCTTCATCTCTGGCGGAAGCTTCACACCCTCGGCCACGACCACAATAGTGAAGTGCTTGCCCGTTTTTTCACGCTCGGCGATGTCCCGGCAGACGTGCTCGATGGTGAACGGAATCTCCGGGATGAGGATGACGTGGGCGCCACCGGCGATGCCGGCCTCAAGCGCGATCCATCCGCAATCGCGGCCCATCACTTCGACCACCATCACGCGATGGTGCGACGCCGCCGTGGTGTGAATCTTGTCGATGGCGTCGGTGACGGTGTGCAGCGCGGTGTCGAATCCGAACGTGACCTGAGTGGCCGAGAGGTCGTTGTCGATGGTCTTGGGCACGCCCACGATCTTCATTCCCTTCTGGAAAAGTTCGTAGCCAATCTTCTGCGATCCGTCGCCGCCGATGGTAATGATGGCGTCAATGCCCAGCTTGGCGGCGTTGGCGATCACCTGCCCGGAAATGTCGCGCGAAACTTCCTTGCCGTTCTCGACTGTTTTGTAGTGGAAGGGATCGCCGCGGTTGGTGGTGCCGAGAATCGTGCCGCCCCGGGGCAGAATGCCGCTCACTTCCTTCAGCGTGAGCTCGAAAGCTTTTTCCGGCCAGATGAGGCCGTCGAAGCCGTCGGGGATGCCGATCACTTTCCATCCGTACTTGATGATGGCCGCTTTGGTGGCGGCGCGAATCACCGCGTTGAGCCCGGGAGCGTCGCCGCCCCCGGTGCCGATGCCGATACAGCGAATGTTGGACATAGGTCTGTCGTTAGTCGTTAGTCGTTGGTCGTTGGCGGAACCCTGTGGATACGCCGCCTCTACGATAATACTTCGACTTCAGAGGATGGCAACTTAAGTGTGGGCAGGGCTTCGATCAACGATACACTTCGCTGCGGTGGCCGATGCGAACCACTAGAATCCTTATGGCGGAGTGTTGAATCTCGCAAACGATGCGGTAATCGCCGACTCGGTAGCGCCATAGAGTGCCGAGCGATCCTGTTAATGATTTGCCAAGGGCGCGGGGGTCTTCATGCTTCGCGACGCGGTTGTCCATGAAATCTAACACCCGCTTGGCTACGGGTTTGTCCAGCTTCTTGAGTTGGTTTCTGGCGGACTGGGTGTAATCAATCGTCCAGGCCAAGATCGGTTCTCACTTGGGCTGAGGAGTAAATCGCTTCTTTCCTCTGGCGCACCCGCTCGAGCACGTCGGCCGCGAGGTAATAGTCCTCGAGATCGTCGAGACCGTTCTCGATCATCTGACGCAAGTAGAAGGCTTTTGTGCGTCCGGTTTGAGCGGCGAGGAAATCGAGTCTTTCTTCAGCTTCCTCGGAGAGTCGGATGGAGGTGGCCATATGAATACGTGTATTCATTGTATCACATACAACCATTTACAGGGTTGCGGTTTACGACACCGCTTACCTGGAGTTGGCGCTGCGACGCGGTCTGCCGCTAGCCGCGCTGGATGGGGATCTGCGGATCGCCGCTAGTGCGGAGAAGATCCCGCTCAGGGCAGGCTTTCTCGCAGAGAACGCGAGATGGAGCACCCAGTCACTGGAAACGTTATTGGGCTGTGATAGTAACCGAGTTGCTGCTGTTTACACTGCATAGCGTAGCCGTAACCTGAGTCGACTCCCCTGCGGTTGAGGTTGTGCTGGTCGTCCCGATGCCGCTGGTGATAGACGAAAGGACATTTGTATCCGTAATGTTCCAGGTTACCTCATTGGTGACATCCTGGTTTCCGCTGACTCCAGTGAAAGTTGCCGTCGCGGTGAACGTGATATCGACGGAGGTCCCGTGCGTGAAGGTAAGCGGAGTAGCGGTGATCGTAAGGCTCGTCACCGCGGGACAGACTGAAAGCGTCGCGGTGGCCGGTGTGAGTGCCTGGTAAGCCGCAGTGATGGTTGTCGTTTGCGGCGGGTTGGCAACGGTCGTGGCGGCAGTGACCAAACCTGTATTCTGCCCAACCGTCGCCGCGGCCTCGTTGCTGGAACTCCAAAAGCACTTGGTCGTGATGTTCTGGTTGGGGGAGTTGTCGCTCGGAACCCCTGAAGCAGTCATCTGCAGGGTAGCACCAGGCGCGAGAGTCAAACCGGTGGGGCCGACCGTGATGCTGGTTATCGTCGGATTGGGGAAGAAGCCGGTGCAACTTACGGCCAAAGCAAGGGCCGCGAGCGCGGCGAAGGCACCCGCCAGGCGAAGCTTTTGTTTCGTCGATGACATAGTGATGTGAGACTCCTTAGGCGCGCGCTGCTAAAAATTGTAGCAGAAGAAGATTCTGGATCGAGTGTGTAAGTGCACTTCCGTGCAAGGCACGGAACCAGCGCGGCTAACGCCGCTCCTGCCTAAGAACGCTGGGGAGGTGGAGAGCTTGCAGGGAAAAGATGGCAAGCTAGCCCGGCGATGTGGAGTTGCGTTCCGCGGACGGGCGAGTTGCCCGTCCCTAGACGATCTGTTCGCCCTTCAGCCTGCGTCTGGAAAGATCTTGCTCGGGAAAGCCTTTTGGAATCTGTGGGATTGGGAGGTTAGGTTACTGAGAACTGAGAACTGAGAACTGGGAACTGGGAACTGGGAACTGGGAACTGAGAACTCGCTCGCTAGTTCGTTCTCTTCGAGCGGGCAATCCGTTCATCAATGGGCTTGCGGCCGGCGAATCCTTCTTCCGTGCTGTGCCAGTGCGTGATGGAGTGCTCGCCCATCCTCCAGCAAAGCAGCACGACGCGGCCCTCCACTCCGCAGGGAAAATCGAGCAGACCGATATCGAGATCCTTGACCTGCACGCCGATGGAATCAATCTCCGCGAGCGCGTCCTTGGCGCGCTGTTCAGCCTTGGCGCGTTCGGCCTTGCGGCGCGCGACTGCAACAACGTCGACGTGAGTGCCACCGTTGAGGAAGATGCGGTGATTCAGCGCCTGCATCTCAGCCTCGACTTCTTCCATCACCTTCTTGCCCGCGATGGCGGCGCGCAAGAGTGATTCGAGCACCGGGAGCAGCGTCTGGGCTTCGTCGAGCGTGAAAGTTCGGTCTGCCATGGCGGATGCTTCTATTCTAACGCAAGCGCCGGGTCGATCGTTACTGACTCGTCAGTGCGATCTGCCGGAGGACGGATCTGGTGACGTGGCTGTGTTCACATCTACGTGGAGTTTTTGCGCTGGAGAGATTCCGGGCGGATAGCAGTTGCCGTCGCGGTTGTAGTTGGAGCATTGCGCAGCCACGTCTTTGCGCTGTGGAGATTGCGCGAACTGCCAGACTTCGGCGAATGGGACGCTGCTCTGGGCAGGGCTTGGCGGGCGCTGAGGAAAAGCGCAGCCGGGCGCGGGCGGGCAGGCGTCGTTGATCGCCCAGTAGACGATCTGGCGTCCGGCAGCGCTCTGGCGAATGTCTTCCGCGGTGACGACGTTCCCATCGTCTGCCGCGGCGACGCCAGAGCAGTAAATCCCGGCGCGGAATCCAGCGGCGGTGAGGGCGTCGACCCAGGCATAGATGTAGGCCTTCTGCTCAGGCAGCATGCGTCCGCCTTGCTCCTGGTCGAGGAAAATGATGGTGTGCGCGCGAAAGCCTTCGCGGCGTGCCGCAGCAACACCGGTTTGCGCGTCGGCGTTGCCGAGTCTCTTTGCGTTGGCGACTGATTTCAGTTCGGCGTAGACGCGTCCGTTGAAAAGCACGAGGAATCCGAAGCCGGCGGATTCGACGGCGGCGCGGTGGCCGGTCCAGGCGTTCGCTCGCTCGCCGGGAGGACGATTGAGCCAGTAACCTGTGTAGGAGAAAGTCTGGTGGAGAGCTTTCAGGTTGGCGTCGCCGGGGTAGGTGTTGCGATCGAAGCCCAGGTAAGAGCCGTTCTGCGCTTGCAATAATGCGCAAGACAACGCCGCTATCGTTGCGAGCCAACGCAGATTCATGCCCTTGATTTTAGCCGGAGCGGAAATCATCCCCCGATATGCACCATCGTCCTTGATGCCGGCACGAAATCCGGCTCGCCGATGTGGTGGCGCTCTTCTTTTTTCTGGATCACGCCACGGATGAAATCTTCCAGTTCTTCGTCACTCGCTCCACGTTGCATCTGGGCGTGGAGGTCGTGGTCCCACACTGAGAACAGGCAGGTGCGGATTTTGCCGTCGCTGGTGATGCGGATCCGGCTGCAGTGTCCGCAGAAAGGATGCGAGACCGGGGCGATGATGCCGATTTCGCCGACGCCGTCGTCGAAGCGGTAGCGGCGCGCGGTCTCTGAACGCGCGTGCGGGATTTCGACCAGCGGGCGGTACTCGGTCATGCGCGCCAGAATCTCGTCGAGCGTTACCACCGTGTCGGGCGACCAGGTGCGGCCTTCTTCGAGCGGCATGAACTCGATGAAGCGCACGGTGACGCCTTCTTCGCGCGCGAACATTCCAAAGGGGATGATCTGGTCTTCGTTGAAGCCCCGCATAAGCACGCAGTTCACTTTCAGCGGCCAAAGTCCGGCACGGCGCGCGGTGCGAATGCCGGCAAGCACGTGATCGTATCCGTTGGCGACGCGGGTGATGCGAGCGAAGCGCTCGGGATCGACGGCGTCCATGGAGACAGTGACGCGGGTGAGGCCAGCGTCTTTGAGCGGCTGCGCCAGATCGGCGAGCAGGTGGCCGTTGGTGGTGAGCGCGATGTCGAGCGGGTCGCCCCTTCCGTTTCCGTTTGCCTTGCTCAACTTCGCCAACTCGCGAACAAACTCGACTACGCCCTTACGCAACAACGGTTCGCCGCCCGTAAGGCGAACCTTCGTGATCCCCATCCCTACGAGAACCCGCGCCATGCGCAGATAATCGGCGAAAGGTAAATCTCCATACAACGCGCCTTCATTGCCGGTGCGGCAGTAGACACACTTGTAGTTGCAGCGGTCGGTGATGGAGATCCGCAGGTCGGTGATGGGGCGGCCGAATTTGTCGGTGAGAGGCACGGTCGTTGGTCATTCAGGAAAAGAGACGCAGGCAGGAAAATCCCGGCAGGCGCTTCCTTTCCAATGCGCTCCTCACGGAGCGCGGGAGGCGCGTGCATTTCTGCTCGCACCCTCGGGAAATGTAGCGCGGGCTCCCTCGCCCGCGTTTTCTCCCTGCCGCCGCGGCCGGGGTATGCCCGAAGGCCGGGGCGGTCGGAAACTCGCCCCATTATAGAGCCTGCGGGAAGAGAAAAGGTTCAAGGTCTTGCAATGGCCAGGGCTTTGCCGATCGCCTCCTCTGCCAGCGGGACCATGATCTTGTATCCCGCAGCGTTGGGATGCAAGCCGTCGTCGGCAAGGTCGCGTCTGAGCAGGCCTTTGTCGTCGACCATGACGCTGAAGTAATCGAGATAGAGGCAGTCGGGGTGCACAGCGACGTAGTTTTTCATCCAGCGATTCAGCGCAAGTATTTTCTCCAGTGGGCGTCCGGCGAAAAGACTCAGCGACTGCGGCGTGTAGTTGTGCACGGGCAGCACTGACGAGAAAACGACGCGTATGCGATTGGCGCTGGCGAGTTCGGCAAAAGATGCGTAGTTGGCTTCGATATCTTCAATCCGCATGGGACCCGTGTTGCCGGCAATGTCGTTGGTGCCGGCAAGAATTACTACCACCTTGGGATGAAGATCGATCACGTCCTGCCGAAAGCGGATAAGCATTTGCGGCGTGGTCTGCCCGCCGATGCCGCGGTTGATGTAAGGCTTGCCGGGAAAATATTCGTCGAGACGCCAGATGTCGGTGATGGAGTCTCCGAAAAAAACGACGCGATTCTCGGCGGACGCGGGCGGCTTGAGGGCGGCGTTGGCATCGCGGTAGCGGGCGAGTTCGCCGAAATCGTCGCGCAGCGTGGCCGCCTTCGACTCGCGGTATTTCTGCAGAGCTTGATCCGGAGTGGGAGTTGGGACCGGCTGTTGAGCCTGGACTGAAACGGCGAGGATGAGAACTAACGTGAGCGACTGGAAGTGGAAAGATAATTTCATGTGGTGTCCTTAACGTAACAGGTGAGGCTGAAAAGTCGTCCCGATAAGTCCAATCACGGTCTGTTGGCAATCGCCCGGGCGATCGCCTTCTCTGCAAGCGGCGCCATTGTTTTGTATCCGGACGCATTCGGATGCAGGCCCTCGTCAGACAGATCGCGCCTCAACATGCCTTTGTCATCAACCACGGCTGAGAAGTAGTCGAGATAGACGAATCCGTTCTTCGCGCAGTAATCCTTGAGCCATGTGTTCAGCGCCAGAATTCTTTCGCGCGGACGCAGGGCAAACGACTCCTTCGCATCCTCGGTGTAGTTGTTCACCGGAAGCAGCGAGGCAAAGACCACGCGAATGTGGTGCAAGCGCGCCAATTCGGCCATGGAGGCGTAGTTGGCCTCGATCTCCTCGTTGCGCGCAGGTCCGGTGACGCCGGCAACGTCGTTGGTGCCCGCGAGCACGACCAAAACTTTGGGATGCAGATCAAGCACATCCTGGCGGAAGCGGACCAGCATTTGAGGCGTGGTCTGCCCGTCGATGCCGCGGTTGATGTAGGGCTTGCCCGGAAAATAGTCTGCCAGCTTCCAGTAGTCGGTGATGGAGTCTCCAAGAAACACGACGCGATTCTCGCCGGCCGTGGGCGACTTGAGGGCGGCGTTGGCGTCGCGATAGCGTTTCACTTCTCCGAAGTCGTCGGTGTAAATGGCGACGCGGGAGCCTCGGTACCGATCGAGATCTGGAGAGCCGGTGGAGGGGATAGAAGGAGCCGGTTGCTGGGCGAGCGCGGCCGTCGAAATCGCCACCGCGGCGAATATCGGAGCAATGGCGGTCAGACCCATCCTCATAAGAATTCTTCCGACTCCGCTACATGCCGTCATAGTTCGGCCCGCCCCCGCCCTCTGGCGGAACCCAGGTGATGATCTGATACGGGTCGGCGATGTCGCAGGTTTTGCAGTGGACACAGTTCGACGGGTTCAAGCTGATCCGCTTGCCGTTGGGTTGAGTAGCGTCATCAACCATTTCGTAAACGTTGGCGGGACAGAAATTCTGGCAGGGGCTGCCGAATTCTTTCACGCAGCGCGTGTTGCAAATGTTCGTATCGTCGATGACCAGGTGCGAGGGCTGGTCTTCTTCGTGCTTGGTGCCGGAGTGGTAAAGGTCAGTGAGCTTGTCGAAGGTGATTTTGCCATCGCCCCTGGCGGGGCCGATGAGGTGGGCTTCTGCGCCTCCGTCTGCGGGAAGTTCCGCGAGCTTGCGCATGTGTTCGTAGCCGGCATGCGCGGGATAGTGGTTGCGAAGCCCGCGACCGCCGGTGACCATCTGCAAAGCGGTGTGGAACATGCCAGCGTAGAATCCGTTCTCGAATCCCTGGTGCATGTTGCGCACCTTCCAGAGTTCGTCTTTGATCCAACTGGATTCGACTTTTTTCTGATACTCACTCAGCGTCGCGGTTGAGGGATCATCCTTTTTCAGCGCCTCGAATGCAGTCTCGGCGGCAAGCATTCCGCTCTTGATTGCAAGATGAATTCCCTTGAGGCGCGCAGAGTTTAAGAATCCGGCGGAGTCGCCGAGAATCATCCAGCCATTGCCGGCGACAGGCGGAATCGCCCACCAGCCTCCGTACGGCATGGACTTCGCACCGTAGCGAATCATCTTCCCGCCTTCGAGCAACTTCGAGATCAGCGGGTGCTTCTTGAATTCCTGGAGCACGCGCTGCGGATCGAGGCGCGGGTCGGGATAATCGAGTCCCGTGACAAAGCCGAGCGAGACCACGTTGTCTTTGCCGCCGTAAATCCAGGCGCCGCCGTATTCTTTGGTCGTGAGCGGCCAGCCTAACGTGTAAATAACTTCGCCCGGGGCGATGCGGCCGGAAGGGACCTCCCAGAGTTCCTTCACCCCTACGCCGTAGGTCTGGGGGTTGGCATTCTTGTCGAGATCGAACTTGTTTACGAGTTGCTTAGTCAAAGACCCGCGCGGGCCCTCGGCAAGGATTACGATTTTCGCGCTGAGATCGTAGCCCGGCTCGAAGTTGGATTTTTGGTGGCCCTCTTTGTCGACACCCTTATCGTCGGTGCGGACGCCAGTGACGCGGTTGCCGTCGAAAAGCAATTCCGATCCGGCAAATCCCGTGAAGATGGTAATGCCGGTCTCCTCCACCTTGCCGCCCAG
The DNA here is from genome assembly GCA_035566655.1 of Candidatus Dormiibacterota bacterium. Lineage (GTDB taxonomy): Bacteria > Acidobacteriota > Terriglobia > Terriglobales > Acidobacteriaceae > Sulfotelmatobacter. Next base: position 58,820 of record DATMQT010000042.1, read on the forward strand.
CCACTTCACAAACCGGTTGAGCGAGATGACGTAGTTGCCGTGATCGCGCAGCGGCGGCGGAGTAATGGGCAGCTTGAACTTGCTCTTCTCGGTGAGAAAGTAGACCGCTTCTTTGGTGACTGTGGCGTCCAGTGGAGCTTCTTTGTCGAATCCGGGAAGCAGTTCGCGCATGGACCGCGGATCAAGCAGCGCGCCGGAGAGGCAGTGCTGACCAATCTCGCGGGCTTTTTCCAGCACGTAGATGTTTTCTTTGCTGAGGGGCGAATCGGCGTGGGCGGAGTTGTGCGCGTCGATGAGTTGCGACAGGCGCAAGGCGCAGGCCATACCCGCAGGGCCGCCACCGACGATGACCACGTCGGCCGGCATCTGCGGGCGCTCGACGCCTTCGAGAGGTTTGCGGAAGATCAACATGCAGGTTTCAAAGTTTCAAGGTTTCACGTTTCAAAGTCTAGGTTTTGAAACCTTGAAACGTGAAACATTCAAACCTCAGCTCCCCGCCCTCACCTTCTTCACTTCCTCAATCAGCGGCGGCACGATGTCGAAAAGATTCCCCACGATCGCGTAGTCTGCAATCTCAAAGATCGGCGCCTCGGAATCTTTGTTCACGGCGATGATGGTCTTCGAGCCTTTCATGCCCACGATGTGCTGAATCGCGCCGCTGATGCCGAGCGCCAGATAAAGTTTCGGCGCGACGGTCTGCCCGGAAGACCCAATCTGGCGGTCCATGGGGAGCCAGCCCGAATCGCAGATGGGGCGCGAGGCGGCGAGTTCACCTCCGAGAGCATCGGCGAGTTGCTTCACCAGTTCAAGATTCTTCTGCTCCTTGATGCCGCGGCCTACCGAGACAATGATTTCCGCCTGCGTTAGATCGACCGCCTGCTTCGCTTCTTTGAACACTTCTTGCGGTTTGTTGCGAACCACGCCGTCGGCAATGTCGACCGTTACGGTTTCGACCGGAGCCGCGCTGGCGCCAGCCTCGGCTTTGTCTCCGCGAAAAGCGCCGTTCTGGAAAGTGGCAAACCACGGAGCTTCGGACGCGAAGCTGACGTCAGCGGCGAACTTGCCTTGAAACATTTGACGAGTGAAAACAAGTTTTCCGTTTTCATGCTTGAAGCCGATGCAGTCGCTGATGACGGCGCGTCCCATGGCGGTGGCCAGCTTGGGGACGAAGTCGCGCACTTGATACGTGTGCGGCATCAGCACCAGCTTGGGCTGCTTCGCGGTGAGCAGTTGCTTGAGCGCGGCGGTGAAGGCGTCGGGCGTGTAAGGCTCGAGCTTCGCCGACTCGATCGCATAGACCTTCGCAACTTTCTTGGCCGCGACGTCGGCAGCGAAGGCGGACGCCGTGCCTCCGACAACGGCAGCTTCGAGAGTCCAGCCAGTAGCGGCGGCGATGGCCTGGCCTGCGGCAATGGTCTCCCAGGAGACGCGGTTGAGTTTGCCTTCGCGTTGTTCGACGACTACAAGGATTGAATCAGACATTCGTTTTCCTTATCGACACAATCAAGTTCAGTGCGAATGGCGGAAACACCCCGCCAGCAAACGTCCACCGAGCCAGATCACAAAAGACGCAACCGCCAAAGCCATCATTACCGCAAGAAGACTCACCATCAGGGCGACAGGTGGTGAAGAAATCTCTGCTTGGAGCTCTCCCTTAAACCTGAAGCTCATCGCGATCATCGTCAGGCCGCCAACAACAAAAGAGACTCCAATGATGAAGGCCCCAACACGCTGCACGACGCTCCTTGGTATCCAGCCCCTCGACGCGAAACCGCGATACTGCCCTCGGCTTCGCCACGGATTCGGGGGGAGGGCTATCAATCTGCCGCATTATTCCTCACTCTTACAGCAACATCTTTACAGCACTCGCAGTTCATTCCGCAGTTTGTCCACCAGCTTCTTCGCGATCTCGGCCGGCGAGCCTTCGATGTGTTCCGTCTTCTTAGTTTTCTGCGGCACGTAGAGCCGCTCGATTTTCTGAAGGTTCTCACCAATCGCGGACTTCACCTCCCCCAGCGCCACCTTGCGGATGGGCTTGTTCTTTGCATTCTTGATGCCGATCAGCGTGGCGTAGCGCAGCTTGTTGATGCCGGATTGAATCGTGAGCACAGCGGGCAGCGGCATGTCGACAAACTGAAAGAATCCGGCTTCAAGTTCGCGCTTCACCCGGATGCCGCTCTCGTTTTTCTCGATGTGCATGATGATGGTGGCGTGCGGCCACCCCAGCAGTTCGGCCAGAATCACGCCGGTCTGCGCGTACCCGTAATCGTCCGATTGCAGGCCGGTGAAGATCACATCGAACTTCTCATCTCTGATGGCAGCCGCGAAGGCCTTCGCCGTGTTGAAAGCATCCAGGCCGACGAAAGCATTGTCTTCCAGATGAATCGCCCGGTCAGCGCCCTTGGCCAGGGCCTCGCGCAGCACCTGCTGCGACCGCGCCGGGCCCGAGGTGATCACCACTACTTCTCCCGTGTGCTTTTCTTTTTGGCGCAGCGCTTCTTCCAAGGCGAAAGCGTCCGGCTCGTTCACTTCATACGAGACATCTTCGCGGATCCAGGCCGCGGTTTCGTTGAGCTTGAGCGGCGCATCTTTCTGCGGCACCTGCTTCATGCAAACCAGAATTTTCAAAACGAACTCCTTACCGGTGGCTTTCGGGAGCTTGGGGAAACCTGTCAGTATAAATGAGCAATTGGCAATTAGCACTTGGCATTGAGCAAATTCGGGCTAGTAGGGCGAAGAGGAAAAAAGTGGAAGCGACGCTTACCTGAGGCTGTTGGTTGAAAAGCAGGCTCTAAGTGCCAATTGCCAATTGCTTTTACTCCGTGAAGACCACCGACTGCACTCCCGAAATCTCAAACCGCTTGCGGCAGCGCATGTTCTTGCAAGCCATCAAGTCGTCTTTGCGCAGCATGTAGGAGCGGGCCTTGGCAAAGCGGGCGCGGTCGCGTTCGTCGGCGCGTCCGGCAAGCTGGCGCTTCTTGGTGCGCACCACCCAGGTGACCTCGTACTCGGCAGGCTGGTGGCAGTGAGGACAGTTTAGGGTCGCCACCTTCTTCTGCGTGCTCTCGTCAAAAAAATCGCGCTCTTCCATGAAAACTGATTATTACATGTCCACCGCGCCACAAGCTATGGCAACATGAAGATCGGGGAAGACAGGAAACAGGCAGGTAGGAAAATGGCGCGCAAGAAAAGGGTAAAACGGTTCGCCGCAGTACAGGCCGTCAAAGAGCTGGCGCGGGAGCGCATGGGCACGCCACCTGCCGGGAAAGTCGTGCCGCACAAGAACAAGAAGCCCGACAAGCACAAACCGACGCTAGATAAGTTGCTTGAGGAATAAGCGCCGATCTCAAGGACACGTGAGCGGTGCGGCAAAGGTGACGCTCACGGTCGCACTACCCACCACCACGCTGCCCGCCGGAGGATTGCTGGGATTGTTGTAAACGCTTGCGCTGACCCCGAGATTGCTTCCGCAGGCGGTTCCCGTAGTATGCACGAGTCCGGGAACTTTGGGGTCCATAAATATGATCGTCGGCGTGTCCGTGCTCCAGACTGCGGTCGTAGTGATGTCTTTGGTCTCCGGCGGATGGATATAGGTTCCAAGGGCGGTGAACTGCGTTGGCAGGTCTTGCCCAATCCCGCCTAGAGTGATGGATGAGCCCGACGGACTCACCGTGATTGAGACCAGATGCTGATTGTAGGCGCAACTCGGCAGGCTGAATAAGAATGTCGCGGCGGCGATAAGGGCGGCAATGCTGAACCACTTCCGGTTCATTCTGACTCCTGGGACCGAGCGGTCGAACTAAAACACTCACGCAGCGGGGGAAGGGTAAATTTAGTCAAAAGCGAGGTAAAAAGCAATCGTTAACCGCGAGGTTGAGCACGGTCGTTCACCCCTTCACCGCCTCGGCCACCACCTCCGCAAAGCTGCGGATATCCTCCTCCGTAGTGTCGAACGAGCACATCCAGCGCACGATCGACTCCTCCTCGATCCACACATAAAAGAAGTATTGCCGCTTGATCTTCTCTATAGCGTGCTGGGGGATCTGGCAGAACACGCCGTTGGCTTCCACCTTCCACACAACTCTGACTCCCGGAATGCGGCTTAACTCGCGCTCCAGCACGCGGGCCATGCGGTTGGCGTGTTCGGCGCTGCGCCGCCAGAGGTCGTTCGTGAGCAGGGCTTCGAACTGCGCCGCGGTGAAGCGCATCTTCGACGCCAGCTGCATGAACTGCTTGCGCAAGTAAAGGAAGTCGTCCCCATGTCCGGGATGAAAAAATACTACCGCTTCGCCGCCGAGGATTCCATTCTTGGTGCCGCCGAAAGAGAGCACGTCCACCCCTAAATCGCGCGTAGCCTGGCGGAGGCTCTGCCCAAGCGAGACGGCAGCGTTGGCGATGCGTGCGCCGTCCATGTGCAGGAACATGTCATGCTCGTGGGCAAAGCGGGCAAGAGCTTGAACTTCCTCCGGTTGGTAGACCGTCCCCATTTCCGTCGACTGTGTGATCGAGATGACCCGAGGCTGCGCGTGGTGTTCATCGCCGATGCCGTGATAGGCGTGACGGACGGCCTCCAGCGTGATCTTGCCCGCCTCCTGCGGCAGCGGAATCAGCTTGCAGCCGGTAAGCTTCTCCGGTGCGCCGCACTCATCGGTATAGATATGGGCATAGTCGCTGCACAGCACCGAATGAAACGACCGGGTCAGCGCCTGCAGACCCAGAACATTCGCCCCGGTCCCGTTAAAAGTGAAGAAAACTGCAATATCCGGCCCAAAATGCTCTTCAAACTTCCTCACAGCCGAACGGGTATAAGCGTCGTCGCCGTAAGCCACGACATGGCCCAAGTTTGCGCGGTTGATGGCTTCCAGAATCTCGGGATGCACCCCGGCGTTGTTGTCGCTGGAAAAGCCGCGGGCAGTCTGGATGGGCAGCGATGGCATACGGCATAATCTAGCAGACTCGCGGAATCCAGTACTCCGGGACCTTATTCCTGTGTCGCCTAAGTCTGTCGCCTAAGTCCTGGGGCTCGGCGGAAACCTCTACTCGCTCTTCAGAAAAATTAAAAAATTAAAGCCCAGGTGTCCATTTTTGCGACCCCCGTTCGTCTAACTTCTTGAAGGCGGGGTTGCGGCCGTGGCACCTGAGAGGAGCCCGCGATGCCAATGGCGATTGACAGTGCGCAATTTTTTTCATGCTGCATCCCAAACAAACTCCCGTGCACTGCTGAATCCTTTCGGCGACCCGCTAAATCAATATTTACACATTATCGAGAGACGCCCGTCTTCAACCCGTAACGGTACCTGGTTTATAGTATTTGTCCGGAGAACGTATGGCGAAGAGATTGATCATTGTGTTGTTGCTGATGGCCGGCCTCATTGGTGGGCTCGGTTTCATAAAGTACCGTCAGGTCGAATCCGCCATTGCGGCGGGTGCCAGCTTTTCGATACCGGCCACGTCTGTCACCACGGTAGTCGCCAAGCGCGAAACGTGGCCTTCAACCTTGTCGGTGATCGGGACGGCGGCCGCAATCGAGGGGGTCACAGTCGGCGCCGATCTCCCCGGGACGGTCGACAAGATTCATTTCGAATCCGGCCAGATGGTGCACGAGGGAGACATCCTGGTCGAACTCGATATTCGCCAGGAAAGAGCGCAGCTCGCCAACATCGAAGCCCAGCGCGATTTGGCCAAGGTTCAATATGGCCGCGCCGAGGAACTGAGCAAAGCGGGCGTCATTTCAAAGTCGGAATACGACAACGCCGCCTCCCAGCAGAAGGCCACTGAAGCTCAGGTCAACGAAGTGAAGGCGTCCATCGCCCGCAAAACTATCCACGCCCCGTTCACGGGAGTTCTGGGACTTCGCCAGATCAGCCTCGGCCAGTATCTGGCCGCCGGGCAGGCCATTGTCTCCCTACAGTCCGTCAATCCGATCTATGTGAACTTCGGCGTGCCGCAGCAGGATACGCCGAAGATGAAAATCGGGCGCAGCGTGCGCGTCACCAGCACGGACCTTCCCGGCATTGGCTTCCCTGGCAGGATCACGGCGCTTGATTCCGTGATCAACGAGCAGACCCGCAACATCCAGATCCAGGCCACGCTGGCAAATCCCGGCGGGAAGCTGCGCCCCGGCCAGTTCCTGGAAGTCGAGTTGACGCTGGACCAGCCGCGCAGCGTCATTCCCCTGCCGGCGTCGGCCATCAACTACGCGCCCTCTGGCGATTCCGTCTTCGTTGTAGGCGACATAAAGGACGAGAAGACGGGCAAAACTTACAAGGGTGTTCGCCAGCAGATCGTCAAGATTGAAGGCAGCCGCGGCGATCAGGTAGCAATCATCTCCGGACTGAACCCAGGTGACGAAGTCGTCAGCGCCGGGGCTTTCCGCCTGCGCAACGCCGCGCCGGTCGAAGTCAACAACAGCGTTCAACCGTCAAACAGCGCCAAGCCGAATCCGGAAGAGAGTTAAGAGAAGACGCACCAGATCCAGCTCAGCCGTCCGGCCGAGTAAGGAGCAGGCATGAAGTTCACTGATCTATTTGTTAAGCGTCCGGTGTTGGCGATGGTTGTGAACCTCGTCATTCTGATCGCTGGTCTCCAGGCGGTTCGCTCGCTAAGTGTCCGGCAATATCCGCGCAGCGACATTTCGATCATTCAGGTCACCACGGTTTATGTCGGCGCCAACGCCGACCTGGTACGCGGTTTCATTACCACGCCCCTCGAGCGCGTGATCGCCAGCGCCGACGGCATCGACTACATGGAGTCGAACAGTGCTCAGGGCCTGAGCACGATCATCGTTCACCTCAAGCTGAACTACGACACCAACGCCGCCCTCACCCAGATTCAGGCCAAGGTCGCCCAGGTGAAGAACGATCTGCCGCCCGAGTCGCAAGTGCCGGTAATCGATCTGCAAACGGCAGATCAGCAGTTCGCCGCGATGTACCTCGGTTTCGGGGCGAAGGACCTCGACGAAAATCAGATCACCGATTACCTCACTCGCGTGGTGCAGCCCAAGCTGAGCGCAGTTAGTGGCGTGCAGCGCGCCGATATTCTCGGTAATCGCACGTTTGCCATGCGCATCTGGCTCAAGCCCGACCAGATGGCGGCTCGTGGCGTCTCGCCCTCCGACGTGCGCGATGTGCTTTCCAAGAACAACTATCTGTCGGCGCTCGGCAGCACCAAGGGTTCCATGGTTTCCGTGAACCTGGTCGCCAACACCGACCTGCGCACGCCCGACGATTTCAGGCAGATGGTCGTCAAGCAGCAAAACGGCGTGGTCGTTCGCCTCGGCGAGATTGCCGACGTACAACTGGGCGCTGAAAACTACGATCAGGATGTCCGCTTCAACGGCGAAACCGCTACCTTCATGGGAATCTGGGTCCTTCCCACGGCCAATGCGCTGGAGGTTATCAAAGCGGTGCGCAAAGAGATTCCCAGCATTCAGGCACAGTTGCCGGCGGGCATGACGGCGGGCATTCCCTATGACTCTACCGCCTACATTCAGGATGCGATCAACGAAGTGCTGCACACGCTGGCTGAAACGCTGCTGATCGTCATCATTGTCATCTTCCTGTTCCTGGGATCGTTCCGCTCCGTGCTGATTCCGATCGTGGCGATTCCCGTCTCGCTGATCGGCGCCGTGTTCCTGATGCTGGTGGCGGGATTCACCATCAATCTTCTAACGCTGCTCGCGATCGTGCTTTCTGTAGGTCTGGTGGTCGACGACGCCATCGTGATGGTGGAAAACGTCGAACGTCATTTGCAGATGGGCAAGTCGCCTTTCCACGCCGCCGAAGACGCTGCTCGCGAACTGGTCGGCCCCATCATCTCGATGACGATCACCCTCGCGGCCGTATACGCGCCGATCGGCATTCAAGGTGGCCTGACCGGAGCGCTCTTCCGCGAATTCGCTTTCACCCTCGCCGGCGCGGTCACCGTCTCCGGCATCGTCGCCCTTACCCTTTCTCCGATGATGGGTTCGAAGTTGCTGCGGGCGGGTGCCTCCGAACATGGATTTGCCGGCGTCGTCAATCGCCAATTCGAACGCATTAGAGGCCTTTACACCAGTCTGCTGTCCGGCACCCTCAACTATCGCCCGGTTGTGCTGACCGTGTGGGTGCTCGTGGCCGTGCTCGCGGTTCCGTTTTACATGTTCTCTTCCAAGGAACTAGCGCCGGAAGAAGATCAGGGAGTGGTCTTCGGCGTGATTCAATCCTCTGCCAACGCCACCCTCGATCAAACCAACCTGTTCGCCAATCAGGTGTACGACGTTTACCACTCGTTCCCCGAAAGCGACAGCCTGTTTCAGATCACCAGTCCCGGCGGTGGTTTCGGAGGCATGGTCACAAAACCATGGAGCCAGCGCAAGAAAACCACGCAGCAGTTGCTGGTGGAATCCTCAGCCAAGCTGAATAAGATCGCCGGCGTTCGCGTGATTCCTCTGACCCCGCCACCGCTGCCCGGCGGCGGCAACTTCCCCGTGGACTTCGTAATCGCTTCCGCGGCGGAGCCTCAGCAAGTCAGCCAGCTCGCCGAAAAGCTGGTGCAAAAGGCCATGGCGAGCGGCCTGTTCATCTACGCCGACACAGATGTGAAGTTCGACCAGCCGCAGACGGAAGTCGTTTTCGATCGCGACAAGCTGCGATCCCAAGGCGTGGATCTGAGCCAGGCCGGCCAGGACCTCTCCACCATGCTGGGCGGAAATTACGTCAACCGCTTCAGCATTCAAGGCCGCAGCTACAAAGTAATCCCGCAGGTTCAGCGCGTCGAGCGCCTGAACTCCGAGCAGCTTTCGCACATCTACGTAAAAGGATCGGCCGACAAGCTGGTGCCCCTTTCCACGTTTGCCACTTTGAAGACCACCACCGAGCCTCGCTCGCTGAATAAATTCCAGCAGCTGAATGCCGTACGCATTCAGGGCGTGATCCCTCCGAATGTGCCCCTCGACAAGGCGCTCACGTTCCTCGAAGATCAAGCCAAACAGATCCTGCCGCAGGGGTTCACCGTGGACTACGCCGGTGAATCGCGACAGCTGCGCGTCGAAGGCAGCAAGTTTCTCGGAACGTTCCTGCTCTCGGCGATCCTGATTTACCTGGTGCTTGCCGCTCAGTTCGAAAGCTTCCGCGATCCCTTCATCATTCTTGCCGGATCGGTGCCGTTGGCCCTCAGCGGGGCACTGATGTTCTCGTTCCTCGGCTTTACGACGCTCAACATCTACAGTCAGGTCGGTCTGATCACTCTGGTCGGCCTGATCTCCAAGAACGGAATTCTGATGGTGGAGTTCGCCAACCACTTGCAGGAAACCGGCTTAAGCAAGCTGCAAGCCATCATCGGGGGGGCCACTACTCGTTTGCGTCCGATCCTGATGACCACCGCCGCTACCGTTTGCGGCCACTTCCCGCTGGTCTTAGCCCGAGGCCCCGGCGCCGGAGCCCGAAACAGCATCGGCATCATGCTGGTAAGCGGCATGATCATCGGCACAATCTTCACTCTGTTCGTGGTGCCGTCCATCTACATGCTCGTCGCCAAAACCCATACCGCGTTCAAGGAAGAGGCTGAGGAAAAACTGAATATGGGCGAGCCAGTAGGAGCAGGAGTTTAGTCGCTCCTCGTCACGGATTTTAGCCGCGCAGGGCGTCGCGAATAACCAGATCGGGTTAGCTTGTGCGCTTCGTCTTTTCTTTCGCCGCCTTGCGCCGCATCTTAGCCATCCATTCCCTCGAATACATAGTCCCGCGACACTTAGCCGAGCCGCAGTGGCACGGCGCGGGCGCTTCATCGTCGTACAGGTTGTAATCCCAAAGCAGTTCCTCCCCAGCCGCAATGTCGCGCAAGGCGAAAATCCACGCCCGCTTCTTGACTTCATCAATTTCACAGTTGGGATCGCAGGAATGATTCAGGTAAGCGCCCAACCCCTCGCCGTCGATGATCGTCTTTCCGTCCTCCAATCCGTAGAGGTAGGTGCGCGACGCGCCGTCGTAAAGACGGTCAGCTTCCTCGGGAGTGATTCGGGGACCGCCATATTCCACAATGCGCGCTCCCCTGCGCACCGGCGTGGTAGTGAACACACCTGCCGAATGAATTCGTGAGGGCCGGACCACCAGAGCCATACCACTAATTTCGCACGCCTGGCAGCTTTGAAGGAAGACGAAAAAAAGTGATTCATCGGCCAGTTCCCGTGCCGGCAAGTAAGCCCTTCCGCAATCCGTTCGGTGTAAGAAAGAAAAATGCCGCCACTGCATGAAACAGTGGCGGCATAATTTTTTCGTCACAATACTTCGGCTATGGGTCGTACACAGAACTGCCATAACCTTGCTTGCGGGCGGAGTCTTGCGTCTCCTCCAGCCGCCTCTTCATCTCTTGCAGTTGGGCCTGCATCCGTTCCACCCGCTGCTGCTTTTCCCTCTGCCGTTCGTTCCACCCCACGCAATTGGCAGCACAGTTCGCGGGAGCAAAACGGATCGACTCGTTGATCTCGTCAACCTGGTTTTGCAGGGACATAATCTGGTTTTTTTGCGTCAGGATCGAAGACGTCCAGTGCTCAGCCGACTGTTTTGGTCCATTTGACGAAGCCGGCATCGAACTCCCATGTTGCCCGCCCGCAACCGGCGGCGCAGCCACCGCGTGCTCGGGAATCTCTTCGTTCGTAATGACTTTGGATGCCTTCGAATCCTTGCCCTGCGCGGCCTTCGTCTGCTGGTTCTGCTGCCGCGTTTGGCGCGCCACGTCCCCAAGAGACGGTGAATCCTGCGCGTAGCCGGTCGCTGCAAGCAGCGAGCCCGCCGCCGCAAGGACGAATATGAGCCTGAATTTTCTGCCCATGGGAATGAACCCCCTCTCATAAATGCTACCCGCAAACGAACCGCGATCCAGCATTACGAACGGGCCGTGTACAGCCGGTGGGAAGGCAACATAGGCAGTGGATTCTGCAGGGAGGAACGCCATCGAGACTACGCGCCAACAGGACTTGCCGACGCACCCACACCCGCCAGCCTGCTTCCCGCAAACGCCGGCACCAACTGAATCTGCACCAGACGCGCCGGAGAAACTTTGTCCTTCTTCGCCAGCAAGTTCTTCGACGGAATCCCCGTCCGCGCAAAAGATTTTTCGCAGTCCGCCGTGGAAGGCCCGCGCATATTCCCTTCCATGAACGCCAGTCCCGGACACCGAGTGCAACTCGACCCATGCGCGCACTGCGAGCAGCTCGAAAGATCGCGCAGCCGTATCGAGCGCACCTCCTTCAGTTGTTCAGAGTCACGCCAGATGTCAATGAACCTCTGCTGCCGCACATTGCCGCAGGACAAAGGAAACTGCACGCAAGGATAAAACTCCCCGTACGGCGAAACGTAGCAGGCCGTGTGCCCGGCGCTGCACGGCAGAGAATTCATGCTGTCTTCCGCGGGCGCGAGTGGCGGCGCACAAAACGCATCGGCGTCGCCCACAAGTGTTTCATCGCGGAATAAGGCGCGCAGCACTGATTCACCCGCATTCAAATCGAGGGTCGAACGGTTCCCATCCATCATGGGCGTGACCGTGGGGTCGAGAGTGCACTCGGCTCCAAGCTCATCGGCCAGCGCGCGCACGCCGTGATAATCCTGCATGTTCTCCGTCATCAGAACGTTGGCCATGACGACTTTCAGCCCCTGCGATTTCAGGAAACGGATGGCGTTGATCGATCGTTGCAGCGACCCTGGTACCTTGGTGATCGCGTCATGCACTTCCGGCCGGTGCGAATAGATGCTGATCTGAATCGACTCCACTCCCAGATCGCGCAGCCGCGCTGCCTGAGCTTCGCGGATCAGCACCGCGTTGGTCTTGAGTTTGATGCAGAAGGTAAGCTCGCGCGCGTACTCCAGAATTTCGAAGAAATCCTTGCGCATGAAAATTTCGCCGCCGCTCAAGGTGAGAATGAAAACACCGGCCTCGGCCATCTCCTTAAGCAGATGCTTAATCTCAATCGTCGTCATCTCGCCGTGATCGTCGTGATCGAGATAGCAGTGTACGCACTGCTCGTTGCAGCGGTAGGTGAGATCGAGATGCACGCTGAAAGGCACGCCCAGCCGCTGCGCCCGTTCACCCATCTCCTGCATCAGCCCGCTCATGGTCGATGTTGCTCCTGCACCGGCGATTTACTCGGGATCGGCTCGTCCGAGATCAGCAAAATACCATGCTTGGCCAAATCCGCGGCCAGCGCCTCCGCATCCCGCATGGCCTCCTCGGGATTTACTTCGAACTCAGAGCAGATGCGGCTCTCCACAATTTCATCAAGCGGTGTCGCGCCGTCGGCCGCCTGCCAGAGAACACTCGCAGTCGGGTTAAGCGTGAACAGCATCGATCCTTGACCTGACATGACGAGCATTTCTTCGCCCAGCATGCGGGCGGCGATGCGTGGACTGCGTGCGACATAAAGCTTCTTACTCATTGGATCATCTCCCAAACGCGCGGATCCGGCACGAACGTCAGCCTGTAAACCGGCACGCGATCCACGAAGTCGCACGCAGCCCGAAATACGCGGTGAACCATTTCCTGGTCCTCGGCAAAGAAAAGCATATTGGCCAGCAGTTCGCGCCCGGCATCGGCCGCGGCCACCGGGTCGATGCGATTCTCCGGACCCTGCGCCAGTAGATAAAGGGCGGCCACCGGCGCCGAGGTATTCTCGCCCAGCTTCGCCAGTTCCCCGGCGAAAGGGGTGCCATACGCAACATAACCTTCACCGTGCCTGCGAACGTAGGATATCTCATCGGTCAGAAGAGTCGCGTCAGCGGGAGCGAGACGTGAAATCGTGGTCTTCCCTGCTCCTGAGACCCCGGCAAACAAAAATGCCTTTCCGTTGCGAATGGCACTCGCCGAATGCAAAAGAAATCCACCCTGTTTTGCCAGCACCAGCGTATGTGTGATACGCAGCACAGCATCGATCGAGTAAGGGTTAGCAGTCTGGTGAATGGTGCCGGTGCGCGTGGCTGGATTCCATTCGGCGCGAAAATCGCCGCGCTCCATGAACCATCGTCCGGCGACGTACCTGACGCTCACATCCGCGTTTGGATCGTCGACCGCGGGTGGCGCAAGGTCAACCTCGAACTCGAATTCCGCGCGATCCTCGGCGCTCACGAATCCAGCATACCGGTTGTGCAGCAGTTCGAGAAAATCCGGATCCGTCGTGTTCACGCGGACGGGTATGCCGCCAATGGCAATCACCGCGCTGTAGCGCTCAACTTGTGTGGCTAGCCCTGGCACGGAAAAACCGCCTTCTCTGACGCCGCCTTTGCTGGAGTCTGGGCCATGTTGTGCAGATAAACCAACGCGCGCGCCGCCGGAACCGAGCGCTGGACAATCCTCGCTGTCAGGCGTTCGACCACGCTCAACTTCGTGGCCACAGCCACCAGCTTTCCTCCTCGGATAAGATAAGCCACCCGGCCCAGCAATTCAGGCTCACGCACAGGCGGATCGGGCGACTGCACGGCGTCACCTTGAGTAATCCAATGCGGATTCCCGGAATCGTCTGCCTTCGAGATTACGCGATGGGCGCAAAGCCTGCCGTTACGACCGACCAGGACAACCTCTCCCACGCGAACCTGATCGGGGCTGACGCGATCAACCACCAGCGTGTCCGCTGGCCAAATGGCGGGGAGCATGCTCCAGCCCGTCGCGGCAAAGCGAAGAGTTCCGAATGATCGCAGAACTTCACTCGCAAGATCGCATTTCACGGCGGTCGCAGAATCCAGCGGGATGCCGTCAGCCACCCTCATGAGAGCTTCTGCACGCTTAACATGCACTGCCCCTCGGTGGCGGTCTTGGTGCAATTCAGCGCCGAGGTCACGAACACCTGTTCATGCCGAAAGCCCGGCTTCTCGTAAGGCTTCTTCTCATTCGCCGCAGAACGCGGCTCGTCGTTGGATGATTGATTCATGGCCATAATAGTCTTCCCTCATTCCCGCCTTCACTACTTTGCTGCAGGCCGCGGCGCCCGCACTGCGCACACGTCCGCGCCAAAATCTGCCTCGCTGTTGGAAAATCATCATACACCCGCAGGTTTGCCGGAGCGCCGCGAATTTTGCCATTTAGCAGCAGATTTCCACAGAGATTTCCACCCCGGTCAAACCCCTAACTCGAGACTCACAGCGTAACCGCCGATGTAGCAATCTGCTGCGCCTTATTCCGCAACTCCTCAAAAAGAACAGTGCTCAAATACCGCTCCCCGAACGACGGCAGCACCACTACAATCAGCTTCCCGGCATTCTCCGCCCGCCGCGCCACCTGCAAAGCCGCACTCACCGCCGCGCCAGAAGATATCCCCACAAACAATCCTTCCTCCAGCGGCAGCCGCCGCGCCATCCGAATCGCCTCGTCGTTGGTGACCGTAATCACCTCATCAATGTATTCCCGTCGCAAAATGCTCGGAACGAAGCCGGCCCCAATCCCCTGGATCTTATGCGGTGAAGGCTTCCCGCCCGACAGCACCGGACTATCCGCCGGCTCCACCGCAATCGCCTTGAACGTCGGCTTCCGCGGCTTGATGTACTCGCACACCCCCGTAATGGTCCCGCCCGTCCCAACACCCGAGACCAAAATGTCCACCCGCCCGTCCGTGTCATTCCAAATCTCCGGCCCCGTGGTCTCGAAATGAATCTTAGGATTGGCCAGATTGTCGAACTGTTGCAGCATGTAGCTGTTCGGAGTGTTCGCCAGCAACTCCTGCGCCTTGGCAATCGCGGCCTTCATTCCAAGCGGCCCCGGCGTAAGCACAAGCTCCGCGCCAAAGGCCAGCAGTATCACGCGCCGCTCCATACTCATCGTTTCCGGCATCACCAGAATCAGCCGATAGCCTTTCACCGCCGCCACAAACGCCAGCCCGATTCCCGTATTTCCGCTCGTAGGCTCGATCAGCACCGTCTTCCCCGGCTGAATCTTCCCCGCGCTCTCCGCATCGCCGATCATGCTCACTCCGATGCGGTCCTTCACGCTGCCCACAGGATTCTGGCTTTCCAGTTTGGCCACCACATCCGCCACGCACCCTCCTGTAACTTTATTAAGCCGCACCAGCGGAGTATTCCCAATCAGTTCCGTGACATCGTTTGCAATTTTCATAGCCATGACTCCCTTTCTACCCTACTTCGCCGGAACAACCTTCGCGGCCACGTCAGGACTAAGCGGCGCCGACAAAGCGTCATGAACCGATTTCGGCAGCTTGTCAGCGTTGGCCACCAACAAACTGACCTGCCACATCTGCGTTTCCGACAGTGTCGGGCGGAAGCCCGGCATGCCGGTCAACCGAATCCCATTCGCCACTTTCCAATAACTCTCTCCCGGCTCGTCGTCGGTAACGCCTTTTCCCTCCATCAGCTTCGGAGGCCGCGGATACATCCCCTTCGCGATCGGCGTTTCCGTCTGCCCCGGCAGTCCGTGGCAAACCGCGCAATGTTCGCGATAGAGCTGGCCGCCAGCCGCCAGGTTGGGCTCGTCGGGCTGAAGCGGCACCGTCTTCGGCATCTCGCGATCCACTCTTGCATTCAGGGCCCTGTGCGCCAGCTTCTTCTCAAATGGCAGCGGAGGCTCCGCCGTCCCCACCGGCGCACGCCCCGTCGCGAAATAACAGTAGACCCCAAGCGCAATGGCGGCAACACCCAAAATCATCCCCAACACCAGCGTCCCAAACGTTCGCATCAAGAACTCTCCTCAGGATCAGAAATTAGGATCAGAAACTAGGATCAGAAACCTGACCACCAGCGGCAAACAGCAAACAATTGGCGGAAGCGAGTGGGGGTCGAACCCACCGGCGACGGGGTGACCCGCCGCCCGCCGGTTTTGAAGACCGGGACGATCACCGGACCGCATGCGCTTCCAGAAAATCCGCTCCACCTATTTCGGCTGCGGCACGATCCTCAAATACGGCTTCGGCGACTTCCAGCCCCCAGGATACTTCTGCTGCGCTTCCTCGTTCGAAACCGATGGCAGGATGATCACCTCGTCGCCCTGCTTCCAGTTCACCGGCGTCGCAACTTTGTGCTTCGCCGTGAGCTGCATCGAATCAATGACTCGCAGTATCTCGTCGAAGTTCCGCCCCGTGCTCATGGGATAGGCAAGCTGCAGCTTCACCTTTTTGTCCGGCCCGATCACGAACACCGTGCGCACCGTGGCATTGTCCGCAGCCGTGCGCCCCTCGGAAGTGTTCCCGCTTTCCGCCGGCAACATGCCATACAGCTTGGCGATTTCCAGTGTCGGATCGCCGATCATCGGGTAATTCACCTTGTGTCCCTGCGTCTCTTCGATGTCTGCGGCCCATTTGCCGTGGCTGCTCACCGGGTCCACGCTAAGCCCAATGATCTTCGTGTTGCGCTTGGCGAATTCGGGTTGCAGGCCTGCCATATAGCCCAGTTCAGTCGTGCACACCGGCGTAAAGTCTTTGGGATGTGAGAACAAAATCGCCCAGCCATCGCCAATCCATTCGTGAAAATTGATCGTCCCCTGCGTAGTCTCCGCCGTGAAGTTCGGCGCTGTGTCGTTGATGCGGGGGATCCTGCCAGTGATTTCACTTACCATCGTGCTCATATTTCCCTCCTGGTAAAATTCAAATTCGCTCAAATTCTTTTAAGTTAGCCCAGCCGCGCCCTTCGGATGAACGTCGGATTAAGATCAAGATGAAGCTCAAAACGAAACCCACCCGTTCGCGCCGGGTGGGTTGGAAGAAATCTCGTCTGCTCCCTACCCGCACGGCGGCGAACACATACAACAACACAACACGCCGGCGCTGGAAGCGCAAAACACGTAGCTAGAATAGAAGCCTGCACAAGCCCTGTCAACCGCTCGACCGCGCACTACCCCGTGCAACCCCGTGCCCCCTCTGCCCCCCGTGGTTAAAGATTTTGTGGAAGCTATCACGCCCCGCGAGCGTCATCGTACGAAGTTTTCCTGCATCGGGGAAGCGAAGACCGGCATCTCTACTTGTTCGAGACAGAAGCTGCAACTCTGGGAAAACTCATGACCCAACCACGCCGTCTGGCAATGACCCAGTGGGACGTCTTCTCTTCCCGTCCCCTCGAAGGCAATTCTCTCGCCGTATTCTCCGACGCCCGCGGACTCACCGACGCCGAAATGCAATCGCTCGCCAAGGAAATGAATCTCTCCGAAACCACCTTCATCCTGCCCCGGGACCCGGCCACCGAAAAAGAAAACGGCATCCGCGTCCGCATCTTCACCGTGCAGGAGGAACTCCCGTTCGCCGGTCATCCCACACTGGGCACGGCCTTCGCCTTGCGCGGCCAAAGCGGTGCGAAGGATGTCGTTCTTGAATTGAACGCCGGCAAAGTGCCCGTCCACTTTGAAGATTCCAAGGGCGAACCTCCCTTCGGCGAGATGACACAACTCGATCCAACGTTCGGAAT
The DNA here is from genome assembly GCA_035566655.1 of Candidatus Dormiibacterota bacterium. Lineage (GTDB taxonomy): Bacteria > Acidobacteriota > Terriglobia > Terriglobales > Acidobacteriaceae > Sulfotelmatobacter. Next base: position 76,186 of record DATMQT010000042.1, read on the forward strand.
CCAGCACGATCGCGAAGCCGTCGCCCGTGCGACCGGACTACGCGCCCAGGATTTCGACGACTCTCTGCCCATCCAAACCGTTTCCACGGGAGTGCCATTCACCGTGACGCCGCTGAAGTCGCTGGCCGCCATGCGTAATTTCTCACACATCGATCTGAATCGCGCTTCCGAGTATCTCGCCAAAAGCGCAGGCAAGTTCTTTTACTTCGTAACCCGCGAGACGGTGGACCCCAGTGCCCGTCTCCACGCCCGCATGCTGTTCTACAACGGCGAAGACCCGGCCACCGGCTCCGCCGCCGGCTGCACCGCCGCCTGGATGGTCGCCCACGGCGTCGCCCAACCCAACGAGCGCATCCTCATCGAGCAGGGCGTCGAGATGAAGCGCCCCAGCCGGATCTTTGTCCGCGCCTCTTTCGATGGCAAGAGCAGCGACGGCAAGAGCAGCGATAACCGGGTAGTTAACGTGCGCGTCGGCGGACACTCGGTGGAAATCATGCGCGGCGAAGTATTCCTCTAAAGTGCTATCTGCATCCGCCGCAAAAACGCACCTTTCCTCACACTGAAAAAAGTCAATGGCCAAACTCTGCCATTTGCTTCGACGCTACTTTACAGGCGCGCCCCTTCCCGTTAGCATCACTTCCGCTCCTCCATTCTTCACGACAGAGAAAATTTCCGCTGGCGCCAACTGGTATGACTTCCGGTCACAGATGGCTAGGCGGATACAGGCGGTGAATGAAACCCAAGCGCACGATCCTTTGTGTTGACGACAACGAACAATCCCTTTCCTACCGCAAAATCATGCTCGAAACCCGCGGCTACCGCGTCGCCAGCTACTCCCGTGGCGAGGAGGCCCTCGACCGCTTCAAACAGGGCGGCATCGATCTCGTGGTCACTGACATGGCCATGCCCGGCCTAGACGGCCCACAGCTAATCGCCGCCATCAAAAATCTCTCGCCCCACACTCCAGCCATCCTCATCTCCAGCAAGGTCCGCGTCTACGATCACGAATCGCAAGCGGACGTATTTCTCGCGAGAGGAATGTACGCCCCCGCCGATTTGCTGGAACGGATCCGCCTGCTCCTGGTCCGCAAGCGCGGCCCCAAGCGCCTGCACGACCGCCTCCCGCAATTCACGCCCCGCCAGGGCGCCGCCTGAAAAATTTAACCGCCGAGAACGCCGAGAAAACTACAGGATCTTTTCTCTGAGTTTCTCGGCACCCGCCGCGTACTCGGCGGTCGATTGCCTTGACTGCCCTACCCATCGTGTAAACTCGATTCAGGACATGTCCGCATTCATCGAGGCCATCGATCTACACAAAACCTATCGCGTGGGAAAGATCGACGTGCCCGCGCTCCGCGGCATTTCCTTCAACGTCCAAAAAGGAGAATTTGTCACAGTAGTCGGCCCCTCCGGCAGCGGCAAATCCACTCTGTTCTACCTGCTCGGAGGACTCACCCGCGCCGATTCCGGTAAAGTAATTCTCGACGGCGATGACATCGCCACCCTCTCCGACGCCGAGCGCACTCGCATGCGCAAGCGCAAAATCGGCTTCGTATTTCAAAAATTCAACCTCCTGCCCACCCTCAACGCCCACTCCAACATCGCCATCGCCCAGGAAATTTCCGGTAACGGCGATCGCGACCCCGCCTTCTTCCTCCGCATCTGCGATCTACTAGGACTAAGCAAGCGCCTCAACCATCGCCCCTCCGAACTTTCCGGCGGCGAGCAGCAGCGCGTAGCCCTCGCCCGCGCCCTGGTCAACAAACCGGCCGTAGTCCTGGCCGACGAACCCACAGGCAATCTCGACACGGAAAACTCCAACATAGTTCTGAAGATGTTGCGCCAGTCCAACCAGGAACTCGGCCAGACCGTGCTCATGATCACCCACAACCCCGAAGCCGCCAAGTTCGGAGACCGCATCATCCACATGCGCGACGGCCACGTCGTCAAGCCCGAAGAAGACCCGCAATGGGCTGTTCACTAAGGTTTCAAAAGTCTCAAGGTTTCAAGACCTGCCAGCGATCCGCTTTGAAACCTTTAAACTCTGAAACCTTGAAACTTTGCGTCTCCTAAAGCTTCCCCCTCCGCCTGCCGATGTATCTATCTGTGACAACTACCAGCACATCCCCGGCCCCGGCAAACCCAGGCGCCCAACTCTACGTCGCCCGCCAGCCGATTCTTTCGAGCAACGAGCAGGTATTCGGCTACGAACTCCTCTTCCGCGACGGCGTAGAGGACTATTTCCGCCACACCGACGCCGATGTCGCCTCCCGCAGCACCCTCGACACCTCCATCCTGATGGGCCTCGATGTTCTTTGCGACGGCCGCCGCGCCTTCATCAACTGCACCCGTGAAACTCTTCTCAAGGACTACGTCACTCTCCTGCCCCCATCCCAGGTTGTGGTCGAGATCCTCGAGTCCGTTCCCCCGGACGATCTGGTACAAGGCGCCTGCGTCCGTCTGAAGGCAGCCGGCTACATGATCGCCCTCGACGACTTCGTCACCAATGACCCTCGCACACTACTCGTGCCCTTCGCCGACGTGATTAAAGTGGATTTAAAAGCCAGCTCGCCCGCCGAGCAGTCCGCCTTGGTCAAACGCCACGGCAGCCCCACTTGCCGTATGCTGGCTGAGAAAGTTGAAACCCGCGAGGAATTCGCCGCCTGCAAAAAGGCCGGCTTTTTCTATTTCCAGGGATACTTCTTCCGCCGGCCCGAGCTTCTCCACGCCCGCGAGATTCCTAAGAATCAGGTCAACTACCTGCGCCTCTTGCAGGCCATCTCGCATGACGAGATCGAAGTCCGCGAAATCGAAGACATCATCAAGCACGAAGCTTCCCTCTGCTATCGCCTCCTCCGCTACCTCAATTCGGCCGCGTTCAGCTTTGCCTCAGAAATCCATTCCGTCCGCCACGGCCTCGCGATTTTAGGCGAGCGCGAAGTCCGCCGCTGGGTCCGCCTCGTCGCCGCTCTCGGCGCCGGCCAGAACAAATCCTCCGACCTAGTCCTCTCCGCCCTCGTGCGCGCCCGCTACTGCGAATTACTCGGCCCCAAAGTTCCCCACGGTGAATCCGACCTCTTCCTCGTAGGCCTTTTTTCCCTGATGGATGTGATCCTCGAAATGCCCATGGGCGTCGTCCTCGAAGGCATCAGCCTCGATCACGAAACCCGCGCCGTGCTCCTCGGCCAGAAAAGCCAGCTCGACCCCCTCTACCAACTCATGCTTGCCCAGGAAATCGCCAACTGGCCCAAGCTCTCCGAACTCTGCACCAAACTAAAACTCCCCGAAGGCCACGTCACCGAGTGTCACTGGAAAGCCATGCAATGGGCCCGCGAAATGACCGCCGGCTCCTGAAACATCCGGCCGAAACGAAACCCAATCGCAACTAGGTATCAGGCACTGGGTACTGGGTACTAGATACTGTCGTCGCTTCCCCCTCCAAACTCTCTTCGTGTAAAATAACCCAACAAGCGGGAGTAGCTCAGTGGTAGAGCGCGACCTTGCCAAGGTCGATGTCGCGGGTTCGACCCCCGTCTCCCGCTCCAGTTCTTCTTAGCGTCCTTGGCGGGTAAAACCTTTTTCCCCGCACCTGCCAGACCCACGTTGGACTTTTCTCCCCCGAAACGCTAACTTAATCTCTAGGGGCGCGGTACCCAAGTGGTAAGGGAGAGGTCTGCAAAACCTTTATGCGTCGGTTCGATTCCGACCCGCGCCTCCATCGTCCTCAACTGCAATCTCATCCTTTAAAGGCTTGTCGTTCCTAGCGAAGCGAGGAATCTTGGTCTCGGCCTCCGCCACCAACCCTTCCACCTCCTCCCACTCCGGATCCACGCAAGCCTGAATCGTCAGCCCAGTATCTTTCAGCAAATGCCAGGCCTCGCGATACTTCCCATACTTCTGCCGCATCCCCTCCGGCGAAAAGTGAATCGAACAATTCGTCCGACCCATCACCTCATACGGGATGATGTACCACTCATCCACTGGAATCAGCAAAATCGCAAAAAAATCCACCGTCCCCGGCTCGTACTTCTTCCGCCCCGGCCCCATCACATTCAAGCTGTAACATTCCCCGCGCCGCTTGTAGATCGTAGACTTAACCTGCACCCGCAAAACCCGCGCCTGCCACCCCTCCGTAGGATTCTCCACTCCCACGTCATATCTCCCCACCGCCCCAAACGGACGCGACACCTTCATCCCAAACCCCGCCGCCTGCATCATGAAATAAAGCTCCGCCCAAGCCCCGCGCTCCAAACACCCCGCCAACCGCCCACCAGCCAACCGATCCTTCTTCCTCCACATACTCCACTCCTCTCGATTCCAAAACTCAAAACTTTTGTGATTCCGAGCGTTTGTGTGTCATTCCGAGCGTTTTTGTGTCATTCCGAGCGAAGCGAGGAACCCTGGTTTCCCGTCCCGCACCCCTGAACCCACTTTTCCGGCAAACTCCCGCCACTCTTTCAATCATAACCACCCCCCACAAGTACATCCGTCACACACCCCCTGTGGAAAACTTTGAATTCTGAGGGAAACGCTCGGGAAGGGCACGACTTCAGTCGTGCCGCAAGCCGCCAAAAAATTTGTCACTCCGAACCGTGCAAAAAGCCCGCTGAGGAATCTGCTGTTCAGCCGGAGCCACCACGACCCGAGGGTGCCCCATCCTTCGCGCACTTTGCGAAGGAGCCTCCCCTGAGCGCAACCGAAGGGGCGCAAGCCGTGGGTAAAAGCAGAAGACGACCAAGCCCCGAAGGGGACGGCACCCTCAAGTCAAACCCCATACAACTTCAGCCCCAACACCCGCCCATACCGTTCAAAATCGCGGTCCGTAGTAAAAATGTGCCACCCGCGCCGCTGCGCCACTGCACAAATCACGAAATCGACGGCAGACCCCGCAATCCCCCGCCCCCGGCACATGTTGTGCATGCGCGCCGCTTCTTCATAATCCAAAATCTCGATCCCCGGCTCCTCAAAAGCTCTCAGGTAATTCCGCAGTTTGTGAAACCGCTCCTCTTCGCGGATGCCCGAAAGCAGTTCCTGCCGGATCGCTCCCATCATCTGCGCCCGCCCCTCCCGGATCAATTCCGCCAGCGCCACAGTCAGCGCCCGCTCGCGAGCATTCAAGTCAGCCGACTTGCGCCGCAGCGCCAGCGACCACACCGGAGTGTCCACCAGAACGGTCATATTGTCATTCCGAACAAGCGTTCTTTGCGCAGTGAGGAATCTGGGCGAGCCGCGGGATGTGTCGCGTTTTTTGCGACACAATAATCCCGCGTTTGGCTCGCTTCCCTATCACACCGGGCGAGAACGCCCACGCCGACGCCCGCGCCGCTCCGCCTTGTAGTCATATCCCGGATCAAACTCAAAACCACCAAACGCCTCCAGAATGCGAACCTGCTTCCGCCGCCGCACGTACTCATCCAGAGCCGCCGTCACCGCCTCTTTCTTGGTCTTATGCTTCCCCGCCCGCCGCGCCTCTTCAATCAACGAATCATCCAAAGCCAGATTGGTAGCCATGTGTATAAGTTTACACATTACATTGTGTGAGGAAAAGAAGTTTTTCAGCCCGCTAAACAGACCGAGAGTGCCCCAAACCCACGCAGCACCGTGGAAGAGCGGCGCTTCAGCGCCGCGTCCCGCACCCCAAAACCAACCGGGCTTCAGCCCCCGTGGTCGTCTTGAGCCCGTCCCTTCAGCGCCGCCTCAAGCGCTCTTAGGGAAACCGGGCACCAGCCTCTGGGGCATCGCATCCAACCGGAACTCCTCATTCGCCGACGAAAACGCATACGCCGCCGCATCCCGCACCAACCGCGCTCGAACCGGATTCATCCGGACATACTCGCAATGTCTCTGATAATCCTCGAAATCTCGAATCCGATGATTCGTAAAACTCTCCTGCCATACCCGAATCTTCTCCATCTTCCGAAGCCGATACGAATACCCACCCTTAATGAACTGCACAGCCCGCTCCAGCGCAATTTCGGGCGCAGGCGTGAGCAACAAGTGAATATGATCTGGCATGACAACAAATTCGTGCAGCAGATACTTCCCCTGATCGCGATACCAGAGCAGCACCTCAATCAAAAGCCGCGCCCGAGCCTCGACACGAAAGATAGGCACGCGTCGCCAACTAATGCTTGTGACGAAAAACGTACGCTGTGAATCATCCATGACTGGATCGTAGAGCCTCGAAGAGGAAGTGGAGGGTGATATCGGTCACGCCGCGAAAAAACTGTTTCCAGATTGGGAAAGACGACCACGGGGGCTAAAGCCCGCGAAGTCTGTGGCGACCCGACGCGGCCCTGGAAGGGCCGCTCTTCCACGGTCGCGCAAGCAGCCCACCAGTTCCCAAGGAATCGAACCGATCCTTCGCACAAAACGCCTGTCAGAACCGCGCACCGCGTGGAGTCCGACACAGCAGCCCTAAGGAAGAACCGCAAAGAAAGAACCGCCGGATGCAGCACCGTGGAAGAGCGGCGCTTAAGCGCCGCGTCCAGCACCCCAAAAGCAACCGGGCTTCAGCCCCAGTGGACGTTTTGGGATTTGGCAACGCCACGACCGGGAAGGGCACGACTTCAGTCCTGCCGTTGGCCGACCGCCACAAACCCGCGCGGTGACGTGGAAGAGCGGCGCTTCAGCGCCGCGTACAGCCCCCAAAAACAACCGGGCTTCAGCCCCCGTGGACGTTTTGGGATTTGGCAGCACCACAACCGGGAAGGGCACGACTTCAGTCGCGCCGCAAGCGCGACCCGTCAAGACTCGCATTACCTCGCCTCAAGGAACCTCTTAGAGGGGGCGTCGAGGAAACGCTTCCCGCAAGCATCGATCAGGTCAGCCCGGTACGCGGAGGCATCCCTTGGGCAGATCTGGTGAATGTACCTGATCTGACCTACCAAGCTGCGTATGTACTGCTCCTCGTCGGGCTCCGCCACTAATCCGGATCGTAGTTTATGAATGCCCGACCGAATTCGCGAGAGCTTATCTTTCGGAGCGCGTACCTCGCCCAAACCCAAGCGTGTGCCGGTGAGAAGCCTTATAGCATTCGGTCCCATGATCTTGACCTTCTTGCGCCCCACGCTCAGTCCGTTGGCAGCTAGCACCGAAATCGAGGGTTGGATCAGATCTCTAGCCAGCTCGCCTGAAAACGCAAGATCGTCTATCCACGTCGAATAGACAACTGACAGCTGCTCGCACATACTCCTGATCGGTTCGTCGATCATCCAGATGAATAGGTTCGCCAAAAATGGGCTGGTCGCGGCTCCTTGCGGAAGGTGCCTGCCAAAAGTCGTCAGCTGCGTAAGCAGGCTTGCCACTGGTGGCGAGCACCCCAGAAAATCAGCCCAGACCCGATATACTTTTGCGTTGGTGATGCTCGGGAAGCATTGCCGCACGTCTAACGTGACCAACAGTTTTGAGGTTAAGTGGCGTTCTGCATTGTCCGCAACACTGCGCTTAGGAACTGCACCCATCACGTGGCATGGAAAGCAGATGGGCTTCAGCAGCCTACGATAGATTCGTTTTTGGATCCAACTGAGGTCCTGTAGAGGATTGTCGATAGGTCGGGGCTTCGGAGTGTATCGTTTTGCAAACGGACGAGGCGGCGTAACCGCGCTGAAGGGGCTGTATAGGCGGCTAGGCACTGCCGCCACTCCCTCCAGTGTCTCGAGGGGAACCTTAAGCACGTCGGCGAGACGCCTTGGGCTCCGAATGTCTAGCCTCAGCACGGCTGTCGCGGTTTCTACCGGATTCACGGTCACCCCCGGTCAGAAGCAGTTTGGTCAATGCCAAAGCCAGCCTGCGAACGGAGCTTGGATCCGCGCCTCTTATGTCCGCCGGCTCTGACGCAAGCATAGTAAATAGATGAAATGGAATTCCAAGCGCCGCCGCCACTCTTTCCAAAATTTCCAGGCTTGGCTTGCGTCTGCCGCTTTCTAGCATGGAAACCAAGCTCGCATCGACTGATATCCTCTTTGCGAGCTCGCGTTGCGGGATATCCGCGAGTGCTCTACCTACCCGGATGGCCTTGGAATAGTCCACAGTGACCCAACAATCTTGGAAGTGAGTTTTTCTCGGAACCTGAGCACCAGGCCGTCAGAAACTAATCGCGGCGCAAAAAGTTATTGATAATGGCTTCGGCTACTTCCCTCACCGCCTCGAAAATTTCTTCTCTGCGCGGATTTGGTTTTCGACGGAGCCGTTTCAGCCTAACTTCTGCTTTGTCTAGTGCACTCCTCTGTTCCGGTTCAGGTCCATTTCTGTTCTGTAGGGAGCGGAGTGCCTCCAGGCAGAATTGTAGGTCCTTGTTGCCTTTCATACAGTTCTCCTTCTCCGGCAAAACTGCCGGTGCCGCGAAGCAGCTTCCGAGAAGGAATGGACTGAACCGAAAAACTCACCCAACGTGTGCCGTACAAAGAGACAACGAACACACCCAACGAACAAGCCCACGAACACCTAGCGGGAGGCCAACAGACACCCGAGGAGATCCAAGCATGCAGCGTCAGACTGATGGGGCAACTGCCCCATCGCCGCAGACACATACAGTGCCTACGGCGTTACGCCCCCGAAAGATTCCTTCCGGGAGCTCGGCCTTAGAAGCAACTCTCAGCCAGAGAACTTGTCAAAGAGCCTACAGAATCGCACGTAGCGGCGATCCAAAGTCAGCATATACGTAATAGAACAGCTTGTCAATAAAAATGTCAGGGTGTCATTTTAAGTGACAACATGAAATCCGTCCGCAAAACTTAGCTGCACCCGCTCGTGCTCCCGCAACTCCCGCAGCGATAGCACGAACCATTCCGCGTCATGATGCTGCCGCAGAAGCTGCACGTGGGAGCGTCGCCTAGGTCGATGATGCCGGCCAGTTGGTCTGCCGCATGCACCGATCCAGTCCTGAGTCCTGAGTCGCGAGTCGCGAGCGGTTCCTGTGCACCCGTTCCCTCGGGGCTCAAGGCTCGGGACTCGGGACTCGACTTCGGCCGCAGATTCTCAAACAGAAACTGCTGCTGCCCGGTCAGAAACCGCAACTGGAGCCAGCGGAAGATGTAGTCCATGATCGACTTGGCAAACCCGATGTCGGGATTGCTGGTCCACCCGCTAGGCTCGAACCGCGTGTGCGCAAACTTTTCGCACAGCAGCTTCAGCGGCACGCCATGCTGCAGCGCAATGGACGTGGCCAGCGCAAAGCTATCCATCAGCCCCGAGACCGTCGACCCTTCCTTGGCCATGGTGATGAAAAGCTCGCCCGGCTCCCCATCGGGATAGAGCCCGACAGTGATGTAACCCTCATGCCCTCCAATATTGAACTTGTGCGTGATCGAAGCCCGTTCCTCCTGAAGCTTGTGCCGCACCGCACGAGGAGGCGCATTAAGATTGTCTTCCTGCGGAGCAGCAGCCACCCGCGCGTCTTCCTTCGAAGAGTTGGCAGTCTTAGTCCCAGCCGCCGAAAGCGGCTGCGACTTCTTGCACCCATCCCGATAAACCGCAACAGCCTTCAATCCGAGCTTCCAAGCCTGAAGATATGCCTCCATGATGTCTTCCACAGAAGCATTCTCCGGAAGATTGACAGTCTTCGATATAGCCCCGGAGATAAAAGGCTGCGCAGCAGCCATCATCCGCAAATGCCCCATGTAAGCAATCGACCGAGTCCCCTTAGCCGGCTTAAACGAACAATCAAACACCGCCAGATGCTCATCCTTAATAGCCGGCGCCCCCTCAATGGTCCCAGTAGCATCGATGTAACTAACAATCGCATTCGCCTGATCGTGATCGTACCCCAGCTTAAACAACGCAGTAGGCACAGTCTGATTAACAATCTTAATCATCCCCCCGCCAACCAGCTTCTTGTACTTAACCAGCGCCAGATCAGGTTCGACTCCGGTTGTGTCGCAGTCCATCATGAAGCCTATGGTGCCTGTGGGGGCTAGGACTGTTACCTGGCTGTTGCGGTAGCCGTGTTTTTCGCCTTGGGCGAGGGCTTCGTCCCAGCTCGCTTTGCTCGCTTCGTAGAGTGCTGTTGGGACGTTTGATTTATTTATGTTGTTTACTGAGGCGCGGTGCATTCGGATTACGTCTAGGAATGGTTCGCGGTTTATGTACCAGCCGGGGCAGGCTCCGCCTGGCATCTGGTCAGCTGCGGTTATGCCCAGGCGCGTTGCTACTGTGTCTGTGGCGGGGGTTAGGGGTTCGCATTGTTCGGCTATGCGGGAACTCTGGAGGTAGGCTTCGCCGCACATGATTGCGGTTACGCAGGCGGCGTAGTCGCGGCCGGCGTCTGAGTCATACGGTAGGCCTGCGGCCATCAGTAATGCGCCCAAGTTTGCGTAGCCTAAGCCCAGCGGGCGGTAATCGTGGGAGTTGCGCATGATCGATTCGGTCGGGTATCCCGCGTTGTCTACCAGAATTTCTTGCGCGGTGATTAACACATCTACTGCATGGCGGTACGCTTCTACATCGAAGGTGCCGTTGGGGGCGAACTTCAGAAGATTCAGGCTGGCGAGGTTGCAGGCTGAGTCGTCCAGGAACATGTATTCGCTGCATGGGTTGCTGGCGTTGATTCTTGCTGTGTTCTTGGAGGTGTGCCAGCGGTTTGTTGTCGTGTCGTATTGCATGCCGGGATCGCCGCAGTGCCAGGTGGCCTCGGAAATTTTCTTCAACAAGTCTTTGGCTTTGTAGGTTTGCATTACGCGGCCGTCGCCGATGGCTTTGGTGGAGAAGTCGGTGTCGCGCATTACGGCGTACATGAAGTCGTCGGTTACGCGGACGCTGTTGTTGGCGTTCTGGAAGAAGATGGAAGAGTAGGCGTCGGAATCGGGGTGCGAGCCGTCGTATCCCATGGCTACCAGGGCGTGAGCCTTGGCTTCTTCTTTTTGTTTGCACTCGACGAAGTCGACGATGTCGGGATGGTCTACGTTGAGGATGACCATCTTGGCGGCGCGGCGGGTTTTGCCTCCGGACTTGATTACTCCGGCGAAGGCGTCGAAGCCTTTCATGAAGCTTAGCGGGCCGCTGGCGGTGCCTCCGCCGCTTAGGCCTTCAGTGGAGGAGCGCAGCGGGGAGAGATTGGTGCCGGTGCCGCTGCCCCACTTGAAGAGCATGCCTTCGGTCTTCGCTAGAGTGAGGATCGAGTCTAGCGAATCTTTTACAGAGTTGATGAAGCACGCCGAGCATTGCGGCTTGCTGTAGCCGGTGATGCCGAACTCGACTTGCTGAGTTTGGGGATTCCAGTGCCAGTTCCGGGCGTCGGAGTTGGGCTCGATGCGGTCGCAGCCTACGTTGAACCAGACGGGCGAGTTGAAGGCGGCGTACTGGCGGACGAGGATGTGGACGAGTTCGTCGTGGAAAGTTGCGCCGTCTTCGGGAGTCTTGAAGTAGCCCTGGGCTAGTCCCCAATTGCGGATGGTTTCGGCCACTCGCGTCACAAGCTGGCGGACTCCGGTTTCGCGCTCGGGCGTGCCGACTTTGCCGTGCAGATATTTGCTGGCCACGATGTTCGTGGCTGTCATGGACCAGTCTTTTGGGACTTCGACGTCTTTTTGTTCGAAGATCACGCCTCCTTGGGAGTCTGTGATCTGGGCAAGGCGAAGATCCCATTCGAGTTCGTCGTAGGGGGAAACGCCGGGCTTGGTGAAGAAGCGGCGGAAGGAGAGGCCGGGGGCCTTCTTCTTATTGGTGATGACAGGGATGGCGGGGCTGGCCGCAGCGGCGTCGACGGTGGTGGCTTTGAGCTCGGGCATTGGTCTCTCCATTAATTAGATTCTAATCAACAAGGGCCGATTCTGGGTCCATGGGGGTGGACGCGGGAATGGGGCCGTTCCCGAACTGGAAATCGTTCGGGGTGCAGCGGTTCTTTGTAAAGAGCTTTCGTTCGCCCCTTTGGGGCTTTGTGCGGGGGCTAAAGCCCCTCATTTTTTGTGCTTCTCAACGCGGCGCTTAAGCGCCGCTCTTCCACCGTGCTGCTAGCGCCGGTGGCGCCTTGTACGTCTAAACCTCAGGGGCTAAAGCCCACATTCTTACGTCCGTCTGACGGCACGACTGAAGTCGTGCCCTTCCCGAGCCTTTCCAGTTCACGGGCCTGCCAGCTCCCGGCTTCCGAGTGCCCTCCGGTCTAAAAACCGGAGGGGAGGGGGTGAGGACAGTGAAGGTTTTTATTGGCCCCGGAATCTAGATTTGGGGCTGCAGATGCAAAACCTGTTTCCGGGGTCGGCTGGGTTCCCTGGGCTTGGATCCTTATGGCGTCGGCAGAGTCGGACAGGAGTGTCCGACCCACACGGTCTGTGGTCAGTTCCAGGGATGACTGGAAATCAGATGGGAGGCCGGTGGCTTTTTCGGCTGAGTTGAGCATCCATTGATTCAGGGCGGTGCAGATGTTGCGGCGCTGGGCCTGGTCTGTGATGACTACGAAACGGAGGAAGCAGCGTCCGGAGGAGAGACGGGCGCGCATGGGATTGATTTGGGTGAACATGCGATCGAGGGTGAAGGCCATGTCGTCGTCTTCGGAGAACTGGAGGACGGCGAGCATGCGGCGTTGAGGTACCTCAGCGGCTGAAGCCGACGCGTCTCTTTCCGCCATAACGGCACGACTGAAGTCGTGCCCCTCCCGATCAGTCATGGTGGGCAGGTTAATGCCAGCGGCCAAGTTCATGACCTCCTCGGCTATCGCGAAGATGCCTGGTTTGCTGGGGACTACCAGGAGGCTGTGGGGGGAATCGCAGCGGAACCAGCGCGACCATTGTAGGCGGCGGGGGTCAACGGGTTGGTCGAAACCGTGACGGGCTAAGGAATCGGTGACTAGTCGAGATATGGCTTCCACTTGGGCTCCTCAAAATACAGGTCCTTCAGGGGCTAAAGCCCACATTTATGGTGGCCTGTAGCGGCACGGCTGAAGCCGTGCCCTGATACGAACCTTGTTTCGGCACGACCGAAGCACGTGCCTGATACGAACCTTCTGATACAAACCTCGGTGTTGCGTGCTACCTGTTTCTTGCATCTGCTAGTCGTCCACCCGGGGGGAGGGTCGGGGGAACGGCCACCGCACTTACTCCATTGCTTTCTTATGTTTACGGGATGTCGCCCGGTCACCTCTGGCCGGGCGCCATCCCGTAGCTTTTCCTGAACTACTTGTGTTCCACGAAGCTCGTTCCCGTTCCCGCGGGAGGGAGCCTCAAAGGTGCTATGGGAATGCAAAGTTACTCCCGCTTATTGTGCCTGTCAAGAGGGAAACACCATAGGTTGTATCCTCAACAATGACGGGCTTGGTGCGGGGGTGGTGGATTTGTTTTCCACAAGGGGAATTCACATGGTATTCACAAATGGAACAGTGGTCAGTGATCTGTGGCCAGTGGTCAGTTAGGCGGGATCTTCGGACTCTGAGTGCATTTGTGGGCACTGGGGCTAAAGCCCGGTTCGGCTCGGGTGGGCTTACGCGGCGCTTAAGCGCCGCTCTTCCACGGTACGGCCGGCATGTGTGCCGCAAGCGTGGAACGCCCGCTCCAACCTCATCCCTTGTTAGACGGAGCGAAGGCCTGGGGCTGGGGTGCGGCGGTCGCGGTAGGGTTGGGGAGATTTGCGGGTTAGGTGGGGCGGGAGCGAGAAGATGGGAGTCTCGCGTTTTCGAAGAGTTCCCGGCTGCGGCAAGGGCTCGCCCGAAATCAGCGTTTCGTCCTGTTCGGGAGTCTCGCTGGCTAGTAACGGGACATAGATGTCTTCGAAGATCTGGCGTGGGGCTATGCGGAGAACGCCGTCGCTGGATTCGACGAGGTAGTCGCCCTTGCGTCCGGAGTGTTGCCGGCCGAGGACGTCGGTGAAGGCCAGGCTGGTGGTGAGCTGTTTGGCTTTGACTAGAAACCGGGTACGATAGGTGATCCATGGGTTTGCTTTCATGGGTGCGTGGCCAGTCAGTTCTTAGTTCTCAGTTCTCGTTAATGAATGGTTGACTGCTGATCGATGATTGTGGCGACTGCCTGATTTGCTTCCCCGGCCTTTACTGTCCTGGCCGAGTTTCAATTTTTTGTTGAGGGCGAGTGTGAATGTAGGCGCGAAACGGCGCGCGGTCAATTCAGTATTTTTGGTGCAGTTGAGGAAAATGTTAGCCGGGGATTTTCATGGATCGACACGGATTGTCAACCTTGTCCAGCATGTGACGCTAAGCCGCACGGAGTGCTTGGGTTGTGGTGGGGAGAATGTGTGAGCGGGAAGGTTTCGGGCCGTGGGGCGGCGGCTTGTGCACACGGGATGCACAGGAAATGCAGAAAGGCAGTGGTCAGTGGCCAGTGGTCAGTGGTCAGTTCTTGTTTCTGAGTTTGCGGAGAACCATTGGAGTAGACGCTGTTCGAATTCTTGCGGGGCGGCGCTTATGGCTCCGCAGTGATCGGCGTTTGGGACTTCCCAAAGAATTGCTTTGGGATTGCGGGATTGGATTTGGCGCGAGTGGCGGACTGGGATGTTTCCGTCGATTTGGCCGTGAATCAGGAAGACTGGGACTTGCGTGGCTGCTACGGAGTTCTCTGGCGAGACATGCTGCATGTCGAGATGGTATTTCGCGCGGACGAAGAGGAAAGCTAATTCGACTACGGGGCGGAGGAGAGTGCGTCCGAACCAAGGGCCGAGGTGAAAGGGCTGGCCCATGCGGTCGTAGGCGATCTCACGGAAGCTGGAGAATGATGATTCGGCAGCGACGGCGCAGAAGCGCGGTTCTGCGGCCAGTGATTGCAAGAGTTCGGCTGCGCCCATGGATTCTCCTAATCCGAAAATGCAATGGGGGTGCGCTTGTGCCAGGAGGAAGTCGAACCATTGGTGAATGTCGTTGCGTTCGAGTAGACCATAAGTTGCTAGCTGGCCTTCGCTAGTGCCGTGGGCGCGCGCGTCGGGGAGTAAAACCGTGAATCCCTGGGAGAGGAGAAGTTGTGCGTATCCGGTCGCGCCGATGCGGTTGTCGCCCAGGCCGTGGAGGAGGATTACGGCGTTGCCGTTGCTGGTTTGAGGAAGGATGATCCAGGCACGGAGCGCGATGGCGTCTGCGGTGGTGATGGAAACGTTTGCCAGATCGGAGTTCAGTTGGTGTGCGACAGCCCGCATGGCGGTTTCGGCTTCTGGAGGTAGCGGGCGGCGGGCGGGGTGGACGGTACCGTCGGCTACGTAGATGGCGGATGCGGAACAGAATGCCAGATAGAGAATGAGGAAGAGTACGAGGCGGCGGGATGTCTTGGATAGGCGCATTGGGTGCTAAAGGGTGGTACGGGTGGGCGGAGAGTGTGGTTCCGCGGGCGGTGAGTATTAAGGTGCGTGGGGGTGGAAAGATTTTCTTCGGGGATTCTATGTAGAAGACATTGGGGATTGGGAAAGGTGAACGGAGTCAGGGACTTGGGGCAAAGGGCAGAACGGAACGGGCTTTGCTATCAGGTGGGGAGTAAGAGGAACAAATTCTGTGGCAGGAGGAATCATGACAACAGATCCGGTTTGTGGAATGAGAGTGGAAGAGAAGAAAGCTGAATTCCAGACGCAGTTTGCGGGGAAGAAATACTTTTTCTGCTCGGAGGAATGCAGGAAGGAGTTCGAGGATCAGCCCCAGGACTATGTGGAGACCGCGGCATAGGTGGCTGAGCTGATTACGCAGATAGAAGATGGCCCTGCGCCTGGTTGGCGCGGGGCCTTTTTGCTACTGGTTGATTGCAGCTTCCGCTCGCTTCGCTTCGCGGGACGGACGAATGCGGCTGGATGTTCTGGAGAGGAGCATCGGGGCCCTGACGACGGTACTTGCGGGCGGAGGGCGCAGTTCCGCTACTAAAACCTGGTGCGCGGCGAGAATGCCTTGAGAACGTTGCGGCGGCGCTGCCTGCGGATGCGGGGTCCCCTCGGCTTCGCTCGGGGCAGGCTCTTCGACTTCGTGGCCGCTTCGCTTCGCGAAGCGGCCACTGCGCTCAGGATGACAGGGTGCTGATGACTTAGCGCCCCGCCATGGCTGGCTCGTTAACGGCTTTGCCTGTTTTGAAGGCTTCGTAACGCTGGTTTACTTCGTCCCAGTTGATTACGTTCCACCAGGCGGCCAGGTATTCCGGACGGCGGTTGTTGTATTTCAGGTAGTAGGCGTGCTCCCAGACGTCGTTGCCGAAGATGGGGAAGTGGCCCTGGGAGATGGGGTTGTCCTGGTTGGGCGTCGACATTATGTGGACTTCGCCGGCGTTACCGGCAAGCCAGACCCATCCCGAGCCGAATTGTTTTACGCCGGCATCGTTGAATTTGGTTTGGAAATCTTTGAAGTTGCCGAAAGTTTTGGTGATGGCCTGGGCTACGGGGCCGGTGGGATCGCCTCCACCTTTGGGCTTCATGATTTTCCAGAACATGGTGTGGTTGACGTGGCCGCCGGCGTTGTTGCGGACGGCGGCGCGAATGTCTTCGGGGATGGAATTTAGACCGCGGAGTAAATCTTCGGGCGTCTTGCTGAACAGCTCAGGATGCTTTTCGAGGGCTGCGTTGAGATTTTTTACGTAGGCGCCGTGATGCATGTCGTGGTGAAGGGTCATCGTCTGCTTGTCGATGACGGGTTCGAGGGCTGCGTAATCATAAGGCAGGGGCGGTAGTTCGTGAGCCATGATTTTTCCTCCAGAGTTCTTATTGTACTGATGATGAGAGCTGAGATGCGGATTCAGACGAAGCGGCTGCGAGGAGATTGTACACCGGGGCGAGACGAATAGTTACTTGGTGGGTGGGCCCAGGATTTCGCGGACTTTGCGGGTCAGGCTTTGCAGGGTGAAGGGCTTTTGCAGGAACGTTTTCTGGGCTTCGGTGGCGGCTGTGGTGGAGAAGGCGTCCTGGGCGTAGCCGGAGAGGTAGAGGACTTTGAGGGTGGGGCGGGCGGCGAGGAGTTGCTGGGCCAGTTCGTGGCCGCTTAGACCGGGCATGACTACGTCGGTGATGACGAGGTGGATGGGGTCAGAGTGGGCGGCGGCGAGGGTTAGGGCATCTTTGCCGTTGGCGGCTTCGAGGACGCGGTAGCCGCGGGATTCGAGGGTTTCGCGGACTAGCTGGCGGACGGAGTCTTCGTCCTCGACTAAGAGGACGGTTTCGGATCCGCCGGCTGCCAGGTGAGAAATGGGAGTGGCGCCGTGAGCCTCGGAGGGTTCGTCGGTGCGGGGGAAATAAATGGTGAAGACGGTGCCGCGGCCGATTTCGCTTTGCACGAAGACGTATCCGCCGCTTTGTTTGATGATGCCGTAGACGGTGGAGAGGCCGAGGCCGGTGCCCTTGTTTTTTTCTTTTGTCGTGAAGAAAGGCTCGAAGATGCGGGCTTGAGTTTCGCGGTCCATGCCCTGGCCGGTGTCGCTGACGGAGATCATGACGTAGGGGCCGTGATTGATGAAAGTGTTTTCGGGGCGGTAGGAGTCGTCGAGGGTGACGCTGGCGGTGCGGATGCAGATTTTGCCGCCGTTGGGCATGGCGTCTTTAGCGTTGACCACGAGATTCATGATTACTTGCTCGAGCTGTCCGGCGTCGGCGCGGGTGCAGCCGATGTTGGGAGAGAGGCTGGTGGTGAGTTCGATATCTTCGCCGATCAGGGGGCGGAGGAGGCGCTCCATGTCGGCTACGATGGCGTTGACGTCGATGACTTTGAGTTCGAGGAGCTGTTTGCGGCTGAAGGCGAGGAGTTGGCGGGTCAACGTGGTGGCGCGGTCGGAGGCTTGCTGAATGGCTTCGGCTTTGGCGTGGAGCGGGTGGCCGGGGCTGAGGTGGTAGAGCAGGACCTCGGTGTATCCGCTGATGACCATTAGCAGATTGTTGAAGTCATGGGCGATACCGCCGGCGAGGCGGCCTACGGCTTCCATTTTTTGCGACTGTCGGAACTGGTCTTCTAGGACACGGCGTTCGGTGATGTCTTCGGCGATGGCTTCGAGGACGTCGGAGGGTTCATCGCCTCCGGCTACGGCGCGGCCGCTGATGCGGACGGTGATGGTATTGCCGTCTTTGCGTTTCCAGCGGACTTCAAAGCCGTCCATGCGACCGGTGCGGCGGAATTCGTCGACCAGGCGGGCGTACTCGGCGGGGTCGACGAAAACATCTTTTTTCGGATCTAGGGCCAGGACTTGGAGGGCGTCATTGTAGCCGAGCATTCCGATGAGGGCGGGGTTGACGTCAAGAAAGTGGCCTTCGAGGCTGGAGCGGTAGATTCCGTAGACGGCGGTTTGTACCAGGGAGCGGTAGCGGACTTCGGAGCGGCGCAGGGCCTGCTCGTTGCGTTTACGATCGATGGCGGCGGCCAACTGCTGGGCGACCAGAGCGAGGACATCTTTGTCGCGCTCACGGAAGCGGGTGTTCGCGGAGTAGCTCTTGAGGACGACGGCCCCGAAGATGTTGTGGTTGACCTTGAGCGGGACGCCCAGCCACTGGAGCGGAGGCGGGGTGGCGAGTTCGATCTCGCCGCGCTGGCGCAAGTGTTCGGCGACCTCGGGAGTCGAGAGCAGGGGTTCACCGGTGCGCAGGACGTATTCGACGAGGCCGGCGCCTGGTTTTCCCGGGGCAGGAGCGGACTCCTGCTCGTCGACGAAATAGGGGAAGCTGATGAGTTCGGATTCGGGGTCGTGAATGGCGATGGAGAAATTGCGGGCGCACATGAGTTCGTCGACGATACCGTGGATGGCGGCGAAGAACTGCTGGAGATCCTGCGCTGCGCTGGCTTTTTCCGCGATGCGATAGAGAGCGGAGCTGAGTGCTTCGGCGCGTTTGCGCTCGGAGATGTCGCGATAGATGGCGTAGAAGGCGACGGTTTGGCCGTCGATGATTAGCGGAGCGGAGGAGACGCAAACATCGAGCAGGGTGCCGTCTTTACAGCGGCGCTGGGTCTCGAGCGTGAGGGGCTCGCCGCGCTGGAGGCATTGGGCTATCCATTGAGCTTCGGCGGCGCGATCGGGGGGGAAGATGAGTTCGTCTATGGATCGGCCCAGGGTCTCGGCGGCGGAGAAGCCGAACATGGTTTGAAATTCCTGGTTGACGCACTGCGAGCGGAAGGAAGCATCGGTGATGAGGAGAGGGTCGGGTGAGTTTTGAAAAAGCTGTTCGAGATACTGGCGGCGGATGCTGAGGGTTTGTTCGGAGCTGTTGGGTTGATTGGTTTTGTCGAAATTCCAAGATAGAGAAGATGGCTGGACGACGGGGACGACGGGTGGAATGAACGCAGGTGTGGCTCCCCGTGCGAGCGCCTGACTTAAAGTCTTGGCGCGCACAAGGTCCTTTGACGATTGCGGTGAACGGGTGACACGACCACCCATTTTAAAACTCCCCCCTCTGGAACTCAGCCATGGGCATGGTAGAACGCGGGGGGAGTGACTCCAAAGTTACTGAGGTAATTGAACCGGAATATGCATTTGACGCAAGAAGCTAACTCGCATTACGCTTCCCAAGTCGAGAACTCCCGGTTCTTGATTGAGCGGAGGTGTGCGTGTGCATATCGCTATCCGAGTGATGGATGTTTTGATAATCGGGCTGGCCCTTGTATGGGCAAGAATGTTGCGACTGTGGTTTTTCTATATCGCAGTCGTAGGTTTTGGGGTGCTAGTTCTTATGAGATTGCACTACGGACTTAACTATCCGTGGGCCTTCGTAGGGAAGTATGCCGTCAATATTGTAATCCCGTTAGTTATGGCGTGGGCAGGGAATCACTTGGCAGCCAAGAGCAGCGAAACTGAGACCGAAAAACGACTATGGCAAGCATTGTTTATATCGCTCACCATTCTCGCGCTTGGAGGCAGCTTTTGGGTGCTGGACAGTGAGGAGCAAGCTCATCAAACAGAGATGAAGGAATTGAGGGCTGGCATAAAGGGAGATTTTTTCACTTCGCTTTTGCAATACAATTCAAACAACCCTCAGCACCAACTGACAAGCGACCAGGTCTCCCAGATTGTAAAGGGAGCACTGGGCGGAAAGTTAAAAGATGCAAATACGCTCGGTGGCAAGCGTGACAGAGCGATTCAACCCGACGACCCGAGGGATGTAAAGGTAGCAAAGTTAGCTGCGATGCCCAAGAATGAACTAGCAGTTTTGGTAACAGAGACCACTAGGAGAATGCGGGAATATGACCTTGCTTGGCCGATGCCCATACCGCCACCGGATGATGTGCCTCAGGAGTTTCAAGATGGTAAGCACCCCGAAGTAATGAAAGCATACTGGAAGGCGTTCGCACATTGGCAGGAGGAAACTAAAAACGATCTACAACTACGACGTAAAACCTTTCAAAGCACTTTTGGAGATGGGATATTAATCATGGAAGAAATGGCACACCGATACAATGAATTAGCAAACGCTCCCGTCTGTAGACCGGCATTTATGGGGACGATTCAGAAATACAATCTCGGGGCTTGTGCTGAATATCTAGACGACATTGTAAGAAAGAATCTGGATTGACTGTTTTAGGCAGCCTTCGTGAGTTCCTTGTATTCGAGGTTGTCAGAGTGAATGAGTTTCAGCATCGTATCGCGGAAGAGGAACGGATTCTTACGGTTGTTAAAACGCCACGTCATTTCGTCAAGGTAGGCTGCCAGATGCTTTGCAGAGACACGATGCCACGTTCCCACGATGCCGCGTTTGAGAAGCGAGAAGGCCGATTCTACGGTATTCGTGTGGACATCTCCGCGCACGTATTCCTTCTTGCTGTGGGTGACGGTCTCATGCCTGTCCCGAAATTCTGCCATCGCGGTCGGATATGCCTTGTGCTCATCGGTCATGATTACGTCTACATCTTCGCTGATGTTCTCAGCGATGTACTTGTGCAGCGTGACGGAACGAGTATCGCTGGCATGGAAAAACCGCAGATCGCCGTCACGTTTGCGAATGCCGATAACAATTTCTTTGTGCGAACCATAAGGCCCACGGCTGTGAATGTTGCGTTGCTTTCCGCCGATGTAGGTTTCGTCCATCTCGACTGTACCATCCAGTTTTTCAGGGTTCGCCTCAGCCATCGCGTGCCGGATTCTGTGGCACAGATACCACGCTGTCCGGTAGTTGATTCGCAGCATTCGCTTAAGCTGGTTCGCAGACATGCCCTTGCGCGATTGGCAAAGCAGGAACACGGCGAGAAACCATTTCGTAAGGGCCAAGTGTGTATCGTGGAAGATCGTGCCAGCCGTCACGGAGAACTGGTAGCCGCATGATTCGCTGTCGCAGTTGTGCTGATCGCGCTTTAGGATGGAAGAGACACGTTCGCCGCCGCACTTTGGGCAGTGGATGCCTTGGGGCCAGCGCAACCGCTCCAGATAGTTGCGGCACTGCTGATCGTCATCAAATTGCTCTACCAGTTCGCAGAGGTCGATTGCTTCTTTCATAGGCTCACCCATGACGAAACGGAAGTCGAAGAAACACCCCATGGAGATGACGGACGAAGAGGCGCTAAAACACCTTTTCCATCCGAAGATCGTAAAGGCCGTGCAGCACCATTTGAGGTCTGAGGAAAAGCCGAAACCGAAGGTAAAACGCTAGCCATGACAACTAATATACATAACGGCTAGCCTTGTGTCAAGTGCATAATCACCTAATTGAAGGCAGTGGTCAGTGGCCAGTGGTCAGTGGCCAGTCAAACCAAAACCGCGGCATGGCAAATGCCATTTCGGGAAATCCACAGAATTCAGTGACGGACATCAACGCCGATGGAGTGCTTACGGTACATGCTAAGTACATGACATGCTCCATTAGGCCCATCATCCAGTCATATCGCGATTTGGTTGTTTGGAAAAAATCGATGGCATTGGTCCTCAATGTCTATCGCTGCACCCAAGCTTTCCCGAACATCGAGACCTATGGTCTGACTTCGCAATTGCGGCGCGCGGCTGTTTCTGTCCCTAGCAACATCGCAGAAGGTCAGGCAAGACTCTCGACGGGGAATTCAGGCAGTTTCTCGGAAACGCCCGTGGCTCTTTGATGGAAGTCGAGACGCAGATTCTTATCGCACGAGATCTGGGCTACTTGGACCAAGATCAAAGCGACTGCCTAATTAACGACGCGGCCGAAGTCGGCCGAATCCTGAATGGTCTCTTGGCATCTCTTTCGAGCCGCAAGTAGCTGAAGAAAGTGGTCAGTGTCCAGTGGTCAGTAAAATCCCTCCGTCCGCGGCGGTTTTACTGGCCACTGGTCACTGACCACCGACCACTATCTTCAAGCTCTTGTGGCTAGCATTTCGCAGGTGCGGCGGACGGTGTCGCGTTGGGCTTCGCTGAGGGTGAGGAATTCGAAGCCGTAGCGGAGGCCCTGGCGGTAGCGGACTATGGCGCGGACTTTTAGTGGGTAGGGGCTTAGGGGCAGAGGGATTTCGAGGGAAACGATTTCGCCGCTTTCTAGTTCGCCGGTGAGGGTGGCACCGATGCCATCCTGACCGAGTTCGGTGGAACGTCCCCAGCAGGTTTGGAATTCGCCGCCTTGAAACATGCGGACCTGCATGCGGGCGTCGATGGCGAAGCGCGGGTATTTGCGCTGATGTGCGCCCTTCGGCGGTGCCGGCTTGGGGGGAGCGAGTTTTTTGCCTGGTGCAGACATAAAAATCAGTGGTCAGTGGCCAGTGGTCAGTGGCCAGTTAAACCTGAGTCCCTCAGGGCTAAAGCCCGATTCCTTCTTGATCCTTAACGGCACGACTAAAGTCGTGCCCTTCCCGAGCCTCCCACGTCAGTGGCCACTGGTCAGTGGCCGGTTAAAGCCTTGGTTCTTACTGGCCACTGGACACTGACCAGTGGCCGCTGCTTAGTTTCCGTGTAACAGGTAGCCGGGTTCCAGGGGCAACTTGCCGGCGATCTTGACTACTGCGACGCTGCTGTTTATGGAATACACATCCACTATGCCAACGGCACCGGGGATCGACGCCACCCTGTTGACGAGTTCTTCGTCGGAGGTGACGATCACGAAAGGAGGATGGCTGGGGTGTGCCTGATTGGAGGCGACGATGAGGCCGCTGACCTCGGTCGCGGATGCACCATAAAGCTTTTCCAGGACAACCTTCATTTCAGGCGTGGACGGAGAGCGCATGACGAAGGTGACGGACTTGCCATCGGGCCAACGGCCGGTCTGGGCTTTGCACACCTTGACCAGGTCGGGGAGAGTAATGACGGCCACCGAATTGGATTTATTGGACACCAGGGCGAGATCGCGGGCCGACGCCAGCGAGGCGGTGATGAGCAAGAATATGGATACACGCAAGAAGCGTTGGTAGAGCACTGTTGTCTCCCGCGGGGGAAGAAATCTCAGAATGATTGTGCGCGAAAAGGGGTCATAGATTAAAGGTAACTAAGGTCACGGTGGGATTTGTAATTGGGTAATTCTGTAATTTGGCAATTTTGAGACTTCAAGACCGGGTTTTGGAATGCCGGGCCAGGGCACATTATCGGGAAAGGAAAGGGGCGCGGCTTTGGAGCCGCGCCCCTTTGTTTTTTTTTGGGGTGAGGTTAGAGTTTACTGTTTGCGGCGCAGGGCTGCGTGTGGCGATGCTGGCGCGTGAAGTATGGAGATGGCCGGCTGCGCGGCTCCGGGAATTCCGGAAGCGTTTTGCAGTTCGAAGATTCCCGCCCCGATCTGGTTGTTGTCGATTTCGAGGATGAGGAAGGTTGAGCCATTTACGACGTAGATGTTGAAGTTGGCAAAATTGGTGGTCGTGGCTGTGTAGCCGGCGCCGCCTGCGGAATAGTTGCCGTTTAGTGTTTGCGGGGAGAATGTGCTTCCCTCATCATTTACGTCCACGAGACCGGTGAAGGCACTGCTGGTAGTAACGAACTCAGCAATATCGTCTTCCTCGAATGGCGTGCCGCCGGCATTAGTGTTGATAGCAGAAAGATTCAGTCCGTAGCCCTGGGTTGCGGCGAGAGTTGTGCTGGTCTGCACGAAAGCCGCACCCTGGGTGACGCCGTTGAAGCCGATGGTGGCCGAGCTGTCAATTTCCAGCAACTGAATGCCAGTGACGCCGTTGGACGTGAAAGGATAGGCGGCAAAGGTGTAGGTGCCGCCAATGTCGTTGGCAGCGCCGTTCACGAAGGTGGTGAGACTGAGCAGAGAACGTCCACCAGAAATGGGACTGAATCCGCCGGCAAAGCTGGTGTCCTGGCCCAGAACGCCGAGATCATTGAAGTCCTCGATTCCGCCTGCCGCGACGTTGCTGTTGGCGTCCAGAGGGAAGGTGCCTCCGATCGCGAGAGGGGCGGCGCCGGCATCAAATCCCGTCATGGTGAAGGCCAGGGTTGATGAAGCTGGCAAGGTGGTTGCCGCGGTAAAGGCGTCGCCCGAAAGGAAGAAGAGTCCGTCGGTTTCGATGAACTTAATGTGCGTAGCATCGATAACATACACATTGAAGTTGAGCGTGCCGAAACTGGTAATGAGCTGTGCTGTTCCAGGCGAGGTGCCGGTGCCGACCGTCACAAACGACAACGCCGAGATCGCCTGACTGGTGGAGGCGGCGCCGCCGTTGTTGAAATCTTCGATTCCGGCGGTCACGCTTCCCGTGGCACCCAAGGTCATAGAACCCACTGTGGCGATCGACGAGGTTGTACCGACGCCCGAAAGACTAAAGGTGTAAGACAGCCCTCCAAGGGCGCTTTGCGAGAGGACGGCGGGCTGCAGGTCGAGTGTGCCACTGCCGCTGCCATTGCCGTCGAATTCAGTGACCAGGCCGTGCGTGCTCGAGGTTAGGACGAAATCCAGGGCAAGGGCACCGCCGCCTGTAGTATTCAGCGTGGCCGTTCCGCGGCCGTCGACGCCGACCTTGTAGGAACCGCCGGTGATCGCATTGTTGAGGGACACGCCGTTGATAGACACGCCACTGGCTGCGTCGAGAACGTCAATGTTGCCTGCGGTAATGCCGCCGCTGCCGTTGGCCACGACGTCGCCTACGATGGTGAGGAAGGCGCCGCCGGCATCCACGCCGGTCGACGAGAAAACGTAGGTACCGCTGAAGTTGCTGTCGCTGAAGCCGCCGCTGGGAGGCGGAACGGCTCTGGGCGTGCTGCTGCCGCACCCGACCAGGAGTGCGAGTGTGGAAAGGACTAGGAATAGGACGCTGGCATTGCGGACTGACATAACTACCTCCGGGGAGAACGAATGGTGGAGCGGGTCACCTTCTTGTGTTGAGGTTAGCACAGGTGATTTCTTTTGCCCTTAACCCGAACCAAGGGAATAAGTAGCGCCGGGGTGAAGAAAAATGTGGGGCGGGGCGCAAGTTCTAGATATCTTGAACATTCTGGGGGGGGGCTCCGAAGAAATCCCGATGAGAGAGCAGCGAGAAGCGCGGGGCCGTGATAGAAATGCCTTGAGGGGCCGGTGGTGGTGCAAACGAGCGAGGGGTCCTTCGACTGCGGTTTTGCTTCGCTTCGCGAAGCAAAACCTTCGCTCAGGATGACAGGATTTGGAGAGTTTGGCATGACACGTTCTAGGGATTTCGCGGCGGCATGCGCGCTACTGGTAGCGATTAGTGCCGCGGCGGTGGGTCAGGCGGGTGCGGGGCAGAAGAATCCGCCGGGGACTGTGGTGGAGAAGTCGGACAAGGCTGCACCGGCTGCGGAAAGTAAACCCGATTTGCTGGTGATTGAGCCAGTGGAGTTGCCGGGGACTTATCCGCATGGGACTTATCTGGTGAGGTTTCATGTGCGGGGGGATTATGTGCCTTCGCTGCACTGGAGGTTGACTGGGGGGACGTTGCCTCCGGGGATCACGCTGGATGAGAACGGCGTGCTGCGGGGAGAGGCGGAGCGGGCTGGGGTATTTCAGTTTTCGGTGGAGGTGCGGGATGGGAGCAAACCGCAGCGGGGAGCGGTGACGGGATTCGTAATCAAAGTGGTGGAGGGGCTCGTGGTGGCGTGGAAGGTTCCGGCGCACGTTACCGGGAACCGGATTGATGGCAGCGTTGAAGTGACGAACTCGACTGCGGACGACGTGGATTTGACGTTTGATGTGAAGGCTGTGGCGGAGAATGGACGGGCGACGGAGATTGGGTATCAGCATTTTCCGTTGAAGCGAGGCACAGTTGCGATGTTGTTGCCGTTTGGCGAGACGTTGCCGCACGGGGCTTATGTGGTGTATGTCAACGTGAACGGCGAGGTGGCGAAGCGGAATGCCATCTACAAGCAACAGATGCAGACGCCGACGGCGCTGCAAGTGGTGGTGGGGCCTTAGCAGTGGTCAGTGGACAGTTTCTTGGTTTCCGGCTGCGGACTTGTGCGGCTGGTACTGTGGTCACGTTGACTTGGGTTTGGGGTTTCTGAGAAACTCAGCGCACGTGGGCTTTTGTAGAGCTTCCCCTAGCGCCTGTTCTTGAGTGCATGGAACTTTTGCTCAATCTTTTGTGGGTGCTGCTGGTGCTGCCGGCTAGTTGGCTGTGGCGGCGGGACGCGGGAGTGCGGCTGGGACGCAGGGTTAGTTCCTGGCAGTGTTTGCTAGCGCTGGGATGCGCGCTGGTCCTGCTGTTTCCAGTAATTTCGGCTTCGGACGATCTGCATGTGATGCGGGCCGAGATGGAGGACTCCTCCATCAGCAAGCGCACCGTGCGGCAGGCGGGAAGCGACAGGAATTCGAGCTGGGTTAATCGGCTGCAAGGACCGGCTGCCGTGGTTGCGAGTACTTTTGGGCTGGCCGCTCCGGAAATTGGGCGGCTGGAAATTTCGGTTAGGTCTTTATCGCCGCTGGCGCGGCCTTGTGCGTTTCGTGGGGGCCGTGCGCCTCCTTTTTCCCTCCCTGGGTAGTTCGCCGAAACATCCTTTAATCATGGTTTGCGTTATCGCTGATGGGTTGCATTCAGAAATCCGCGGCGAGCGTCCCCGCCTTTAGGGAATCCTTACGGGGGAAGCTGGATACTTTCAGGGGAGATTGTTGGTAACGGCTTTAGCGGCGGCGAGACTTAGCAAGCTACGTCTCTACGACAGTTCGGAGAGAGTTCGGAGGACGTTCGAGTGGTGCTGATGCGAGATACATTTCGGGTTGGTTGCGGGGCGCTGGTTTTGTTTTGCGCTGCGGCGGGAGTGGCTTGGGGACAGGGCGTGCCAACGACTGGGCAGGCGCCGGGGCCGATGCCACATCAGGCTTGGACCTGGGAGCAGGTTAAGGATCGCTTCGAGTTGAGTAATCCCACGCTGCTGGCGGACAAGCTAAACATTGACGAATCGAAGGCGCAGGAGATCACGGCGTTTTTGCGTCCGAACCCGCAGTTGTCGCTGTCGATTGACGGGACTCAAGTCGCTCCGGAGAAAGGCATCTGGCGGCCGTTCGCGGGTACTTATGAAACTCCGGGTATAAGTTTTCTGCAGGAGCGGCAACACAAGCGGCAATTACGACTGGAGAGCGCTCAGAAGGGGACGCTGATTGCCGAGTCGACCCATGCTGACATGGAAAGAACCATGCTCTTCAACTTGCGCAGCGCGTTTGTGTCAGCGCTACAGGCGAAGGCCGTGCTGCAACTGGCGAAAGACAATCTTGAATATTACGACAAGGTGCTCGATATCAGCAGGAGCCGTTTCAGCGCCGGCGACATTGCGCAGATTGATCTCGACCGGCTCGAGTTACAGCGGGTGCAGTATGAATCGGATTTGCAGGCTGCCGAGGAGAGCCTGGAAAACGCGAAGATACAACTGCTCACGCTGCTGAATTCCAGAATTCCCATCGATGACGTGGACGTGCTCGGGCCGTACGATTTCAGCGAAGAGCTCCAGCCGCTGGACGAGTTCCGGAAGATTGCACTGGACACGCGGCCGGACCTGAAGGCCGCGGTCGTAGCCGTGGACAAAGCGCAAACCGATCACAAGCTGGCGATTGCAAACGGCTCAACCGACCCGACATGGGGCGCGTGGTATACGCACAATTCGTCCAACAACAACCCGTTTGGCATAAATACGGTTGGGGTCAGCGTGAGCATTCCGTTTCGCATCTTCGACCGGAATCAGGGTGAGAAGCTGCGCACGAAATTGGATATCACGCGCAACGAACGACTGCGCGATGCGGCTGAAGCGCAGGTGTTCAGCGACGTGGATTCCAGCTACGCCACGGTGGAGAGCGATCTGACACTGCTGCGGCCTTACAAGGCCAAGTATCTGCAGCAGTCGGTGCGGGTGCGCGACACCATTACTTTTTCTTATCAGCATGGGGGCGCGTCGCTGCTGGATTTTCTGAACGCGCAGGCGGAGTACCGCGGGGTGCAGTTGAACTATGTGAATCTGGTGGGCTCGTATTTGACGGCGGCGGCGCAGTTGAACATGGCTGTTGGCCGGGAGGTTATTCAATGAAGGTGGAATGGAGTTGGAGGCCGCGGCTGGCGTTAGCGGCACTTCTTGCCGCGTTGATGTGCGGTGCGGGTTGTTCGAAGGAGACTCCGGCGGCGGCGAGCAAAGCTCCGGTGACGGTTGATCCCGATGTTTTTTCGGTGGAGGATCCGCAATTGTATAAGACGTCGAAGGCGGAAACGCGGGCGCTGCCAACCGAGCTGACTGCAAACGGGACGGTTACTCCGGATGTGACACGGACGATCCATGTTACATCGCTGGGCGGAGGGCGAGTTGTCGATCTGAAGGTGAAGCTGGGCGATACGGTGACGAAGGGGCAGACGCTGCTGGTGATTTCGAGTCCCGACCTGGCGGCGGCGATGGCGGATTATCGCAAGGCTGTGGCGGATGAAGTGCTTTCGCGCAAGGCGCTGGAGCGCGCGCAACTGCTTTACGACAAGGGCGCGATTGCGGCGAAGGATCTGGAAATGGCACAGGATCTGGACGACAAGGCCAAAGTGGATGTGTCGACGGCCGAGCAGCACGTGCGGGTGTTGGGGGCGGACCCGGCGCGTCCCAGCCCGCTGATTGATCTGCGGGCGCCGGTGGCGGGGACGATTGTGGAGCAGAACGTCGCCGGATTTGAGGGCGTGAAGAGCCTGGACAATACGCCAAACCTTTTTACCATCGCCGATCTCAACGAGGTATGGGTGGTGTGCGACGTATTCGAGAACGATCTGGGCGACGTGCATCTGGGGGACTCGGCGGAAATCAAGCTCAACGCCTTTGGAGAACGCGTGTTTCGCGGCACAGTGGTGGATATTTCGCGGGTGCTCGACCCCAACACGCGCGCGGCCAAGGTGCGCATCGTACTGGCAAACGGCGACGGGGCGCTGCGGCCGGGGATGTTCGCGGTGGCGAAATTCCGCTCGCGGAAGGTGACGGACCGCGTGGTGGTTCCGGCAACTGCGATCATGCGCCTGCACGATAAGGACTGGGTCTTCCGCAAGGAAGGCGGAAATAAGTTCCGGCGAGTGGTGGTGCAGGCGGACGGGCTGGCGCCTGATGGCATGCAGGAGATTCGCGACGGCGTGAAGGCAGGTGAGGAAGTGGTGGCGAAGGCGCTGGAGTTTTCGACGGAAGTGGCGGAGAAGAAGTAGCAAGGAAGAAAACCAAACAAATGATCCGCAAGTCCATCGACATCGCTCTGAACAACCGACTGCTGGTGTTGGGCGGCGCGCTGGTGCTTTTCGTGTGGGGCATTATTTCGTTTCACAACCTCCCCATCGAAGCGTACCCCGACGTGGCTGATACTTATGCGCAGATCATCACGCAGTGGCCGGGGCATGCGGCCGAGGAGGTCGAACAACAGATTACGGTTCCGCTGGAAGTTGAGTTGAACGGCGTGGCGCACCTGACGCATTTGCGGTCGGTGTCGTTGTCGGGTCTGTCAATGATCACGATTATTTACGACGACGATATCACCACGTTCAACGCGCGCCAGGAAGTTCTGGACCGACTACAAATGGTGACACTGCCTTCGGGGGTGAATCCGGGGATTGGGCCAGACTACAGTCCGACGGGGCAGATCATGTTCTACACACTGACCAGTACGAATCCGAAATACGATGTGATGGAGTTGAAGACGCTGAACGACTGGTTTGTGGTGAACCAGTTGAAGTCGGTGCCGAATATTGTGGACGTGAATCCGTTTGGCGGGCCGACGCGCGAGTACCAGGTGCAGGTGGATGCGGGAAAGCTGGTGTCGTACGGGCTGTCACTGGCGCAGGTGGAGCAGGCGCTGGCGGCCAACAATATCAACGCCGGCGGCGGATTCATTGAGCGCGGCGAACAGGCGTTGAATGTGCGCGCCGTGGGATTGATGGAGACCACCGACGACATCGCTGCGACTGTAGTGAAGGTGCAGGGCGGTACGCCGGTGCGGGTAAGGGATTTGGGCAAGGTAGTACAGGCGCCGAAAGTGCGGCTGGGGCAACTTGGGAAGGCCATCCACAAAGAAGATGGAACGATCATCGACTCGAATGACGTGGTGGAGGGGATTGTGCTGCTGCGCAAGGGTGCGGTGGCGGAGACCACGCTCGCGGCGCTGCACCAGAAGATTGATGAACTGAACGGAACGAATGGGCGCCACGGATTGCTGCCCGTGGGGGTGAAGTTTGTTCCTCACCTGGACCGTAGCGAACTGATGAAGCACACCACGCACACCGTGCTGCGGAATCTGACCGATGGAGTGTTGCTGGTCACGCTGGTTCTGTTTCTTTTTTTGGGAAATGTGCGCAGCGCGCTGATTGTGGCCATCACGATTCCCTTCTCGCTGCTGTTCGCCGCTATTCTTCTGGATCTGCGCCAGATTCCCGCGAACCTACTCTCGCTGGGCGCGCTCGATTTCGGCATGGTCGTGGATGGGTCGGTGGTGATGGTTGAGAACATTCTGCGCCATACTTCGTTTGGCAACAAAAAGAAGTCGTTCATGGAAATCATTGCCGTGGCGGCGCACGAAGTGCAGAAGCCGGTGTTTTTCGCGCGCATTATCATCATCGTTTCGTACCTCCCCATCTTTACCTTGCAGCGAGTTGAGGGACGTCTGTTCAGCCCGATGGCCTGGACGGTGGCGTTTGCCCTGCTGGGCGCGCTGGTGTTCGCGCTGTTCATCGCGCCGGTGCTTTGCAGTTTCCTGTTCAGCAGTGAAATGAAGGAGTGGCGGAACCCGGTGCTGGAGTGGCTGAACCGCAACTACGGACGGTCGCTCGACTGGTGCTTCGATCACATCAAACTGACGCTTGGGCTGGGACTGCTGGCTCTGGCAGCGATGCTGGGGCTGGTTTTCAGCGGAGTCATCGGGTCGGAGTTTTTGCCGCATCTGGATGAAGGCGCGATCTGGGTGCGCGGAACCCTTGCGCCCAGCACTGGGCCTACGGCCGGGATCGATCTGGCGGACAAGGCTCGGCTGGTGCTGGCGGAGTTTCCGGAAGTGACCCAGGTGGTCAGCCAGGTGGGGCGCCCCGACGATGGCAGCGATGCCAGCGGTTTCTACAACACGGAGTTCTTCGTCGATCTGCTGCCGCGAGAGAAGTGGAGGAAGGAATACCGCACCAAGGATGAGTTGATTGCAGCGATGGACGCAGCACTCAACAAGTTTCCCGGTGTGGATTGGAATTTCTCGCAACCGATTTCCGACAACGTGGAAGAAGCCGTCAGCGGAGTGAAAGGCGAATTGGCGGTGAAGCTCTTCGGCCGCGACCTGAAGACGCTGGAGCAAAAAGCAGAAGAGATGCAGAGCGTGATGAGCCAGATTCCGGGCGTGGCCGACCTGGGCACGTTCCAGGTGCGTGGGCAGCCGAATGTGAATCTGGTGGTGGATCGGGCAGCGGCGGACCGTTTCGGCATCAACGTGAGCGACATTCAGGATGCGGTGGAAGGCGCAGTGGGCGGGAAGGCAGTGAGCCAGATTCTGATCGGCGAACAGCGCTATGACTTGACGGTGCGCTTTCAACCGCAGTTCCGCAGGACGGTGGAGGATATTGGCAACATTCGGATTCCCGCGCCATCCGGTGAGCGCGTGGCGCTGAGCCAGGTGAGCCACATCTCGCTCGACGACGGCGCGTCCACGATTTACCGCGAAGGCAATTCCAGATATATCGCGATCAAGTACAGCGTGCGCGGGCGCGACCTGGGCAGCACGGTGCGGCAGGCGATTGAAGAAGTCGGACAGAAGGTGCAGTTTCCCGAGGGCTATCACCTCGATTGGACGGGCGAATACGAAAGCCAACAGCGCGCCAACCGGCGGCTGGCATTTATTGTGCCGATCACGCTGCTGCTAATGGCGTTCATACTTTATTCCGCGTTCGGATCGTGGAAGTGGGTGGGGCTGATTCTGGCGGTGGTGGCGCTCTCGCCGCTGGGCGGGTTTCTCAGCCTCCTGCTGACGGGTACACATTTCAGCGTGTCGTCGGGCCTGGGGTTTCTGGCGCTGATCGGAGTATCGGTGGAAATTGGCGTGATCATGGTGGAATACATCAACCAACTGCGCACGCGAGGACTTCCGGTCCGCGAAGCCGCGAAGGAAGGGGCAGCGCTGAGGCTGCGTCCCATTATGATGACGATGATCGTGGCGACTCTGGGACTGCTGCCGGCGGCGATGTCGCATGACATTGGGTCAGACTCGCAGCGGCCGTTTGCGATTGTAATTGTGGGCGGGCTGATCGTGGAATTATTTGTGAGTGTGATCCTGTGGCCGACGTTGTATGTGTTCTGGGCACGGCCCGGCGATCGACTGCCTCCGGCGGAGCAGAGTTTTATGGCGGAGGGGGAGCATGTGGACTAGGAGGCAGTTCTCAGTTCTCAGTTCTCAGTTCTCAGTTCTCAGTTCTCAGTTCTCAGTTCTCAGTTCTCAGTTCTCAGTTAAAGCGAAGTCGATTCTAGAATGTGGTTGTCTGGCGCGACAAAGAAAATTCGGGCTGGTGCTGGTCGGATCGACTCCTGGGAGTAGGAGAAGCAGACTAAGAGACGGAACAACAACGGTCGGAGTCGGAGTCGGAGTCGGAACCGGAAGGTGAGAACTGAATCCAAAAAATTAAGAGTTCCGAGGTGGTGTTGTGTCCATTCGTCTCAGCCAGTAGCTCGCGTTAGACCCTTGCTTGACCTGCTACGGAGCGTCCCTTGCGGGGTGCCGCGCGCGATCTTTGCTCGGGCTCCGGGCTAACCGCCAACCGGACAAACCTACTCAACGCCTCGGAACTCCATGTTGCCTTCAACTGGGTTTCACGTTCTCCTCGACCAGCGCTTTGCTATAGACCCTTACTGGCCTTCCCTTCGCATTTTGCAATGTTCAGGGTGACTCAGCTTGAGCCCCGGACGCCGCACCAACCGGAAAAACTTAAGAAACTGTCAAAGAACGATTACCGTTTTACGCCTTTTAATTTTAGAGTCAATGAAAAGTGTGGGCTTTTATCTGATTTATTTTCAATCAGGTGCAGGGCGTCCACAGGCGGGTGACAGGATTTTGTGCAGGTGGAGGACTCGGTTTCGCGCAAAAGGCAGGCGGGGCACGGGTTTTGACGGTGCGGGGCTGGGGCGGGAGCTGAGGCGGCGTGGATCGCGGGGCTTCGGCGGCTGTGAAAATCTGGTGAAAGCCGCGCCGGGCAAGGGATTTGGAGAATCCCGGGCATGCGGCGCACGGCAGCGCTAGGGCTTGAAATCGAGAGTGCTTTGGTGAATATTAGCTGTCAGGGGTTAATTCCTTGACAACACGGGTAAGTCTGCTAAAGTGCGAGAAAAGCTGCTCTACCTTACAATTGACTCACAGGTGCCCTGTCTATGAAGAATGTTTATGAGGTTCTGAGGCAGAAAGAGATGGAGCTGACGCGACTGGAGAAGGAAGTGGAAGCGCTGCGACTGGTGGCTCCGTTGCTGTCGGAAGAAAAGGAAATGAATTCCGACATGGTGAAGCCTGCATTGCCCACCGCGGTGAACGCTGGACCGCAGCAGCCCATCCGCATACCTTCGCCTCCGGTGGTAGCGGCGGCGCAGCCGGTGCGCGCAGCCGGTTGGGACGATAACGCCAAACGCTGGCCATAGATTTTTGGCATTGGCTTCACGCGCTCGCGCTGCCTCTTCATTCCACCGCGCAGCCGCTTTCGCTGACCTGCGCGGAAGGGTTTGCTTTTCCTCTCGCATCGCTTCGAGCAGCCTGAGAACGTCATGAGTCTTCTCGACAAAGTTTTCTCTGGTAAGCCCGAGCGCGCCGATTTTACCCAGAAGGTAATCCGGGCTTTTCGCGAGGCCGGAATCGAAAACGTCGAGCCGGCGGAAAGCGATTTCGCTCTCAAGCTGGGCGACGGAGCCACGGTTTTTCTCGGCAATGTCTACTCAAACTACTGCACTGCCAGCCGCAGCGTCCGGAAAACGCTGATTTCGGAATTCGTCGCGGCGGCAGCGTCCATTCCCCAGATGACTTCGATTCCATCCGACTTTGCCTCGGCAAAACCGAACCTCATGCCTGTCATTCGCGAAGCTTCCTATTTCAGCATGGGTCAGCTCATGAATCGCAAGATTGGCAGGAATGACCCCGGATCTGATGTATTGGCGAAAGATCTTGCCGGCGGATTAGTCGTGGGGCTGGCTTACGATACGGAGCGCAACATCACCTCGATCAACCGCGAGCATTTTGAAGACTGGGGTGTCAGTCTGGAAGAAGCTTTCAAGACAGCGAAAGATAATCTTTGGGAGAAAACCGATCCTGGCCGGTTTGCTGGAGAAG
Organism: Candidatus Dormiibacterota bacterium; assembly: GCA_035566655.1. Classification (GTDB taxonomy): domain Bacteria; phylum Acidobacteriota; class Terriglobia; order Terriglobales; family Acidobacteriaceae; genus Sulfotelmatobacter. Next base: position 110,656 of record DATMQT010000042.1, read on the forward strand.
GCGGCGTCTACTGGGGCGAGTGGCACGATTCCTACGACAGTTCGCGCATGCTGCTGACCGAGGTCATCTATCGCCTGTCGGTAGACGGCGATCCAGTTGCGTTTGTACCCAACCGCGATCAACTGTGGGTGACCGGGACGAACAACCTGGCAGGCCTGACTGCCCTCTTGAAGGCTGGGGCGGAGAGTCACTTCAAACAAGGGCATCCGCTATCGCCCGACTTGTACGTACTGCTGGATGGAAAGTGGAACTTGTATCTGCCCGAAGATCAGTCTCTGCGTGACCTGTTGCTGCCCATCAGGAGGCGAAGAGACGCGATCGACTATTCCGAGCAGCAGCGACTTCTGAATGAAGTTCACAAGGTGGAGGACACCGACATCTTCGTGGCCAGCTACAAGATCTTCGAGCAGGAGGGTGGAATCGCCTACAGCGCCTGCATCTGGACGAACGGCATCGACAGTCTGTTGCCTCAGGCAGAGAATATTGCGTTCCTGGTGGATCTTGAGGGCAAAGATCATTTCGCGGTTCCGTGGGAAGCCGCGGTGTCTGTGGTTGGAAGCTTGATGGAACAAGAAGCTGACTTGATGCCGGCGCGTTACCGCGTCCGGCAATTTCCGGACGCCGAACAGATCGCGAAGCTGCGCCGGGTGGCGGTTTTGGACGCCCAGAAATAGTGGGTCGCAAGCTTCTCCGCAGCCGCTACGCTGCAACAAGCTCCCGCAATGCCTCCAGTAGGCGGTCCACTTCTTCGACGGTATTGTAGTGGACGAGGCCGATGCGGAGGAAGCCTCCGGTTTTTTCCACGTCGAGGCGCTCGGTTAGGTTCAGGGCGTAGTAGTTTCCGTCCCAAGTGAAGAAGCCTTGCTCGCCTAATTTGGTGGCGAGGGCTAGGGGCGTTTGGTCTGCCGTCTGATTCGCGACGCGCAGCGCGAGCGTAGGACAGCGCCAATCGAAGCAGGACCTGTCAGTAATCCCGTAGACCTTGAGCCGCGGAAGTTCGGAAAGCCCGGCAATCAGGCGATTCATCAGCGCGTGTTCGTGGCGATGAATCGATTCGAAGGCAGCCACGATGGCCGCGCGACGCGTGCCGGATTCTGGATTTGTCCGGCGACCTAGGTCTGCGAGATAGTCCACGCATGCTGTGACGCCGGCGATGCATTCGTGGTTGAGCGTGCCCCACTCCCAGCGGGAGGGGATGGCGTCGGTGAGCGGGCGGACTTTGTAAGGACGCAGGCGCTGGAGGTGCTCGCGCTTACCGAAGAGCACTCCCATGTGCGGGCCGAAGAATTTGTAGGTGGAGCAGACTAGAAAGTCGCAGTCGAGCCCGGCGACGTCGATGACGCCGTGCGGCCCGTAGTGTACCGCGTCGACGTAGGCAAGTGCTCCGGCGGCGTGGGCGATGCGGACGATTTCCTTGACGGGATTGATCGTGCCCACCGCGTTCGAGGCGTAGCCGACTGCGACCAGTTTGGTTTTCTGGCTGATCTTCGAGGCGAGATCGGCCAGGTCGAGTGTGCAATCTTCTTCGTGAATCTCCGCCCAGCGGATGGTTACGCCTTTTTCTTCGAGCGCGAGCCAGGGCGTGACGTTGGCGTCGTGATCGAGGCGTGTGACCAGGATTTCGTCGCCGGGGCCGAGGTCGCGGCCTATCGCGCGGGACATGGCGTACGTCAGCGTGGTCATGTTGGGGCCAAAGACGATTTCGTCGGCGCCGCAGTTCAGGAAGTCGGCCATGGCCGCGCGGGCTTCGGCGAGCAAGGCATCGGTGTTGCGGCTGGTGGCGTAGGCGCCGCCGGTGTTGGCGTTGTCGCGGCGCAGGTAGTGGGAGATGGCGTCGATCACGCGCTGCGGCACTTGCGTTCCGCCGGGGCCGTCGAGGAACGCGGCTGGATGTCCGTTGATGGTTTGAGCGAGCGCTGGGAACTGGGCGCGGACGTAGGAGATGTCGAGGACTGTTGGTGCAGGAGTTTCAGCGACAGGCATGGCCATCCTATTTTCCACTCGGGATTCGCTTGGCTTCGAAGAAAATGCTACAGATTGAAAACACGATGGTGTTCGTGTCTTTCACAAGAACGTCGTCGCCTGGGATTTCGTTAGTCGTAGCCGAGACGTGAGCCTCAGCATGGTGAATTTTGATCTCTGTCGTTCGGGCTTGCTTAATGCCTAGCTGTTGAAAGTCCACTTGAGAACTGTTCGCGCTGCCGCCGGAATTTTCGGCGTGAAACTGCTGGGCCGTAATAATCTTCGATTCGGCGACCGGGTCGTTCGTGACGACGGAGCCCCAGCGAAATATCTTCTCTGAGTATTCGAGCTCGGTGCCGATTATCTTGCGCGCCTCCAGCTCGCCCCAACATGAGATGGTTGTCGTTGGGACTTCACTCCGGACCACCCACTTGCCCCAAACTTCCTTGGGGACGGTCTGTGCCGAGGTGATCGTTGCCGTGCTTAGAAAGCCAATGACGAAGCAGAAGACGATCTTAATCCTCATGAGCGGCCCTATCTGTCCTAGTCTCGCACGGCAAGTACAGAATCCGCCAGCATGCGATACGCAGTTGTTTACATGCCGGGATTTCCTTCGGAGATGGCGAGTCCGGGAAAGATCCCGAACGTGTGCGTATTTCCCGGTGGGGACTCTAATCACTCGGTGGCGTCGTTGTTGACCAGAATAATCCGGCAGCCGGGCTTGCCGCGTTTCTCGCAACCCTGTAGCGCTTTTTCCTTGGCGGCATCGTCAGAACGCGCTCCCGTTTGATAGGAATATACTCCCGGGGCCATGGCGAAAGCCTTTGGGCTCGACGCGTCGAGGTATCGGGCAAAGGCGCGCAGCGTAGTCTCAGACATCGTTGATTTGGTCAGGACCCAATGCTGTTGCCACCGGCGCCGTGGGCTGGTGTCAGAGACATCCACCATCAGGTGCAACACCGCCGGGGTTTGTAGGGTCAAGAAACCCGTACGGTGGCGATTCGAGTCGTCAAGTTCGTAGCTGGGAGCGGCACCCGACACATCCAGTCTGTGAGTGCCCTTGTCACACTCGCCCGAAGTGCAGGAATACCAAAGATGAGCATTCAGATCTTGCCCCACGCGTACGATCTCAATTCTCTTGATGCTGTCAGCGTGAGGAATGAGGTTGGTCCAGGTGCCAATGAGGCGGTCGTCACCCGAAGGCGGCAGCGGAGTCGAAGCTCGCGATTTGTCGTGTGCGGCAGCGGGTGTGGACGTCTCGGGAGTTACAGGCTTGATGGTTTTGGCGGGCGCAGATTGCGCCGCGCGAGCCTTGGTTCCTGGAACCTCGTGGGCAACTTCAGGAGCCGCAGGGGTGGTAGCCGATGGCGCGGCCGTTCCCGCGGGCGGCGTGCTGGAGGCGGGAGACGCGACTTGGGCAGGAGTCATTGGTGAAGGTGTTGAGGCGGCGGGCTTGTGGCCCCCCTCATGCAGCCACGCTCCACCCAGAATTAGAGCTGATCCGAGCACTCCTGCAAGCACGCGGGAATTTTTGCCAGCTTCGATGTTGCCGAAGATGCTGCCGATGAAACCGCCGATGCGGCCAAAGAGTCCTACGGCAAGGAAGATGATGCCAGCCAGGATCAGGATGTTCGCTACCGGCGCGTCGGTGAGATGGTCCATGCCTCGCCTCCTGGCATTGGCCAACCTTGCAAATGCGAAACGGCGCCGTGCTAAATCGTGGGTTTAGCGAAATGAGGATCCGGACCGCTTCCTGTTGGCCCAGCTTCGTTTTCGGGTAGAGTCTAGCGTTAGTCTGGCGCGTCTGCAAGTCGCATTAGGGAGCGCTGGCCGCCCCTACAAAATCTGCGAGCATGCCGTAGGCGGTGGCGTACAAGCCGGGATTTTCTTCGGTGATGGCTAGGCCGGGAAAAATGTCGGTTTCGAAGTAGATGTATGAAGAGGTTCCGGAAATCTTTCCCATCGGACTGCTGCTTAACACTTTTTCTGGCGCGACACTGGCCTTCACTCCGCTGCCAACCCGCTGTGCCCGGCAGACGAGCTTGAAAGGCCACCCGTCGCGGCGGCCGTTGCGAAGAGCGTTGGTCGTCAAGTCGCGAATGCCTTCGCGATGGATATCTTCTAGACGCACCGGTACGTCCATCAACACCGTGATCAGCGCGGCAGTTTTTACGGCGGCGTCCCAACCGTCGATGTCGTGGGTGGCGTCGGTTTCGGCTACGCCGAGTGCTTGCGCCTTCTTCAACGATTCGTCAAAGCTCAGGCCGTTTTCCATTTCGCTGAGTATCACATTAGTCGTGGAATTCAGGATGCCATGGAATCCTTGCAGATGAATCACAGGCAATTGATCAAACAAGGAAAAGATGGGGACGCCATCCATCACGGTCGATTCGAAGAGGAAGCGCTTGCCTTGCTTGGCGGCCAGGTCGCGGAGTTCGCGGTAGGCGTGGACGATTGGTCCTTTGTTGGCGGTGATGGCGTGGGCCCCGTGCTCGAGTGCGGCGCGGATGTGGTCGGCAGCGGGCTGGCCGGTTTTGACGTTTAGCGAGGTGGCTTCGAAGAGGACGTCGGCTTGCGCTGCCTTGAGCCAGTCTTGGATGTTGGTTGACCCTTGATTCGATTCGAGGCTTTTGTCGGACAGGAGTGTCCGACCCACACGAGCCAGATCCACACCATTCGGATCGGCGATCCAACCCGCGCGGCGGGTTGCCACTCCGGTGATGCGGAACGAGACTCCGTGGCGATCGTGGAGTTCCTGCTCGCGGTCGTGGAGCAGTTGCGCCAGCGTGCGGTTTACGTTGCCGAAGCCCAGGAAGCAGAGGTTGTAGGTGCGAATTGGTCCCTCGCCTAGCCCATCACCGTGGTGTGTTCGGGCTTTACCTTGTACATCACGCGCACCTCGCCGGGCCGGCCGTAGGGATACTTGTCGACGCCCAGATATTTCTTCGCCATCTTGTCGATGTGGGCGCTGGCGCCGTCTTCGGTGATCTCGACGACGCGGCCGCGGATTTCGAGATAGCGGTAGGGATTCTCGGGGTCCATTAAAGTCATGGCTACGCGGGGGTCGCGGCGGACGTTTTTATCTTTCTGGCGTCCTTTGGCAGAATTGAAAATAATATGTTCGCCGTCATAGTCGCACCACACGGGCGTGACTTGCGGACTGCCGTTGGGCATAAGCGTGCCCAGGTTGGCGAAGGCGCGCTTCTGGAAAAGATCGCGGTATTTCTCGGGAACGACTTCGGCCATAAGACCTCCTTGCGGTGGTGCGGTGGAATGGACAGCACATTATAGAACGGAAGAGCGGAAGAGCGGAGCGGCCGGCCGGGGCTTGATTTGATGCCCGGCGGCAACCCCGAGTATTCTTGCAGTTCACAAATTACGAACGAGGAGCACGGGTCGCATGATGAGGGCGCCGCATCGCGCAAACGGTGGCAACAATCGGGCCGGATTAACTGTGCTGCTGACGCTGATGCTCGTCGTCCCGGCGCTGGCCGGCGCGCAAGCCGCGAAGTATCCGCAGACGATCGTCTTCATGACCGATTTCGGCGTGGTGGATGATTCGGTCGCGATCTGCCGGGGCGTGATGTATTCGATCATGCCGGATGTGCGCATTGTCGACCTCACGCATCAGGTCACGCCGTTTTCCATTCTCGATGGCGCGCGTTTTCTCTATGGGGCGACGCCTTACTATCCTGCTGGAACGGTGTTTGTGGTAGTCGTGGATCCGGGCGTGGGCAGCACGCGTAAGGCGATCGTCGCCAAGTCGAAGCGCGGGCAATATTTTGTGCTGCCCGATAATGGACTGCTCACGCTTGTCGAGCAGCGCGACGGCATCGAGGGCGTGCATGACATCACGAATACGGATTGGATGATTGGGACAAAGTTATCGTCGACGTTTCACGGGCGCGACATTTTTTCTCCTGTGGGAGCACATGTGGCGCGCGGCGACGATTGGACGAAGGTGGGTCCGGAGATGGCGGTTGCGTCGCTGGTGCGGCTGGCACTGAAGGCGGCGCGGCTTGATGATCGCGGAGTGACGGCCGAAGTGATCGCTACCGACGGGCCGTTTGGCAATCTGGTGACGAACCTGGGTGCCGAAGATTTTCTGAAGCTCGGCTACCAGCGCGGGCAAGAAGTGCCGGTGAAGATCGGCGACAAGGAAATGCAGATGAAGTTCGTGCGCACCTTCAGCGATGTGGCGCTGGGCCAACCGCTGCTGTATATCGACTCGCGCGGACATCTTGGTTTAGCGGTGAATCAAGGAAGCTTTACCGCAGCATATGGCTTGAAGCCGCCGGTGGAATTGTTTATACCGCGGGCGGGAAAGTAGGCAGTGCTGTGACATGATTGGAGCTACGACTCTCAGGCAAATGGAAGGGTGGAAAACTTATGAGTGCGTCTTCATTTCGGAGGAGGTCGGGATTAAGGAGAGTGTTACGCGTCGCAATCATGGCGGCTTTATTCCTGCCCTACCTGCTGGCAGCGCAAAGCTATCGCGGGATGATACGGGGCACAGTCGTAGACCCGAGTGACGCCGTGATCGCCGGTGCGAAAGTAACCGTGAAAGGCACGGCTACTGGTCAGACGCGGGAGACAGTGACTGGACCGGACGGCGTGTACGTGGTGGCCGAGTTACCCGCCGGAGAATACGAGGTCACGGTGGCGGCGGCGGGGTTCGTGAGACCAACGCACCTCGTCCTGGTCGAGGTAGGGAGGGACACATCCGTCGATTTCAAACTCGCGCTTGGCGGCGCCGATGTGGTGACCGTGACCGCTCCACCGCCCATCGTCGATACCACGCGGGACGTGCTCAGCGAAGTTGTTGATCAGCGGCTGGTCGAAGAACTGCCGCTGAATGGCCGCGATTTCGGAAAGCTGGTGGCGCTGTCTCCGGGGACGACGGTCGATCCTTCGGGCGTGGCTGGAAGCCAGGGCGGGTTTGGACAGTTCAACATCAACGGAAATCGCGACCGCTCCAACAACTACACGCTCGACGGCACCGACGACAACGATCCGTTCTTCAACAATTCCGCGTTGAACCAGACGGGAATTGGAGGGGCCCCGGCCTCTCTGCTGCCGATTGAGGCGATTCAGGAGTTCAATCTGGAATCGCAGTTCGGCGCCGAGTACGGACGCAACAGCGGCTCGGTGGTGAACATTATCACCAAGTCGGGCACGAATCACATTCACGGCTCGGGCTTCGGGTTTCTGCGCAACAGTGCGTTGGACGCACGCAACTACTTCAATACCGAGCCGCACAAGTCGGTATTCCAAAACACCAACTTCGGTGCTGCACTGGGCGGCCCGCTGGTGAAGGACAAGACTTTCTTCTTCGGAGCCTATGAGGGCCAGCGAGAGCGCGTCGGGTCCGACTTCCTGCTGCTGGTTCCGACCACGCTGCAGATCGCGACGGCGCGCGGCATCGCACAAGGCATCAACGGCGGCGTAATCAATCCCGGGCTGGATGCGCTCATGGCTTTCTATCCGCAGAGCAGCACCGGGCAGGTTGCCGATGAGGTGCGCGACACCAACAATGGAGACAACTTCATCGTAAAGCTGGACCATAACTTTACGACCACGGAATTGCTGACCGGCCGGTATGCCTTCGCAAAGAGCTACCAGGTATTTCCGTTTGGCTCGCCGGGAGGCTTCGGCGCGGGTTCACGCCTGCCGCAATTCGCGCAGACATCTCCGACCCGCGTACAAGTTGTTTCAGTTAGCCTGCTATCAACTTTGACGGCAAGCCGGATCAATGAAATCCGCTTTGGCTACAGCCGCTACCGGACCTCGTTCAGTTCGCTGGATGCGAATTTCGATCCCAACTCGATCGGGCTGAACTTTGGGACCGGCAAACTCGGGCTGCCGGAGTTCGACTTCACGGGCATTGAAAACCTTGGGGCCACTGGTTTTAGCGTACCTCGCGGCCGCACCAGCGGCACTTATCAGATTCTCGATAACTTCACGCTGCTGACGGGCAAACATACGCTCAAGTTTGGTGGCGAGTTCCGGCGAGCTACCATCGACAATTTCAACGACAACCTGGAGCGAGGAATTTTCCAGTTCACGGCGGGTGTTGGGCTGAGCTCTGACCCCATTGTGGACTCGCTCGCCGACTTCTACAGCGGCGGTTCAGCGGATACCGGATTCTGCTGCTCCTTCGTTTCGGTAGACCAGGGAAATACTCACCGCACCACTTATAACAATGGGTTCAGCTTCTTCGGCCAGGACGACTACCGCGCGACTGGCAACCTGACGCTCAATTTTGGCCTGCGCTGGGAATACTTCGGGCCCATGAGCGAAGCGCACAACCTGCTCTCTAACCTTGGCCAGGACGGCAACCTGGCCATGGTAGGCTCGGACGGGCTGAATGGCCTGTACAAGCGCGATCTGCACAACTTCAGCCCGCGGCTGGGAGTGGCCTGGAACGCGCTGAAGAATACGGTGGTCCGCGTCGGCTACGGCCTGTACTACGACTACGTCCCACAGCACTTGTTCGTCGCAAACTTCACAACTTCGGCGGGAGTGGCGACCAACCCAATCGGCCCGCAGGCCGTAGTGCCGCTGAGTTTCGACAGCACTGCGTTCAACGGCACCAACCCGACCCCGAATGCGCCCATCATGAACGGTGTGGCCGGCAGTCCGTACTCGATTTTCGTGACGCCGCGGAACTTCCCTTCGCCTTACACCCAGAACTGGAATCTCAACGTGCAGCAGAAGATTACCGAACGCGCGTCGGTCGAGATGCGTTATGTGGGCAGCAAAGGCACCAAGCTGGTGCGCCTCACCGATCTGAATGAGCCGGACGCGACCGGCACGCGTCCTAATCCTAAATACAGTGCGATCGATGAGCTGACGCCTTCGAGTTCGTCGATCTATCACGCACTGGATGCGATTGCACGATTCCAGAACGCACACCACTTTTCAGGGCTGGCGGGTTATGTCTGGTCGAAGTCGATCGACGATGCTTCCGACGGAATCGATTTCGTTCCCGGCGCCGCCTTCCCGCAGGATCCCGGCAATCTGGCGGCCGAGCGCGGACCCTCCACCTTCGATACTCGCCAGCGTTTTACCGCTGCTATCAATTATGCTGTGCCATCGCTCGGCGGCAACAGACGGCTGTGCTCGGGCTGGCAGCTGAATACGATCGTCAGCATTCAGACCGGGCGGCCAATTCCGATCGCTAATTCGAGCGATACCAGCGGCCGTTTCTATTTCAACCAGCGGCCCAATGTTGTTGCCGGCGTTAACCCCATCCTGCCGAATTGGAGTCCGAGCACCGGCTATCTCAATCCGCTGGCATTCATCCAGCCTGCGTTCGGGACTTTCGGCGATCTTGGCCGCAACGCGATTTACGGTCCCGGATACAGAGATTGGGATTTGTCCATCACGAAGGAAACGCGGTTGACCGAGAAGGTTGCCTTGCAATTGCGCGCTGAGGTTTTTAACCTACTCAACCATCCCAACTTCGCGTTGCCTGCGCATACCATTATTCCCGGATTTGTTGACAACGGAAGTCCGGGCAATCCGCAGATCGTGCCCAATCCGGGCGCGCACATGAACGGCGATATCACCCAGCCGCTATTGGCCATGGCGCCAATCACGCAGACTCCGGACGTGGCGCAGACGAATCCCGGCCTCGGCGGGGGCGGGCCACGGGTGTTTCAGGTGGGAGCAAAGATTGTGTTTTGAGTGTGGCGCGGGCTAGCCGTCGAAATCTTTCGCGATGCGGGGCAGGACTGCGCGGAGAAGCGCCTCGAAGCTGGTCTTGACGCGCTCGCCGGTGTCCATGACCTCCTGGTGCGAGAGCGGCTGATCGACAATTCCGGCTGCCATGTTCGTCACGCACGAAATGGCGAGCACTTTGATTCCTATGTGGCGCGCCGCGATGACTTCGAATGCCGTCGACATTCCGACCAGGTCCGCGCCGATGGTTCGCAGATACTTTATCTCGGCGGGCGTCTCGTAACTGGGCCCGAGCAAGGCGGCGTAAACGCCTTCGTGCAGCGTCATTCCCATCTTCGCGGCTTCTTCTCGCGCCATCGCGCGATACGATCGCTCGTAGGCGTGCGTCATGTCGGGGAAGCGAACGCCCAAGCGGTCGTCATTTGGGCCAGTGAGCGGATTCGCTCCCTGTAGATTGATGTGGTCGCGAATCAGCACTAGCGCGCCCTGCTGGTAATTCAGATTGATGCCGCCTGCCGCGTTGGTCAGGATGACGCTGCGAATTCCCATGCGTCCGAAGACACGCATGGGGAACGCGACTTGCTGCGCCGAATATCCTTCATAAAGATGCACTCGTCCTTGCATCGCAGCCACTGGCTCTGTGCCCGCCTTGCCGATCACCAGTTGTCCGGCGTGACCGATTGCGGTGGAGCGTGGGAAGGCGGGGATTTCGGCAAAAGGAATTCGGATCGCGTCGGTGAGAGAATCGGCGAAGCCGCCGAGGCCTGAACCTAGCACCAACCCGATCTGCGGACGCAGGCGAGTTTGTCCGAGGATGAATTGCGCGGCGGATTCGGCGGAGTGGTAAGTGTCGCTTGTCATGTACAAGGTTGTCAGTATTTCTTCTCGAACTTAGCGAACTCGGCCTCCAGCTTCCACTGCATGCGCGCGCGTTCGTTGGCGGTGAGAAACTGCTCGCAGGCAGAGGAAGCCTTCTCCGCACCCGCCGCATCCCCCGCGCACGCCGGTGCCATGCGAAAGACCAGTTTCGTATCCGTCCACAGGCTTTGGCCGGGCAGGAAGCTGTGTTCCAGGCTTTGCCGCGCCATGCGCTTCAAGTCGGCGTAGGACAAATGGTAACTCTCGACCGCGCGGAGATAATCATGCGTCAGGTCCGAGCGTGCCACACCCTCATCGTCAGTCGCCAGCGCTACCGGAACACCGTACTTCATATAAATCGGCAGCGGATGGTCATCCCCGCTCACGCCCAGGATCATGTCATTCGAGGTCAGCGCGATTTCGACCAGGACGTTGCGCTCGGCCATTTCATGGAGCAGACCGATGGGATCTTTTTCGTTCATCACGGCGACTCCGTGGCCGATGCGCTCCGCATGGCCGCGCTCAATCGACGCGCGGATGTGGAATGTTAGATCTTCCGGCGGCACCAACCCCATGGCAAGTTCGCCAGCATGCAGCGTGATGTGCACCTTGGGATAAGCGCCGTGCAAAAAATCGATCATGGCCATGTGCTCGTTGAAGTCGTGGAGGGGAACGTACCAGTCTTCGGGCATCACCAGATTCAGGCCCACAAATCGCGGATCCGTTGATGCCAGCTCGAACCCCAGCAGAATCTGCGCGAACACGATTTCGTGCGGCAAGCCACGCAGCACCTGATAAAGATAGCGCACGGTGACGTCGCATCCGGGAGCGGCGTCGGCAGTGCCGCACTTTAGAATCTCTTTGGCCTTTGCATCTTCGGCGGCGAGTCTCTTGCCGGTTTCCGCGGCAATATCTTTTATGCCGGCGCTGAGCAGCGCCTCGCGCATCTTGGCGTAATCCGGATTCCATTCAACCTTGCCCGCCAGTTGCGCCGCTGCGCCAGCGTCGGCGGTGTGCATGAACTCGACGTATTGCAGATGATCCATGCCAGCGCGGTTTGTGGCTGCGGCAATTCCTTCCGCTACATGGGTGTGCGAGGCGAGACCAAATTTTTCGAAGGCGGCGAAGAAATGGTCGTGACCGGATTCGTCGCCGGGTCTCCAGTTGCGCATCGACCAGGCATCGATCATCTGGTTGTAGAGCACGTGATCGCCGTAAGCGCAGCGGGCAGCGGGCTTGGCGGTGTAGTTCTCGCAGGAGTCGCAAGGGCCGGGCAGCAGCCGCGAAGAGGTGCGGTCCACACACAGGCCACCCGAGGCCGCGAAATCCACTAGATCTTCGGCGTAGATCGCGCCATCCAGATGATTGTGCAGGTCTCCACCCTTGGGCAGGTCGCGCACAAAGGCCAGCAGCAGGGGCGGCTGCTTGCGCACGGACTCGAGATAGCGCGCGGTGCGCTGCTCAGTGCTTTGTGCGGCGGCTAACGCGGTCAGCAGCAGAATCAGCAGGCATCGGCTCAGCATCACACGCATGGTGAGTGGCAAGATCAGTCCTCCTCGATTAGTGACCTCAAGTGAGACATCGCAGTCAGGAGAGGAATTGTAATCTGTCACGGACTGGAATGTCAGCGCAGCCAGACGATCGCGGCGATCACGACGGCCACGACCAGCAATGCTCCCAGGATGTACTTGTTGGACGCGAGCCACGATTCAGATGGCGCGGCCGAGCTTTGGAACAAAGTGGAGCTTTCGGAGGAAGGCACATCCTCTGAGACATGTGGGGAATTCGAAGGGGAGGTCCTCGAAATCTGCGCAGCGATTGCGGGAGACTTCACTGGAGCATAAGACAAATTCTGTGACGGCGCGGGTACAGCAGCAGCGGGAGCAGGAACCGTGGCTCCGCTTGCTGCTTGTTTACCCTCGGCCGGGGCACGCTGGCCGCTCCACTGCTTCTCTTCGCATTCCACACAGAACTTCCGCCCCTGCGACACGGGAAAGCCGCAAGCCTGGCACTTCTGAAGATTTCTCAGCACGGGAGGCACTGCGATCGACTTAGCACTCTCGCTGGCGGCGGCGCCGGATGGAGTCTGCATGGCGGCGGACCAGAACAGCGGCTTCTTCGAGATGGCGGCGGGCTCGGGCTTCGTTTCCAGTTCCGGCTGTATCGGTTCTAACTTTACCGGCTCTGGCGGCTGAATATCTTTCGGAGGTAGAGCGATGACCGGCGGAGGAGGTGCAAAGTCCTCGTGAGCTACAAGTGCCGGGGATTCAACTCGCGCGGTTTCAACAACCATCCCATCCGCGGGCGGCTGAGGTTCCGCGCGGGCCGGCGCCTCGACCGCGTGTACAGTCTGCGCCGCCACGGCATGCTTCACAGCAGTTTCCACCATCTCGCTCAGGCGTTGCAGCGCGGAAATGTCGCGCTCTTTAAAGGCGTGCGGCTTGCCAGAAAAAAGTTCGAAGACGCCGAGCACCTGATCGTCGCTCACAATGGGCATCACCACGACCGAAGCAATGCCCAACTGGCGGCAGCCTTCGTGGTTTACGCGCGGATCGCTTTCGGCATCGTCGCAACGCAGGGTCTGGCGGGTGCGCACGCTTTCCCCCGAAAGCCCATATTCCATGGAGAGCAGCGCGCCCAACTCGGGCGCGTTCGAGCCTGCGCTCGCCCGGCAAAGCATGTCGTTGTGCTCGCCACGGCGCAGGGCAATGGCGGCGCCGCTGGCTCCCGTAATGTACTGGGCGCGCTCGGCCAGCAATTGCAGGGCGGCGTCGAGATCGTAGTGGGCCATCTCGGCCAATGACAATGACGATGACCGTCCGCCGTCCTCTCCGGGGACGCGCGGCCCCGGCTCCGCAGATTGGGATGGATGAGCGCTGGCCTCGGCAATTCCGGCGGAGACGCTTGCGGTCGCGGATCGGCTTGCGCTCGTGCCCGGCATGTCTCCCTCCACCGCAGGCAATGCGGAACTGTGGTCGACGGCTGATTGATGATCCATGGCGCGCAAGCCAATGTTTATTTGAGAAGCTGTGTTTTGAGTCTCGCTCGGAGAGGGAATGGTGTCAAGGTACAGAGTCAGGGGTGAGGCTTCTGCCTGCTAAACCGCCCGCTCCCGGACAGCTGAGTTGGCTAGCTGATTCGCTTCGGCATTATCCTCACGCGGCACGTGCGAGATGGAAAAAGTGAGGGCGCGAGCCAGCTTGCGGCAAGTCCAGTGCAGAGAGTACAGGCGCGAACTGCGGCAGATGTATTCGCCGCGCATCTGGCGAACCACCACTTCGGAATCGGAATAAACGTGCAGCGCCTTGGCCTTCAGCATGACTGCGCACTGCAAGGCTTCCATCAACGCCACGTATTCGGCGACGTTGTTATCCTGGTGGCCAATCCATTTGGCGATGCGGATGGGGCCGCTGGCGCAGCCGTCGATCACCACCCCAATACCCGATGGCCCGGGATTGCCCAGGGAACCACCGTCCACGTAGGCCACGAGTTCTGACATCACTGATTCTTTTCGACTATTAGCAAGATGCGCCGAGAATATTTCCGCGTCAAGACGAATCTTTGGTGCGGGCTGAGGATTTCTCTGATTTCTTCGCGAATCGGACTCTGTGAAATTTTGTGTGAAAAACAAGTCCCAATTTGGAATGTCTATTCATAAAGTCCCATTTTGCAATAAGTTGCACCTTCTGATATTCACAGGACGAGCGCGAAGCATTGCACCAATAGTTTGCGTTGACATTTATGAATGGTCTGTTAAGGTTGCTCCCGTCGACGGTCGAAAGGGACAGCGAATTAAACCTTGCTGCCCGAAGTAGACTGAGTGATCAGCCAGGCGGGGCAACCTGCGGGGCAGCCAGACCTGAAAAAACCGACCTCCCTGCGAGGGGCAGTTGGGGTTTGGGACTGTGAAAACAGTGATCGCATCAAGGGGCTGTGACGGTACATGCGTCCACGACGTTGGCTCCCTCGCAGGAGTTGGCGCCTAGAGCATAACCAATGTCACGGCCCTTTCAATTTTTTCCCTCCTTTTTGTAGACTCTCCTCGACAGAAACCCCTTAAGAAATCGATGCCAAACTGATATCCTCTCCGCACAAATGAAACCTTCCATGCGTCGCCTTGTTTCCGCCCTCGTCCTCGTGGTCTGTGTCAAGTACCTCCCTGCCTCTGGCCAGGATGAGAAAGCCACAGCGCCAGGCCATTACATGTTTGCCTGGACTGGTGACGTAGCGAAGAAGGGCAACGACTTTCTCGTAGTGATTGACGCCGACCCGTCTTCACCATCCTACGGACGTTTGGTGACCACCCTCGCCACAGACCAGCAGACCACGCGCGTCCATCACACGGAATACGTGATGCCCGCCAGCGGCATGCTGTTCGCCAACGATCACGACGCCGGCCGGACGTTCATTTTCGATGTGCGGGATCCGCTCCATCCCAAGGTCGCGGCTTCGTTCAACGATATGGCAGGCTATATTCATCCGCACTCCTACCTGCGACTCCCAAACGGCCATGTCCTGACCACGTTTCAGCATTCGCATGACAGCATGAATCCCGAGGCTCTGGGCAGACACGGTGGCCTGGTCGAAATTGACGACACTGGTAAGGTCATCCGGTCTGCCAGCAGCGCTGATCCTGCGTTTCCTGACGCGTTGCTCACACCCTACAGCCTCGTCGTCCTGCCCGAACTCGACCGCGTGGTCTCTACCAATTCCGCCATGGGCTTCGAAGACTTGTTTCGTGGGTCGACCTACCAGATCTGGCGGCTTTCTGACCTCAAGCTGTTGAAGACTCTGTACCTCGATGAGGGCAGCAATCACTATGGCCAGATTAGCCCTGAAGAACCGCGGCTCGCTCCCGATGGGTCAGTCTTCGTGCAAACCCTGGCTTGTGGCCTGGAGCGCATCACCGGCGTTGACAAGGCTGAACCCAAATCGCAGTTGGTCTACTCCTTCGCGACATCATTTTGCGGCGTCCCGAACATAGTTGGGCACTATTGGGTTCAGAGTGTTTCAAACCTCGAAACCGTAATCGTGCTCGACATTTCGAATCCAGCGAAACCGGTGGAGGTCTCTAGGGTAAAGATTGACGACAATTTCTTTCCTCACTGGACGGGGTGGGATGCGAAAACGAATCGCGTTGTAGTGACAGGCGGCGGGTTCGGCGGTCCCGGGCTTTACATGCTGAAATTCGATCCCTCAAATGGCGCTATTTCCGTGGATGAAGCCTTTCACGATTCCGAGGGGAAACCCGGCTTCAACTTGTCCCGGGATTGGCCGCATGGATGGAAGGGTTCCGGCGTGCCCCACGGAGTTGTTTTCTCGCGCTGACCCGTAAGCACTCCGTGGTCAGCGCGCACGCGGTTTAGCATACCGGGATGACGTAGGTATTCCGGGGGATCACATGGCCAACAATTCGTTGACTCGTCGGCAGTTCATCCACATCGGTACAGGGGCTCTCGCGGCCACCACGATGGCAGAAAATCTTTTGCAGCCTCATTCGCTGTCGGCTGCCGCGCGCCCAGTCACGCCCAGCGACACCGTGCGCTTCGCGAGCATCGGCACTGGGATTCGCGGATGCGAATTGTTGAAGGCCTCACTGCAAGTCCCCGGTGTCCAGTGCGTCGCCGTATGCGATCTTTACGTCAGTCGCCACACCGCCGCTCAGGAAGCTGTGAACAGCCCTGTTCCCGCGACCCGCGACTATCGCTCCATCCTCGACCGCAAAGATGTCGACGCCGTCATCATCGCCGTAATGAACCATCAGCATCGCCGCATTTTTGAAGACGCCTGCGCTGCCGGCAAGGATGTTTACTGCGAGAAGCCCATGTCGCACACCGTGGAAGACGGCTTCGCCATGGTTGAAGCGGCGCACAAGGCGAATCGCATTGTGCAAGTCGGCAGCCAGCGCGTCAGCTCCGTGCTCTACTCGAAGGCGAAAGAAATTTACGACTCGGGCAAGCTGGGCGAGGTCACGGCGATTGACGCGCACTGGGACCGCAATAGTCCCAGCGGCGCCTGGGTTCATCCCATTCCTCCCGACGCCAGCGAGAAGACGATCGACTGGAACGCATTTCTCGGAAGCGCGCCCAAACGGGCCTTCGACCCAGTGCGTTTCTTCCGCTGGCGCTGTTTCACCGACTACGGC
Organism: Candidatus Dormiibacterota bacterium; assembly: GCA_035566655.1. Lineage (GTDB taxonomy): Bacteria > Acidobacteriota > Terriglobia > Terriglobales > Acidobacteriaceae > Sulfotelmatobacter. Next base: position 127,304 of record DATMQT010000042.1, read on the forward strand.
GAAGGCCTGGCGGGCGACTTGTTCGTCCACATGATTTCCGGGATCCACTTCATCTCCGGAACGAACACAGTGGCGCAGCGCGCGCAGTCGAGCGGCGGACTCTTCCACTTCAAGGATGGCCGCGAGTTCCCCGACCTGCTCGAGACCGTCTACGACTATCCGAATTTTCGCGTGAGTCTGCGTTGCAACCTGAACAACGACGGTGGAGAGTTCATCGCCTTCTACGGCACCAAGGGATCGCTGATCATCAAGGATTCGACTCTCAGCTTCAAGCCGCAGGACACGCGCCCCAAACCGGATAGCTATGCGATGCTAGGCTGGCCGCGCGACCTGCGGGAACAGTATTTGAAGCATTGGCACGAAGAGCATCCGCAGGCGGCAGCGCTGGCCTCGCAGGTGGATGAAGAGGGCGAAAGCTATACCACGCCTCCGGAATACAGCGACACGGTTGACCACGAGGCCAACTTCTTCAACGCGGTGCGCACCCGCAAACCGGTCACGGAAAATGAAATCTTCGGGAACCACGCCGCCATCGGCTGCCACCTGGCGAACTTCGCCTACTTCAACAAATCCGCCGCCGTGTGGGACGCCGCGGCCAGGAAGATTGTTAAAGCCTGACGGGGCGTCGCGGATCGAAACTTTACGCCGCAACCGCGCCCGCAATTATTTCGTCGACGTAGCACCAGATCCAGTCTTCTCCGGGCTCGATCGACCGGATCACCGGATGGCTGCTCTGATGAAAATGTTTGGTGGCATGTTTATTCTTCGACGAATCGCAGCAGCCCACCTTCCCGCACACCATACACATGCGCAGGTGAACCCAGGTGTCGCCGATCTTCACGCATTCTTCGCAGACGTGCTTGTCGGTGGTTGTGATTTTGATCTGATCCAGATGTTTGCATTTCTTTGCCATTTTTAACTCTCCAGAATAATTTCAAACTCTTTCCAGTTCCTTCCGGTCCCACTTCGCCAGCCTCGCCCCCGCCTCATAAGTACTTTGCAGGAAGCTGAGCAGCGCCTGCCGGGGTGAAGGCGCCAGCCGCACATCGTCATACATCAGCAGAAACTCTTTCATTTGCGGATGATAGAAAGCCGCCGCCGGCAACACCGGTTGCTCCGCAAAGCCGGCGGGCTCCGGCGCGGCATAGGCGTAGAACGCCGCACCTTTGATATCGCCGCCGCCCGGCCAGAATCCTGCGCTGATCACCTCATGCGAATAGGCCTCGCGCGTAATGGAATCGGCGCCCGGTCGTTCCGGAGCCCGCCGCCCCGAGAACCGCGTTACACATAGATCGAAACTTCCCCAGAAGAAATGCACCGGGCTATCCTTTCCAATGAAGCCGGCGCGGAACTCCTGGAAGACGTTGTCGGACAAAATCAATACCTGCCAGAAACGGTGCGCATATTCGGGATTATACGAAGCGTGCTGCGTGTCCAGATCGAAACGTACCGGGCTCCCTACCTCACAGGGCATGGTCCAAATCTTCACCGCAATACCCAACGCCCGCAAGGCCGCCATGAATTCCGCATAGAACGCTGCTACCGATTGCGGCTTCAGCACGAGAGTCTTCGACGCTCCCCAACTAGTCTGGATAATCAACGTGTGATCAATAAAATCGAACTGAACCTCGAAAATCCCGCCACCGTAAGGAATCGCTGAAGTGGTCAGCCCCCGCGCGTTGACATACAGCGCAACTTCCCACCAGTGATTGATGCGCGGGCTCAAGGCCAATCGCACCTTGCCCACAATCTGCGTCCACATGTGGAGCGTCGCGCAGGTATCCTGCCATGCCGCCAGCGGCAGCTCGGGCCAGGCGTCAGGACTCGGGCTGTTAGGCTTAGCGGCCATGGGAACCCCAGCGTCGGATCAGGAGATGGTAACACTCCGGCAGGCGTTGTCGCCTCGGCCGTCCCTTCGGCAAGCTCAGGGCAGGCAGTGGGGGTCCTCGCCCCCACACGCGAAAGCCGGCGAGACACCAGCGCACCTGCGTCACTTCTTCTTCGCTGGCAAATACTTTTTCTCAATCGAAGCCACGACTACATAATTCGGATCCACCATCTCATTCAGATGAATCTTCGCGACCTTCGACAGCAGCTCATAAGCATCCAGCTCCGACAATCCATAGTCCTTGTGAATCCAATGCACAAGTTCGGTGAACGCGATGCGCAATGCATCGTCCAGCGGACGGTATGCGCCCACGGTCATGATGGCGTCGTCATTCTCAAACTGCGGCCAGGCGATGGTGCGGCCTTTGATCACGCTCAACTGCACGCGCGCCTTCAACGGAACTTCGATGGCGGTGCCGGCGATTTCTCCGTCGCCCATGGCGGCGTGGCCGTCGCCGATGTAAAACAACCCGCCCTTTACGTTCACCGGAAAATAGACTGTATTGCCCACACTGGCTTCGGGCGAATCCATGTTGCCGCCGAACTCCGCCGGAACCACCGAACTGCGCGCCTCACCGAGGGCCGGAGCCACGCCGATACATCCGAAAAAAGGATGCAGGGGAATCTTCACCGAGAAATCGTTATCGAGCGCCTTGAACGTGGCCGTGTTCGCCGCGTGATCGATGTGGTAGTACCAAATTCTCTCGGGCAGCGGCGGATGCAGCATGGGCGTGTAGTTGGTCTCATTGAGAGCGCCAAATCCCGGGGCGAACGCGCCCACGCCGGTGTCGCCATCCACTTCGAGTTCGAGAATCTTGACCTCCAGTGTGTCCCCCGGTTCCGCGCCTTCGACGAAAAACGGCCCAGTCAGCGGATTGTCGCCCTTTACCATGCTGAGCGTGTCCCCAGGCTTCTTCAGCACGTTGCCAAAGCAGTCGAGCGTGTTGGTGTCAAGAATGTCGCCGGACTTCAAATGCGCAACCGGTTCGGCCGTCGCGAACAAGTACTTCACGTTGGCGTTGGTGGCAGTGTAGTGAACAACGTTCTGGGCAGACAACAAACCACCGAGCAGCAAGAAAGTGAGAAGACGAACCATCGCAGGACCCTCCGGATAGATCGTCCATTCTAACTAAGATGAGTGCCGCGTCGATTTCCGCTAAGCCTCTTGCTCGCGAACGGGCCCCCTACGCTTCGCGTAGAACTTCCTCACCTTGGCGCGGTTGCCGCATTGCTTCATGCTGCACCAGCGGCGATGGTGATTCTTGCTGGTATCGAGAAAAAGCCACTGGCAGGTGGGCGAGGAGCAGGCGCGCACCTGCGCCACATCGGGAGAGGTCAGGAGGTCCGCGGCGGCGCGCGCGATCGGCCACAGCATGGCGTTGAACGAAGACGTCAGGTCGTCGAAGCGCCACTCTAAACGTTCCCCGCTTTGTACCAGTCGCGAATGCAGCGCCGCATCGTGGAGGTTCGCGTTGAGCCGGTTCATCGCTCCTTGAGGCGCGGTCTTCTGGTTCATCAACGCCGAGAAGATTTCGTGCAGAGCTTCGCGCAAGTTGCGGGCGCGGCGCACAGCCTCGTCGGCCTGCTCTTGCGCGAGGTGGACGCGCTCATAGAAGTAATCCAGTTCCGCTGGCCTGAGGATGCCTGTGTCTTCGCCGAAGCGCGCCAGGTCGTAATAATTCTTAAGCAATTCTTTGGGCTCGGCACTGGGACGATCGTCGAGCGTGTTGATGAAATCGAGGCAGACGTTTCCCCCAATCAGTTCGAATTTGGGTGAACGTCGTCGCCCGGGTTTGATTTCGGTCATGTGCTTGGCGGATATCTAACTACGCCATTATATAACCATCAAAATTGTCTTGACAAGTTATGTGGCGGGCCGGTAATCTCGTCTTAACCTGTTAAGTATATTTTACAGGTTAGGACGTCCGGAGGCCGAGTTCCATGCTTCTCCATCAACCCTCGCAGATCATGGCCATGCTTCGCAGCGGCAAAATGATTAATATCGGAGGTAGACCCGTGATCGTTCCTAAACCACGCACACCCGCGAACGCGCGCGCCCGCAGTCACGCCATCAAGTTGGCGCTTGCCTTTGTGACGATCTACGTCATATGGGGCTCGACGTACCTGGCGATCCGGTATGCCGTCGAGACGATTCCGCCGCTAGTGACGGCGGGGATCCGGCACTCGATCGCCGGTGGCGTCATGCTGGCTTGGGCCTGGTGGCGCGGGTTTCGGCCAACGCGGCAACAATGGGTGGCGGGATTCGCCCTGGGCGCGCTCTTCTTCTTAATCGGACATGGCACGCTGCATTGGGCGGAACAGTATGTGGGCTCAGGGCTGGCGGCGTTGCTGATTGCTACTGAACCGATGTTCATTCTGGTGCTGGGCTGGATGATGGGGCAGCAGAGGATCAGCCTGCTCAGCGCGCTGGGCCTGGGTCTTGGCGTGGTGGGCGTCGCCATGCTGACCGGAGCGGAACTCAGCATAAAAGGTTCGAGCTTGTGGGGTCTGCTGGCCGTGCTACTGGGTTCTTTGTCGTGGTCGCTAGGCGTGGTGTTTTCTCCGCGGCTTAGATTGCCTTCGGACGCGCTGGGGAGAACTGCGCTGCCGACTCTGTGCGGGGCGGCGATGTTGTTGATCGCGGCGGGAATTACGGGCGAGTTTCAGCAGACGCATTGGTCGAGCATCACGCTGCGGTCGATCTTTGGCTTGGGATATCTGATCACGTTCGGATCGGTGGTGGCGTTCACGGCTTACACCTGGCTGCTGCAGCGGGTTCCACCGGCGCTGGTGGCGACACATACGTATGCGAATCCAGTGGTCGCGGTGATTCTGGGATGGCTGCTGGCGCATGAGCATTTGTCGTTGCGGGTGGTGCTGGCATCGATTGCGATTCTCGGTGCGATTGTGTTGATCCGGCGCGGCGAGCGGGCGGTGGCAGTCAAGTCTCCGCAAGTAGTTTCAGCGGCTGCTGAAATTCAGAGCTCTGAAGAATGCGCTTAACGACTCCCGTCGATTAGAGGACCACGCCTTGGCAATTCCGTATTACCACGTTGATGCATTCACGGGTGAACTCTTTGCCGGTAACCCGGCGGGGGTGTGCATCGTTTCTGCCTTTCCCGCGGATAGCATCATGCAGAAGATTGCGGCGGAGAACAGGCACAGCGAGACTGCCTTTGTTGTTCCTCGCGCGGATGGTGATTTCGACTTGCGCTGGTTTACGCCCAAAATTGAGGACGACCTGTGCGGGCATGCAACCCTGGCATCCGCCTATGTGCTCGCGCTGCGCGAGCACAACGTGTGGCCGGTTCGCTTCCACACACGCAGCGGCGTGTTGACGGTCGCACAGAAGAAGGACAGCTTTGAAATGGACTTTCCCGCGATGCCACCTCAACCCTGTGAGCCGCCAGCCGGCCTGTTACCGTCCCTGGGTTTGAGAGCAGCGCTAGTAATGAAATCGCGCGATTACATGGTGGTGGTGGACCGGGCTGAGCAAGTGCGAGCGCTCTCGCCCGATATTGCCGCTCTGGCCAAACTGGACGCTGGGAGCGGGACGATCGTTACCGCTCCGGGCGGGGGTGACGTGGATTACGTTTGCCGAATGTTTCTGCCTTCGGCCGGCATCGATGAGGACCCCGCCACCGGCTCGATACACTGCACTTTGGCTCCCTATTGGGCGGGGCGGCTGGGTAAGGATACGTTTCGTGCGCAACAACTGAGTACCCGCGGTGGAATGGTGCAGAGCACAATCGCTGGCGATCGCGTGAAGATCGCCGGCAGCGCACGTCTGTATCTTCACGGCACTCTCGAACTCTAAAGCGTCTGCCTCTTACGACCAATGGGCGAGGTCCAGCACTTCGAAGTCTGACGGCTGCTTCTCTTCGAAGATGAGTTGCTTGTCGATCTCTATCGTCTCCTGCTGGAAACGTGATCGGGCGTACCGTGCGCCGAAGGTGATGGGAATGAAGAGCAGGATCGACGCGGGATGGGGCAATATCCACTGCTCGATGAGTGAAGTCAGACCTACGAACGTAGAGAAGCCAAAGAAGTAGACCAGCATGATCACGATGGCGGAGTGGCGGAAGGGCGGATAGGAGCAGGTGAATGGAACTTTGCGGAAGCGGATTAACAGAATGTCGGCGAGGATCACCGACCAGAAGATGATCAGAGCCGTATGCAGCAGGGCGATCGTCCATCCCCAGAGATAGAGCGATACGGGAAGGACGGCGGCGAAAACCCACGGGAGGATGAACGTCAGCATGACTCTTCGCACCAGCGGGATGCATTCGTGTTCCGTCTTGTCGAGCGAGAGTCGGAAGATCCAGTTGGGGCGCAGTTCGGTGGGAACGTCGAATACAAAGCGCAGGCCTACGAGGATGCAGTAGGCAAGGATAAACGGGATCGAGAGAAGTGCCGCTGAGGACAAAGTGCCGCCATCGAGCTCCTTGCCAGTGTAGGCAGCGAACAGGACCTGGGAAGCGACGACCAATCCCAGCGCGGTAAATCCCGCAAGAACCAGGGCATGGTGTTCACTACGGGCGAGGGTCCTCATCACGAAGCGATAGCCTGCGCGCTGGAATGGAGTTCTTAAAACCGTGCGGTCGAGGATTGAGAATATCCGCGAAGAGTAGCCGGGGCCTGTTTCCTGAGTTATGTCGAGGCTTTCGGGAATGCGGATGAAGCATCGCCGATAGCTGATGGCGTAGGTGGCGATGGCGATTACCGCGATGCAGAGTAAGCCGAGGATCGATATGCGGCCCAGCAGGGCAAGCGCTGGATCGGCCTTGCCGCGAAGCAACTGACACAAGCCTAGAAACCAGACGGAAGGCAAGAAGCGGATTGGCGAATGCGGAGTCTGGGGCAATTGATCGATCAACGACGGCACTACGGAGCTGGTGAAGAGCAGAGTCAGGAGGCCGACGAGAATCAGGCCGCGCACGTAGAGAGAAATCCTGCGAAAGACGGAATAGGGCAGCACGGACATCAGGACGCCGGTGAGGGCGAAGATGGCGAAGAAGCTGAAGATACTGGCCGAGACTACTACCAGCAAATGGATCCCGGCGAAGCGTGCAAGGTAAACAAATTTCACCTGCGATGCGCTCACCACCGCGGGGAACAGCACGGCCGACGCCAGGTTCACGTCGAATGCAAGGAGAAGAGTCAGGAAAACAATCGCAGCCAGGTTGCCGAGAAAAATGAGACGCGTCGAGATCGGTAGAGGAACGAGGTTGGCATAGTCGCGGCGATCGGGGAAGATGCTGTCCCAGCGCCAGACTGCGACCGCGCCGGTCACCACCATGGAAAGCACGATGAAGAAATATTCGTCAGGCAAGGCGGCGGCGAGGGGATCGAAGTTGACCTGGCCGCGCAACCACAGCATCAGCGAGCCATATTTGTTGAACAGCATGATGGAATAGAATCCGCCGGGCAGAGCCAGGAGGGAAAGGACGAGGCCGAGGCTGAAGTCCAGATTCTCTTCAGCGCCATCGCCAGCGCCGTGAAAGATACGGTCCACGAACAAGCGGACTAGCAGGAAGACAGGACGCTGAGATCGCGCCTTCCCGCTTTGCCGTGGCGAATGCTCGGAAAAAGAAGTCATGCTGCGTTAGCTGTCGTTGTCATTGTCATAACGCTGACTATGTCGCGCGTAATTTTGCCCGCGTCGACATCCTCGACCAGGTGCATGAAAGTTCGTTCCAGGGTCGAGTACTCGATGTTGTTTTGAATGGCGGCGGTGGTGTCGCACGCGATGACGTTGCCCTTGCGGAGAATCAAGAGATGGGAGCAGACCTGCTCGACCACTTCCAGCACGTGAGAACAATAGAAAATGGCGCGGCCCTGTTGGCCCAGTGTCTTGATGAGATTCTTCAGCACCAGGGCGGAGGTTACGTCGAGGCCAGAGAGCGGTTCATCGAAGATGAGGATCTCGGGATTATCCATGAGCGCGGCGATGAGCAGGATACGCTGGCGCATTCCTTTCGAATACGAAGCGATGGAGGAATGCCTGCTCTGAGACAAGGAGAATAGTTCGAGCAGGGCGTCGATCTTTTGCGAGAGCTGGGTTGCGGGCATGCCGCGGAGGGTGCTGACCATTTCGAGGTACTCGCGTCCAGTGAGATATGGATAGAGGTTGGGTTCCTCGGGCACGTAGCCGAGACGTTTTCTGTAGCCGACTAGATCCTTGTGAATGTCCTGGCCGTGGAAGAGGACCTGGCCTTGCGTGGGATCGAGCAGGCCGGTCAACATTTTTACGGTCGTGCTTTTTCCCGAACCGTTGGGGCCGAGGCAGCCGAGTACCTGGCCGGACTTAAGGCAGAAGGAGACATCCTGAACGGCGGGGAGTGAGGCGTAGCGCTTGGTGAGGCCGATGGCTTCGAGCACGGTTGCCTCCGTGGGGTTGGACTCGGGCTCCGCGCTATTGGGACATAGATGTGCCGCGGGTCATTTTGCGGTAGACACCGTGGGGCTGGGGTTTGTTCCTGCGACAAGGCGCGGCACTCCGCCCGCGTTCAGCGACTGCGGGTCACGCGCTTCGATCCGCTCGATGCTTGTGGAATTCTCTGTAGAAATAAATTTTCTCCGAGACGTGCGAAACAGATCGCCATGGCGGAACGGGCGGATTTCGGAGCAAATTTTATTTTGCTAATCCGGCGGAAAGCCTTGTCCAGCACGGGTTTTGCAAAAGTGAACTTCGCAAAATCTTGTTTTCAAAGAACTTAAATATCAAAATCTTGAGAACAAAGAGCTTGGCGGGGCAGGTTTCGCACTGGGCGAACCGTCACGGCGTCGACCATGATCGCGCAAGTTTGATGTGGGGCACAAGGTCAGATGTCACAAGGAGGCTGTGGAAAAAGTTCGCCGTCGTGCTTCGCTCTGGATGACAACCTTCCGCGCAGGAGCCTCTTCGGGCACTCTTTGGAGAATCCGCTCAGCACGTACACTAATGCGAACTGGAAGTGACAGCGGTGGCTTTCTGACGCCTACTACGAGGGACTACAGACGATGCCCGTGCACGAAGAACTTTTGGAGGAATTTCAGAACTATGCCCGGACCGCTCCGACGGCGAAGGACGTTATGGAGCATATCGCGCAGCGACTGCACGAAAAAATGACTCGCTACAACTGGGTGGGATTTTATCTAGTGGATGCGGCTGATCCGGGGGTGCTGCTGGTGGGGCCTTATGTGGGCAGCTTCACGCCGACTGCGCGGATTCCGCTGGGCGCGGGACTCTGTGGCACGGCGGCCAGCAGTGGGGAAACCGTGGTGGTGGAGGATGTATCCAAGGACGCGCGTTATCTTGCGGGATCGCCTTTGGTGAAGTGTGAGATGGTTGTGCCGATCTTCGTGAAGAACAAGCTGGCGGCGGAGCTTGATGTGGAGAGCTATTTTGTGGCCGCGTTTAATAAGGCGGAACGGGAGTTTGTGGAAGGGTGTGCGGGGGTGGTGGGGAGGTATTTGGGGAAAGGGTGAGTCGGGATTGGGGCCTGACGCGGCGTGTGAGCCAGCCTAAAATCGGCTTCCGCCGTCAACGCTTCCGGGCGTTGGGGTGATGTCGAGCTTTCTCGATATCCCGGAGACTCTTGCGGGTAGCCCACGCGATCACGCCGAAGATCGGCCCGCACAGGAGGAGCATTGCCAAAAGGAACCACAACATGACGCCCGCTTTGTAGGTCGCGACCAAGATGACGGCAGCAAAACCGAAGACAAAGATCGCCAGGACGGCCAAACCGAGCTTCGTGGAAGTCTTGGAGGGTCCCGTTCCGAGGTTACGCCAGAACCGTGTCTCGTTCTCTACCGTGTCGGGAAACACGATATTGCGCTGACGAGCATCGATGTCCTGCAGCCATTCGTCGCGTTTGTGCTGATTTGCCATTTCCACATCCAGAACCGAGCTCGACACGAATTGTACTACTGCTTCATCGAAAATCCTTTGAACAGTCCCCTAGACTGGCAGCAGACTGCTCGTGAAAAGGAGCGGCAGGAGTGTCCGACTCACACGGTTCGTTGTGGCGGAGGCAAACAGCAGGTTCCTCGCTTCGCTCGGAATGACAAGAGTCGCGGAATGACAAGTTTTAGGACAGCTTAGTGCTGGTCGCGGCGGCGGAGGTAGTCGATGAACATTTGTTCTACAGGTTTGTCGTAGGCCATTAGGACGTGGCGGACGGTGTGGCCGCTGACTACGTGGCAGACTTCTTCGGCGAGGTTTTTGGCGTGATCGCCGGCACGTTCAAGAGACTGGGTCATGAAGATGACTTGCAGGCTGGCCTGGCGGGAGATGTTTTCGGGGTTCTCGATGTGGCGGAGGAAGATCAAGTTGCGCAGGCGGTCCATTTCGGAGTCAGAACGGATGACGTCGACAGCTTTGCCGACGTCACGGGAGGAGAAGGCGTCGCCTACGTCGGTTAACATTTTTTCGAGGATGGTGGCCATGTGGGTTAGGTCGCGGGTGTCCTCGGAATCGACGCGGCCGGAGGCGGCTTGCGCGCTGTTGGCGAAGCTGAGAAGCAGGTCGCCGATGCGCTCGAGGCTGATCATAAACTTCATGCAGGCGAGGAGTTCGCGGGCTTCGGCGGGCTCGACTTCGGTGATGGCGGTGGTGACGGCAGTGTCGATTTCCATGTCGAGGGTGTCGAGTTCGCGCTCGCGCTGGCGCAGAGAATTCAGCAGAGGCGCGGAACCGGTGGCGATGCCTTCGGCGGCGGCTCCGGCGGCTTCTTTGGCCAGGCGGCAGGCTTCGACGGTGCGGCGGACAATGTGATGATGGGCTGGCTCGGGTGGCAGGCTTTCGACGCGGGCAGTGCTCATGAGGGTATCCCTCTGGTGCGGGCTGGGGGTCCGCGAACCTATTGGATCTAATTTTGCCGCAGGCATAGGCGGATGGTCAACGGCTAAGGATAGAGTTTCCTTTCGCGGAGTGGGTTAAGAAGGTGTGAATTTTTGGTCATTTCTCGCGGCGGCGGCGTGGTGGCGCCGATTACTTCCCCGGGTTATCTGCTGCGACGTTGTTGCTGTTTGGCTGCCCTGCGTTGCTCTTTCTGGTATTTCTTCGCGGCTTTGCGCTGCTGCTTGGCCAGCTTCTTCGACGCTTTTTGCTGCTGTTTGGCGGCTTTGCGGGCTTCGCGGCTATTTTCTCCGATGCTGCGGTTTTCGCGTTGAGCGCTCGCGGGTATCGACCATGCCAGACTGAGGGCACCGAGTAGTATGAGGGCGGCGATTCGTTTCATAACGTCTCCGAAGCGCATATCTTGCAATGATTCTACACCGAGGTTACGGAGGGCCGGCGCAACCCTTCAACTTCGCTCAGGGCAGGCTGCAGGCGCTACTGTCTTGGTTCAGGCGGTGGGGAGGGTGAACAGGAAGGTGGAGCCGTGGGCCAGGTCGCTTTCGGCGCGGATGGAGCCGCCGTGGGCCAGCATGATGTGCTTGGCGATGGCTAGGCCGAGGCCGGTGCCTCCGGATTCGCGGGAGCGGGCTTTGTCGACGCGATAGAAGCGCTCGAAGAGGCGCGGGAGGTGCTCGGAGGCAATGCCTGCGCCGAAATCGCGGACATAAAATTCGACGGCGTGGGGAACTGCGCGGGCGCCGAGGACGATTCGCCCGCCCGAAGCGCCGTACTTCAGGGCGTTGTCGATCAAGTTGGAAAAGACCTGGTGGATGGCTTCACGGTCGGCGAGCACCGACCGGAGATTCTGAATGGGCGCATCGTGGAGCGGCGACGAATCCTGTATCTGGATGTCTTGTATCTGCAAATCAATGCCGTGAGTGCGGGCGATTTCGCGGAAGCTCTCTTCGGCGTCGTGGAGAAGCTCGGCTGGGGGAACGGGCTCCATGTCGAAACGGGTTTCGCCGGATTCGACGCGGGCCAGGGTGAGGAGATCTTCAGTGAGACGGGACATGCGGGAGGAGTTCTTGCGGATGATTTCTAGAAACTCGCGGGTGGGAGCGACGTTGTCGGGAGTGCTGTCGAGCAAGGTTTCCGCGTAGCCTTGAATTGATGTGAGTGGCGTGCGCAGTTCGTGGGAAACGTTGGCGATGAAATCGCGGCGGGTTTTTTCGACGCGCTCGGTTTCGGTAAGGTCGCGGAGCACGGCGACTGCGCCTCCATCGGGCAGAGGGGCGGCGGTGACGTCGAAGGCACGGCCGGGAACGATGGAAGTGGCGCGGGCGGTTTTGACTTCGCGGGTGGCGGTAGCTTCTTTGACGGTGGCGAGGAAATCAGGGTCGCGGATGGTTTCGACAACTGGCTGATGCAGACGGGTGCCTTGGGGAACGAGGCGATCCATGGGTTGATTGGCCCACTGTACGAGGCCATCGGCGCTGACGGCGATGACGGCGTCCTGCATGCTGTTGAGGAGGGTTTCGAGCTGGCGCTGGCTGGAACGAACGGCGGCGAAACTTTGTTCGACGCGGCGGGCGGTGCCATCGATGGCGGCGGCGACGCGGCCGACTTCGTCCTGGGAAGTTTCTTTGATACGCGCCTGAAGATCACCGTCGGCGATGCGGCCTGCGACGTCGACGATGCGCTCGAGGCGGCGGGCGCTCCACTGGGCAGCGACGGCGGCGACGAGAAGGGCAAAGAGGAAGGCGAGGCCGGTCGCCCGCGCCAGCCTGCCGCGTACTTGTGCGGAAACAGCTTCGACATCGGAAAGCGGATAGGCCAGGCGGACAGCGCCGCCGGCGATGGGCGCAGCAACAAAAAGGAACGGGGTTCCGACGGTGGCGCTGCGGCGTTCGTCGCGGCCGATTATGCCAGAGAGAGCCGCCACAAATTCCGGACGCGCGGCATAGTTTTCCAGGTTTGAGGGAAGCGTTTCTGAATCAGCGAGGACTTGCCCGCGGGGATCGATGATGGTGACGCGAGCGCCAGCGGATTGTCCTTCCTGAGCGGCGATGTCGGGGAGGGAGTGGCTGCGGTCGGTTTCGACGCGGTGCGCGAGAAGTTCGGTCTTCTGAATTAGGTTGCGTTCGATTTCGGTGCGCAGCGAAGCTTGCCAAGCGCCGCCGACCATCACGTCGAAGGTAACGGCGGCGGCGAGGATGACTACGAAAAAGGCGGCCAGCAGCTTGAAGAAGATCCGGTTTCTCACTTCTTATTCTCTTTGAAGCCGCTCACGTTGAAGCTTCTCACTTTGGGGCCTCGAAGCGGTAGCCCGCGCCGCGGACAGTCTTGAGATAACGTGGGTTTTCCGGGTCGGGTTCGATTTTTTCGCGGATGCGGCGGACGTAGACGTCGACCGAGCGTGGGGTGACGTAGGACGTGTCGCGCCAGACGGAATCGAGCAGATGATCGCGGGAGAAGACGCGGCCGAGGTGGCGGGCGAAATAATCGAGCAGGCGGAATTCGGTGGCCGTGGTGGGGACGGTTTGTCCCTTGACGGTGAGGATCATGGCGGCGGGGTCTATGGCGATGTCGCCGACTTTGAGAGGGCTGGGCGGAAGCGGGCGCTCGAAGCGGCGCAGCACGGCCTTGACGCGGGCCACGAGTTCGCGCGGACTGAAAGGCTTGGCGATGTAGTCGTCGGCACCGATCTCGAGGCCGAGGACGCGGTCGGCTTCGCTGCTCTTGGCGGTGAGAAAAATTACTGGCACGGGGGCGAGGCTTGGGGTTTGGCGGACGGTGCGGCAGAGTTCGAGTCCGTCTTTGCCGGGGACCATGATGTCGAGGATGAAAAGCGCCGGGCGCTGGCGTTCAGCGTCGGCAATTACGGTAGAGCCGTTGGGATAGACGCGGACGGCGAAGCCATCGTTCTCCAGGTGGTGGCGAACTAGGCGGGAAATATCGGGATCGTCTTCGACGACGAAGATGCTTGGTTTCACGGGTTCATTGTAGCTGGAAAACGGTTGCCGGTTACCAGTTGCCAGTTGCCAGACCTGGTTAAGGCGTGATTTTTATCGGATTGTAACAATCAGGTTGGCGGCGGGGTCGAGGTGGAAGCGCTTGCCGGGCGGGATTACTGTGGTGGCGCTGTATTCCGTGATGACGGCTGGGCCGAAGTAGTTCTTTCCAGGTGTTAGAGCGTCGCGGGAGTAGATTTTCGTCGCGAGTTTCTTGCCGTCGAATGCGACCGGGGCTTTGAGCGTGGAAAGCGAGCTGGGCTTTGCCAGGCCTGGACGGGCGAATGCGCCCGTCCCCAGATGGGCTGTGGTGGATTTCACAATTGCTCGGAGGCGGAGGGTTACTAGCTCTTGTTCGCGGGCGGGGTGGGCGTAGCCGTAGCGGCGGTGGTGTTCTTGCTCGAAGTCCTTCTGGAGATTTTTCGTGAACGGGAGATTTAATTCGTATCCCTGGCCGCGGTAGCGGATGTCTACGCTTGGCTTATAGTGAATTCTTCCGCGCCAGGCTTCCTGTTCAAAATCTTTCGCGGCTTGTTTCTTAAGGGCGGCGAATTCGCGATCAAGTTGGGCGTGCGGGAGCTTGCCTGAGACTCGCCAGAGGACGGTGCGGGAATAGTCCTTTACTACATCGCTGACCAAAATACCTAGGGCGGAGAGCGCGCCGGGAAGCGCGGGGATGATTACGTGCGGGATGTTGAGAGACTCGGCTAGGGCGCAGGCGTGAAGGCCTCCTGCGCCGCCGAAGGCTACGAGGGTGAAGTCGCGGGGATCGCGGCCGCGTTCGATGGAGACTACGCGGATAGCTTTCTCCATGGTGCCGTTGACTACGCGGATTACTCCGGCAGCGAACTTCTCGAGAGTGAGATGACTTCCCTGCTGCTTCAGCCACTCTTTTGTGATGCTGCGGGTGCGATCGAGGTCGAGGGTGAAGTCGCCGCCTAAGAAGCGCGCGGGTTGGAGGCGACCGAATAAGAGGTTGGCGTCGGTAACTGTGGGCTGGAGGCCGCGGCCGTAGCAGATGGGGCCGGGATCGGCTGCGGCGGATTCGGGACCTACGCGGAGGACGCCTGCGGCGTCGAAGCGGGCTAGCGAGCCTCCGCCTGCGCCCACGGTGTGAATGTCGAGCATGGGGACGCCAATGGGGAGTCCCGCGACTTCAGCATGGCTGGCGGTGGTGATGGGGCCTTCGACTAAGGAGACGTCGGTGGAGGTGCCTCCCATGTCGAAGGCGATGATGCGAGGGAAACCACTGCGCTTGGCTGTCGCGGCTGCGCCTACTACGCCTCCGGCGGGGCCGGAGAGGACGGTGCGGACTGGCTCGCGGGCGGCGGCGGCTAGCGCGGTGATGCCTCCGGTGGATTGCATTACGAAGGTGCGGGGAGCGGGGGCTGAAGCCCCAACATCCTTGTGGGGGCTTTTCGCGGCGCTGAAGCGCCGCTCTTCCACTAAGTCTCGGGTGCGGGATTCCAGATTCTCCAGGTAACGCTGCATTACTGGTTGGAGGTAGGCGTTCATCACTACGGTGGAGGTGCGTTCGTATTCGCGGAATTCGGGGAGGATTTCGTGAGAGAGGGAGAGTGGGACGCCTAGCGACTTGAGGGCTTCCGCAATCGCTTGCTCGTTTTTCGGGTTTGCGAACGAGAACAAGAGTGAGATGGCGATGGACTCGGTGTGCTTGGCTCTTATTTCAGAGGTTAGTGTTTTCAGATCCGCAGGCGTGGGTGCGGTGAGGATTTCGCCGTCGCTGGCAGTGCGTTCTTCGATGCCGAAGCGGAGATCGGCGGGGACTAGTGGTTCGACTCGGTCGAAGAAGAAGTCGTAGAGCTTGGGGCGGGCCTGGCGGCCGATCTCGATGGCGTCTTCGAAGCCGGCGGTGGTGATCAGCGCGGTGCGGGCGCCTTTGCGCTCTAGCAGGGTGTTGGTGCCTACCGTGGTGCCGTGCAGGAGTATCAGTTCACCTTTGTGATTGATTTTGCGGAGGGCCTCGACGATGGCTTGGGAGGGATCGGCGGGGGTGGAGAAAACTTTCAACATGCGCAGGCGGCCCTGCTGGATCCAGACACAGTCGGTGAAGGTGCCGCCGGTGTCGATGGCTACGCGGAGGGGTTGGGGGCGGCGGGGCATGTGAATGAATTCGGAAAATTAGGGTACCATTTGCGGCTATGAGATACGCATTTCTGGTTGAGACGTATGCCACGGAGCGGGTGAAGGTGGTCAGCGTGTGGAGCGAGTTCCGGGATGAGGATCTTGGGGTGCGTCCGCGGGAGGGCGATCCGCGCGGGCGCAGCTTGCATGAGCAAATGGTGCATCAGTGCGTGAGCGAAGACCTGTGGTTTCGCAACATGCTGGGCATTGATGTGGGTGCGCCTCCGCTGCCGAAGCAGGAGGTACGGTTGGAGTTCATGAAGCGGTATGCAGAGGACAGCGGGAATCGTCTGGCGGGACTTCAGCAAAAAGACGAGGTGTGGTGGGAGGAGAATGTGAAGTTTTTCGATGTGCAGCGGTCGCGCGCCTGGGTGATGACGCGGAGGATCGCGCATACGTCGCACCATCGCGGACAGTTGATGGCTATGTTGCGGATGCTGGGGCGGGAGGTGCACAGCAATTACGGGCCAACCGCGGATACGGGTGGGTTGATGGCGAATCATGCGCCTACGATTTATGCGTATCCGAATTTGGAGGCGTTGTTCGCGGGGGAGGGTGCTGAAGGTGAGAAGGCTGTGCTCCCGGGGAGTGGGGGCAAGGCAGTAACGGAAAGACCCGGGTAAGACTCTGCCTCGGGGGGGCTCGCTTTGCTCGCTTGACAGCCGAGGCGGCTGTCCCCACATGAGTTGTGCTGAGTTGTTTGAAATCGTGGCGCGATCTAGGACGGCAGTTGAGTCCAGGGATTGAGGACATTCTGGAGGACGACAAAGTCTGACACGTTTCGTGTGACCAGGGTTAGCTGATGAACTTCCGCAGTTGCGGCGAGGAGGGCGTCCATCGCCTCTATAGAACGTCCGAGGAGTTGGGAACGACGAACGATTGTTCCGCAAGCGTCGGCGATGGGGGGATCTACAGGCAGGATTCTGCCCTCGAAGCGGATGGGCAGCTCGTGGCGAAGCCACTCTTCGAGCCGCCGGCGGCGCTTTCCGCTGGCCATCCGCTCAATACCGTAGCGCAGTTCAGCCAGCGAGATTACGCTCAGGAAGACGTGGTCTTCATCGGCGGACCCGGTCCACTGCATGAGGCCGGGGTTCGGCTTGGGCTTGAGCCATTCCGACATCACATTGGTATCGAGAAGAAAACTCACAGGTCAATCTTTCGCAAGCGGCCTTTTGGGCGCTGCAGCCTCAGGCCCGATCCCCGGAGCGGGGAGTTAGCAAAGAAGTCCGCCAGGGTACCAACGCGTTTGGTTTTTCGCTGCCACTCGGCGGCATCGACCACCACCACGGCAGTGCGGCCCTTGCGCGTGACGGTCTGCGGCCCCTCCGACATGGCGCGGTCGATTACTTCGCTGAATTTTGCTTTGGCTTGGGCCACGGTCCAGGTTTGCGCGTTCATAGGCGGAGCCCTCCTGACTTCTTGATGGTCATGATGGTCATAGTAGTCATTATAGTCACCGATTTTAGTTGGCGCAACAGTTTTTGGTGGCTCGCTTTCGCTCGCCGGACAGCCGAGGCGGCTGTCCCAACATGAGTCCTGGTGATTCCCTTCCTTTATCCCTTTGTCGTGAAGGCTAACGTCAGCAACGTCTTCTGCTCGACTTCGTGGGCCTTGGAACTGCCGGTGGCGGGGCTGGCGCTGGAGCTGCGCTTTACTGATAGCACGTGGCGGTTGCCGGCTATGCGCTGGAGGCGCGGGAGCATGTTGAATAACGCTCCCATGTTGGCGGGCTCTTCCTGTACCCAGACGATGTCGCCGGAGTCGCCGTGGCGGGCGAATTCGGCGGCGAGTTCTTTGTCAGGAAAGGGATAGAGCTGTTCCAGAAACACGATCGCGGTGGAGCTGTCTTTTCTCTTCTCGCGTTCGGCCTGTAGCTCGTGGCCGATCTTGCCGGTGCAGACCAGGATGCGGTCGGCTTCTCCGACTTCGGTATCGGGGATTACGTTCAGGACATTCTTTTGAGTGAAGTCCGCAATGGGCGAAGACGCGTCGGGATGGCGCAACATGCTCTTCGGGGTGAAGACTACCAGCGGTTTACGCCAGTGGCGCAAGGCCTGGCGGCGGAGCAGGTGAAAATACTGCGCGGCGTTCGACGGCTGCGCAATCTGGATGTTGTGTTTCGCGGCGAGCTGGAGGAAGCGTTCGATGCGGGCGCTGGAGTGTTCCGGTCCCTGGCCTTCGTAACCGTGCGGGAGAAGCAGCACGAGGCCGGAGAGCAGATTCCACTTGGCTTCTCCGGCGGAGATGAATTGATCGATGATGGCTTGCCCGACGTTCACGAAGTCGCCGAACTGGGCTTCCCAGAGAACGAGCGCTTCGGGATAGTCGCGGCTGTAACCGTATTCGAAGCCGAGCACACCCGGCTCGGAAAGAGTTGAGTTGTGAATTCCGCAGCGGGCCTGGCCGGCGGCGACGTTTTCCAGCGGAACGTATTCGTTCTCATTCTCGATGTCTACGAGAACGGAATGGCGCTGGTTGAAGGTGCCGCGGCGGGAATCCTGGCCAGAGAGGCGAACGGGAATACCGGCTTTCACCAAACTCGCGAAAGCCAAGGCTTCAGCCATGCCGTAATCTACCGGACGCTTGCCTGTTCCCATCTCTGCGCGCTGTTCCAGGAGCTTTTTTACTTTGGGATGGATGTGGAAACCTTCGGGGTACGCAGACAGGACATTCCCCAGTTGCGCTAATTCATCGGTGGAGAGTCCGGTTTCTACTTCGTACTCCGGTTTGTGGAGGCCTCCGTAGTATTGGTCCCAATAGGAAGGCATGTTCCGCATCAGCGGTT
>DATMQT010000043.1:0-40451 GCA_035566655.1 Candidatus Dormiibacterota bacterium
TCTGTCGCTCCCAGAGTCGACCCCGGATTAAATCCCATCCAGCCAAAAAGCAGCAGGAACGTTCCGGTCACGACGTACACAATGTTGTGAGCGGGAAAAACGCGAATCTTTCCGCCGGGGCCATATTTTCCGAGGCGCGGACCCAGAATAATCGCGAGAGCCATGGCACAGAAACCACCTACAGCATGAACCACGGTCGATCCGGCAAAGTCGACGTACCCGTGACCCAGATTCAATGTGGACCCAACTTGCGACAACCACCCGCCACCCCACGTCCAGCAGCCCGCAATCGGATAAAGAATCGCACCGATGAAAAGTTCACAAAGCAGGAATGCCCAGAATGTGATCCGCTCGCAAATGGCGCCAACAATAATGTAGCCCGCCGTTTCCATGAACACGACTTCAAACAGGGTCAGACAGTTGCTGGCACTGTCATAGGCCGGACCGACCAGAAAAAATCCCTTCCCTCCAACGAATCCCCATTGCCCACTGCCAATCAGAAAGTGATTCAGCGTGGGAATGCCGCCCAGATTAGTGGGCGCGGCATTGATGGCAACTGCCCCAAACTGAAACGCATATCCGACCGCGTAGTAGGCGAGAAACGCAAACACGTAGGCCGCGAAGTTCAGCATCATCAGGTGGGCGGCATTCTTCTTTCGTACCAGCCCGCAGGTGAGCAGCGCAAAACCCGCCTGCATGAACAAAACCAGATAGCCAGTGTTCAGGGTCCAGGCAAAATTTGTGGCGACTCGAACGTGCCCAACGCTGTCAGCCAGCTTTACGGCCAGCGGCTCTTTTGTTGCCTGTGCTTGGTAGTCATCGAAAGCTTTCTTGTTCGCGGCGTAGTCCGGAGCTGTCTTGTCAGTGGGCTCAGTGACTACAAAGGGATTGCCCGCTGCGTCCACGGCGGCATTCTTGTCTCCGGTGGCGGTGCCGGATGGATCGGGCTTGGGCCCATCGTCGGCAAAACAAGGCGTGGCCAACCCTGCCAAGAACCCGGCGGTTAGAAGAATGGCGAGACCAGCCGAGACTAGCCACAAGAATAGAAAGCGCCAGTTGTTTGGCTGTGAGCCGACCCCGAGCGCCATCGCGTTCAAATTCGCAGTCCTCTCCCTGTTCCGCAGAACAATAAAGGCAGGCTCTCACGCAGTCCAATTGAAATTTCTTATCGAGCCCATCACTGGCTCAAATAACGCCCGCGGACTCGTTGCGCGCACCTCTCACCAGGATTTCTTCGCCCTCTGGAAAGACGCAGATCCTGACCCCCCATCCTCAAGCAGGCCAAAGCGGAATACGCAAAACTCCGGTAGCCTTCGTCGGCATCACTTTGCGCCGGTTGCGGGCGCTGCTGCGCCAGCAGGCGGTCCTGCTTTTGCGAACCATTCCTCGAACCAGTCGAGACCACGCAGTGTGTAATCTCGCGCGTCAGCAGGCTTCATGATCGCGTGTCCTTCGTTGGGATAGACCACAAGCTGCGTCGGCACATGCAGAGTTTGCAGTGCATGCCACCATTCCACCGATTGTTCCATCGGCACCTCGCCGTCGCGGTCGCCAACCAGAATCAGCGTTGGCGTCTTCACTGCCTTCACGAAGTGCATGGGATCGCTCTTGGCATACACAGCGGGATCGTCATACACCGATGCGCCGAAGAATGGGATCATCCATTCGTCGATGTCGTTGAGCCCGTAGTAGCTCAACCAGTTGGAGAGGCCCGCGCCCGCCACCGCAGCGGCAAAGCGCCGCGTTTGGGTCTCGGCCCACATAGTCATGTAGCCGCCGTAGCTGTGACCGCGAATGCCGAGGCGCTGGGTGTCAATCGGATATTGTTTCGAGATCGCATCCACTCCGGCCATGATGTCGCGGAAATCACCGCCGCCAAAGTCTTTTACATTGCCCTGCGTGAACGCCTCGCCCTGGCCATAGCTCCCGCGCGGGTTGGGGCATAGAGCAAAGTAACCCAGCGCTGATTCGAGGCCCATGCCGCGCTCGTCCCAACGTGGCATGCAGGCAGCGGATGGGCCGCCGTGTACATTGACGATCAGCGGATACTTCTTTCCTGGCACGATATCCTTAGGCAGCAACAACCAGCCTTGAACGCGGGTCGCGCCATTCATCCAATGGATTCGCTTCATCTCTCCCCAAGCCGGTTTCACCTCGGCGTTGAAGCTGGTGAGTTGCTTCCAGTTGCCAATCGGCCCTGCCCAGATTTCCGGCGGAGTGCCCGATGATTGACGCACGACCGCGGTAACCACCTTCTCGGAGGAACTACCCGAGGCCGAGGCTGCACCCGCAAGTGAAACCGCTTCCTCGCCCGCCCACAGCGTCTGGGCGTCGCCTCCCTTCACACTCACGCTGCCGAAGCCGGAACTGCCGTCTACATTCTCTGCGAACGTAATGCGTCCGGGACCCGTCCACGCGAGCGCTGAAGGCGATGCCTTAATGCCGGGCGTAAGATTTCGCGCGACACCTCCGGTGACTGGGACGATATAGATGTCGCCGCCAGTTGAGCCCTCATCGCTCATCAACCCTTCGATGAAGGCGACATTCTTTCCATCCGGGGAGACGCGCGGATCTGCGATCTGCAACTTGGGCTTGTAAATCTCGTGCATCCCGCCATTCTGGGCATTGACGAGATAGAGGCGAGCGATATACCAGTTGGCATCGCCGGCGCCATGTGCCGCAGTTACAGCCCAGCCTTGGCTGTCGGGAGTCCAGTCGTACTCATAGACGTACACGTCTGCGGGCGTGATCTGCGCAAGATGATCCGTGCCCAAGTCGATGGTCGCAACACGCTGCTCGTAAGTTTTTTCGTCGATGACTCCCGCGAGGGGCGTCATGGGCTGCAATGGCCCGGCAACCCGGGGTATGCCCTCAATAAAAAGGACGGCCAGCTTCGACCCGTCGGGAGAGAAGCGCGGCGCTTCGACATAGCCTTTAAGTTCCGCATGCTTTGCCGGCGAGCTGCCGTCAGCTGCCGCGGTCCAGACTTGAGCGGAGGGAACGTCGCCGGGCAGGTCCGCGATGAATGCGATCCGCTTGCCGTCCGCAGACCAAGCCACATCACGAAGCGAAGGATTGCCTTCCAACGCGATCGCCTGTGCAGGCCCGCCACTGGCGGGCATTACCCAAAGTTTTCGATCGGCAAGGTAGAGCACCTGAGATCCGTCGGGAGAAAGCGCAACCTGCCCAATCCTCTTCGCGTGCGGCATGGAGTCCAGCGCGGCGGCGGCGCGCGAAGGTGCAGCTTTGTCCTGCGCGAAAACGGACGTAGCAACGAAGAAGGATGCAACGGCGCAACACAGCGCCAGATTAAGAAAGGGATGATTCTTTCGCAGATTCATGGCGGAAGGAGTATAGCTGGTTCGCGGCCAGGATTCCCAACCGTTAGAACCGGCCAAACCGCGCGTGGGTTGTACAATGCGCATGAAGAAAAGCCCGGAAACAACCTGGAGCACTGGTGATCAATCGTGTCTATGCCCCGTCGTTGATCTTCATCTTGCTCATGGTCGCTTTCACGAGCGGCATATCCATCGCGCAGAAAACCGGCGGTTTAACTGCCATCATCGCCCCAACTCCACCGATGGGCTGGAATAGCTGGAACAAGTTTGGCTGCAACGTGAGCGACAAGCTGATTCGCGAGATCGCTGACGCCATGGTCAGCACTGGAATGCAGTCCGCGGGCTACCAGTACGTCAACATTGACGACTGTTGGCAAGTCAGCCGCTCGGCTGACGGAACAATTGTTGCCGATCCGCAGCGTTTTCCCGGCGGCATCAAGAGCGTCGCCGACTATGTCCACAGCAAAGGATTGAAGCTCGGCATCTACACCGACGCCGGCCGAATGACCTGCGAGAAGCGGCCAGGCAGCTACGACCACGAATTTCAGGATGCCAGAACCTACGCCTCCTGGGGCGTGGATTACGCGAAGATTGACTGGTGTTTCGCCGAGGGGCTCGATCCAGAAGTGCAGTATGCGAAAATTCGTGACGCGCTGGCGCAGTCGGGGCGGGCAATCGTCTTCAGCATTTGCAACTGGGGCGTGAAGGCTCCATGGCGCTGGGGCCCGAAGACTGGAAATCTCTGGCGCACCACCGGTGACATCACGGATAACTACGATCGCATGTCGGTGATCGGCTTCGCACAAAACGGCCTGGAGAAATTTGCTGGCCCCGGACACTGGAACGATCCCGACATGCTGGAAGTTGGTAATGGCGGCATGAACCGCGACGAATATCGCACCCACATGGCCCTCTGGGCCATCCTGGCCGCGCCTTTGCTCGCGGGAAACGACCTGCGCACCATGACTGCCGAGACCAAGGAGCTTCTAACAAACTCTGAGGTGATCGCCGTCGATCAGGATCCCAAGGGCATACAGGGCCACCGCGTGTGGGAGGAGGGCCCGCTGGAAATCTGGATAAAGCCGCTCGACGATGGCAGCCAGGCGGTTGGGCTTTTCAATCGTTCCGATGCCGCTCTTGAAATACAACTCGACTCCAAGCTGATCGGCGCGCAGCCCTCATCGAAGTTACGCGATCTGCTCGATCACAAAGATCTCGGCCCGATCAAAGACTCTTACTCGACGGAAGTTCCGGGGCACGGCGTAGTTCTGCTCCGGGTTTCTAAGTAAAGCTTGGCGTCTCGCCTATTGCGTGATCCCCATCTGCGTCAAGATGAACGCGTTATCAAACGCCGATTCTTTCAAGCGATCGTAGCGGCCGGAAGCGCCTCCGTGCCCCGCTGGACTCAGATTCGTCTTCATGATCAAGACGTTGTGGTCAGTCCTCAGCGCCCGCATCTTGGCCACATACTTGGCCGGCTCCCAGTACATCACCTGGCTGTCGTTGAACGAGGTCTTCACCAGCATGTTGGGATAAGCCTTGGCCTCGACATTGTCGTAAGGCGAATACGTGATCATGTAATCGAAGGCCGGCTTCTCTTTCGGGTTTCCCCATTCTTCGAATTCCGGAACGGTCAGCGGCAGCGATTCGTCAAGCATGGTGTTGATGACATCAACAAACGGAACTCCCACCACCGCAGCCTTGAACAAATCGGGACGCATGTTCACTACTGCGCCCATGAGTAGCCCGCCCGCACTTCTGCCTTCGATCACCAGCTTATCTTTGGAACCATATCCCTGCGCCACCAGATATTCAGCGCAGGTGATGAAGTCGGTGAACGTGTTTTTCTTGTGCATCATTCGTCCATCGTCGTGCCAGGCCTTGCCCATCTCGCCGCCGCCCCGAATGTGGGCTACGGCCGTGACCACCCCGCGATCGACCATGCTGAAAAGGTTGGCGTTGAAATTGATATCGATGGAGGCGCCGTAGGAACCATAACCGTACAGATACAGCGGCCCTTTCCCATCAAGCTTGGCGCCTTTCAAGTGGACGACTGAGATCGGAATCTTCACCCCATCGGATGCGGTCGCATAGACTTGCTCGACTTGGTAACGAGTGCGGTCATATCCGCCAGGAATCTCTCGCTGCTTCAACAAAACGGACGTCGCGTTCCGCATGTCGTATTCGAAGATCGATAGCGGCGTAATCGCCGACTGGTACACGTAACGGAACTTAGCCGTGTCGTATTCCCGATTGATGTAGTCGTACGCGTCGTAAGCCGGTTCCGGAAACTCAATCCGCTTCGATTGTGCGCTGCCCAGATCAGTTACGCTGATCTGCGGCAATCCGTTTTCCCGCTCGTACCGGACGTAGTAATTCTTGAAGAACGCGACGTCGTCCAGCATGACGCTGGGACGGTGGGCCACCACCTCCTGCCAGTTCTGCCTGCGAGGATCGCCAACGGGCGCTTTCACCAGACGGAAGTTGCGCCCCGTGTCGTTCACACGGATGTAAAAGAAATCCCCGTTATGGTCGGGAAAGTACTCGACATCCTGCTTGCGCGGCTCCATGAGTTTCCACTCCGCCATCGGCTGGTCAGCTGGGATGTATCGGACTTCAGTAGTAGTGTGGCTGCCGGAAATCAGAAAAATGTAGGCTTTGCTGAGCGTCTTTCCCGCCTCCACATTGAAGCGCTCATCCTTCTCTTCAAAAACCAGGTCGTCCGAGCCGGTCGTGCCCACCGTGTGACGATACAGCCGGTACTGGCGCTTGGCGGCGTCTTCGACCGTGTAGAAGAGCGTCTTGTTGTCATTGGCCCATACCACCGAGCCCACCTTCTCCGCATGATCGGCAAGAATCTTCCCAGTGCGCAGGTCCTTCACCGCGAGTACGTACTGGCGAAAGCCGGTGTTGTCGGTGGAATACGCGAGCAGGTTTCCGTCGCTGCTCACCGCGTAAGCGGCGACAGCCATGAAGACCTGGCCCTTCGCCATCTCATTGATGTCCAGCACCACTTCCTCGGGCGCTTCCAGGCTGCCTTTCTTGCGACAGCGAATCTGGTATTGCTTGCCGGCTTCGGTGCGAGCGTAGTAAAAGTAGTCCTCTTCTTTATAAGGGACGTCGACGTCGGTTTCCTTGACGCGGCCCAGCATTTCGTCATACAGATGTTTTTGAAATGCCTCGGTGGGCTTCATCACCGCTTCGGTATAGACGTTCTCAGCTTCGAGATACGCCCGCACTTCAGGGTTCTTCTTCTCGCGCAGCCAGAAGTAGTTGTCCACCAGCGTGCGGCCATTCACCTCGGTCGTCCTTGGAACCTTCTTCGCGACCGGCGGCGCTGGGAGCGACGAGTTGTCGGCGGCAAGAATGCTGAGAAGAAAAACGAACAGCAAAACGGCAAGCTGAAAACGTCTCGGAAAGGTCCGATTCATAGAGAGGCTCCGAATGTCGCTTAGGGATAGCGGCGCAAGTATACCCAACTGGCCGCCCCAATCGTAAGCCCGACGGGGAAAGAGTCTATCGGTTAGCCGAAGAGGTTTGTCGCAGCACGATTCGAGAGCCCTTCAACTCATAGCGGTTGTCGCGCCAAACGTAGCGCAGGTTCAAGTAACTGGCGAACCACACCACAAAGCCGAGGAAGTCGCGTAGCGGATAAAGCCAGGGCGCCCGCCGTATCTGAGGATCGCGAACCACGTTCCAGCCGACGAACCACGCTTCGATCAAACGATTCAGCACCGCTACGCACAGTAGAAGAAGTCCAATTCCCCAGTGTCCCAACCCAGCTGCTGCGGCAAATCCAAGCAGGCCGTAAGGCATAGCGAAGATCAATCCACTTCCTAAGTGGCCCTTGGGACGCGAATAGCGCGTAGTCTGCGCCCAGCGCAACTGGTTCTGCCACATGCGCGTGAACGATTTCTGGTTCACTACATGATCGATGACGTGTCCAGAGAGCACAACCCGGTAACCGTTCTTCGCGATCAGGTTCCCGATGGTAAAGTCATAGGCCATATAATCTTGCAGCGCGGCGTAGCCCCCAATGCTCGCCAGCGAATCCTTGCGGACCACGGTTGTCGGCCCCAACCCGAACTTCATTCCTTCCAGTAAATTCGCCACCAGCACTCCCGCTGTCATTTCCACCGACATGCCGATCGCCGTTAGGCCGGAGAAAAATCCGGCCGCGTTCTTGCCCCGATACACGCACGTCACCATGCCAACCTCCGGATCGAGCAAGGGCGGCACAATTTCTCGAATATACGTCGGAGAGACTTCCACATCGCTGTCCGCAGTCACCAGAATTTCGTGAGCCGCTGCCTCGGCCATGCAATGAAACGAGTAGACGACCGGGTTGGGCCACGTCCCTTTGGCAATCAGCACCCGGCATGGGATGTGCGGATAACGGGCGCTCACCTCACGCACCACATCCAGCGCCGGATCATTCGCATCATCCGACGCGACGAGAATTTCAAAGTCAGGATATTCCTGCCGGAAAAAGCTCTCGAGGTTCTCCTTGAGCTGCGCTTCTAAACCGTGAACCGGCTTGAGCACGGAGACCGGCGGTAGGTGCGCATCGTCGGGAATGGAATTGAGTTGCTTCCGCGCGGCCGCCCGAAACCTAACCACCCCCAGCAGTGCCAATGCCAGGAATACCGCCGAAGACACCATGCCGGCCACTGCCACACCCAAAACGAAATATAGAATCAGCCGAAGCAATTTGTTTGTAATATCCGCGTGGCCGGACGCTGCCGGCCTCTAGAGTCACTACACCAGTTCAAACTATACATTTCCGGGGGCTTGGAAGTAAGCGGAGGCAAGGCGGTCGGCGCGTCACTTCGGGTTTTCGCGCGCGGTCTCACTACCTGGCAGCGGCGCTGCTTTTGTAATCTTGTAGTCTTTGTACTCGATCGACAAAACGGCCCTGCCTCCCAGCCGAATCACACTCTCCGTATGGTTCTCGGCCGGAAGCCAGAAGCCATTCACCTTGACGTATCTGTGCTTGACCTCCGTCTTCTTGATCCAGAACGACGGGTTCTTCGCCGGTTCTCCCTCGATCCGCACCACCGCGAAATCCTTCGCATCCACCCAGATTTTCCCGCGATAGAGGAACTTGTTCTTGGTCCGGGGCAGGAGGTTGAGGACGTATTGCGCGCCATCCGCCGTCGTTTCGTACCCGGCAGACGTAAACTCGTAGTTGTCGGTGCTCAGCGCGGTGTTCCGCCGGTTCTCTTCGTTCGCGGCTTCCTGCTCGCCCTCCAGCAACTTCTTAAAGATGCGGTCGACAATGAACTTGGAACCGCTTTGCGACACCACGCTAAAGGTTTTCGAATTCGGAGCGCTGTACGTCACGCTGACCACCATCTCAGCGTCGCGATCCCCTCCGAGACCTCGATACTGCAGGCGGTAGACGCGGGTTCCGTTGAATTGGAACAGTGCCGCCGCTCGCTGCGCATTCCTTTCCTGAAGTTTCCTGGCCACCTGCTCGGCAGGCAGACGGACATTCTGGGCGGAATACGAGGACGGCCCCGCATCCGGCCCCTGGGAAGGCGGCTGGCCGACACACACCAAACTAAAGCCCAGCAGCAACAGGCCACTTACAGCGCGACTTCTAACTCTCGAGCGCCCCATATCCACCTTGGATGACGAACCGGCAGTTTCAGTTTACCCGAGACTGGTGACCCACGAAGGCGTAGCAGCTGTATTCTGGTCTTCCGTTCCCATGCTGGGATAGTACGGCTAGTTACCTTTGTGCCTCACTCATCGGGGCCATTCCGCTTCGTCCAGCTTTGTCGCACACTGTCTCTGGCCATCGAATGCTAGCAACCAGTGTCCAAACAGACCGCCGACGGCAGGGTCGTATTCAGGCCGTTCTGCCTGTGCGGGTTCGTGGGACGGACGCTTCTGGGGCTTCCTTTGAGGACCTGGCGCACACCCTGGACCTTACACAAACGGGGGCCCGCTTGGGCGCGATTCGCCACGAACTGAAGGTGCTCGACACGCTGACCATTTTTTATCATCAGCGCCGCATGGAATTCACCGTGGTGTGGACGAAGCTGCTTGAAGGCAGGCACGAATACCAGGTCGGCCTGCAGGCTTTTTCGCAGGAGAAGGAACCCTGGGGAATGAGTCTTTTCAATTCCAGCGCACAGGGGGCAATTAGAGCCTCAGTGATGTCAGCCGCGGTCTGATCCATTAGTTTCTAGAGCAAGGAGGAATCATGAACCACTTTCTTAAGACACTCCGGTCAAATGAAGAAGGGCAGGACGTCGCGGAATACGCCGTGATGCTGGCGGTCGTTCTCGTCATTGTTGTCGGCACCGTCCGTCTCATCGGGGCAAAAGCCGGCAATGTGTTCTCGCAGGTCGGCAGCTCGATCCAATAGCAGATTCAAATTCTGGCGGGAGCAGTTCAAACTTCCGCCCGCGGATTGAGGCAACACAGGTAATAACTTCGAGCAAATGGAAGGAACACCCGCGGAAGCATCAGCGGCTTCTTTCTGGACGAGAGCGAGATCTTAGGGCCGCAAGGCGTTGCCCATCATCAGCACAAACAGCAGCGGAAGATAAATGACCGTGGCTTGGAGCACGTGCCGCGCCAGCATCTTGGATCGGGCGCTGGTAATGGGCAGTTTGAGAAATGCCAGCCGGGCACCAAAATAAAAGAGCCCTACGCCAAGTATCACCGCGCCCACCATATAAATCTTCCCCGCCATCCCGAAAACACTGGGCAAAACGCTCAGTGGAATCAGAATCAGGGAGTAGGCTACGATGCGCCGCGCCGTGGATCGACCATCCTCTTCCACCACCGGCAACATGCGAATTCCGCCGGCCGCGTAATCTTCCCGGTAGAGCCACGCGATGGAAAAGAAATGCGGGAACTGCCACACAAAAAGGATGCCGAACAAGATCAGGGTACCCCACTCCAGCCGCCCGCGCGCTGCCGCCCAACCTAAAACTCCCGGCATAGCTCCAGGAAAAGCGCCCACGAAGGTGCAGATGGGTGAGACTCGTTTCAACGGCGTGTAAGCCGCCAGGTACACTACCGACGTAAGGAAGGTCAGCAGTCCAGTCAGCGGATTCGTGAACACAGCAAGATAGATCGACCCACCAAACGTAGCCAGCAGCCCAGCCGTCGCTGCGTGGCCCAGGCTCATGCGGCCCGCCGGCAGTGGACGCTGCGCGGTCCTGCGCATGTGCCCATCTACTTCGTGTTCCATCACTTCATTCAGCGCGGCTGTGCCACCGGACACCAGCGCGATTCCCAGCAGCGCGTGAAAAAGTCCCCACGACAGTGACGAAACTCCCGCCTTCTGCGCGCCGAAATAATAGCCGCACCACGCAGTCATGACGATCAGGGTGGTCACGCGCAGCTTCATCAGCTCGCCATAGTCTCGCAGAAGAGACGTTGCCTGCTTGCGGAACAAGATCACGGGTTGGGTTATCGCGCTCATGGGAAAATTAGGTGGTGGTTGTCGTACGCTTTCCTCACACTCGCACAAGAACTTCGAGTCTAGCAAAGAGGCAGCTCCCACAACAGCCGCCCCACATCTCTAAGGACTGCATACGTACTCCTCTGAGTTTCGAAAGTCAAGTCGAAACTCCGGAACAACTCTCCTAGTGGCTCGCCGCAACCCCGGATTCATTGAAGGTTTCCGGTGGATCAAAAAAACACTGATGCCACAACCCCGCATCCGACAATTTGCCCGCCTTCCATAGCTGCAGCGTCGGAAACGCGGCCGCAATCATCCCCCCGTCAACTGAATCGAAGATCACAACAATCCCAGCCAACTCCTGCTTCTGCGCCAGCTCCGCATAATTCTTGTCCAGCACAGACTTCACGAACTCCAGTCTGAGTTGCGGGCCCGCATCTTTCTCCGCCTCGTTTATCTTTTCCACCGAAACGATCTTTACGCTTTTTCCCCGAAGCGGCGCCCAATCTCCCGGGAAAGGCGCAGTTTCTTCTCGAGTTACATGGAATAGATCTGCCGCCACAGGGCCGGAACTCGCTGGCGCATCGTTGTCCGGAACGCTGTCTGGCATTTCCAGGTTGTTGCGCCAGATCCATCCCCGGGACAGGCCGGAGATGCGTACGTGCACCCAGTCCCGGCTGAAATCCAGCATCTCGAACTCATCGTGCGCGCTGGCCAGGAACAAAGTCTTTGCCGTCAAACTCGCGCTCGACACCACCGGTGTTCCGTTTTTCTTCACCGCCACCAGGTTCCTCGGATGCGCCTGATTTTTCAGAATCTCTTCCAGGCTCGCCGCTTCGGTTTGCAGCGCACTCTGGTCTTTGTCGACAAGTTCTTTCTTGCCCGGCTGCTGGTCAGATTTTTCTTGCTCGGCCAGACTCTGCGCAAGCGACGACGAAAACCCGCCACCAGTTTCCGGAAGTCGAGGAACCGGCGCCGAAATGGTTGGTTCCGCAGGCTCTGCCATCTTCCCTGATTTGCTCGAAGAAGATTGCCCGGAAGAAGCCCGCCCTGCAGCAGATCGCTCCGACGGAAAGGGCTTTCTGGCTACATCTGCCGGAGCACTCGCTCCACCCAGCGCACCTTTGCCCGCTAACTGATCTGCCAGTTGATCCAGTAGATCCGCTTCCAGTCGTCCATTCGACG
This sequence comes from Candidatus Dormiibacterota bacterium, assembly GCA_035566655.1. Taxonomy (GTDB): domain Bacteria; phylum Acidobacteriota; class Terriglobia; order Terriglobales; family Acidobacteriaceae; genus Sulfotelmatobacter. Next base: position 11,947 of record DATMQT010000043.1, read on the forward strand.
CTAATACTTGATATCCGGAGCGCGAGGCAACCGGATCAACGTACCAGGCAGTGACCTGCACATTCACCCGCACAATCGATCCGCCAGAAGGCGCCGCGCTGACCTGAAACCTGGACTGATAGTATCCGCGCTGATAGCGGTCCAAGGGATGGTCCGCCGAAGTCGCGAAACCGTCCAGCACCGGCAAGCGTCCCGCCGTGGCGCCTTGCATCTCTTTCAGAACTTTTTCCACCGTGGCCTTGGATTGCGGAAACGTCCGTTCGTACCCATTGCCCTGCGCGTGACTCCACTTCACACCGCAGGAAACCACGACGGCCGCCAGCAGCAAGTGCGCGGCCCTGTGCAATCCCCCCCGCGGGCGCGTCATGGCTGCTCCAGTTGATCGCGCATCATCCATCCGTGCTGCCCCTCGTGCGTCTCCACCCCGTACCAGTAAGGCGTCGATATCAAAATCAGCACTTCCGTTCCCGTGGTCAAAGACTGCAGCGTGCTCGCGGTATGGAACGGCGCCGACTTGAGCGGCGCTCCCGGAGCTTTGACCAGCCGCTCCACTTGCCTGCGAAGATCCTTCACGTGTTCTTCCAGGCTTGGCGCGGGCGCGGCTTCTCCGGAAACTGTTTGCCCCGACGCAGTTTGTCCGGACGTGGTTTGGCCGAACGTGGTTTGGCCCGATGCGCCTTGAAGCGACGAGGTCTCCACGCCTGGCGTTGAGGGAAGCGTGGTCGTGGTCACGTCACCCTGCATCGCCAGATTCTGCTTCCTTACCAGTTGTTCCTGCCGCTCTGCTTCGGCTTCGGCAGTCTGCTTTTTCATTACCTCGATCGCTTCCAGGTGTTCGTGAATGTCCTTGTACTCGGCACTTTCGACCGATCCGCTTGACTGGTGAACGGTGTGGCGGAAGTCTTCCTCAAAAAGCGCGTCGATGCGCAGCACCGTGTTCTTCTCGCCTTGCGCCATCACCACATAGCGCACGACCAGCGTCCCGACATCGCCGCTATCTTTGAAGTTGCGCGGGTCAATTGCCTGCTCACGAACCTTGTAGAAGACCTTCCCGCCCTCGTTCCATGCCGGAAATACGCGGGAGGAAGTGGCCGCTTTCGCGCCGCTTATGAATTCGTCTTTGTTGTACTCTTTGGTGCCCCGAATCACCCCGCTCTGCGTTACGTCTTCCACTACTTGCTCGACTTCACTCTGCGGCAGCGGGATGTTCACGATCAAGCCTTCGCCATAGGGCAGCTTGTCTTTTTCGCGGCCTGCGATCGGAAGCGCAGCCGCCAACAGCAGGAGTAGCACCGTGAATACACCCACTCCCCAGGACTTCGGCTCCAGGCTTCGCTTCTCCATCCGCCAATTCACGGTAATTTCCTTCCGGACTCCTGAGAGTCTCGTACCCAAGGTACAAAACTGTCAACTGGCTCGGCGATTGAGCTGGCTGCCGAAACGTGTAGCTTTACACGACTTGACAATGTAAAAAATTTGTTAAAACCACTTGCACTTTGCCTAGCGACCGTTGTAGGATTTCGCCCCGGTACGGTGGTAGGACCTTTGTCGAAAAGTTTCTACTGCGCGAAGAATGCGAAGGGGTTCGCATTCGGAGTTTTTTTCTCGCTGCATCCGAGTTTTGTGGATTCGATTTTCAACAAAACAGATCTTGATTTGATCTTTTGCCGAGGAGTCCGGCCATGCACGTTTTGAGCTGTTCTCGCCTTCGCAACGCATTTCACTCCGCGACGTCTCTGCTTTCCTTGGCCTTGGTTATCGCATTTGTAGTCCTCGCTTGCAGTCCGCGAGCGAGCGCACTTCCGGCCTTCGCCAGAAAGTACGGCCTGCGCTGCTCGGCCTGCCATGAGTCCTGGCCGATGCTGAATTACTTTGGACAAAAGTTCAAAGACAACGGCTACCAGCTCATGAACGATCGCGATGCCCCGATCTGGCAAAACCCAGGCTACTGGCCGGTCACCTTCCGCATCACGCCCATCTGGCACCGAGTCAGCACCGGCAAGGTTCCGATTGACACCTACGCGGGCGGAGTGATTACCGGCACTCAGATCCAGCGCGTCACCAGTTCCGGCTTTGACCTCAGCGGCCTCGACTTCCACACTGGCGGCACTCTCGAAAAGAATTTCTCGTTCTACGTGCTTCCCTCTTCGAACAACGCAGCTTCTTTCCACTTTGAAACCGTCATGGGACGGCTCGACAACCTGTTCGGCAGCCCGTGGCTCAACATCAAGTTCGGCAAGTTCGAACTCGACAATCTGCTCTCTGAAAAGCGCATCCTGACCCTCACCGGAAACGGCGGCATCTACCAGCTCTACCACTTCACTCCGGTAGGCGATGGCAACACCTTCGGAAAGATGGGAGACAACCAACTCGGCGTCGAGGTCATGGGCCACTCCTGGGATGATCGGACGCGCTATTCTGTCTCGCTCCTCAGCACGAATGACGGCCAGCCCGCCTTGCCCTACGGCAATTCCTACACGGGATACTTCGCCGCCAGCCAGGCTTTCGATACGGGCAAGCTTGGGGTACAGCGCGTCGGCTTCTATGCCATGGTCGGAACTGCTCCCACCTATTGGCTCACCTCAGGCGGCAACCTTTTCGGCGGAGCCAACGGCACCGGTCCCTCCGCCATCGGCAACAAGTCATTTAGCAGGGAAGGCTTCGTCGGCCAATTCTATTTCGGCCAGCACCTCGATCTTCAGGTCGTGACTCAGCACGGACAGGACAACGCCTGGTTTGGACAAGGCTATGGCAATTTGATTGGCGGTGTTGCCTCACAAAACAACTTTCCTGGAACGGTGCTGCCCGCCAACGCGCGATCACCTTCGTGGAACGGTGTTCTCGTCGAGCCGCACTATGTCTACAGCCCACAGCTCATTTTCATCGGCCGATTTGAAACCATCCGAATGTCGCAGCAGGGTACGGTTGCTGACGCAGCCCTTGGAGTGGCCGGCAATCCCTCAAATCTGGGGAATATCTCCACTTACACCATCGGCTACCGCTACAACCCGTTCATGACCAGCCGCGCCGGCTTCGCTTGGCACAACGAATACAACTGGCTGCACCAGGACGGCACAGGACCGACCAATCCGACCACTGGAGCATTCACCAACATCAACACCAGCGAATTGCTGATCGGCTTTGACTTTGATTTCTAGAAAGGGCTTAGACATGCGGACAAGATCGCAGAAATGGTCGCTTTTGCTGGGCGCAACTTCTTTTTTGGCGCTCCCGCTGGCTTCACCGGCACAGCTCTCCACGTACGACCTGGAGACTCGTATGGGCATGGAAAGCCACATCGGAAATATTACCGGCCATGCCAAGGACGCCAAGGCCGACTACCGCCGCTACTGCGTCGTTTGCCATGGTACGCTCGGCGATGGAAATGGTGAGAGCTTCCCCTGGGTTGACCCCAAGCCCCGCGATTTCCAATTGGGCATCTTCAAGTGCCGCTCCACTCCGACCGGAACCTTGCCCACCGATCAGGACCTTTTTGACACCATCGCGCGCGGCCTCGACCGCTCCAACATGCCGCAATGGAGCACCTTCACCAAGCAGCAGCGCGCCGACCTCGTAGCCTGGGTCAAGCACTTCTCGCCACGCTGGACCAACGAAAAGCCGGGAACGCCTATTCAGATTCCGCCTGAGCCCCAAGTCACTGCCGAGCGCATTAAAGCCGGCCGTGATGTGTTTGCCAGAGTGCAGTGCTGGAAGTGCCACGGCGTTCAGGGCATGGCCAACGGGCCTTCCGCCTCGACTCTTCAGGATGATCTCGGCCGTCCCATCCAGCCCTTCAACTTTACCGACGGGTCCCGGCCAAAATGCGGAGATACCGATCAGGATATCTACAAGATTTTCATGACTGGCCTGGACGGAACTCCCATGCCTTCCTTCGCCGACAACATCAAACCCGATGAAGCCTGGGACTTGGTTTTCTATCTGCGCACCTTCATGTCTCAGAAGAGCAAGGAAAAAGAAATGGCGAAAGGGCTCGCCTTGAAGCCGGTTGATCCCAATGCTCCGGCGGGGCAGCAATAGAGGCGCATCGCACCCTGTTCATCTTTGCAGTTTAAGGAGGGTTATTTCTATGAAGAATCGACACAATTTCGCGGCTGTACTATCGGCAATAGTTCTGGTTTGCTGTGCGGCGTTGATGTTGAATCAGAAGGTCAACGCGGCAGGAGAGGGCAAGATCACCGGTACGGTCAAACTCGACGGCGCGGCCCCGCACATGAAGGGCATCGACATGTCGAAGGACCCTTACTGCTCCAAGGCCCACGCTACCGATCCCGCGCATCTCGAAACCTATGTGGCTGGCGCCAGCGGAGGGTTAGCGAATGTCGTTCTCTACATCTCCGACTGGAGCGGCGCCGCCCAGACCACCACTACGGTCCCGGTCTTCGATCAGAAGAACTGCATGTACACTCCACACGTACTGGCTCTCGATGCTGGCCAGACTTTCAAAGTAACCACCAGCGATCAGACCACCCACAACATTCACCCGCTGCCTAACCCAATGACGGGCAACATCCCGTGGAATCAATCTCAGCCGCCAGGAGCTCAGCCGGTCGAGAAGAGCTGGAAGGCTGCCGAAGTGATTCCGGTCCAGTGCAACATTCATCCCTGGATGCATGGCTGGCATGTGGTCGTAAAAGGCCCCTACGCGACTACCGACGACAACGGCAACTACACCATCAACAACGTGCCGCCCGGAACTTACACAGTAAAGGCGTGGCAGGAAGCCGCCGGCGAGCAAACCCAGAAAGTAACGGTGGCTGCAGGCGCGGCAGCAACCGCCAACTTCACCTTCAAAGCGAAGTAGGGTAGAGACGCGAAGCGGCGCGTCGGGGTAGCAGCAGTCGAATTACCGAAAAAACCGGCCAGGCCAACTGGCCAAAGGCGAAACTATATGGCGAAAATATTCGCAGTGATCATCGTTTTGATCGCAATTGCTTCGGCAATTCCCATTGTGATGCACATGTGGCCCATGCCACAGGACATCTCGGTCCACGGTCATCTGATTGACGATCAGTATGCCGACACCATGCTCGAAGCCGGTATCTCGTTCCTAGCTTCTCAGTTCCTTCTGGCCTTCTTTATCTGGAAATTCTCCAGCCCCAAGGCTGGCGACAAGGTGAAGAGCTTCCCCGGTGGTGCTAAGGGAATGGTGGCCGCCGCTTTTCTGTTGGTAGGCACCGAAGCTTTGGCCCTGGGCGTCTTTGGCACAAAGGCTTGGGCCAGCGTCTATTTCACCCCTCCTTCGGCCAACGCCATCCCTGTTCAGGTTCAGGCGGGACAGTTCGCATTCTATTTCCGCTACCCAGGTCCGGATGGAACCTTCGGGCCCATTCACGCAGATCAGATCAGCGAGGCTAACGCGAACTTCTACGGTCTCGACACCACGAACGACCAGGATTCCAAAGACGATATCGTGGCCGCTGAGATGGCCATCCCGGTCAACCGCGAGATCCACCTGCTCATGCATTCGAAAGACGTGGGGCATTCCTTCTACGTCCCGGAATTACGGGTCCAACAGGACTTCGTCCCTGGATTGGACGTCTCCATTCATTTCACAGCAACAAAAATCGGCAAGTACGAAATCGTCTGTACCCAGCTTTGTGGCCTCGGGCACTACAACATGAAGGCGTATCTCGAAGTGAAGTCGCAGGAAGACTACGACAGCTGGATTAAACAGCAGGCCGCCCTGCAGTAGCCGTTTATCGGTGCAGGATCTGGACAATACATCTCGTTTGAGGTGAGCGCAATGCACGATATGTCCGCACATGCGGTGCAGCATGGAGCCCCGACCAGCTTTATTCGGAACCATGTCTTCAGTACCGACCATAAAGTCATTGGCAAGCAGTATTACGCGCTGGCATTGGTCGCCGCCCTGGTTGGGATGCTCCTTTCCTGGCTCATGCGCCTCCATCTTGGATTCGCCACCTTCCCCATCCCCGGGCTGCACCTCCTCTCCAGTACCGGTGCGCCTGGCGATGTGATGACGCCGGAGTATTACCTGCAATTGATGACCATGCACGGCACCATCATGGTCTTCTTCGTGCTCACCACCGCTCCCTTCGCCGCCTTCGGCAACTTCTTCTTGCCCATCCAAACCGGCGCCGAAGACATGCCCTTCCCACATTTCAACATGATGTCGTTCTGGGTCACGTTCGCAGCCTTCGTACCCCTCATCGCTTCGTTCTTTACCGGCACCGGGCCAACCCTGGGTGGCTGGACGCAGTATGCGCCGCTGAGCGCCATCGGTGACGTGGGTGGCCCCGGCCAGGGCCTAGGCGTCATTCTTTGGGCGACTTCGATTTGCCTTTTCTGCATCGGCCAGTTGCTGGGTGCGTTGAACTTCATTACGACAACGCTCGACATGCGCTGCAAAGGCATGTCCCTGATGCGCCTCCCGCTCACCGCCTGGGGCTGGTTCATCACTTCCGTCATGGGCTTGACTGCATTCGCGGTCCTGATGCCTGCCTGCATTCTCCTCATTCTCGATCACGTCGCCGGAACCAGCTTCTTCGTTCCCGCCAACCTGGTTATCAACGACCATGTCCTGCCTCACACTGGCGGATCGACTCTGCTCTGGCAGCACTTGTTCTGGTTCTTCGGACATCCCGAGGTCTATATCGCAATCGTCCCCGGCATGGGCATCGTTTCGCACGTTCTCATCACCAACATGCGCAAGCCAATGCTCAGCCACAGAGTGCTCATCTACTCGATGGCAGCTTTGGCCGCTCTCAGCTACATGGTTTACGGCCATCACATGTTCGTCAGCGGGATGAATCCCGTCTCCTCGCTGGTTTTCTCATTCCCCACCCTGGTGATCACCATTCCGTCCACGATCATCGTGCTGATCTGGCTGGGCAGCTTGTACGGCGCGAAGTTGCGGATCAATTCAGCGTCGCTCTTCGCGCTGGGTTTCATTTCCATGTTCATCAGCGGCGGCGTCAGCGGCTTTTTCCTGGCCCAGCCTTCCATCGACATCATGTTGCACGCCACCTATTTTGTGGTCGGCCACTTCCACCTCGTGATGGGGGTCGCCGCCATGTTCGGCATCTTCGCTGGAACCTACTTCTGGTTCCCCAAGATGACCGGCCGCATGATGAACGAGACTCTGGGCAAGGTCCACTTCGTGATGAGCTTCATCGGCGCCTATTGCATCTTTATGCCGTTCCACTATCTCGGCATCGCCGGCAACGTGCGCCGCTACCAGGCCTTTACCGACGATTACCTGATCCCCTTGATTCCGGTGCATAAGTTCATCACCATTGCGGCGCTTTTCACCGGCCTCGCCCAATTGATCTTCCTCTACAACCTGATCCACAGCCGGTTCAAGGGCGAACTCGCTCCGAACGACAATCCCTGGGAAGGCACTTCGCTCGAATGGAGCACGGCCACGCCGCCGCCCCACAACAACTTCGGCGACAAGATGCCCGTGGTTTACCACGATCCGTATCAGTACAGCGTCGAGGGCGCAAGCAGCGACTACATCATGCAGACCTCGACCGAGAAAGTCAGCAGTCCGGACGAGGAGAAATAATCTTCGTCCCAAGGACGGATTTGTCTATACAAGGGAGTATCAGCAGTATGGCGACAACGATCCACGAACCGCCGAAAATCGAGCAGGACCGATTGCCGAACCAAAGCTTACCCAGCCAAGGTTCCGGCAACGGCGGCTGGCGAAACGTCGCCCCCGCCGGTGGAGACCTGCGCCGCGTTAAGCATTCCTCTCCTCCTCCCGCGAGCACCGGCATCTGGGTAGTCTTGGCGGCCATCACCATGAGCTTTGCCGCCTTCACCAGCGCTTTGATCGTTCGGCAGGGGACTGCGCCTCTGGTGCACATCACTCTGCCCCCTGTGCTCTACCTGAATACGCTTCTGATCATCGCCAGCAGCGTTACGCTGGAACTGGCGCGCCGCCGCATCGCAACTTTCATGGGCGGACCAAGGGATCAGGCAGCCAGCCCCGCGCGGTGGCTGTACATCACTCTCTTCCTTGGCTTGTTGTTCGTTGCCGGACAAACATTCGCCTGGATGCAACTCAAGTCCCAGGGAATCGGACTCGCCACCAACATCAGCTACTCGTTCTTTTTTGTGCTGACCGTGGCTCACGCTCTCCATGTGTTCGGGGGGCTCAGCGGCTTGGTTCGAGTCATTGTGAAACTGAACAAGTCTGTCCTGCGCCGTAGCACCCTGGACGCCACTTCGCGGTACTGGCACTTCATGGGTGCGCTGTGGGTGTATCTGCTTTTGCTGCTTTGGATGAAGCTCTGAACGATAAAGCTCGAATCAGTCAAAGGTAGGAGGCAACGTGAGTCAAGCTGATCTCTCAATTCACGGGCAAGTGTCGCGAACCGGCGCGACAGAGCTAATGACCGCGCCCACTTTCTCGGTCCCCGCAAAAAAGATGGCGATGTGGCTGTTTATCATCGCAGACTCCGCCACCTTTGCCGGATGTCTCGTCGCCTACGGATTCATCCGTAACGCCACTCCCAACTGGCCAAGGCCTTTTCATAGCATCACCAACGTGGCGCTGATGACCTTCATTCTCCTCACCAGCAGCCTGACAATACTCATCGGCATACGGTCCGCCCAGAAGGAGGACAAGGCCGGGGCATTCCGTTGGACCATGATCACCGCCGCCTTGGGAATCCTTTTCGCCATACTGCACATTCGGGAATGGATGGGCATGATCGCCCAGGGCGCCACCCTGTTCCATAATCCCTGGGGCACGCCCCTATTCAGTTCGTTGTTTTTTAGCATCACCGGCTTGCACCTGCTGCATGTAACCGGCGGCGTGATCGCGCTCATCGCCGTCGCGCTCCGCTACCAGGGCGGACGCTATAACGCCGACGACCTCGAAATCACCGGACTCTACTGGCACTTTGTGGATCTGGTTTGGATGTTCGTAGTGCCGCTGGTCTATCTTCTCAATTTAGCTCACTGAGCTGGAAAGAAGCAGGAGCAATCACTATGGCAACCGCCGAAGCGAACAAGGGTAGCGGGATGAGTAAAGACCTGATCGTCTACGTTTGCCTGCTGGCCCTGGCAGGCATCCAGTTCTTCATCGCTTATCAGGACATCACTGCGTCCCAAATGTTCGAGCGCATGCTGTGCGTCGCGATCATCGAGGCAGGTGTCGCGCTTTTGTTTTTCATGGATCTGTCGGAAAATCGCGGGCTGCGATGGTTCGTGATAGTTTTCATCGTCGCTGTTATATTCGGAATGCAGTACGGATGGAGTGATAGCACTCGCCTGTTAAATGGCGTACCCTGGTCTCACTAGATTGTGAGCTGCGGCGGGATTCGCCGGACACAATTCATGAAGCATTCGCAACGAGTCTTGATTCTAGCTGTCGCCTTGGTGGGATTGATCATCTTGCTGGCGCCCGTGCCCGCCTTCGCCCAGAGTTGCGCCCTCTGCTATACCCAAGCCGCCGCCTCGGGCTCTCGCATGATTCAGGCCTTAAAGAGTGGCATCCTCATCCTCATCGCTCCCCCCACTTTCATGAGCTTCGGCCTGTTCTTCGTCTGCTACCGCAAACGCAATCAGACCAGAGCTGACGCCGAAGAATCCGACCGCGAATGGAAACAGGACGACGACGATTCGGACGACCCTCCATCCAACGACTGGTAGCTCACTTCTTGTAAACCACACCGCCCTTCATCACGAACGAGACATTCTGCACCGCGCCAATATCCTGCAGCGGATCGCCCGAGACCGCGACCACATCGGCCAGATACCCAGCCTCCAAGGCCCCTATCTGCCCATCCCAGCCCAGCAATTTCGCTCCGTTGAGTAGATCAGCCTGCAGCACCGCCAGCGGCGACATGCCGTACTTCACCATCAGCACCAGTTCCCGCGCCTGCGTTCCGTGAGGAAACGGCCCCACGTCAGAGCCCACCGCCATCGGAACCCCCGCCGCAACCTGCTTCCGGAAATCCTGCACCTTCACATCGAGCATCTGGTGCTCGCGAAGGGCCTGCGCCGGCGTGGCCGCATGGTCGGCAAAATATTCGAAAATGGTAAAGGTCGGCACTGCGAAGATATGTTTCTCGCGCATCTGCCGCATCGTCTCATCATCGAGCTGATTGGCATGATCGATCGACACCACCCCCGCCCGCGCCGCGAACAGCGTGCCCGGTTCCCCCGTCGCATGCACCGCGACGCGCTTGCCGACGCGCGCCGCCTCCTCCACCGCAGACTTCAGTTCAGCCTCGCTATATTGATAAACCGTGGAAAACTGCCCGTCCCGCACTTTGTCGGGACCAGTCTCATAAATCTTGATGAAGTCCGCGCCTTCCTTAAACTGCTGCCGCATCACCGCCACCAGCTCGGTGGCGTTGTTCGCATAGTCGGCATTTGAGAGTACATGCTGCGCCGGGTTGTACCCGATGGCATCCTCGTGCCCGCCCAGGATGTTGATCGCGTTCCCGCTGATGCGCAGCCGCGGCCCCGGCACAAGCCCCTGATCAATCGCATCGCGCACCGCTGTGTCGGCCGAGCCCGCGCCCTCGGTCCCCATATCGCGTTCGGCGGTGAAGCCCGCCATCAAGTCATCCCGCGCCGCGAGCACCGCCATAATCGTGCGCTGCGGCACCGATTCCTGCACCGTCTGCAAGTCCTCAGCGCCCGGATGCAGAAACAAATGCACGTGCGCGTCGATCAATCCCGGCATCAGCGTGCGGTCCCCGAGATCAATCACCTCCGCCCCCGCCGGCCGCTTCACCGACGAGCCCACCTCCACAATGCGTTCGCCCTGCACCAACACCTCGCCCGGCTTCACCAGCCTCCCGCTCTTCACGTCCAGCAGCCGAGCCGCATGCAGCACAATCGCATGTGAAGTCGCAGGCGGAGAAAAAGTCTGCGCCGCAGAAAGTCCGCATAGCAGCACCAATAAGGAGGATAGAAGGAATAACCGAGTCGTGGTCATGTCGTCAGCAGGGAATGGTACCACTTGATTGTGTGGAGCGGACACTCCTGTCCGCTGCCTTTGACGTTGCTCTTGCTGTTGCTCTTGACTCTCACCAGAAGGCTCTCAGGTCAAAGTCCGCCCTCTATCCCCCCAGCTCCAGCCCCTTCAACTCATCCCCCAACGCCTTCTCCACCTTCTTCTGATGCTCCACCGTCAACTTCCTCCCGCCCGATGTCAAATAAAACGCATCAATCGCCATCTGCCCCTCAGTATCAATCAAAGCAATCTCGATATTGCACTTCTGCTGCGAGAGGCACAAACTGATGCGGTGCAGCAGACGCGGCCGGTCCTGCGCTATCACCTGAAGCAGCGTACTGGTCGACGAGCATTCATCGTCAAAATCAATCCGAGTCTCCACCACAACTTTGACGCGAGCGCTCTTTTCGCCGCGTTGACGGTCGCGCAACATCTTGTCCAAATCCGCCGCACCCGCCAAAACCGCGGCAATGCTGCGCTTGAACCGGTCCCATTCCGACAAGTTCAATTCCAGCGTGCGAAAGCGGTCGGTAAAGTAAAGCGTGTCCACGACGGTCCCAGCCTGGTTCGAAAAAGCATTGGCCTTCACAATGTTCATTCCCCAAGCGGCCAGCACTCCGGTCAAAGTCGCGAACAACGACGCCCGGTCCTTGGTGACCAGCGTCAGCTCATACCAATGCCGCCCACGCTTCAGATCTACCTGCACCGGATCATGTCCAAACTCCTCCGCCATTGTCATGTGCCGCATCACGTCTTCGGCGGAATGCACACGCAAATACCTCTGCGGAAATCCCTCGACAAAATCCTTGAACTTCGCGCTCATCACCGGAGCCAGACTCCGCAGGCGCGCCAGTTTCTCCCCGTTCGCATCATGCACGCGCTGATCTGCGCTGCGGTTCAGGTAATTTGCCGCTCCAATGTAAAGCTGCCAAACGTTTTCCGCCTTCCACGGCGTCAGCGCCTCCGGATTCACCGCCTTAATGTCCGCATACGTCAGCAGGCACAACATTTTCAGTCGCTCCGGCGTGCCCACTTTCTCCGCAAAAGCCGCCACCGTCTCCGGATTGAAAATGTCCCGCCGCAGTTGCGCCGACATTTCCAGATGACTCCCAATCAGAAACAGCACCACCGCCCGTTCTCCCGCATCCACATCCAGCCGGTCCAGACAGCGGCCGGCAATCTCCAGGCTCGCTTCCACATGGTTGCCGCCTGGCACTCCTTTCCCCGTGTCGTGCAACAACAGCGCCAAATAGAGCAACTCCGGATCTTCCAACTCTCCCAGCAACTCCGCATACCGCTTGTCCCATTCCGATTTTGATTCTTTCAACCGGTGCAAACTATCGATGGCAAGGATCGAGTGCTCGTCCACGGTGAAGCGATGATAAAAATCGCGCACCACCAGCGAATCGATGGGCTTCAGTTCCGGCAGCAGCAACGTGAGCAGGCGCAGCGAATGCATGGCCCGCAGCGCCTCCGCGGCATGCGCCTGCAACAGCGTTTCCTGAAGGTAGAGCCACAGTTCCGCCCCGCGCGGCGGAGCCACCGCCAGAGCCGGCAGCTCCTGCTCGATGCGGTGCTCCGTGGTCGCACTCAACTTCAACCCGTGATGCGCCATAAAATGAAACAGCCGCAGCAGCATCTCAGGATCCCGCAGCGAAGAAGATTGCTGCAGAAAAATCATCCCATCCACCACGGAAAAATCAGGACTCGATGGCCGCGACTTCCATCCTTGAAACTGCCGGCGCAAAGATGACCAAGCCTCAGGAATTTCCTCCTGCAACTGCGTCACGGTCCGCTGCACCGCGCGTGCGTGCCCGAAGTAAATCCTCATCCAATCCGCAGCGGTCACACCCGCCGCATCCGAAGCCCCAATCTGCCGCGCCGCCGCTTCGTCCTGCGCCTCCCAGCTCAGCGCATTGTCATCGCGCCCATGCCGAAAATGCAGAAAACACCGCGCCGCCATCAAGAACTCCAGCGCCTCGTTCAGTTGCTTCCGCACCGGCGCCCGCAGCGAACTCGCGTCCGGCCAGTCCCCCAGCTTTCCCATCGACGAGATCAACGCCAGCCAGCAAGCCACGTTGTAATCGCGCAGCCCGCCCGGCGTTTCTTTCAAGTTCGGCTCGAGATGATATACAGTGTGCCCAAACTTCCCATGCCGCTCCCGCGTCACCTCGGCCAGTCCCTGCAACAACGGTTTCGCTTCCCGCATGACCAGTTTCGGAATCACTTTGTCGTGCAGCCGCGCGAACAATTCCCGGTCACCCGCCAGATACCGGCAATCAAGAAGGGAAATGGTAAATTCCGTATTGTTGGGATCGAAGCGATCGCACTCCGCCAGAGTCCGCGATGCGGGACTTAACTTCAGCTTCAAGTCCCACAACTCCTGCGAGAACCGCCGCACTGCCTCTTTGTGAGTTTCCTCGCCCCCGCGATCCGCAAACAGAAAGAGCAGATCAATATCCGAATAAGGAAAAAGCCAGCCGCGCCCGAAGCCTCCAGTCGCCACCAAAGCGAAGCCCCGCAGCCCCGTTTCATCAGCCGAAACCAGGTCGCGCCACAGCCGCTTGAGAATATCTTCGATCAGCCGTGTGCGATGGGCCACCGCGGCACGGCCATCTCCCGTCGCCGCGAAATCGCGCGCCATTCGCGCCGACTCCTCGGCCAGAGAGCTCCGCAGTTCACTGATTAGTAAAGACGCTGCCATCATGACAAGGTGTCAATGAATCGACGATCTTTGTTCTCATGCCGCGTGCCAGTTCGTAGCCGGCTGGAGACACGCTGCCGTTAAGATGCCGTCCGGTCGCGTCCCGGTAGAATGTTCCCTTAGGATTTCCCAGTCCTGTTGCGCTCCACGCCCAGTATCCGCCCTACAACGCTCCCTCGCCCCGCTCTTCATTGCGGATGCGAATCGCTTCGTCCACGCGCGTCAGAAAAATCTTTCCATCGCCAATCTTGCCCGTGCGTGCCGCCACCAGAATGGCCTGCACCGCTTTCTCCACCATCGCGTCCGCCAGCACCATCTCCAGCTTGGTCTTCGGAATAAGATCCACGCTGTATTCGCGGCCGCGATACACCTCGGTGTGGCCCTTCTGCCGTCCATGTCCGCGCACCTCGAGCACCGTCATGCCCTCAACTCCAATCTCCTGCAGCGCGCTCTTCACCGCTTCCAGTTTTGAGTTCTGGATCACTGCTTCGACCTTGGTCATGATGTTGTTCTCAAGTTCGTGCTCCCGCGAGCGAACTTCAGGCAAACACAATACCGCACGCTCACTGTATCGTCTGCCTCGGCTCCACGGAAATTGAAACTATTTATCGTTCCCATCAGGATTTGTTATGCAACGCCACAACTCCACCTTCACTTCGCCGGCCCCTTCTGCCCTTCCGGAGGCGCTGCTGGCTTGGCAAATTTCGCATCATCCACCGGAGCATTCTGCCTTACTTCGCTCACCTGGATCGTGAACCGCCCGCTCGGCCGCGCCAGCGTCCAGCGAAACGGCACCTTCACCCCGCCCGCCTCGCGATAATCCGCATAATCGATCTGCGTCGGCATCAGTCCAAACGGCGTGTCTCCATATCGAACCAGCCGCACCAGCAACCCCGACTTCTCGTCAAAATAAAGTCGCAGCGGCGGCTTGCCCTCGCGCTGCCCAACCACCAAGTACGCGTCGAAGTCGCCAATCTTCTCGACGCCCTGGACCTGCGTCTCCTTGAGCATTCCCCTCAAGCGCGACGCAAAATGCAGGTCCGCATCCATCCCCGCCGCGTCCAGTTCTGACCCATGCATCTCCCGCGGAGGCCGCCCCGGAAACCCCAGCCAGCCTTCGCGCCCGTCGAACGCAGTAACACTGTCTCCATCAGGCGTGTGCGTAAACGATATCCGCTTGTCCGGATCCTTTGAATAAATGTCGATCGGAATATTCCTGTCGCCAAACGTGATCGTGCCCTTCATCACCCGGCTCGTGATCTTGTCCGTCGCCGCCGCCCCACCCAAAGCCTGCACGTACTTCTCGATCAACTGATCGGCAGTCGGCGCGTTTGCCTCCTTCGCGTCCACGCCTTCGCCCTTGTTCGCCTCAACCACCTTCGCTTCGCCCGCACTCGCCTTTGGCTCTTCTGCCATCACCGTCGGTATCCCCACCGGTTTGCTGTTGCCTCGGTGGCACGAATAGCAGGTCACGTTAAGATGTCCGTCGAAATTCTCCTTATTAATAGCGAACATCATTGCCATCATCTTCCGTGCCGTCTGCTTCGTCTTCTTATCGTCCTTCTCGAATGCGCCCTCCACATGGCAAAACTGGCACTCCACGCCTAGCGATGCCGTGATGAACTGCATCCCCGGGACCAACTGTTCTGCCGGAATCCCCTTGAGCACCTGAATATTCTTGAACTGCTCCTCCGCCTTCTTCGGCCCGGCAGAGTTATCAACCGACGGACCTCCGCCGGAATGAACCTGCGCTCTTCCAACGACCACTCCACCAACCGACAGCAATGTGATAGTCGCAAGAACCACCGCTAGTTTCCTCTTCATTGATGAAAGCCTCATTAAAGAAAGTGGGGATCCCAACACAGTCTTACAAATACAACTGAAGTCAGCAACTCGGAGGACAAGCCAACGTGTGTAGAGACAGCCTGCCACGAGAGACTGCCCCGAGCGAAGCCAAGGTGTGCAGGCTAGGGAAACGCGCCTGGGGAATCGGCACGGCTTCGCCGAGGGCTGAGACCATTGCAATCATCCGACTACCAGGACAATCTCGCCTCCCGCAAAAATGCTACAGTAATCGGTTCATGTCAGCGCCTGATTCTATCTTCGTTCGCGCCTGCAAATCCCAGCCCGTCGACCGCACTCCCGTCTGGTTCATGCGCCAGGCTGGCCGCTATATGCCCGAGTACCGCGCCGTTCGCAAAAAACATTCCCTGCTGGAAATCTGCAAGCAGCCCGCGCTCGCCGCCGAAGTCACCATCACCGCCGCTGAATTCCTCGGCGTCGACGCCGCCATCATTTTCGCCGACCTCCTCCTCCCTCTCGAGGTCATGGGATTACCCTTCCATTTCTCCGCCGGAGAAGGCCCCGTAATCGAGAAGCCCGTCCGCACCTCCGAAGACGTGGCCCGACTCCGCACCGACCGCGCCGCTGAACTAGGCTACGTCTCCGAAGCGGTGGGCCTGGTAGCGAAACATTTCGCCGGAAAACTCCCCGTCATCGGTTTCTGCGGAGCGCCTTTCACCCTCGCCAGCTACATGATCGAAGGCGGAGGTTCACGCCGCTACCTCCACGCCAAGAAGATGATGTACAACTCCCCCGCTGATTGGGATCAGTTGATGCGCAAGCTGGTCGACGTCACCGCCAAGTACTCGGCCGCCCAGGTCCGCGCCGGTGCCGACGTGATCCAGATTTTCGACAGTTGGGTCGGCTGCCTGAGCGTGGAAGATTACCGCCGCTATGTCCTGCCCCACGTGAAGGCGATGGTGACGCGCCTGCAAAAAACTGGCGCGCCCATCATTTATTTCGGTACCGACAGCGCCACGCTACTGCCCGCCATGAACGAAACCGGAGCCGAAGTCATCGGCCTCGACTGGCGCATCCCCCTCGATAGAGGTTGGCGCGATCTCGACCACCGCTGCGCCGTCCAGGGCAATCTGGATCCGGTCCTACTTTTCGCAGATTGGAAGAAATTAAAGTCCCGCGCCGAACAAATTCTGAAGCTCGCCGCCGGACGCCCCGGCCACATCTTCAATCTAGGCCACGGCATCCTCCCCGAAACCCCGGTAGAAAACGTGAAGAACCTGGCCCGCGTGGTGCAGGAATACTCGGTGCAGGAATATTCGCCCGCTACTCAGGCGACCCAAAGCCCGAAAGCCCCTTCGACTTCGCTCAGGGCAGGCTCCGTCCGCAGCCCGCATTCATGATTCGCATCGCCATCATCGGCGGCGGCATCTCCGGACTCACAGCCGCCTTCACCCTCGAACCCCACCGCCGCGCCGGCGCAGCCGAATACACTCTGTACGAATCCTCCCCCCAGCTAGGCGGCGTACTCCGCACCGATCACATCCATGGCTGCATCGTTGAAGCTGGCCCCGATTCCTTCCTCACCGAAAAGCCCTGGGCTGCCGATCTCTGCCGCACCCTCGGCCTGGGAGACCAACTGATCGGCTCGAATGACGCCGATCGCAAAACCTACATCCTCGTCCGCGGACAACTCATCCCCATGCCCGACGGCCTCATGTTCATGGTCCCAACAAAAATCCTGTCCACAGGACTCTCGCCGCTTTTCTCCTGGACCACAAAGCTCCGCATGGCGCAGGAACTATCCCATCCCCCGCGCGCCGCCGAAGCCGATGAAAGCGTAGCCTCGCTGGTCGAGCGCCACTACGGCGCGGAAATGGTGGACCGCCTCGCCGACCCGCTCCTCTCCGGTGTCTACGGCGGCGAAGCCGCCAGCCTCAGCGTGCGTGCCGTCTTGCCCCGTTTCGCCGAAATGGAGCGCACTCACGGCAGTCTAGGCCGCGCCATGCTAGCCGCCAGAAAAAAAATGCCGCGGCCCGTAAACAAGCCAGCCCCTCCACTTTTTACCTCGCTGAAGAATGGCATGCAGCAACTGGTCGAAGCGCTGGTCCCGCGCCTGAACCCGGCCTCCCTCATGGCCAATGCAATTGTGCAGTCCATTCATCCCGAAGCCGGAGGCTGGACCATCTCAGCCGGATTGAAAACCGATCACTTTGACGCCATAATCCTGGCCGTGCCCACCCACACCGCAGCACAGCTTCTCGCAACCAGAAGCCCCGAACTCTCCGCCGAACTAGCCGCCATCGGCTACAGCTCCTCCATCACGGTCGGCCTCGGCTATGATCGCGACGTCCGCCAGTCGCTCCCTCCCGGCTTCGGATTTCTCGTCCCCCGCAGCGAAGGCAAGCGTCTCTTAGCCGCAACCTTCGTCCACAACAAATTCCCCCACCGCGCTCCCGAAGACCGCGCCCTGCTGCGCTGCTTCTTCGCCGGACCGAACGCCGAAAGCATCTGGCAGCTTTCCGACGACGCCATCATCGCCGTAGTCCGCAACGAACTACAGCAGATCCTCGGCCTCCGCGCCGCGCCCCTCTTCGCGCGCGTCTACAAATGGAAGTCCGCCATGGCCCAGTACGGCGTCGGACACCTGGATCGCCTCGACCGCATCGAGCGCCTCCGCCTACAATTCTCCAAGCTAGCGCTGGCCGGCAACGGCTACCGCGGCATAGGTGTGCCAGACTGCGTCCGCTCCGGAACCGAAGCCGTAAAGCAAGTCCTGAGCACATAAAGTGTGGGGACGGGCGCATTCGCGAGCCTGCCCCGAGCGAAGCCGAGGGATCCAGCGAGCGTCCCGGCACAGTCCCTATCCCACGAACTAAGCAGGGACTTCGCTCTTAATCCGCAACTCCCGCCGCACTCGCGCCACCACCAGCCGAATCTCATCGTAAGTAATCTCCTGAGGCAAAACATCCTTCAGAGGTCGAAGCCCATTGACCCCCACCTTCGCGCAAGCCGCCTCAATCACAGCCTGCTTGTTTCGATCCATCCACGCTTCCTCAAACTCCAAGTCTCCGCTTTCCACCAGATTGGCCACCGCGTTCACCACAGTCGACAACTGCCGCCCACGGATTTTCGCGATGTCTTCAAACCCACGCCCCTCGGCCAACAGACGCTTCGTCTCCAGCGCGGGCGCAGTTTTCCTTTCCGGAGCTGCGGAAGCGCGAGCCCCACTCCCATAGCGCTCCAGCGCAGCCAGGATTCCCCTCCCATAAACCTCAGCTTTCCGCTCCCCAATTCCAGTGATGCCCAGCAACTCGGCAATCGACGAAGGCCGCCGCCGGCAAATCTCCTCCAGCGTGGTATCGTGCAGCACCACAAATG
Organism: Candidatus Dormiibacterota bacterium; assembly: GCA_035566655.1. Lineage (GTDB taxonomy): Bacteria > Acidobacteriota > Terriglobia > Terriglobales > Acidobacteriaceae > Sulfotelmatobacter. The sequence goes on from DATMQT010000043.1 coordinate 30,792, forward strand.
CAGGCACGCCCTGTTCCTTCGCTGTAGTCCGCCGCCACTCTCGCAAATATTCACTCAGTTCGGCATCAATAGAAATCTCTGCACCCAGCAGACCCTGCACCCGCGATTCCTTCCCCGCATAAATCAAGCCCCGGACTGGCGCCGTCATCCACTCCGCGGCACTCCCGCACACATCACAAGCCCCGCAAGTCTCCCATTTCGCGGCCTCCCCAAAGTGCCCGCAAATCTGCCGGTGCCGGCAGCGTTTCGATTCCACAAACTCCCGGATAATCCGATACCGCTCCCAAGCCCGCTCGCGTTCGGCAGCATCGGTAATCTGATTAGCAAAAAATCCCAGCAGCCCCGCATCTCTCTTCTGCCACAGCAATGCGCAATCCGCGCTCGCGCCATCGCGCCCCGCCCGTCCCGCCTCCTGGTAGTACTGCTCAATCGATTTCGGCAGCGACAAGTGAATCACCGCCCGCACCGCCGCCTTATTGATCCCCAACCCAAAAGCAATCGTGCCCACCAGCACCCGCACTTCGTCCGACATCCACCGTTCCTGATTGCGCCGCCGCTCCTCGCTCCCCATCTTGCCGTGATATCCCACCGCGGCAATGTCGTGATCTCCCAGAAAATCCACCGTCTCCTCGACGCGGTTAATCGTCGGCGAATAAACAATCACATTGCTGCCGGCATAGCTGCGCAACGCCTTCACTAGCAGATCCATCTGCTCGAGGCCCTCACACTCATGCACCAGATACCGCAGGTTCGACCGGTAAAAACTGGCAATATATTTATCGGGAGAGCGCAATTGCAGTTGCGCCAGAATGTCGTGCCGTACATGTTTTGTGGCGCTCGCCGTAAAAGCCGCAATAGGACGGTCCGGAAATTTCGTCCTCAACTTACTCAACTGCCGGTATTCCGGACGAAATTCATGCCCCCACTCGGAAATACAGTGCGCCTCATCAATCGCAAAAAATGCAATCGGCACCTGCTGTAACCAGCCCATCGTATCGCCCCGGGCAATCCGCTCCGGCGACACATACAGCAGCCGGAAAGCCCCGTCCCGCGCCTGCTTCATCACCTTCGACTGTTCGCCTTCGCTTAGCGTGCTGTTCAGCACCGCCGCCGGAATCCCCATCTGCGCCAGCTGCGCCGACTGGTCCTGCATCAGCGCGATCAGCGGAGAAATCACCACCGCCGTCCCTCCCGACACCACCGCCGGCAACTGATAGCACAATGACTTGCCCCCGCCCGTCGGCATCACTACGCAAGTATCGTGCCCCGCCAGCAGGCTGCGCACAATCCGCTCCTGTAGCGGACGAAACGTGCTGTACCCCCAATACCGCCGCAAAGGTGCAAGCAGATCAGTTTCCGCGCTCATGGAAAAGAGTATAGGCCGAGGCGAACATTAGGAGAAACAAATTGCAGATATTTTGCGGAGAAATTACCAAAGCGGGAACCCGGTTACTGTGTTCCCCTGTGTCCACGCTGGTAAAAGGCTTTTCCTTAAGCCACTCGATACTTCACATCCGGATACACTTTCGAAAACGCCACCCACACTACCGCAATCACCACGAAGCACAACACACTCCCCTCCGGCCCCACCATCCCGCCCGTCAGCCATCTCGGCCCGTGAAACGTCGACTTCAGCAGATGCCCCGGAAAAATCGTCCCACTATCCGGCACCGAATAAAAGAAAGTCTCTCCCCAATCCCACGCCGCATGAAATCCCACCGCAAACCACAAGCTCCCCGTACGCCGCAGCGTCAAACAAAAGAACAAACCAATCAGCCCCGCTGCCAGCAGCCCCATCCACTCCTCGCCTTCATTCCCGCGGTGGCTCCAACCAAACATGCACGACAGCACCACCGCCGCAGGCCAGAACCCAATCGCTCGCGTCAGCGTGAATTGCGAATAACCGCGGAACAGAAAGTCCTCGAACCATCCCACCAGCAGGAACATCACTGCCCAGAACGCCGCAAACTTCACGATGCGCCCTCCATGCATCGCCAGATGTCCCACATCAAACACTCGCAGCCCATACATCGTCGCCAGCAACAACGATATGCTCGCGAATCCCCACACCGCGCCCACCCAAAACAATTTTCCGAAGGCCAGCCGGGCCGGCAAGCCGTACGCGCCCCAAGGCCGTCCCTCAACCCTTGCCAGCACCAATGCCGGAATCACCGCCGCCACTAGAACTCCAAACTCCTCCAGCATCATCGACCACAGCCCGCTCGCACCCAGGTTCCACGACCCAGTCCACCGGTTGGCCACAAACCGCAGCACATAAAACATCGCTGCATAGAACGCCAGCCCCCATCCCGCCCTCAATCCATCCGGACCAAGAAAAACGGTTCGCACATACGATGGCTGCACCGCCGCAGCAAAATTCGGCCCTGGAATCTGCGACCCCGTTTCTACGGATTGCGGTCCGGTCGAAATGCTGCTCCCATCATTCATCGCAGAAGTTTCTCGCAAAGCACTCCGGTCATGGTAAAACACTTCGTCCTGCCTTATGACCCGATTCTTCACCCGCGAACGCTTCGGACGCCCCCAGTTTCTCGCCGGAGCCTTACTCCTGGCCTTCCTAGCGCAAGCCCTGTGGCTGGTCCACTCAGAACTGCGTGCATCCCCCGCCCCCAGCGCCTCCGAACAACTCCGCATAGCCGCAGGCTGGCGTCAACTTCACGGCCAAGGCATAGCCGGCGCGCCCTACCCTGATTCCCCGAGCTCACTCCCCATTGAAGTCTCCACCGACGCCGCAAATTTCGACACCCAACACTCCCCACTGCTCCCTCTTGCAACCGCAACCCCGCTGCTAGCCTGGCCCCAGCGCCTGCTCGACCCCGACTCCTCCCCCTACTGGCGGTGGCTCCCGCGCCTACCTTTCTTAGCCGTCGGACTCTTCCTAGGTGCATCCCTCTGGTACGTATCCCGCCGCCTCTGCGGCAACACCGGAGGCTTCCTCGCCCTAACCCTCTACTGCTTCTCTCCATCCATGATTCAAGCCGCCGCCGTCTGGCACACCGAGCCCGAAATCCTCGCCGCTTGGGGATCCTTCGGTGCCATCTTCACCGCCATAGCCGTAGCCCACACTCTCTACGCTCCGCGCGAAGTAGTTCTCTGGAACTGGCGCCGCATCGTATTGCTAGCCGTCTCTCTAACCATCGCCGTAGGCTCCCAATTCTCCATGATCATCGTCCTGCCTCTTGCACTGGCATTCCTCCTTTATCTAGCGCCGATCCGCCGCGCCGCCGCCCTAGCCATCTGGACCGCCTCCCTTATCCTGGCCATCGCACTCCTCTTCGCCACCTACTTCTTCCATCCTCACACCTTCTCCGAAGGCATGCGCCACGCCTCCTTCTGGGGAGCAACCGGCCGCGCCTTCACCGTCCCCGGCGTCTACCGCCGGGTCGCAATCGAGATCCTCCGCGCCTGCCCCGCCCTGGCCGTGCTACTCCCGGTAGCAATCGCAATCTACATCGCCTGGCCCCGCACGCGCTACTTCGGCAACACCGCCCCAGGCCTGATCGCCCTCCTCTTCATAGCGCTCGGCATGGCCCATCCCCACCTAGCCGGTGCAGGATTCCTCCTAGCCTCCATCCCCTTCTTATTAATCTTCGTCTCCGGAATCCTAGCCGACCTGATGGAAACTCCCCACCGCCAACTAGTGACCGCAGTTGTCTGGGGATTACTAGCCGCCTACATCCTCTGGAGCCTAGAGAACCTGATCCGAGTGCACGGATAAATTAGGTTTACCCTGTGTCCCTCTGTGGCCCCTGTGTTAAAGATTTTGACTCTGCACTTCACTGACAATTCTCTACAATTTTCCCCGCACCCACCGAACCCTGCCACGATCTAAAATATTAGGAACTAGAGGTGTGCCATGCCCTTCCCGTCGGAGTATCCTATTCCAGTGAAACTCCCCGTCCAGCGCTCGATTCCACCCACACTGGCGCTCGTAGGATTGCTCTTCCTTCTAGTCTCCCTCAGCTCCGCTCAACACGAAAGCGCGTCGGCGTCGGCAGGTTCTTCCTCCAGCTCCGGTCGCAGCTCCAGCGCAAGCGCCCCCAGCGCAATGTCACCCGCGCACATCGGATACGCACCATCCAGCTCAAGCGGCTTCTCCTCTTCAACCCATCACTCGCATTCCTCAAACGGTCCCACCGGCACCGGTCCGATCGTCAACCACGGCCATCACCATCACCACTCTTCCTCCTCCGGCGAAATCTACTACCCGTATCTGTATGCCGTTCCCTTTCCCTACACAGCAGAAGCCACCGACACCTCGAACGACGCCGACGCCGATGACGATGACGACGAATACCAAGGCGGCCCCACCATCTTCGACCGCCGCGGCTCCGGTGCCTCCTCCTACGTTGCCCCAACCTACGACGGCCCAGCACACCCGTCAGCCGCACAAGATGCGTCGGCAGATCCCGAACCCCCGCAGCCCCCAACCACACTAGTCTTCAAAAACGGCAATCAGCTCGAGATCGAGAACTACGCCATCGTCAGTCAAACGCTCTACGATCTAACTCCCGGCCATCCCCGCAAAATCGCTCTAGCCGATCTCGACCTCCCCGCAACTGAAAAACAAAACGACGACCGCGGTGTAACATTCCAGTTGCCGCCCCAGGCCAATTGACATGCGCTTAATCACCATCTTCGTTCTTTCCGCAGCTCTGACTCCTCCAGCCGCAGCCCAGAGAACAGGTCCGGCACCCACCGCCACTCGCCCGCACTTCAACTCGCCCACCGCCAGTTTCGTTCTAGGACGAACCGCGCATCCCTCCGGATTCCGCCGCTCTTCTCTGCCATTCCCGTTCCTCGCCGATCCCTTCCTCCTCGAAGACCTCTACTCCACCGGCTACCCAGTAGCCTCGCAACCGCCAGTAATTTTGCTGCAACCCGCACCAGCCATATCTCCTTCCGCGGATTATCCCGACCCACGCGACAACGACCGCGAGACTTCCTCAACCCAACCCCTGATGATTGAACTCCAGAACGGACGCTACGTCCGCGTCACCACCACCCCAGCCGACGGCGAAGCCCTGCCTCTAGCGCTGCCTCCCGTCACCACTCAAGCGCCCGCAGTCGCCACATCACCCGCGCACTATCTACCTCCAGCCATCCTAATCTTTCGCGATGGACACACCGAAGAAGTCCGCGACTACACCATAGCCGATGGCATCCTCTACGCCCGCGGCGACTACTACACTGACGGATACTGGAACAAGAAGATCGCCATCAACACCCTGAACGTGGCCCAAACCCAAGAAGCCAACACCGCCCGCAAAGTAAATTTCGCTCTACCCAAATCACCTAACGAAGTAACCACCCGCCCCTAACCTTCGTGTAACTTCGTGCCCTTACTGGTTAACGAATTTGGGACGCCAGTGCAGTTTCCACACCCCAAATCGTGCTAAAATATCCTTCGATAAAATTCCAACTAACCGCCTGTAAATGCAACCGTTTAGCCCCAATTTCGCTATGGCACAGAGACCCCGCCTCCATAACCGACATCTGTCGGTTTGGGTCTTAGGTTTTCAATTACAAAATTACAAAATTACCCGATTACTAAATGGTGTCCATGCCTGACGATCAAAATCCCGAACTCCCCCTGACCCCACCGCCCGGCGGCGGCGACGACCCTCACGGCGCTCTGCACATTCAGCCCGTCAATATTGAAGACGAGATGAAGAAGTCCTATCTCGACTATTCCATGTCCGTCATCATCGGCCGCGCTCTCCCCGATGTTCGCGACGGACTCAAGCCCGTCCACCGCCGCATTCTCTACACCATGCAGCAAATGGGCCTCCAGCCCAATCGTGCCACGCGCAAGTGCGCTCGCATCGTCGGCGACGTCATGGGCAAATACCATCCCCACGGCAATCTCGCGGTGTATGACGCGTTGGTCCGCCTCGCGCAAACCTGGAGCCTGCGCTACCCATTAATTTTCGGACAAGGAAATTTCGGCTCCGTCGACGGCGATCCTCCCGCAGCCGATCGCTACACCGAAGCCAAACTAGCCGCAGTCTCCACCGCACTTCTCGAAGATCTGGACAAAGAAACTGTAGACTTCCGCCCCAACTACGATGGCAGCGAAGTCGAGCCCGACGTTCTCCCCGCGCGCATTCCCAATCTCTTAGTCAACGGCTCCGACGGTATCGCTGTCGGCATGGCCACAAAAATTCCCCCGCACAACTTAACCGAAATCGTTGACGCCACCATCTCTCTCATCAACAATCCAAACGCCCAGCTCGCCGAAATTCTAAAATTCGTTCAAGGCCCCGACTTCCCCACCGCCGGAGTAATCCACGGACGCGCCGGTATTTTCGAGGCCTACCGCACCGGCCGCGGCCGCTTCATGATGCGCGCCAAAGCCGCCATCGAAAACCTCACCAAAGATCGCCAGGCCATCATCGTCCACGAAATTCCGTATCAGGTGAACAAAGCAAAGCTGGTCGAGCGTATCGCTCAACTCGTCAACGACAAAGACATCGAGGACATTTCCGACGTGCGCGACGAGAGCGGACGCGAAGAGCCAGTCCGCATCGTAATCGAACTCAAACGCGGTGCCGAGCCCCAAATCGTTCTCAACCAGCTCTTCAAACACACCTCCATGCAGGAAGGCTTTTCCATGATCCTGCTGGCGGTGGTCAACGGACAGCCTCGCGAAATGGGCTTGATCCCCGCCATCAAGCACTTCATCAATCACCGCGTCGAAGTAGTCCGTCGCCGCACCGCTTTCTTGCTCCAGAAGGCCAAAGACCGCGAGCACATTCTCGAAGGCTATCTCAACGCGCTCGATCACCTCGACAACGTAATCACCATCATCCGCGCCAGCGCCAACCGCGCCGACGCAAGAGAAAATCTAGTCGCCTACTTCGGTGGCAAGAAAATCACCATCAACACCACCGGCCGCGCTCCCAAGCAAGATCCCGAAAAGCCTTTCACCACACGCCAGGCCGAAGCCATCTTAGAGCTGCAACTGCACCGCCTCACCAAACTCTCGATCGACGAGATTTCCAACGAACTGAAAGAAGTTCGCGAGCGCATCGAAGACTACGAATCCATCCTCGCCTCCGAAACCAAACTCCGTAAAGTCATCATCAAGGAATTAGAAGAAGTAAAAGAACTCTACGGAGACGCGCGCCGCACCCGCATCGAAGACGAAGCCGCGGAAATCGTCCTCGAAGATTTAATCGCCGACGAGCAGGTAGCCGTAACCTTCAGCCACTCCGGCTACATGAAGCGTACGCCCATCTCCACCTACCGCATGCAGCGCCGCGGCGGCACCGGGCGCACCGGCATGAAGACCCGCGACGAGGATTTCGTCGAACACCTCTTCATAGCCTCCACTCACGCCTACATCTTGATCTTCACCAACAAGGGCCGCGTGTACTGGATCAAGGTCTACGAAATCCCCGACGTAAGCGCCGCCGGCAAAGGCAAACACATCGGCAACTTAATCGGCCTCCAACCCGGCGAAACCGTCCGCACCATGCTCGCCGTGCGCAATCTCGAAGAAGAAAATAAATACGTCTTCTTCGCCACCCGCAACGGCCTGGTAAAAAAATCCGAGCTCCGCGAATTCATGCACGTCCGCTCCAACGGCATCAACGCCATTAACATCGAAGAAGGAGACGAACTAGTAGCCGCCCGCATCACCAACGGCAACCAGATCGTCTTCATCGCCTCCCACGAAGGCATGGCCGTCCGCTTCGACGAAAATCACGTCCGCCCCATGGGCCGAGCCGCCTACGGCGTAAACGGTATCAACCTCGAAGAACGCGACTATGTAGTAGGAATGACCGTAACCCCAAAACCCGCAACTGCAGGGACAGAACCCGCGACCGGCACAGACGCGGGAACAACCACAGACCATGTGGAGACAACCGCCTCGGCTGTCCCGGGAGCGCCAGCGACCGAAGCCGAAATCCCGCCCGGCGAAGCCGTAGACCTAACTCAAAAAGGAAACCTGATCCTCTCCGTAACCGAAAACGGATACGGCAAGCGCACCCCCGCCGACGAATACCGCCTAACCAACCGAGCCGGCAAAGGCGTAATCAATGTCAAGACGACCGAACGGGTAGGAAAAGTAGTAGCCATAGCCCTGGTCGACGAAAACTCGCAGGTCATGCTCATCAGCCAGTACGGCAAAATCATTCGCATGGATTCCAAAACCATCCGCGAATCCGGCCGCAACGCCCAGGGCGTCCGCCTCCTCCACATGGAACCCGGCGACCGCGTAGCCGCAGCCGTAGTGTTAGCGCCAGAAGAAGAACCCAACGGTGGAACGAATGGGGGCACCCTGCTTCAGTAGGAATTGATCGTATCGTGTGGCGCGTGCGCCCTCGCCCGCTTTTTCTTGATTTTCGATTGTCATCCCGAACGAAGTGAGGGATCCTGGTTTCGTCCGGAGTCACCGCATGCCTCAACCAGGACCGAGAGGCACCCCTACCGCACTCCCTGCTTCCGATTAATCTCTCTCGAAAATTCCGTGAAGAAATTCAACAACGTCCCCCACCCCACCTGCCCCGCCATAGCCCGCCCACCCTCCGCAAACGCGTTCCTCGGATGCGGCTTCCAAGCCGTAGAAATCATCCCTCCACCGAACGCCCCTCCATACAAAGCCAATTGCGGACGCCAATGCTCCTCGCTCCGGTCATAAGTCATCAAATTCCGGATAAACGCATGCCGCGTCCGCGGCCACAACCCATCGCACTTGCACTGGTCATAGCGAACTTCGTATCCCAGCTTCGCATTCCCCAAAGCCGCCAGCGTGTTCGCCGAAATAAACTGTCCTTCCCGCGACGCAAACCGTTCCGCGTATCCCCCCCACCCATCGTCCCATTGCGAAGGCGTTCCGCGAACCTGGTCAAACCCCGCCGCAAACATGCGCTTCATATAGGCTTGCGGAGTCGTCAGCGTTTGCCGCAAATAGATCTCTTCTCGTTGCTCTCGCGTCGGCGTAACCAGCGCCCGGTTCCGGCCCACATACTCTCCCGTAATCCACCCCGACTCCCAGTCCCGCGCCCGCCTCAGCCCCGCCGTAGCCGCGCCCCGGGTCATCCCCGCAGCCTGCTGCACCGGATTTCCACTCTTCTCCTTCTTCTTACTCTCCCCCGGCGCATCCGGAAGCTGTTGCCCCGGAGCCTGCCCAGAATTCTGAGCGGAATTCTGACTGGAGTTCTGCCCCGGACTCTGCGCCGGCTCACTCCCCTGCGCCCACCCCAGCTCCACCGCACACACCATCGCAACCACAAGCCAAGCCCTACCCTGTGACCTCTGTGTTAAAGCCTTTGACTTTCTCGCCACGCGATAACCTCAGTCGAAACTCTTTGGATGCAACTCAACTCAACATAGAAACGAGATTTTCCACCCGTATATCGCGCAGCCTACCCTCTCTCAAACGCATGCTTCTTCTCCAACTCCTCCACCGCCGCCCGCATCGCAGCTTCAAATCTCTCCGCCTGCCCCATTAATCCAGCAGTAGCCACCGCGAACTCTCCGTCCATCCGCACCAACCCATCCCCCGCCACCACCCGTCCCGCAATCTCCAGCAAATGCTCCCCGGTCGACTCCAAATACTGCGCGTCCGTAGGATCCCCAATCCAAACTCTGGACCCTCCGCCCCGGGTACTGGGTACTGGGTACTCGGTACTG
>DATMQT010000044.1:0-11933 GCA_035566655.1 Candidatus Dormiibacterota bacterium
GTGAACTGTGCCGCCACCAACCCGCCATTCGGCGCGGCTACCAACCCTTCTTTGATCTCGGCCAAATTTACCTTCCGAATATCCCACGCCAACCCGAGCGTCTTCAAAACCCAGATTCCGTACCAATTCAAATCCACTTCATACCACGTCAACCCATGCCGTGCCGACGTCGGATGCGCATGGTGATTGTTGTGCCAGCCTTCGCCGAAGGTGAATATCGCTACCAGGAAGTTGTTCGTGGAAAGATCGCGGGTCGAGAAGCGCCGCGATCCCCACATGTGCGTGATCGAATTCACCGCCCAGGTCGCGTGCAGGCCGACCACTGTGCGCATGAAGATTCCCCACATCACAAAGGGCAGCCCGCCAATCGCCAGCAGAATCAGGCCCAGTACGATCATCGGAACGTAGTGATATTTGGTGATCCAGACGTGGAACTTGTCCTTGGCAAGATCGGGGACGTAGCGTGCCAGAGTGGTGGTGTCATGGTGCATCGACTTGCCCATGAGAATCCAGCCCATGTGCGCCCACCAGGTGCCATCGATCGGCGAATGCGGATCGCCTTCCTGGTCCGAATATTTGTGATGGATACGGTGCGTGGCCACCCAGAAAATCGGGCCACCTTCAAGCGCCAGCGTCGCGCACACTGTCAGGAAATATTCCACCCACTTGGGCGTCTTATAGCCACGGTGCGTGAGCAGGCGGTGGTAGCTCATCCCAATCCCCAATGAGCCCGACACCCACCATAGAAAACAGGCTACAAAAAGAGCCTTCCACGAAAAGAAGAACAACGCTGCAATGGCGCCCACATGGAACATCGCCATAAAAAATGCGGTGATCCAGTTGATCTGATCGTCGCCAGCGTGCTTACGCTCGATCGCTTCCAATTCCATTTAGATTTTTCCCCGTTTGGATACTGCTCGTAAGGTAACAGGGAAACTTGGTTGCCTTCTGTAATAGTTCTGTAATAGCAAGCACTTAGGGCATTACGAGGGTAACGGCTCGCTCCGGAGAGTGCTATTGCAATTGCGCCCCGTTCGCTCGGGCGTTGATTCATTTCGCGCAGGGGATGGCAATCTCCCGACAACACCGGCCCGCAGTCTGGATCAGTTTCGATACAGAATTTGCAGCCTGGATTTCCACAATCAAAAGTGCATGGACTTCCGTGACGCTCTGGTCACGATTCAAGCTCACTGATGCCGCTTCAGCAGTTTCGCAAATATCGAAGACGCATGAGCGGGCCAGTGTTGATGCACTCGAATGCAACTCAATAAATGCTCCGCTCGCTTTTTCCATCATCCCCATCCGGTAACCGGTTACCCGCCCCTCCGCTTCGACCACAACGAAAACATTCTGATGTACTTCCGTGTCTCGACGGTCCAGTGCCCTAAGGTTATCTATGTAATCCAATTGTTGCTCTTTAAAGTCTGCAACAGGACTCGTAACGCTGAAGTCCCCCCAAAAATTCGTTTCGAGGACGGTGTGATGTTTCCCCTGGTTAGCTTTCAGTCCCGCATTTTTCGTGCCTCGTCAAGAAACCGACCTTCAACCGAGTTTTCGATCGTACTCGGATTTCTTCTAATCGGATTAATAGCGCTTACCAGTGCGTGCTCCTCGCTGAATGCTGGCACGCCCTCCAGCGCGACCAGTAAGCCCGCGCAGCCGATCGCGATGTCCGCACAGCTGCCGCCAGCGACCGTGGGCAGTGTATACCGCGCCGTGATCGCCGTAAGTGGGGGAAGCGCGCCCTACAGTTTCTCGATTCGCGCAGGGAAACTTCCTCTCGGCCTCAATATCAATGGTGTCACGGGATCGATTTATGGCCTGCCGATGCACGCGGGCACTTATGCATTCGTAATCGCGGTGTTGGACAGCAGGCACACCGCACAGGGACTGCAGAAGTTTGCTTTGACAGTGAGCGAGCTCTCAGCGGCCCAAAATGCGGTCCAAGTCGCGATTGTGCCGGCAACTCTTACGTTAGCGGCCGGCGGAGGCCACCAGTTCGCCGCCCAAGTTTCCAATGCCAGCAATCACGACGTCACCTGGTGGGCATCTGCGGGGAAGATCACCACCGCAGGCTATTTCACTGCGCCGACTGTCAACGCATCTACAAGGGTTCAGCTGGTGGCGAGCAGCAAAGCGGATACCAGTAAGCGTGCGTACGCGTACGTAGATGTAACTGCCGTCCCCCCATCATCATCATCATCATCAACCCCTCTGGCGATGACAAGCACGCCTCTACCCCAGGCAACAGAAGGTGTGCCCTACTCTGCCGGCCTGCGCGCTACTGGCGGGAATACGCCTTACCGCTGGAAGATTGCAGCCGGTTCTCTGCCTTCCGGCTTCTCGTTTGACGCAACCGCAGGAAGCATTAATGGAACCGCCAGCCAGAGTGGTTCGTTCCCCTTGACGATTCAGGCAGCCGACTCGGCTGGGCATACCGCTTCTCAACAGTTCGCCATCAACGTGTTGCCTGCCGCGAACGGAAATTTCGACGGCCCGGCTGAGCTTCCGCGCGTTTACGTGAAAAGCTCATTGGCAGATACGCCAGCTCCGGGCACTTCGCACAACGTAGCCACCATGGCTAGCCTGCAGTCCGCACTTAGTTCCGCCCGCTGTGGTGACACCATCCTTTTACAGGCCGGTGCCACCTTCCAGGGCACCGTGGTCCTACCCGCCAAAAATTGCGACGACAATCACTGGATCTTCCTTCGCACCAGTGCACCTGATAGTGCTCTTCCACCCGAAGGGACGCGGCTTACGCCTTGCTATGGGGGCGTAACGTCTCTCCCGGGACGGCCGAGTTTTGCATGCTCCTCATCCCGAAATGTGCTGGCCAAAATCGCGTTCGCCGGCACCGGTAGCGGTCCCATTGTCCTCGCCGACGGCGCCACTCATTATCGACTGATCGGCCTCGAAATTACCCGCAGCGCTCCAAAAGCCCTTGTCTACAACCTGGTCATCAACCAGAGTGGAGGCACCACCGATCACATCGTCATTGACCGCTCCTGGCTTCATGGGACAGCGCACGACGAAACGCAACGCGGGGTAGCCCTGGTTGGCAGCACTAACTTTGCCATCGTCGATTCCTTTTTCACCGACTTCCACTGCATCGCGGTCTCAGGGGCTTGCGGGGACTCGCAGGCGATTGCTGGTGGCCTCGGCGACAAGGCTATGGGCCCTTACAAGATCGTCAACAACTATCTCGAAGCGGCAGGCGAGAACATCATCTTTGGTGGCGGCGGGGCAACTCGCACTCCTGAAGACATCGAGATTCGCCACAATCACTTCTTTAAACCTCTCATTTGGATGAAGGGGACGCCCGGGTTTGTGGGCGGACAAGACGGGCACCCTTTCATCGTAAAAAACCATCTTGAGTTCAAGAACGCTGCTCGTGTGCTGGTCGAAGGCAACGTCATGGAGAATTCATGGGGAGGCTTCTCGCAGTTTGGCTTCTCCATTCTGCTCACGCCGAAAAATCAGAATGGCAATTGCCCACTCTGTGTTTTGCATGACGTGACTATCCGTTATGGCACCATCTCCAATGTCGGCAATGGCATCACGGTTGGCAACGGGATCTCCGATTCCGGCGCCGTGTCTCTGGGCGCATGGAACGAGAGCATTCACGACCTGGTCATTACTCACGTGAATGCAAAAACCTACAACGGAGGCGGCCACCTCTTCCAGGAAAGCAATAACAACGAGCAGAATCCGATTTACAACGTGGCCATCAGTCACGTCACCGGTATCGGCGACCCAACCGCTGCCATGCTGGTGCTCGGCAATGCTCTGAACAAGCCCCTTGCCGGTTTCAGCTGGACCAACAACATCCTCGCCGCGACGTCCGACGGCATCACCACAACCGGAGGCGGCGCGGGCAACTGTGCCTACCCTGGCTTTGGTGGTGGCCCCGCGGGCAAGCTTGATCGCTGCCTCAAAAGCTACGATTTTTCAGGGAACGTGCTGATCGGAAACAGCGGACCGTGGCCGAAAAACAATCCTACCCCAGCTACCTTGGCGAACGTCATGTTCTCCAGTTCTAATCTGAGCCTTCTCCGAAGTCTGCAACTTCTACCCGCCAGTCCTTTCTCCAACGGGGGGACCGATGGTAAGAATCCAGGCGCAGACATTGCTGCGGTTCAGGCAGCCATTTCCGGAGTGGCTCCGTAATCCGTTCGAAACCGCGAACCGGGCTTTGACATCGCTCTTAAGCGCTTGCCATAGCCCGGTTCGGGCCTGTCCCCTCGCCTTCGACGCGGGTATTCTCACCATCTTCTACACAGTTCTGCTTCAGAGGCGAAGGGTTCGAGTGCGTGGGAGCGACCACCAATTACGGGGCTGATGCTGCGTGTTGCTGCTGGCTGGTCTCGACCTTCAGAACCCGCCAGCGCTTTGCGCCTTTCACTTCGCTCCACACCTCAACGGTCGGGGCCAGGACTTGCACAATTTTGTGCATGCCCGGCGCGTTGTCTTTCTCCGAAACCGCTTCAGCGATGAAATCAATACGATGTTCCTGAAGAAACTGGGAAGTGATCGGGCCTTGCACTTCGAAATCCGCAACCACCCGGTTTGTAAGTTTCTCACCCGCTAATGAGAAATTGGCCTCCTCGATTCCTGTATCGTTTAAGACGCCTGCGCCGCGAGGCAGCTCATCAAAGAAATGAGGATAAACATACACATCACACCTTCTCCAGGCGTGACTGCCCGCCCTGGCCGCAAGCTCTCGGAGCGGCACGAACAGCGAAATGGTACAGGTTGCAACAACACAGGCTACCAGTAAAAACCGAAACCCTCGCGTCGCGGACCGGTCGAGCAACTCAAACAACGGCACGGCGAACACGCATCCAAGGAGCCATAATGGCAGCCCGAACCTCGGCATTCTCTGCAGCCCTATCCACCATAGAGCAAGCAGCCCGAGCCCTACGGGTATCAGAATCCGCAAAATTGGTGCGCCTCTTCCCCGCGCCGCCTGGTATCCAGCCCAAAAAACTCCGAGCGGCACGAACGCCGCAAACGCCGCCCCCAACCCGCTACCTTCACTATAAGGAATGAGCTGATCCCCCGGATTGCGGAACCATTCCGTCCAGGGATAGATCAACCACTCCGCGCGCCGGCGCACAAATTTGTCACTGAACTCGTTGCGTGTGATTTCAGAAGGCGCAAACCCCTGGAACAATACGTGGCTCCCCACCTTGACCTGAAGAGGGAACACCGGGTTGTGCGTCTGCACGAAGCCTCGGCCAAACCAGAATAAGCTGGGAACCAGCACCGCCAGCGCGAACAAACTTATTCCGGCCAGCGACGCCCGCCAGTGTCGCCCGCTTTCCCAAATCAAAGTCACTGCGACGCCCAAGCACAACACGGCGGCATACACATAAAACACCGGCTTGGTACCCACCGCAAGCCCGCATGCCAGCCCGGAGAGTAACAACATACGAGCCGACGAACGAGTCGGCCCATTGAAGGCCGTTGTCTTCTCCCGAGCGGGCTCTCTCCGGTATAGAAACAAAGCCAGTGACGCCAGAAGAAATGCTGTCCCGAACAAATCAACGTAGGCCGAGAACGTCTGAAACTCGACAATTGGAAGGCTGAGGGCCACGATTGCAGCTGCCATGGCAGCTTCCCGTCTGCGCGTCACCCGGCGCCCAATCAGGTAAACCGCTCCTGTCATGGTAAGCGCGGCGAACAAGTTCACCGACGGCACCAGCCACTGCCGGCCCGTGCTCAGCAGCAGCATCATTCCAATTTCCGCATTGCCCGGCAAGGCGTACTGCCAAGCACCGTATGTTGGAATGCTCATCGTGCCGGTCTGTATCCAACGCAACGCGACCGGCAGATGGTAGGCCAACGCATCCCACCCCGTAGGATACGAACTAGCCAGATTTGCATAGAAGACTGCGTACGAAGCGGCGAGGACGCCAGTGCAAACCCAGAGATACGCTGGGAAACTGTCCTTCCGGTTTTCCTCCGTTCCGAGAGGAACCGGTTGATCTGACCTTGTTAGTCCCTCATCGTGATGCGCAGTCACGAGCCGGGAACTGCCAAGAACAGACAGCATCAGGATCAATAGCTGCGCAGCCGCCAAAGGCCACAGCCGGATCGCAGAAATCCATCCCGCCATCTGCAAGGCCGCCGCGACATGCACCGGCACAATTACAACTGCGGCCCACAACACCATGGCCGCGAGGTAGCGCACCATGCGCGTCGATACCGTCCTGAAAAAATCACTCGCGAGCCATGCCGAACATGCCGAAGCCAACAGATAAAGGCCAGCCGCCATCCCTGTTTCCAATCTCCCTGGTTAACGCGCTAGTTTATGGGCGGTTTGTTCGATCGCTAGCAGCAGATTCCGCACCGCAAAGCTGTGCACCAGCCAGACGAACGCGCTCGCGCAAGCGATCCCCAGCAAGATCTGCGCCCGCCGACTTTCTTGAGGCTGCTCCGGTGGCATCGATGGATCTCCTTAATGTTCGCAACCCGCTCAAGCCGACCTAAGCCCGGATGTTAACCAACTCGCGATCAGATGGACAGCATACGCATGGATGCCAGCCAGTCGTATCCAGCCATGCAATAGCAGCTGGTAAAAAGGAGATTGTTAGGGTTGTGAGAGAGTCGACTGCGCCGTGACGGGGAGGAGTGCTCATGGAGTCTGAGCGTTAATCCACCCCCGCGGTGGCGGCGTTCACAGCGTCCACATCCGCTCCTGGGTCCTTTCCTCCGGGACTCGCTCCCGCGAAGGCTGCTGCCTTCTTACAATGGGACTGGCCTCCACGACACAGCCGATAGTTTCCGTTCTTCCCGCCCTGAAAATCTTCCACTACCGAGGACGGATCCCCGGCATAGAAATTTCCTGCGGGCCATCCCTTCGACGAAGCGATAAAAACGTTCCGCGTCACAGTGGAATCCTCGAAGCACTTGCTCACGACACCAGCCGGGCCTTGTGCGCGCGGTTGAAACGCGCAATTCGCGGGTCCGCCCCCAGTTGGGAATATCTCCTGTTCTCCCACTCCGACCAGGTTGTCCGTAAACTCAAAATTGGGGATTCTTCGGTCCACTCCCGCACCGAGAATGAAAAGGGTCTTCGGTGGGAAGGCTGTGTTGTGAGCAATGCGAATGTCTCGCAATGTCGGCATCGTCGAACTCACCTGCGCAAACGCGCCAAACCCATCGTAATCCTTACCGCTAATGTCGTTGAATATATTGTCGTGAATGCTGTAACGCTCTCCACCGCTCGAGGCACCGCCCGCATCCGACAATCCCGTGCCCATTTGCATCCCGCTCGCCATATGGCTGATGCGGTTGAAACGAATCACCACATCCGTAGTCTTGCAGATGGGGCAATGGTTCTGCTGGTTCTTCGGCGTTAATAGAATCGCGAATCCCGTCTGGCTAAAACCGCCCCAGACATTTTCCATGATGTTGCCTTCGACCAATACCCGTTGAGCGTTTTTCAACTCGAACAGATTTTTGACGATGAACGGTTTTCCTGAGGCGCCACCAACGAAGTTCGCAGCTCCCGGCCTCCACGTCAGCGGCTTAAACATATGGTTGTGCCGGATCTCGATGTCCCCCGGTGTGACGGTCGCGCCGCCTCCCCCAAAAATCAAGCTTTCCCCAGCGGCTTCCAGAAAATTGTTGACGATCTTATAAGGCCCTCCGTCGTGGCTACTGGTGCCGCCCGCTATGGTCTGCGAATCCACGCAACTCCCCGTGACGGCCACACAATGAAAGTCATTGAGATAGGAGTCGACTACTGCCACGAACTGGCTGCCGCCCAGTGCTATGCCTCGCGTGGTTTCATCTTGCGCCGTGCCATGCATCCATACCCGGTCAAACACGATGTGGTCGGCACCCTCGCCGGGAAGCAGCACCAGATTGTAGACAGTCTGGCCCGGCACAGCGCGGGTAATCTCGAGGCCGATGAAGCGATAGTGATTCGCTCCCGCGGCGAAGCTTAGGGGGCCGCTTCCTCCCTTCTTATCAAAAACAATCTTTGCCATCACATTCGCCGGAGACGTACACGGGTAAGCCGGCCTTCCCGGCAAGGATGCCACCGCCGCATAGCAGGGAGTGATGCGTGTTCCCTCAGCCGGAAGATCCTTATCGGGCGCACTGGTGCGTAGCACGATCCAGTGTGCGTCATCGCAGTGTTTTGCCGGAAGAGTGAAGTTCCCGGCGAATTCTGCGCCGGCTTGGAGGCGAATCGTATCCCCGCAGGCCGCCTTCTCGAACGCTGCGCCGAGTTCCCCCGAATTTTTCACCAGGATCGACTTGCCAGGTGTGGGCGTATCCGATAACGCAGTCTTTACGGATTGACGAGGCAATTCCGCTGGACCATCGAACCGGCCGGGGTCAGCTTTTGCCTGCGCCCAAATCGAAACGAAACTCGAGAAAGAAAATAGCAGCAGGAAGAAAGCCTTATGAACGCCACAATTACGCACGGCACCTCCATCAATCGTTCAGACCATAATGGAGAGACGGGCGTCCTCGCCCGTCCGGCGGGCGAGACGCCCGCCGCTCCATAAGCTCATTTTGCCTGTCGTACGGCGACCCTGGTTTCGCTTGCTTCTCCGAGGCCATTCCCTGCAAGCCAGTCCGCCATTCGGCCAACATTGTCGTCGCTCGTGTCAAATTGGAGAGCCGCCTTCACCTCTTCATGGTGCTCGCGCACGAACTGAAGCTTCTGCACCATATCGGCCGCCCTGGTATCAGAATAGGTGACCACTCCAGCAGGCCGGCGCCCGTTCTCGCTGGCAACCACTGGTACGCCCAGTGCTAAGGACTCCAGCACCGAAGCCGCAACCCCGTCACAAGCGGGGGTCCTCAAATATACGAAGCACCTGCTCAACAGAGTGAGGAACTGGTCATGCATGAGATTCCCCAACAGCAGCAAGCTCGCACGCTCCTCTTCTGACCATCCTCTGACGAACTCCTCGGCAGCGGCCATCTCTTTGCCAGGAAACCCAAGCCAGATATATCCGGCTTTAGGGTCCTGCTCCCGATATCGCCTCATTCCCTCGCGCAAGATCTCCAGCCTGTATTCCGGACGGAAGGAGACGTACGAAAGGAATACTCGAGAATGGTTCTGGAGAAAGCTCTCGATCTGCTCGCCTAAGTCCACGCGAGAGAACTCCAGGTACTGCGGCGAAAACGTCGCGATCGACCGCACCTTCTCCGGATTAATCCCGTACTGCACAATCGCATCCTGAATCGGCTCACTGTCGCATGCGATCTCCCCCGCCAGCTGAAAAAGTGCGTAAAACGCAACCTGCGCGAGACTCCGGTCATTGCGCGGAAAATAGTCCTGGGAGAGTCCTCCGTGAAATGTCACCTGTGCAGGAAGGTTTACCGCCCGTCCAGTCAGCGCTGTTGCCAGAGCCAGCAGATATCCTTTCTTCGACATACCGTTGACGTGCACATTCAACCGGTAACCGCGCAGAGCGTAGGACCAGATTTTCTTCAGGAAGTCGGCCCCACCCTGCACATCCACGTACTCCTGGCTCTTGATTTGCCGCCCTTCGTTGATCTTCAGCACTTCACAAACGTGACCACGGCGCCGCAACTCCTCCGCCACCAGCTTCAACTGCATCGCCCAACCGCACATGGGAGGCGGATAGTTTCCGATCTGGAGTATTCGAACTGGACCTTCCAGCCCATCGCCGGAATGCGTCGAATCTTCGCCCCCCAAGCTGAGGTCCAGGTCGCGGCTCGAGAACCAACGGCCGAGCGGAGTCTTTGTCTTCAGCATCAGCTTCGAGCTGAAGTACGCGTCGTAAATGGCCCGCATCCTTGCCGGGCTGGCCGAAGCCACAGTTTTGGCGTGTTCCGCCCCGAGCCCGTAACCCAGAGACTCCAGTGTCCCGCCGATCAGTTCCTCGACATCCTCCAATTGCTGCCCTGACAGAGATGTTTTCCAACGAGCCACCGGACGGAACTCTCCGGAACCTGCCTCCTTGCCGAAAGAACTGTTCGGCCTGCTTACCGAGCCGATTCCAACCCGCTGAATCTTGGCGTAGTCCAATTCCTGCCCGATGAATTCTCCAATACCCGCCAACACCTCTTGCGGACTTTGCACCAGATCTTCGTAGTGGATCTCTTTGTAATCCGCTCCCAGCGCTTTGCCGTTCTCACGACCTTTGTTTACCACCCATTCCCAATAGAGCGCCGCTGCCTGAAGTTCCTTGCCGCGATCCCACGGCAGAGGTCGAATCCAATGCTGCCTCTCGAGCGAAAGCGCGACGTCCCGGCCATCGCGGATGATGTGGATCACCAGCGCATCCGGTATCGTTTCTTTGATCCGTCGCATAGCCAGAAGATGATCCGGCGTACAGTCAGCCCACCGTTCCATTCCCTGCTTGCGGCCCATGGCATCCATGACGATGCGCAGGAAATCGCCCCCATTTCCGCAGTTCGCCATGACTTCTTTTTTGATCTCGACCGCATCCAGTCCGGTTTTTGTGAAGAGGCTGCTGTGTTCCCAAGCCTCCAGCAACGCAGCCTTGTTGCGGTCCGCTCGCAGATCACCAAAGCGCGGTTCCAGTAGATTGAACACCTGCGATTCCGCCCGGTACACCACAAAATTTCCAGCCGACAACAGCATGTGGTAAAGCAAGGTCGTGCCCGAGCGCGGACACCCCAGCACGAAAACCGGCGCCTTGCTGCGCGAACTCGCCCACGAGGTCTTGTCTAGGCCAATCGTTGTCTCGGTGGTTTCCATGTTTCGGTGGTTTTTCCCCGCCACTCCTCGAGAGTCGCTAGCGCGCAGGCACTCCTGGCGCAACGGAAGGTGGCTCGGTCATCGCTGTGGCAGAACCCCGGCTCATGTCTGTCGACGCGATCCTCGGAGCGGGCGCCGTCCCCCGGCTTGCTCCTGCTTCCATGAAATTCCTGTGCCACAATTCCAGCACCAGCATGCGCCACAAAATCCCGGAACGGTTCCGCCTTCCGCGCGTATGTTCATCGATCAAGGCACGCACAGCATCGGGTTTAAAGTAACCGCGCTGCAAGGTGCGCTCCTCGAGCAGCACCCTGAGATACTGATCCTTCATGCTGTCGCGCATCCATTCGACCAGCGGCAACTGGAAACCCTGCTTGCGTCGATGCAGCAGCGCAGGCGGGATCCCGAGTCGCTCCGCCAACTTCTTCAAAATGAATTTCCGAGTCCCGGTACGGAATTTCCAATCGACCGGCAACGCTGCCACCCACTCCACGAACTCATGATCCAGCATCGGAACCCGCACCTCAAGCGAGGTTGCCATGCTCATTCGATCCACTTTCGCGAGAATGTCCGCGGTCAAGTAGGTTTTGGTATCGAGATAGAGCAAGCGGCTCAACGAGTCCTTGGCTGGCGCGTGGTCATAGTAGTGCTGCCACTGCTCCAGCGGATTCGGCAGATGTTCGGCGGCTTGCAGGAAATCCTTCGAGAAAAGGCTCCTCTCCCGGTGCAGCACGGGCAGGTAGGAAACGTCATCCAGATAACGATCCCGCGCCGTCAACGATGCGTTCCAGGCGAGATTCTTTCCATACAGGCCGGCAGGCACCCGGTGGTGCACTTGATCCCGATAAATCCTGCCCAGCCAGTTCGGGATGCGGTCAAACTTTCTCCGCTCCATCGCGACCAGGTAGCGGTCATATCCCGCAAATAACTCGTCGCCTCCGTCGCCCGACAGCGCCACCGTCACATGCTGCCGCGCCATCCGGCTTACGTAGTACGTCGGCAACATCGAGGAGTCGCCGAAAGGCTCTTCGAGCATTCCGGAAAGAAACGTCAGCGTCTCTTCAAGGTTGGGATTCAGGATTAATTCATGGTGATCTGTCCCGAACCTCTCAGCCACCAGTCGCGCGTACTCCGCCTCATTGAATTTTTCCGCTTCGAAACCAATCGAGAACGTCTTCACGGGCTGCGAAGTCACCCGCGCCATCAGCGCAACGATGAT
>DATMQT010000045.1:0-26846 GCA_035566655.1 Candidatus Dormiibacterota bacterium
TCGGCCTACTGGTCGGACTCGTGTTCGCAATTTTTCTCGATTACCTGCTGATCGTGGTGAACTTTCAGTCGTGGCTTGATCCTTTCATCATGATTTCGGCATTGCCGGCCGCGCTCGCCGGAATTGCCTGGATGCTTTTCATCACGAACACAACGCTCAGCGTTCCGGCACTGATGGGCGCAATTATGTGCATGGGCGTGGCCACCGCAAACAGCATTCTGGTCGTGACCTTTGCCAGAGAGCAGATGGCTGAGGGTAAAGATCCCTTGACCGCCGCCTTGCAGGCAGGCTATACGCGCTTCCGCCCAGTCCTCATGACGGCTTTGGCCATGATCATCGGCATGATCCCGATGGCTTTGGGACTCGGCGACGGCGGAGAGCAAAATGCTCCGCTCGGGCGAGCGGTGATTGGCGGCCTTCTGTTCGCAACGGTTTCCACGCTCTTCTTCGTTCCTACGTTCTTCAGCGTACTGCACGGATGGCGGAAGAAATCCGCACCAGCGAAATAAGTCTTAATGGACAGGTGACTCACTATGAATAACTTCGAGATCAAACAAACAGATACCAGCGTTGAGATAGTACCATTGCACCCACAGCCGAACGAGAGCCGGCATTCTGGCCGGCTCTGGTTCATCGTCTTGGCTGTCGCCGTCGTTGTCATTGCCGTCCTGGCTTTCGGAATTCTGTCACGCGTGAAGGCGGCGGTTAGTCTGCGCACCGTCACGACAGAGATGGCAGTGCCCTCTGTCTCAATTGTGCAGCCCAAGCCAGCTGCGCCGGCGCAAGAGATCATCCTGCCTGGCAATATACAGCCGCTCATCTCGTCGCCCGTTTATGCCCGAACCGATGGGTATTTAAAGAAGTGGTATTTCGACATCGGTGCGCACGTCAAAGCCGGGCAACTCCTGGCTACGATTCAGTCGCCGGAGATTGACGAGCAGTTGGCCCAGGCGCGCAGTACTCTTGCCACTGCTGAAGCAAATCTTAAGCTGGCTGACATTACCAAGACGCGCTATGGAGCCATGTTCGACAAGCACGCTGTTTCCCAACAGGACCGAGACAATGCCGACGGAACCTACAGCGCGAGCAAAGCAATCGTCGACGCAGATAACGCAAACGTGCGCCACTACGAAGCGCTGGTTTCCTTTGAAAAGGTGTACGCACCTTTCGCTGGAGTGATTACCGCTCGGAATACCGATATCGGCGATCTGATCAACTCAGGAAGCAGCACAGCGCCCAAGACTGATCTCTTTCACATCGCTCAGACCGGCACCTTGCGCGTGTACGTGAATGTTCCTGAAGAATATTCGCGAGGTGTTAAGCCCGGAGAGACGGGAGCTGACATCGTCCTAAGCGAATTCCCGGGACAGAAATTCCCCGGAAAGGTTGTTCGTACCTCCGAATCGATTAACGGCACCACCCGCACACTCCTGACAGAGATCGATCTTCCTAACCAGGGGAGCGCCCTTCTCACTGGCTCGTATACAGAAGTTCACTTGCACATTCCTTCCGAGAATCCGACTTTTCTGATTCCGGTGAACACGCTCATCTTCCGATCGGAGCATCTGCAGGTAGGCGTGGTGAGAAACGGCAAGGTGGAGCTGCTAGATCTTACTCCGGGTCACGATTTCGGAAGTGAGATCGAAGTTGTGGCCGGGTTGAAAGTTGACGATCAGGTGGTCCTTAATCCACCCGATTCGCTGGTATCTGGGCAGCAAGTAAACATTGTCAAAGCAACACTGCCGGGAGACGTGCAATGAAATCCTCACGAACAATGAGTTTGAGTCGCAGGGCTGGCCGCGCTGGGTCAATCATTCCACTCGCCGCGGCAATTCTTTCACTCATCGGCTGTGCAGTAGGTCCGAAGTACAAAACTCCTACGGTGCCGGCCCCGCCGGCGTACAAGGAGATGGGCGACTGGAAGACAGCGCAGCCGAGCGATCAGAATCTGGGCGGAGATTGGTGGGAGATCTTTCAAGATCCTCAACTGAACACGTTGGAGCAACAGATCAACGTCTCCAACCAGAACCTGAAAGCAGCTGTGGCACAGTACCAGGAAGCGCGTGCAGCTCTCCGCTTTGCTCGAGCTGATTACTATCCGACTGTTAGCGCAGGTCCTTCGGCCACGCGTGAGCGATACTCGGGCAATCGTCCCGCGAGTAGCGGACGAGGCCAAACGTTTAACGATTTTATATTTCCAGTCAGTTTCTCCTACCAGGCCAATGCCTGGGGTCGCGTGAGCAAGAACGTAGAGTCCTATCGAGAGCAAGCGCAAGCGAGTGCCGCCGATCTGGCCGTCGTGAATCTGACCATGCACGCAAACCTGGCTGTCGCTTACTTCGCGGCGCGGACGCTCGATGCGGAAGAGAAACTGCTTCGGGACACCGTCGCCCAGTATGAGCAGGCCCTGCAGTTAAACGAGGAGCGATTTAAGGGCGGATTAGCTTCTGAGGTCGAGGTTGAGCAAGCGCGAACCATCCTCGAAACTACACGGGCACAGCTGGTCGATGTGGGAGTCGCTCGTGCCCAATACGAGCATGCGGCTGCAGTATTGGTGGGCAAGCCACCGGCTGATTTCAGTCTGCCCCCTTTACCCTTAACAACTCCACCGCCGCCAATTCCGGTTGGCATTCCATCGGAGTTGCTGGAACGACGACCAGACATCGCAGCTGCCGAGCGTCAGGTAGCGTCGGCAAACGCACAGGTAGGTCTTGCCAAGAGTGCCTATTACCCGCTTGTCAACATACTCGGCTCTGGTGGATTCGAAAGTGGAAGCATGACGACTTTACTTCAGGGACCCAGCGCTCTCTGGTCGATCGGCGCATCCGTAATGACAACGGTCTTCGATGGGGGCAGAAGGCATGCGGCAAACGACCAGGCCAAGGCGGCCTACGATTCTACCGTGGCTTCGTATCGGCAGACAGTGCTGACTGCGTTTCAACAAGTGGAGGACAATCTCGCGGCCTTGCGAGTGCTTGAGCAAGAGGCGGGAGTGCAATCGACCGCAGTGCAATCCGCGCAACGGTCGCTCAATCTTTCGAACACCAGATATGAAGGTGGTGTGACTAGCTATCTCGAAGTGATTACCGCGCAGAACGCTGCACTTTCGGATGAGGTGACAGCAGTCAACATCCTTGGCCGGCGCATGGCCAGCGCGGTCTTACTCATCGAAGCGCTCGGTGGAGGATGGGATCGGTCAACCCTGCCGGATCGACCCGAGTGCTGTGGAAAGCTGGCGCGCAGTGGAAACTGATTTCGAAAGGAGTTGCACGTTTATGAAATATATCTTTGATGTTCTGCTTCCGTCCGGATTTCCCTCAGGGCAGTCCATCGAACGCGGCGGGCATCTTGAATTTCTCGCGTTCGAAATGGATTGAACCTGCCCTTTTTGGATTAGACGCCGCAGGAGACAGATATGAACCGATTACTTGCTTCTATTGTCGTTCCTCGACGCACCTGTGCTTTCGTTCAGCGCCACGCTGGGGCTGCTGTTACCGTCGGCGTGGCGGCGATAGCCGCGCTCGTGCTGTGGCGTGACGATTTGCCGCACCCGTTCACTTTGTTTTCCTTTGCCGCAATTGCTGTTACGTTTTGGTACGCGGGAACGTGACCAAGTTTACTCGCCGTCATTCTCTCATGCTCCCTCCAAAGTTTCTTCTTTACACCCCTGAAAGGCGGCGGTCTTCCATGGGATTCCTATCTCATTATTTATGGAGTCTTCGGCTTTCTCGTGAGTTGGTTCAGCTCATCGCGCATTCGCGCCGAACGGTTGCTTTTCGAAGCACGTGACGCTCTTGAAATTCGTATTGCGGAGCGGACTACTGAGCTGACAACGGCAAATCAGGCACTGCAAAGGGCACAGGGCGAGTTATCACAATTGACCCACAAGCTTGCCCAGGAAAACCTCTATCTGGAGGATGAGATTCGGTCTGACTCCAATTTTAAGGACATTATGGGCAAAAGTCCGGAACTGCGTCGCGTACTAAAGCTGGTGGAAACAGTTGCGCCAACAGATTCCACGACGCTGATTTACGGGGAGACGGGCACCGGAAAAGAATTGATTGCACGTGCGATCCACAACCTCAGCGAACGACGCTCCCGGACATTTGCTAGGCTCAACTGCGCCGCCATTCCAGCCGGATTGCTGGAGAGCGAGCTGTTCGGCCACGAAAAGGGTGCATTCACGGGTGCCCTTACCCAAAGAATAGGCCGGCTCGAACTCGCGAACGACGGCACTCTTTTTCTGGACGAGATCGGCGATCTTCCGCCCGAGCTCCAGCCTAAGTTATTGCGAGTTTTCAGGAGCGCGAATTTGAACGCCTGGGGAGCAGCCGAACGGTTACCACGAATGTGCGGCTTATTGCCGCAACCAATAGAGATGTAAGTGCCATGGTGCAAGAAGGAAAGTTTCGATCCGATCTTTTCTTCCGGCTGAACGTGTTTCCCATTGATCTCCCGTCTTTGTGCGAGAGGTGTGAAGACATTCCGCTCTTAGTGGACTCCTGGATGGTGTGGCTCGGGTGCCGTTCGAGACGGCACCCGCCAACGAAGTTCTACCCGTTCTGATCGGCGGGTTTAGCTCAGGAGGCCAGTGCAACGATTCCGTTAAGTTCCAGATATTCTTCCTCGTTCAATTGCAACGAGGCTGCCTGAACATTTTCCTCCAGGTGCGCAATCGAAGAAGTCCCGGGGATGGGCAACATGACCGGTGATCGTTTTAGTAACCAAGCCAGTGCGACGTGGATCGGTTTCGCATGGTGAACCTTTGCGATCCTCTCGAGCAGCTTGCCGGCGACTTTCCCAGCTCCAAGCGGAAACCATGGGATGAACGCGATGCCGTTGTGTTCGCAATAATCCACGACGTTGTCCCACTCCCGATCGGCAAAACTGTAACGGTTCTGCACCGACGCGATCGGGACAATTTTCCGCGCGCGCTCGATGTGTTCTACCGTGACATTCGACAATCCGACCATGCGGATCTTGCCCTCTGATCGCATGTTGCACAGAGTTTCAATCGATGCATCGAGGGGCACGACTGGATCCGGCACGTGCAGTTGGTAGACATCGATCTGGTTGAGTCGCAGTCTCTTCAGGCTGCCTTCCACCGCCTCGCGTAAGTGCGCAGGGCTGGCATCGTGAGTCCACTGATTCGGCCCGGGGCGATTCCATCCACCCTTGGTCGCGATGACCAGGTCCTTCGGGTACGGAGCCAGCGCCTCGGCGATCAGTTCTTCACTGACATTCGGGCCGTACGAATCCGCCGTGTCGATAAAGTTGACGCCAAGCTCTACGGCGCGACGAAGAACGGCAATTGCCGACGCTCGGTCCTTCGGTGGACCCCAGATTCCGTCGCCCGTAAGGCGCATCGCCCCGAAGCCCAGACGGTTGACAGTGAGCTCACCACCGAGTGTGATCGTTCCGCCGTTTGCCGCCGAGAGAGTTGTTGCTTTGTTCATGTTCTTTTTCACAGTTCACCTCCAAAATGCTTTCTGTTTTAGATGGCCGACATTCCAATCGGCCTCAATTTCGTGTTTCGGAAAACCAGTCGGAACCCGCCATCGATGTTTATTCCGCAGGCCGCCAATCGTGAGGACGCGAACTTATGGTTGAAGCAGCAGTCGCTGTCTCCGATCCGAGGTCTTTTTCGTAGACCACACCATCCTTCGCGACAATGAACGTCTTGACCCCAGATGACCGGTACTCCACGGGATATGCCACCAAAGCCAAGCCAGCCTTCTTGTCGCCGATGGAAGCATAGCGACTAGTCGCAGCCGCAGAATTTCTACTCACGAGTCGAAAGTAGTATCCGTGAAAGGGAGAGGAGCCGTTGTTGCCAGCGTTCGTTGTGCCAGCTGATACCAGGTTCCGGGCGAATTGCGTAACCGGGTCATAGCTGGCTGGCTCTGCTCCCTGCTCCTTCTTTGCGAGGGCGAACTCCTCGCAAACTTGAATCGCCACGTCTTCATTCTCCCCAATTCTTCGGAAGAGAATTTCCTGCGTGCCGGTCTCGGAATCGAAGTACCATGCACCGTTCTTTGAAACCAGGGGGACTGGAAACGGCCAGTTTTCCGCGCCGATATACAGGACCGTGGTGCCGTCAGCCTCTTGAACAAGACGGTGCATTTCCTGGTACTTCTTGCTAAACTGCTCGCGTTCCAACTTGTCTTCTACTTCGTCGTTCGATGAAGTGACTTCCTTTCCTGCGCCCAGGATCGCCTCCAGGGACAGTTCGTCCTCTTTTTGTGCAGCCTGAAAAAGAGCGTCACTAGCTTCCACCGGAGACGAAAACGTTTTTCGTTGTGTATCCTGAGCAAAACTCGATCCGGCGAAACCGGCCACTGCCAGCAGCAGGCCCACCAGCAACAGAAGAAGGACGGTGGACGTAAATCCCACCGCAAGTCTCACGGTAAATGCTTCAAGCTTCATATTGTTCGTGCGCATAAGTTCTTCCTTCATATCATCAGTCTCGTTTGTGGTAATTGAACACAATTATCGGCGACCGCCTCCGTGGAAACCTCCGCCTCCGTGGAAGCCTCCGCCGCCATGGAAGCCGCCAAAGCTAGACTGCCCCCGAGACGAGAAGCCTCTCGCGACTCCTCCATGATTAAAGCCGCTGAAGGCGCCGGAGTGCGTGCCAGCCTGGCCGTGTGACCCGGCAAATCCATGCTGGCCGCCGGCAAAGCCCCTCGCTCCTCCGCCATGAAAACCGTTAGCGCCATGAAATCCGCCGGCCCGATTGACCGTGTTGTGATTGACGAAAATTCTGCTGTGGGAGATGTAGGTGTTGTGGTTGTAAATAATTCCGCGGCTGTGCCAATCGTATCCCCAGTGGTGCCAGCCCCAGCCAAAGCCACCGAAGAAGCCGATTCCAAACCCGAGGCCAAACTCAATCCCGGGATAACCAAGGTAGAGTCCTGGATACGAATACCAGCCCGGCCAGATCCCGATGGGCTCTCCATACACGAGCCATGGGTCATATTCAGGAACATAAACAATCTCAGGATCGGCTGGTTCGATCACGATGGTTTTCCCCTCCGTGCTCACCTTTTCCTGCGATGTGCTTTTTAGGTTGCCCGCTTTCTCCGCACGGTCGCGCATCACCTGAACGGCGTTCATCACGTCCTGCTGCTGGTTGACGTAAGCGTCGCCAAGCGAAGACGTCCAGGCAACATTCTTATCCATGTTCGCGAGCACTGAAGGAAACTCCGCGAGGGCCTTCACGCTCGGATCCCAGGGCTGTTTGTCGACTTCTTTGCCGAGTTGTTCGCCCTTAAGATTGGTATTTTGCTGCAGCCACCGGTCCGCTTCTACAATTTGGTCGGGATAGGTAGCCGCCGCGAGGATCTGTGCCACGAGTGCGTCAGGATACAATGCGATCGGGGCGACGAGCTGCTGCAATTGTTCTGGCGTCTGTTGTGAAGCCTGAACCGGCGTTGATGCGGCCTGAACTGGTGCCGGCACGGCGGATTGGCCCGCCTGGGCAGCGAACGCTCCGGGCGCTGTGGCTAGCACAAGGCACCCGGAAAGCAAAAGCGACAAGGTCTGTTTTAGGACTTTCATAATTAATTTCCTTTGGCGCGGGCACATAGTGCTTATGGCTCCGCCAGATTTGTTCTTATCAGCTAGCCACGTTAACGGCACCTTGATACGCGAAGTGCCGAGATGTCAGCGGACACAACGCGTGGTCACACTGACAGGCGATTTCCACGTCGTCGCTGCCCGCATCGCGACACGCTTGTCCGCAGTATTCGTCCCCATCTGCTGCAGGGCAGAGACATGGAATGTGCGCGCACAGTTTTGTCTTTTCATCCGCCATTTCAATTCCGTCCTTTCGACTAATGTCCGCAGTTTCCCGATCACTAGGGAAACGAGCTTCTTGACGTAGTGCCGTCCCTGCATTGGCCCGAGTGAGTTTGAGGGAAGTCACTCCAAGGCCAGCAGGTTTCGGCAACTACGTCATTTCAAGCAATTGCATGCAGCTCTCCAAACGTCGTGTTCCCGCTAAGCCCCTGCGTTCTCAGGTATTTTGGTTAATGACGCGAAAAAGATTAACTGTCCTCGGTGTCGACAGGTGGATAGTGCTGTCCGCATTTGAACGGCATCAACGGTGTTTCTTGACCTCTTCGCCTGCGCTATCATGTGTTCCGAAGTAGGTCGAGGATGCGCTCGATGGAAGCGCAACAAAGCAGACCATGGCACTGCATAGACGGCGTGTCGTCGTTCCATCCCGAAGCGGCGCCGGTTTTCACCTCACGCTCCCCATCAACACCGAGGAGCGCGAATGACGCCCGCGGCCGCCACCGTGTTCGTTGTGGATGACGATGACTTGGTGCGTGCTTCCATCCAGGGCATGCTGAAGTCGGTCGGCTTGCGGTCACATACCTTCGGGACGGCGCAGGAGTTTCTGCGCAGCAAGCGGTCAGACGGGCCAAGCTGTCTGGTGTTGGACATAAGACTTCCTGGGGTTAACGGCCTCGATTTCCAGCACCAGCTGGTTGACGCAGGCATACTAATTCCCGTCATCTTTATCACCGGGCACGGAGATATTCCGATGACGGTGAAGGCCATGAAATCTGGCGCGGTAGAGTTTCTGACCAAGCCGTTCCGCGACCAGGATTTGCTGGACGCGATCCAACAGGCTTTGGATCGCGACCGGGTGTTACGCCAACAGCGGGGCGAGCTTGGAGAGTTGCGAAAGCGCTACGAATTGCTCACTCCACGTGAACGCGAGGTGATGGGCATGGTGGTTTCGGGAATGCTCAATAAACAAATAGCCTTTGACCTTGGAACCAGTGAAATCACCGTGAAGATCCAGCGCGGGCACGTGATGCGAAAGATGCAGGCTGAATCATTGGCGGACTTGGTGAGAATGGCGGCGAAGCTTGAGCTTCCGCCCGCAAAAGACTAAGAGAACTCGACCGATGGGATACCCGGACAAGGCGAAATGGAGTGCGCGGCCAGGCCTCAGCTATGGCTTGGCTTTGGTCTCGGTGGCAGCGGCTGCGGGCCTGACGAAGCTGTTTCTATACCTTCATTTGCCTTTGGTGTTTAACGCGTTTGCGTTAACGGCGATCGCTATCACCTTTTGGTACGGAGGAACCAGGCCCGGTATTCTCTCGGCCGTGCTCTCAGCGCTTGTCCGCGGCTATGTGTTCGACCCTGGAGTCGATAACTTGGCTCGCGTTCTTTTTGACCTTGTCTTCCTGGTCTTCGCGTTGCTGATGACTGGGGCTACGCGAGCCCGCGATGAGCTTGAAGTGAGAGTTGGCGAGCGAACGGCGGCGCTGACTCGATCGAACGAAGACCTGAAACTGGAGATTGCCGAACGCAACCGGGCTGAAGCAAAACTGCGCGAGAGCGAGGCATACCTAGCGGAAGCACAGCGGCTCAGCCACACCGGCAGTTGGGCATCGACACCTGCTCTGGGCGAGATCAGGTTCTTTTCCGAGGAATGCTACCGCGTGTGTGGTTTTGATCCGCGCAGTGGACCACCGCGATACGAGACCTTCCTTGAGCGCATCCATCCCGATGATCGAGCCAAAGTTAGGGAAGCGGTCGAGACAGCGGGGTGCGAAAAATCGGAGTTCGAACTGGATTATCGAATCATTCATCCCGGTGGAAAAGTCAGGGACATCCACGCAATTGGACATCCCGTTTTCAACCCATCCGGTGACCTTCTCGAGTTCGTTGGCACCGTGATCGATGTCACTGAGCGCAAACTGGCGGAGGAACAACGGGAAAGGTTGCGAGAGGTACGCGCAGACCTTGCGCGCATAAACCGGGTGACCGCCATGGGAGAGCTGACCGCTTCATTGGCCCACGAAGCCAATCAACCGATAGCCGCTGCCGTCACCGATGCCAACACCTGCTTGCGATGGCTTACCCGAGATGAACCTGATCTGGTAGAAGCGCGGGAGGCTGCATCGAGAATGGTCAAGGACGCGGCCCGGGCCGCCGAGATCATCGCCCGAATCCGTTCGTTCTTCACCAAAGGGATTTCGCAGCGAGAGTTGGTGGATTTAAACGAAGTCATTCGAGAGATGATCGCCCTCTTGCGGGGCGAGGCAGCGCGCTATTCCATAACGATTCGGACAGAACTGCCAGAGCGCCTTCCCCAGATCATGGGAGATCGCGTCCAATTGCAGCAGGTGCTGATGAACCTCATGATCAACAGCATTGAAGCGATGAAAGATGTCGACGGTCCACGCGAGTTATCGATCAAGTTGGAGCGGGCCGAAGACGAGCAACTGATGGTCTCGGTCAGCGACACCGGTGTGGGACTGCCCCCACAGCACGCCGACCAGATCTTTAATGCTTTCTTTACCACCAAGCCTGACGGCACCGGCATGGGACTTCGCATCAGCCGCTCCATCGTGGAATCCCACGGCGGCCGCTTGTGGGCGACCGGCAATTCCCCGCGCGGTGCGAGTTTCCATCTCACTCTACCCAGCAAAGCAGAAAGTCACGACTAGCCCGCACGTTCGTCATACCAAAGTATGATTGCGCAAAGATCGAGCGCGCTGCTAGCTTTTTATCATGGCTATCCAAAGAAAGACGAAACTCGTGGCAATCGTCGATGACGATGACTTGATGCGCAGCGCATTGCAAGGCATGCTCAAATCGGTTGGATTACCCTCACAAGCTTTTGCGTCGGCCGAAGAATTCCTGACCTCCGGACAGCAACACCAAACCGCATGTCTGATTACGGACATCCGCATGCCGGGAATGTCGGGTCTGGAATTGCAGGCCAAGCTGAACGCTGAGCATTGCCGGATTCCAACCATCTTCATCACGGCACACGGCGACACAAGAATGCGGATGCAGGCGTTGCGGGCGGGCGCAGTGGAGTTCCTGGCAAAACCATTCGACGATGAAGCCCTGCTCGGCAGCGTTCGGGCAGCTCTGGAGAGTTGAACCCGACCAGCAGGCGTGCTCACGCGCGCCAGGAGGTTCTCTGTGGCAGCTTTCGCAAAATTTGAGAGTGGCGATCAAGTTTCTTACGAGCGCAGGTTCGAACAGATCATAGGCCACAGCTCTGCTCTGGAAACTGTGCTCGAACAAGTAGAACGTGTCGCGCCTACGGATTCGACCGTCATTATCCAGGGTGAAACGGGCACCGGCAAGGAATTGATCGCGCACGCGATTCACAACCTCAGTTCACGGTGCGGACGTCCTTTCGTAAGGTTGAATTGTGCCGCAATTCCGCTGGATCTGCTCGAGAGCGAACTCTTTGGCCATGAAAAGGGCGCCTTCACTGGAGCCATCGCGCAAAAGATCGGCCGTTTCGAACTCGCTGACAAAGGCACACTCTTCCTCGACGAGATAGGCGACATTCCGCCGGCGTTACAGCCTAAACTGCTGCGCGTCCTGCAAGAGCAGGAGTTTGAACGTTTGGGCAGCGCTCGAACTCATCAAGTGGATGTGCGGCTGGTTGCTGCAACGAATCGGGACTTGGAGGAGATGGTGAATCACGGCCAATTCCGCAGCGACCTCTACTATCGTCTGAATGTGTTTCCAGTCCAGCTTCCGCCCTTGCGTGAGCGCCGCGAAGACATTCCAGCCCTGGTGTCGCACTTTGTCGAACGCTTTGGCCGGCGCATGGGCCGGGAGATTGACAACATTCCTCGAGAAACCATGTCTGCGCTGAGCTCGTATCAATGGCCGGGAAATATCCGCGAACTACAGAACCTGATCGAACGCGCCGTAATTCTTTCCAACGATGGTGTGCTTCCCAATCCTTTGCCGGTGGCAGGTACTCGAGCTATCGCCCTTGCTTCCGCTGCATCTGTCACTACCCTGAAGGACTCCGAACGCACGCTGATTCTACGCACGCTCGAAGATGTTCGTTGGATCATCGGCGGCCCGAAAGGCGCCGCTGCGAAACTTGGGTTGAAACGTACCACCCTGATCCACAAGATGCAGAAGCTGGGAATTTCCCGTCCCGGCCTCCAAAACGGCTCGAACGGGATTGAGCCAGCACCGCAAGAGTCGGATCCGCTTCCGCAATTGTAGGAACCCCGCCAGGAACTTTCTTGCTACAGACAGGCACATAGAAACCTTTGCCGTCCAAATACAGACTCCGTGTCAGCCAACGGACTGTCACCGCAAACCTGCCAAGCCTGAGTTCCTATTGCGTGCGTAGCTAATCGCCTCCAGACAAAGAAGATCCGGCGCAGCAAGCGGCCGGGTACCCGCATGATTCCGCGTGGCATGCCCCGTGCACTAACAAAGTAGAAGTTGCATTCGGAAGAAGCAGGCAACGCCTCCCGGAGGAGAAGTATGAGAGTAGGAACCCATCGTTGTTTTTTCAATGCGGCAACGACCGCCATTGGATTGCTTTTATCGGCTTCGATACTAATAGCCCAGGATGCGCACTTTCATAACGCGCCGGCATCCAGCAATCACTTGAAGAATCCCTACGCTGGGCAACAAGCCGCCATAGGGGCAGGATCAAAACTATATACCGCAAACTGCGGTTCCTGCCATGGTGTCGGCGGGCGGGGAACCGGGAACATTCCTCCCCTGGCGCACGGACCCGCGCAATCAGCATTGGACGGAGAAGTCTTCTGGTTCATCACAACCGGGTCGGTCGATAACGGCATGCCATCCTGGGCAAGTATGCCCGAGCAAAAGCGATGGCAGATTGTCACTTACCTGAAGTCGCTGAAAAATTCCTCGAGTCGACGAACGAACGATTCTTCCGACGTCAGGCCGGTCAAGACCAACGCGCCGCCTCCGCAGGCGCCATTCACAGATTTCCGCTTCGAGCAGCCCGGGAGAGGCCGCCACATCACCGCGCAAGATCTTCCGGCGCCATACGCCACTGAGACAGCGAGCAATGGGCCTCAACTGGTGCCACGTCCCAGCGGCGCCTGGCCTAAAGCTCCGACTGGATTCAGCGTCCAGCAATACGCCACGGGACTTGATGATCCGCGGTTGATT
Organism: Candidatus Dormiibacterota bacterium; assembly: GCA_035566655.1. Lineage (GTDB taxonomy): Bacteria > Acidobacteriota > Terriglobia > Terriglobales > Acidobacteriaceae > Sulfotelmatobacter. Next base: position 12,943 of record DATMQT010000045.1, read on the forward strand.
CGGACCGCCCCCAACGGCGACTTTTTCCTGGCCGAAGGCAGCCGTGGGGAAATCAAGGTGTTCCGCGGAATTACCACCGACGGTAAGCCCGAACAGGTCGAGACTTTCGCCACCGGACTCAACCAGCCTTATGGCATCGCCTTTTATCCTCCCGGAGAGAATCCGCAATGGGTATACGTGGGGAACACCGACTCGGTCGTCCGGTTTGCGTATAAGAATGGGGACTTGAAGGCCACCGGACCTGCGCAGCACATTGTCGACCTCCCTCATGGCTCGGGACACTGGACCCGTGACGTGCAGTTCCCCGCAGACGGCAAGAAGATCTTCGTCGCTGTCGGTTCGGCGTCGAATGTGGACGATCCCGACACTACGCCAGCGGAAAGGAATCGAGCCGACATCCTGGAATTTAACCCCGATGGCTCCGGCATGCGCGTGTACGCCTATGGGATTCGCAATGCCGGCGGCGGGCTGGCGATCGATCCTAAGACCGGCGAGTTATGGTGCTCGGTCAATGAACGCGATGGCCTGGGAGACAATCTTGTTCCCGATTACATCACTCACGTCGAAGAAGGCGGCTTCTACGGTTGGCCGTGGTGGTACATCGGCAACCATCAGGATCCCCGCCATGAGGGCAAACATCCCGAACTGGAAGGCAAAGTCATCGTCCCCGACGTTCTACTGCAACCTCACAACGCGTCACTTGAAATGGCGTTCTATGAGGGCACGCAATTCCCGGTTGAATATCGGGGAGACATTTTTGCATCCGAGCACGGCTCGTGGAATCGATCGGTGCGCACTGGATATGAAGTGATTCGCGTTCCCCGTCACCAGACAAACCGGGCCAGCGGGGAGTATGAAGATTTTGTGACCGGGTTTGTGGTTGACAACGGACACGTGTGGGGCAGACCGGTCGGCATCACCGTGGCTCAAGATGGATCACTGCTGGTGACCGATGATGGCTCGAACTCCATCTGGCGAATCAGTTACACGGGCGCCGATAGCCAGCAGCGCGAGCGAAACGATGCCAGTCAACCTATGCAGAAAACATCGAAGTAGGTTCGCGGCTCGGGCTTAAAGATGAGATCCACGTTCACGAAACAAAGGAGACCATTGTGAAAAATCTTACTGCAAATGAGGTGAAACTCGGATTCATCGGCTTAGGCAACATGGGAAGCCGGATCGCACAACGCCTGCTCGATCACGGATATCAACTCGAAGTCTACGACCGAGATCCCGCTAAAGCGGAAGCCCTTGCTGCAAACGGTGGCGTCGTTGCCAAGAATAGCTTTGAATTGGCAAGCACTGCCGCCGTGATTCTTTCTTGCCTCACCAACGATGAGGCGGTGCGAAGCGTTTACACTGAGCCCTTGGGAGTTCTTGCTGGCGCACGGCCAGGAACCACCATACTTGAGATGAGCACGATCTCTCCGGAGACTTCGCGTGAACTGCACACACTAAGCGCCCAACGAGGCAGCGAAATGTTGGATGTCGCCATCTCAGGCAGCACTCCTGCGGCGGAGCAAGGCATGCTGACGCTACTGGTAGGCGGCAGCCGGGATTTGTTCCACGCGGCTGAACCAATATTCCAATCCATCGCAAAGCAATACTTTTTGCTGGGCGGTCCTGGATCGGGGACAACCATGAAGTTGGTTGTCAACACTCTGTTGGGTCTTGGCATGCAGGCGATCGCTGAAGCTGTCGTCCTCGGGGAGAAAACCGGCCTTGATCGCAAGCGGCTGCTCGAAGTCTTGTCGAAAACGGCGGTTGTCGCTCCGGCCCATGTGGGAAAGTTGCCGAAGATCGCGATCAACGATTACAGTCCGCAATTTCCGCTGCGCCTGATGAACAAAGACTTTGATTTAATTCTCACCGCGGCGGCAAAAGCCCAGGTGCGCATGCCTGCGACAGAAGCTGCATTTTACGTAAGCTCCGAAGAATTGGCTGGGGAGAACGAGGAGGACTTCTCCGCCGTGTTGCGGCGAATGGAAGAAGTTGCCGGCATTCCAAACCTGATCGCCTCATACACCCCTTAAGACCAGACCAAGAGAATGGGCTACTTGATTTTGACTCGCAAGCGAGCGCGGCCTCCAGACGTGATTGGCCAGGGGGTTCCAGCCAATTGCGGGGATTCATCGGCGATCCGGAAGCAATCCAGATGTCAGCGAGCGGATTACTAGGTTTTGCGGCCGTCCGGCGGATCCAGATCAAGAGTGTTACGATTTTCCTTACACATGCATTTAGGGGGCTTATGCCTGGATCAATGAAGGCTCGTTTGACCCAGCCGCTGGTGCGCGAGAACGGTTCCCATCGTCCCGCTACCTGGGATGAGGCCATGGACCGGGTCGCTGCGGCGTTCCACAAGTCGATCGCGAAGAACGATCCGCGGGACTTTGGCATGTTCAGTTGCTCCAAGACCACCAACGAACTGAACTACGCGGCGCAAAAATTTGTTCGCACGGTCATGGGCACGAACAATATTGATAGCTGTAACCGGACTTGACACGCCCCCAGCGTCGCCGGTCTGGCGGCGGTATTCGGAGCGGGCGGCGGGACGAGTTCGTACCGTGAGATTGAAGACACCAGCGTAATCCTGTTGTGGGGATCGAATGCACGGGAAACGCATCCGATTTTTTTCCATCATTTATTGAAAGGGATGCAGAACGGTGCGGAACTCTTCGTAGTGGATCCGCGGCGCACCAGTTCCGCGCGCTGGGCCAATCTGTGGCTGGGCCTGGACGTGGGTTCTGACATTTCGCTAGCCAACGCGATGGGGCGCGAGATCATTGCCGCTGGGCTGGCCAACGAAAAGTTTATCCAACACGCCACCAGCGGATTTGACGCCTACAAGACGCACGTTGAGAAATACTCGCTGGTGCGGGCTGAATTCGAGACCGGCGTGCCGGCTGAAGCCATCCGCAAGACGGCCCATGCCTACGCCCGCGCTCCGCGCGCCCAAATCTGCTGGACTCTGGGGATCACTGAGCATCACAACGCCGTGGACAACGTGGTTGCACTTATCAACCTTGCGCTACTCACCGGGCACGTGGGCCGCTACGGCAGTGGCGTGAACCCCCTGCGCGGACAGAATAATGTGCAGGGCGGCGGCGACATGGGCGCGATTCCAGACCGCCTTACCGGCTTCCAGCATGTTGAGAACGACGAACTGCGCGCCAAGTTTGAGAAAGCCTGGGGTGTGAAGATCCAACCCAAGCGCGGCTGGCACTTGAGCGACATGTTTGAGGCTATGGAGCACGGTCATCTCACTACGCTCTACGTGCTGGGAGAGAATCCCGCTGACTCTGAAGCCGATCGGCACCGTGCTTTGAAGCGGTTGGGCGGACTGGAGTTCCTGCTGGTTCAGGACCTTTTTTATACCAAGACTGCTGAACTCGCTGACGTTGTGCTGCCCGCCGCCGCTGGTGCTTTCGAGAGCGAAGGCACCGTGACTTCGAGCGAGCGTCGGGTGCAGCGCGTCCGGCGTACTGTGCCGCCTCCCGCCGGCGTTCGCGACGATCTCGATATCATTTTTGATCTGGCGCGACGCCTCGGCCATGACTGGGGCACGCCCGACCCCGAAGCGATTTGGAATGAGCTGCGTGTTGTGAGCCCCATGCACAGCGGCATGAGTTATCGCCGGCTGGAAGAAATGTGTGGCATTCAGTGGCCGTGCTACGACGAGTCGCATCCCGGAGAAATGTTTCTTCACGGACGGCTGTGGAGCGAACCGCTGATTGGCCCGCGCGCGCCGTTTAGCGTGGTTGAATTTGAGCCGCCCGTGGACGAGCTTGACGAGCAATATCCCATTCGCCTGACCACGGGCCGCCGGCTCGACGATTACAATACAGGCGTTCAAACCAGACAATATTCGTCGCCGCTGCGGCGCAAAGAAGCGCTGGATCTTTCTCCAGAAGACGGCCTGCTTTACAAGTTGCGGGAAGGCGAAAACGTCCGAATGACTTCGAGACGTGGCTCGCTCGTCGCACCGGTGCGCTTTGATGCGGGGTTGCGTCCCGGGCTCGCGTTCTTGTCAGTCCATGCTCACGATCAGGTGGCAACGAACGAGCTGACGATTGACGCCGTGGATCCCAAATCAGGCACTGCGGAGTTTAAGGCAACCGCCGTCCGGATTGAAAAAGCGGATTGAAGAAGTAGATTGAGAAAGTATGAGAGGACATGATTGGATCTTCATCTAACTGACGCCCAGGCGACTGACGAAGAGCGTGCTGCCGTTGACTCTGAACTGGGCGCGCCTGAATCAAGCTGGCAAGGCGGCAAGCGGCAAGGCATTGCAGGGCCAAGCGGCGAACGGCCGATCAGCGACACGCGGAGTTCTGTCGATAACGCTGCTGGCCGACGGCATCGTCTCTTACCCGTCCTCCACGCAATTCAGAACCGCATCGGCTGGATCAGCCCTGGAGCTCTCAATTACGTCGCCCTGCGGTTGCACATCGCACCCGCCGAGGTTCATGGCGTGGCGTCTTTCTATGGAATGTTTTCACTCCAGCCTCGTCCCCGGGTTGTAGCCCACGTCTGTGATGACATTGCCTGTGTCACACGGGGCTCGGAGAAACTCTGCGCCGAACTGGAAAGCACGCTTGGGCCCGCAACTTCCCATTGCTCCGGCGGACGCGCGATCTGGCTTCGCAGCCAGTGTCTGGGGCTGTGCGAGCGCGCCCCCGCAGTACTGGTCACCGCATCGGGGAAAAAATCTCAAGAACGAGTGTTAGCCCCAACGTCGGCGGAAGCCTTGTGGTCTTTGATAGACGATGCTGTGGAGGGTCGCCTTCCCGCCGAGCCAGACACGCTGGATATTCCGACCAGCGTGCCCCAGTCAACTCAGAATGGCGAGTCGCGGCGGTTGCGGCTCCTCCATCGCATTGCTGAAAGTGGCGCTTCCCATCTGGAAGCCTATCAAAGACTCGGCGGTTATGCAGGTCTGCACAAAGCGCTTGAGCTCGGCCCGGAAGGCACGCTGCGTGAGCTGTCCGCTTCGAAACTTCTGGGCCGCGGAGGCGCGGCATTTCCTACCGCCAAGAAGTGGGAGGCGCTCTTTTTGCAGAGACATTTGTTGGAGCAAGAGCGTAGTCGCGCCCACTACGTCATCTGCAATGCCGATGAATCCGAGCCTGGGACTTTCAAAGACCGCATCCTCATGGAAGGCGATCCTTTCGCCGTGCTCGAGGGCATGACCATTGCCGCCTTCGTTACTGGCGCGCGACAGGGTTACATCTACCTACGCGGAGAATATCCGCTGGCCGCCGAGCGAATGCAATTTGCCATTGAATCGGCAAATAAGACCGGGTTCCTCGGCGGCAACATCCTGGGACGCGGCCTGCAATTCAATATTGAAATTCGCCGGGGCGCGCGCGCCTATATCTGTGGGGAAGAGACTGCGCTGTTCAACTCGATTGAGGGCTATCGCGGCGAACCCCGCAACAAGCCGCCCTTTCCCACACAGTCTGGGCTCTTCCACCAGCCGACTGTCGTCAACAACGTGGAAACGCTGGTCAACGTTCCCGGCATCGTCCTGGACGGCGGTGCTGCTTACGCCTGTCTGGGGACGGAAGGCTCCGCTGGCACCAGGCTGTTTTGCATGTGCGGACATGTGGCGCAGCCCGGTGTCTACGAAATCACCATGGGAACCACGCTGCGCCAACTCATTGATCTTGCCGGAGGCGTTACTGGCAGTGGCAAGCTGCAGGCGGTTCTTCTGGGCGGCGCGGCCGGAACTTTTGTTGCTCCTGAGGAACTGGATACACCGCTCACCTTTGAAGGCACGCGCTCGATCGGTGCCACTCTCGGTTCCGGAGTGGTCATGCTGTTTGATGACACGGTGGATCTTCGCCAGATCCTGCTGCGCATCGCCAGTTTTTTCCGTCACGAAACCTGTGGTCAGTGCGTTCCGTGCCGCGTCGGCGTGGTGCGTCAGCAGGAAGCGCTGCAGCGCCTGGTGAGTGCCAGGCCGCTGGGCTCGGCCGCGCAGGAAATCACTATGTTGCGCGAGATGGCCCAAGCCATGCGCGACGCCTCAATCTGTGGTCTGGGCCAGACCGCCTCGAGCGCGCTGGAGTCCGCGATGCAGCGGTGGAGTCTGTTCTCATGAGCCGGCCGCATACAGACACTTCGCAAACGCTTGACGCGCCCCAGCCGACAATTCCCCTACCGCGCGGCCCCGTGCCGCAAGCGCCGCCGGAGCGCGAACGCCGTTTCATCGAAATCAAGATTGATGGCCAACCTGTTTCGGTGGCTGAAGGTTCCACCATTCTCGATGCGGCAAAGAAACTCGGCATTGATACGCCTACACTCTGTTTTTTGGAGAGCCTCACTCCTGTCAACGTGTGCCGCGTCTGTGTGGTGGAGTTGGAAGGCTCGCGCACGCTCGTTCCCGCTTGCTCACGCAAGGTGGAACCCAATATGTCGATCAAGACAGATTCAGAACGCGTCCGCCTGAGCCGCCGCCTGGTGTTGGAATTTCTGGCTTCGTCTGTGGACCTTTCCACGGCGCCAGCAATGCAGGATTATATGGACCGGTACGGCGCGCATCCGGAGCGCTTCGGCGCAAGCTGCGCTACGGTCGCCCAGCCGGTCAAAATTGACAACGAGCTTTACGTCCGCGACTACTCCAAATGCGTTCTGTGCTACAAGTGCGTGGAAACCTGCGGTACCGACGCGCAAAATACGTTTGCAATAGCTGTGGCCGGGCGCGGCTTCTCCGCTCACATTGCCACTGAATTTGATGTTCCCCTCCCCGACTCGGCTTGCGTTTATTGCGGGAACTGCATAGGCGTCTGCCCCACGGGAGCGCTGATGTTCAAGAGCGAATATGATATGCGCGAAGCGGGCACATGGAGCGAAAGCCGGCAGACCCAGACTGACACCATTTGTCCTTATTGCGGCGTAGGCTGCAACCTCACCGTGCACCAGCAGGAAGGTCAGATCGTTCGCGTGACTTCGCCACTCGACCACAGCGTGACGCATGGCAATCTTTGTATCAAGGGGCGGTTCGGCTGGCAGTTCGTGCAGATTCAGCCAGTCGGCAGGCAAGAATAGCAAGACAGGCCTAATCTTCCTCTGGGCGAGCCCAATCCTTTCGTAATCACGATTCTGCAACGAAAACCTAGACCCAACGGCTGTTTTCCAAGGAAGGCCTAAAGTTTGTTTTTTCCAAGGCCGATATGGCTATTGAAAGGCAAGAGCAGAATAGCGTTCCTTGTCAGATCAACCGATTTCTGAGGAGATACAAATGTCGATAGCAGCTGTTTCCAATCCCTTGTTGACCCAAGCGCAGCAGTACTTTCAAACCCGGCGGGCCGATCTGCAGCAGCTCGGAAAAGCCCTTGAGAACGGCAACCTGGCCAGTGCTCAAACTGCCTACAAGAACATCGTCAAGCTGGGGAAGAGCGGTCCTTTTGCTGGGGGGAATCCGTTCATCCCCCAGCGCGAGCAGGAATTCCAGGCCATCGGAAAGGCTCTGCACGCTGGAGACTTGGCGGGTGCCCAACAGGCCTTTGCCAGGGCGCGGGGCACCGCGGAACCACAGTCCGATGGCGGTGGCCCGGGGGGCACTCTTGCCCAGCCCGCACCTAAAACTGCGGCCAGCGGCCCGGAAATCATCCTCAACCTGAGCAACAGCAGTGGCAGCAGCGCCAGCCCTGAGCAAATCACCATCAACATCAGTCCAACGAAGGGCGGAGGGGAGCAAGTCGCGTTCAGCATTGGCAGCCAGGGCTCTACACCGGAGCAAGTCACACTCAATCTGGCGGCCAACAGCAACGAACAGATTGTCCTGAACCTGTTGGGCGCCGCGCCTTCACCCAGCGGCGCTTCAGGCTCCACAGCCAGGGGTTCTGCGGCAAGCGGAGGCCTCAGCGTTACGGCCTAACGCGGCAAATTAGCCGGTGCAGTTGGCGGGAACCAAGCCCTCCTCGTCCGCTTACTGCACCGGAGCATTTAACGCCGCCACCAGCTCCAGAAAACTGTTGGCGTTCACGGCCCGATCCACCGCTTCCTTGCGGCTGAACAGTTCGCTGGCATCCCCCAGCAAATCGTGTTGGGATTGGTTGTCTCCCGTCAGAATCAGAATGATCAGGCGCGCCGGCTTGCCATCGCGCGCGTCAAAATCAATTCCTTCCGATTTCGCCACCACAACTAGCGGACGCGTTAGTCCATTCACTCGCGCATTAGGCACTGCTAACTCGTTCTCCCAGCCGCTGGGGAGCACATGCTCGCGTTCCGACACGAGACGCAGCAGCCTATCGGGAGCGTTGCTCACGGCTTCTGCGGCGACTTCGCACATCTCTCGCAGCGCGCCCAGCCGGGTTGTTGCCGCTAAGTTAGGCAAGAATAGCTTGGCTGTAACGGTGTCTTTCAAGGTCAGAGTCCGTCTGCGGCGAATGAGGAAATGAATCGCCGGAGCCGATATGAGCGAAGTGAGCAACGCCATCACGACCATCGCCACAAACATGTTTTCGCGGATCAATCCCGCTTGTAGTGCCAGGATGCCGAGAATGATTTCCATGGCTCCGCGCGCATTCATGGCCAGCCCCACTGCCCAAGAGGATGTCCGGTCCATTCCACCCAGGCGCGCGCCCCAGCCCGCTCCCAGCAACTTGCCCACGCAGGCCACGCCGATCACGGTTGCGGTCAACCCCAGGTGGAAGTTTGATACAAAGTTGGTTCGCAGTCCAATGCTTGCAAAGAAAAATGGAGCGAACACATTGGTGACAATCTGGTGAATGTGCTGCGAGGTGCGCTGGCGCAGATGTCCCGACTCGCCTACTGCGATGCCGACGATGAACGCTCCAAACACCGCGTGAATCCCGGCATACTCGGTGAAAGCCGCTCCCGCCATAGTGAGCGTGAAGATGAACCCGATCACGCCGCCGGGCCACGTCGTATGTGCCTGCAACACGGGCAGGATCTTATCGATCAGCCAGCGCCCTACAGTCAGAGTGAGGCCCACGAACAGGACTACCAGCACGACAGTGTGCTTCACACCATCCGCTACGGTCCCGCCGGCCGGCGGATGCAGCATTCCCAACACGAACGAGAACAGAATCCATCCCACGAGGTCGTCAAACATTGCTGACGAGATGATGACCGTCCCCATTTCAGTGCGCAAGAGGTTCAGGTCCATCAGGATTTTCGCAATCACGGGCAGCGCCGAGATGGAAAGCGCCGTGCCCACGAACAACGCAAAGATCAAAGTGTTTGAACCCGTGACCGCGCCCATGTATTCGGGAAAAACTTCAGCCGCCAGAAAGCCCGCGGCAAAAGGAAAAGCCACTCCGAAAAGGCTAACCAGCAACGCGCTCTTGCCCTGACGAAAGATGCTGCGCAGGTCGATCTCGACCCCGGCCGTCAGCAGGAAGAACACGACGCCCAGTGTGGTTACAGTATCCAGCACGATCGGCATCGGTCCGGTGGTGGGAAACAGTGCCTCGTAAATGTGCGGCCGGTAGTGGCCTAGGACTGTGGGTCCTAGAAAGATCCCGACCGAGATCTCGCCCAGAATCGGGGGCTGGCCGATCTTCTGCATCACCTCGGCGGCCAGCTTAGCGCATCCCAGCAGCGTGGCCAGCGCCATGAACATGGTCATCACATCATGCGGACTCAAATGCTGCATCGGCCTGGCCTTTTTGAGAGTGGTGCAATTGTATCTAAGAAAATGAAAACCGCAGAGGACGCCGGGGGTGGAGCGTCAGAGGGACCGAAACTCGACGCGAAGTTCCTATCGCTCTGCGTCCTCCGTGGTTTTCCTTTGTCTTTGCCTGGCCCCCACGATAACCTTTTGGCCAAGGAGGGACATGTATGAACCGCCGATGGATACTCGCAGCCACTTTGTTATTTCTTGCAATGGTGGGCTTTACTCAGGATCGGGACCATCCCTCGGCCAAGGCCGAGGAACGCATCATTCGTGAAGTTCGCCACGAACTTCTCATGCTCCCTTATTTCGGCGTGTTCGATAACATCGCCTTTAAAGTGGAAGGCTACAACGTTCAGCTGCTGGGGCAAGTTGTCCGGCCGGTGCTGAAGTCCGATGCGGAGAACGCGGTGAAGCGCATCGAAGGCGTCGAGAAGGTGGATAACCAGATCGAAGTTCTTCCTCCCTCGCCCATGGACGATCGATTGCGACACCGCTTGTTCCGCGCGATCTACGGCTACCCCCCACTAGAGAAGTACGCACTGGGCGTGCAGAAACCGATTCGCATCATCGTCAAGAACGGCCACGTCACGCTGGAAGGAGTGGTCGATAGCGAAGCCGACAAGAACCTGGCCGGACTCCGTGCCAAAGGGGTCTCCGGCACCTTCTCGGTGGAAAACAATCTGGAAGTAGAGTCGTCGAAGTAAAGCGGCCGGCGCGCGGCAGCATCCACTTTTGGAGTGCCGCACACTCCTCATCGCTCCGGATCGCAGAGTCTCGCCCCTCACGCCTTACCAAACGGATCCTCGAGCGACGGGCTCTGCTGCGTGAACAGCTCCGCGCCGTTTTCCGTGATGTGCATGTCGTCTTCGAGGCGAACGCCGAATTCTCCCGGAATGTAGATGCCGGGCTCATCGCTGAACGTCATGTTGGGCTGAAGTTTGGTGGGGTTGCCGCGGACCAGATAAGGCCACTCGTGCCCGTCCATGCCCATGCCGTGGCCTAGGCGGTGAGTAAAGTATTTGTAGTCCGGGCCGTAGCCTGCGTCGGTAATCACTTTTCGCGCCGCCGCATCTACCGCTTCGCATTCCACGCCGGGACGCGCCTCCGCCAGGGCCGCCGCTTGCGCGCGGTGCACGATGTCGAAGATTTTCTTCGTCTTATCGGATGCTTTCCCCAGCACGAACGTGCGCGTAATGTCGGATTGATAGCCTTCCACGTCGCAGCCGTCGTCGATCATGACGATCGAGCCTTCGCGAATTACTTGCGGCGTCCGCGATCCGTGAGGCAGTGCCGAGTATTCCCCAACCTGTACGCTGGCCTCGCCCGCGAAGCCCTGTTGCCGGTAGGCTGCGGTAATCAGATCTCCCACATCATGCTGCGTCATGCCTTCGCGCAAGGCGTGATAAACCGCTTCGTAGGCGGCCAGCGTTACCTGACAGGCCAGACGCATCAGCGCGATCTCATGCGCGCTCTTGATCATGCGGCATCCGGCTGTAACTGGCGTGGCACTGGTAAGCGTGGCCTGTGGGACGGCCTTGGTGATTCCAGCGGCGAATACGAAGCGTACGGTTTCCTCAATCCCCAGCTTGCTGCTGGACATGCCGCGTTCTTTCAATCCCTGGGCTACGCGCTGGTACGGGCTTTCGTCTTCCTGCCAAGTGCGAACGTCAGCTGGCTGGCCGTCCGGCGCGCTGCCGAGTTGTTCGCGGACGCGGCCTTCTTCAAATGCCGGGCACACGTAAAACGCCGCTCCTTTTGCTGGCAGGACCAGCGCGAACAGGCGCTCGCCGCCCCACCAGCGCATGCCGGTGAAATATCGCAGCGATGTGCCTTCCATCAGCACGATGGCGTCGAGCGTATTCTCACTCATTAGTTTGCGGGCGCGCTGCTGCCGCTCGTGGCGCTCCTCGCGCGTGATCGGATCAGCTTCACTCCTCCGCGATTGCAAGCGCGCGATCGAGGGCGGCAGGGAAGCGTCGTTCGGCTTTTCGTCCATCGCTGGTCCAGATGCGAGAAAAGGGTGAGGCACTGCAGCGACACCTGCCGCCACACTACTCACTTCCAGAAACCGCCGCCGCGAGAGCATGAAATCTTCCTGCCAAGGCATGAGATTCGACATTATAGGTCAGGGATGATCGTGGGAGATAATTACCTGATGGAAGCGGGCTTCCAATGCGCGGGTTGCGGCGAGTGGAACATTACCGCCGTAGATGAAACCGCGGGACGCCGGCAGAGCTACGTCGAAGACTGCCAAGTCTGCTGCAAGCCCAATGTGCTGCGGGTTGAGTACGATACTGCGTCGCAGGAATTCTTCATCACGGCGGCCTTGGAGTGAGTTCGCGGAGAATCATGCAACCGCGCTATAGTTGTTTTTCCTAGGTCAGGCGTATTCGAGAAAGGGGAACGGCGATGGCTACAGGCTACACAGGCGGGAGTCGGATGGTGGCGCACAACATGGTCACCACGCAGTTCGAACTGGATGGTTTTCGCGTGACGCGGACTCTGGGAGTGGTGCGCGGCATCGTAGTGCGCTCGCGCTCGATTTTCGGCACGATCGGCGCTGGACTCCAGACGCTGGTCGGCGGCAACATTACGCTGCTTACCAACTTGTGCGAGAAAACGCGCTCCGAAGCTTTTGACTTGATGCTGCAACATGCCGCCGAGCTCGGCGGCAACGCCGTGGTCGGCGCTCGCTACGACGCGACCGAGGTTATGCAGGGCGTCACCGAGGTTTTGGCCTATGGGACCGCGGTGTTCGTGGAACCGACGAAGTGACGCTAGTCCTTGTAGAGCCAGCCCGCGACCAGCGCGGCCAGGATGGCGCCAATCCACATTTCGATCATCCAGCCAAAAGGTAGAACGCGATCGCCGGCGAACCAGGTCTCCTGCGCGAAGTTTCCCGGGAAGCCGGCGAAGAACCCGGCCACAAAGCCGATCTTCAACGCGCTGCCGGGACCAGGTCCCAGGCTTTGACGTGCCCAGGCGTAGAGATGAGCAACCGCGATGGCGAGAACAAAGAGCAGCACGATCCACTGGACTACGAATAAGGGATAGCGCGGCGTTTTCAGAAAGAACCCGGCATTCTGCGCAGCCATGTAGCGCGCATCGGTGATTACGTACTTTCCCACCAGAAAGCTCCAAAGCGTCCAGACTGCGCCTCCTGCCAGACCGCCCAGCCAGATCCTGCCGCGGTTCAGCTGCATAGGTTCCTCCGCCAGTCGTCGTTGAGTAAGCGGACGCAGTGTACACCGAACGACGAGCAAGGCAAGTGAAAACGCGGAGGGGCGGGAGGATCCAGAACCTACGGGGAACCACCTAGGGTTTTTTCCACAGGAAACTCCGCTATCCGCGCGGCGTGCAAGGAAAATCTTAGCGAACAAATAGCGAACGAACCTAAAGCATAAACCCTACATCTTGTGGTCGTCTTTGTGGTTAACCACAAGGACTCGTATTTTGCCGAATCACTCCCGAAGTGGGATGCCGACCCTCAAGATTGTTGTTGACAATTAAGGACTTACGGGTAAGATGTGGGAGAAAGTGGAATGTAGTGGTAAGCACGGTTAAGGTCGTGGGAACGGGAAGCTGATAAAGAGGAGCCGGTGGGAAACCGACCCAAAAGCACGACAAACAGCGCGATCCCCCCGAGTTTGACCGAACTTTGCGTCGTTTTTGCCCCCCCGGCAGCAGTCGCAGTCATCGTCATAGGCAAACAGAATGTTTCGCGGCAATCACCCAACTCGCGTCGACGAAAAGGGACGGTTGAAGGTCCCGGCCGAGTTCAAGCGGGTGATCGACGAGAAGTACGGACAGCAATTCTACATCACCAGCCTCGATGGGGATGTTGCTCAAGTGTATCCCTTCGAGGAGTGGGAGCGGATCGAGCAGAAGTTGGCCGGGCTCTCCACTTTCAATCCCACGAAGAAAAAGTTCTTGAGCAAGGTGAATTACTGGGGCCAGGTGGTCGAGATGGACGGGCAAGGGCGGTTGCTCATCCCGCAACTGCTGCGCGAGGCCGGGCGGCTAAAGGGCGAAGTTGCAGTGAGCGGCTATCAGACTTATCTGGAAGTGCGCAACATGGAAGCCTACCAGCAGAAGGTTCGGGAAGAAAAGTTCACGTCTGACGATGAGAAGACGCTCGACGAACTGGGCATCTAGTGGGCGAGGGTTCAACAGACACCCCTCAGGGGGTTGGGCATGGTGGTGGAAGGGAAGTCAACCATGTTCCGGTTCTTTTAAAAGAAGCGATCGACTTTTTAAA
>DATMQT010000046.1:0-37783 GCA_035566655.1 Candidatus Dormiibacterota bacterium
ACAAGCTCGAAGTTGCCGGCGCAGGATACCTGAACGCCCGCGTCAATCGCGCAACCATGGCCGCTGTTCTGGCAGCCGGCCAAAAAACGCCCGCCGCGGTCCCGCCGGGCAAAATTCTGGTCGAACACTCCAGCATCAACCCCAACAAAGCCGCCCACATCGGACACCTACGCAATGCCATCCTCGGCGACACCTTCGTCCGCCTGCTGCGTTTCGCCGGCAGGGAAGTCGACATCCAGAACTACATCGACAACACCGGAGTTCAAGTCGCCGACGTGGTCGTCGGCTTCACCGACCTCGAGAAAAAATCCCGCCCCGAGATCGAAGCCCTCACCCGCCAACCCCGCTTCGACTATTACTGCTGGGATCTCTACGCCCGCGTCTCCCAGTGGTATGGAGAAGGCGAGAAAAAGAATAAAGAGCATCTGCAGGTTCGCCTGCAGACCCTGCACGCCATCGAAGACGCCAGCAGCGAAACCGCTGCCATCGCCGATCTGATCTCCATCGCCGTCCTGCGCCGCCATCTCGAGACCATGGACCGCCTCGACATCGAATACGATTTCCTCCCACGCGAGAGCGAAATCCTGCACCTGCATTTCTGGGACGCGGCCTTCGTTAAGTTGAAAGACGCAGGCGTCCTCACCTTTGAAAACGAAGGCAAGAACAAAGGCTGCTGGATCATGCGCCGCGCCGGAACCACCGTGACAGCCGGAACCCCCGCAAAGAAGCAGAAAACGAATGGCTCAGAGATAACAGAGGACAACGATGACGTGCTCGTGGAGATTCCGCTGAGACAAGGCGTCGATATTCGTCCATCAGGAATTTCGGAGGAAGACCAGAAAGTAATCGTCCGCTCCAACGGCACAGTGGGCTACGTCGGCAAGGACATCGCCTATCACATGTGGAAGTTCGGCCTGCTCGGCCGCGATTTTGCCTATCGCAAGTTCTACCGCTACCCCAATCAGCACGATTGCTGGATCTCTGCCATGGAAGGCGAGAAAGACCATCCTCACTTTGGCGACGTGACTGAAAACTACAACGTCATTGACGTGCGACAGTCGGAGGCGCAAAACATAGTTATTGAAGCCCTGCGCGGTCTGGGTCACGACGAAGCTGCCGACCATTTGACGCACTTTTCCTACGGGATGGTAGTGCTGACTCCGCGCTGCGCCGCCGAGCTCGGCTACAACCTGAGCGAAGAAGACAAGACGCGCTCCTTCATCGAGGTCAGCGGCCGCAAGGGTTTCGGCGTCAAAGCCGACGACCTGCTCGACCAGCTGATCGCCTCGGCCAAGAACGAAGTCGACTCCCGACATCCCCAACTCACCGACGCCGAGCGCGTCTCCATCGCCACGCAAATCGCAATCGGCGCTCTGCGCTACTTCATGCTGAAGTTCACCAAACAGTCGATGATCGCCTTCGACTTCAAAGAGGCCCTAAGCTTCGAAGGCGAAACCGGCCCCTACGCGCAGTACGCGATAGTCCGCGCTACCAGCATCTTCAAGAAAGCCGAAATCGACCCTGAAACTTTCTGTAGAGATGTTGCCAGCAACGTCTCAGCCGCGGACCTTGCGAAATTTCTGGCGGGCGACAACGCCGATGAATTCTGGGAACTATGGCAGGCCTCGTCGAAAACCTCCTACATCGTGGACCAATGCATCGCCACCACAGAGCCCGCCTACCTGGCCAAGCACGCCTTCCAGCTCGCGCAACTTTTTAACGCGTTCTATCACCGCCATCCCATACTGAGCGAGCCAGATGAAAAGCGAAAACAATTCCTGCTCGCCACGGTCGCTGTGGTCCGCCGCGAACTGACTCGCACGCTTGCTGTGATGGGCATTACCGTTCCACCGGTCATGTAGAATCCGGCAAGTGTGGCCGCGCGCGCGCCGCCCGCGTTTGCCTGAAGAAAAAGAAATGCCTTCGACCACGCCCTCAGCGACCCAACCGCACCGCAGGCTGCGTCGCATCCTCATCGCCCTCACGCTCGTGACAATCCTGCCCGCCGCGGCCGGAGCACTGTATCAATCTCTTTCCGAGGGCCGCGACCGCCGCGCCCACCCCATGCCCGGCCAACTAATCGACGTCGGCGGCTACAGAATGCACATCAACTGCATGGGTCAGGGCACTCCCACCGTGATCCTCGACTCAGGCCTCGGCGATTCTTATCTCTCATGGAGCAAAGTCCAGTCGCAGATCGCGCAATTCACCCGCGTCTGCTCCTACGACCGCGCCGGCCTCGGCTACAGCGATTCCAGCCCGCGTTCCCGCACAAGCAAGGACTTTGCCGAAGAACTGCACACTCTTCTACACAAAGCCAGCGTTCCCTCGCCTTACGTCCTCGTCGGCCACTCCCTGGGCGGATTCGACGTCCGCCTCTACGCCAGCCTCTACCGCAACGAGGTTGCCGGCATGGTCCTGGTCGACTCCTCACACCCCGAGCAGCAGAAACGCCTGCCCGCGGCGTTAACCGATCTGGACACCAGAACCGTCCGGGAGCAGGAGTCCCTCGAATTCACCATACCCTTCGGAATCCCGCGTCTTCTGGGATTCTGCGGCGACGATGCCGAAGTCCGCGCCGCCGAATGCAACTTCCACAGCGTCCGCGAAGGGGTCGCAGAATTGAAAGCAGTCTCCGAAAGCGCCCAGCAGACCGCGGCCGCCGGCACACTCGGCGACCTGCCGCTCATTGTTCTCTCCAGCGACCCCGATAAGCCCCAGCCTGACCTGCCCGCAGATTTGGTCAAACCCACCAATGATGCGTGGGAGAAGATGCAAGAAGAGTTACCGCATCTCTCGACCCGGGGCACGCAAGTGATCGCAAAGAATAGCGGGCACTACATCCAACTCGACCGCCCCGACCTTGTGGTCGAAGCCGTCCGCCAAGTTGTCGACCACGCTCACCAGGCGCAGGCGGCAGCCGAACCCAGCCGCTGAGCCCAGACCGACGCCCAGACCAACACGTTCCCAAGAAAAAAAAGCGGACCCTGTCCGCAGGTCCGCTTTCCCGACTCAAGTCCAGCTCAGAAGGTTGGAGTTAAGGTCTCAGTCGTCGTCGTTCCAGTGACTGGGACAGAGATCGACGCAAAGTTGAGTTGCTCACTTACGCGTGAGGGCAGTGCGCTGGACGTGCTGGCCTCTGAAGGTGCGCTGATGATCCAGCCCAGCGAGATCTTGTCGGTAGAGCCGCTGCCCAGGTTCCAGGAGTAGTTAATTGTTGGCGAGCAGGTTGCGGTGGTGCCGCTTCGTGTGGCAAGCACCGTGTCCTGCTCGACAATTTCATTCGCAGTTGAAGCATCCAGAAGGCTCGCCGTGGCAGTGCATTGAATCTTCGCCGTGCTGCTGATGTTCGCTTTGAGCGTGACGGTGAAGTTGAAAACCAGAGTCCCAGTGAACGTGGTTACGGCTGGCGGTTCTGCAGCGGCGTTGTCCGCCATGGGGAGCGCGATCAACACGCGGGCTTGCGGATCGTAATACTTCCGAAGGCCATGCGTCCCGACTACGTTCTGGCCCCACAGTGGCACGCCAGCCGCCATGCAGACGCCAATCAACAGAATGCTCGAAATCCGATTTTTCACAAAACACCTCCAAAGGTTTTGAATTCTTCCACGAATCCAGAAGGAAGCCCGGAGAGACGATGCGCACAGTTATACGCAATAGCCTCTGCTTATAAAAGCGAAAAACAGCTCTGGTTTGCCTCATGGACAGCGTTTTTTCCGCAGGCGATCCGCGACTGTGCAAGAAACTGCACACTGTGCCAAGCCCGCCCTGCCTCTCTTCCTCCTCCCAAACCTGCTAATGTGTGCTTCTCCGGCAGGTGAATGTGCCTGCGCGCTTACCCGGGAGGGATCGAACTCATGTCGCGGACCTACACTTCCCACAACCCTTTATGGATGGCCGGCTTCTTCCTGCTGCTGTCGATTCCCGGCCTCTTTGCCCAGCAACCGGAGGAAACCCCGACCCCAACATCGGGGCGGGCTGAGCCCGCCGCTCGTCCCCGCATTGGTCTCGCGCTCAGCGGCGGCGGTGCGCTCGGCTTGGCCGAAATCGGCGTGATCCAGTGGCTGGAGGAGAATCAGATACCGGTCGACCGCATCGCCGGCACCAGCATGGGCAGCATCATTGCCGCCATGTATGCCACCGGCATGTCGCCCGAGGATATCCAAAAATTTGCCGAAAGCATTGATTGGGACACCACCCTGCTTCCAGATCCCACATATGGGCAGCTTGCCTATCGCCGCAAGCAGGACCACCGCGACTATCAAATCGAAGCCAAGCTTGGCTTGAAGCACGGCCTGAGCGGTCCCAACGGCTTCAATTCCGGCCACGGGGTCGGACTATTGCTCGATCGCATCGCCTTCCCCGTGTCCGGCGTCGCCAGCTTCGACGACTTGCCCATCCCCTTCCGCTGCGTGGCCACGGATATTCTCAGCGGTGACCGGGTGGTGCTACAGGATGGTTCTCTGGCCACGGCCGTGCGCGCCAGCATGGCGGTCCCAGGGGTTTTCACTCCCGTGGAACTCAACGGCCACGTGCTGGCCGATGGCGGCATGGTCGAGAACATTCCAGTTGAGGTGGTGCGCGCAATGGATGCCGACATCGTGATCGCAGTCGATCTCCACCTCCCGCCCGGTAATCCCGAGCAACTCGAAAGCCTGACCGGCGTACTCTCCCGCGCGCTGAGCGTAATGATCCTCCAAAACGAGCGCCGCTCCCTGGCTCTGGCCAACGCCACCATCACCGTGGAGACCGGCGACTTCTCCACCACCGACTACAGTCACGATCGCATACCGGGTCTTATTCACCTTGGATATCAGAGCGCGGCCAGCCAGTCCGCCGCATTGCTGCCCTATGCCATCAAAGACGCCGCCGAGTGGCAGCTGTACCTCACCGCGCGCGCCACCCGCCGGCGCTTCCCACCCGAAGCCGTGCAATCTGTGAAAGTCGAAGGCGGAGACTCTGACCAGGACCGCAGGTTTGAACAAAATCTGAAGTCCTTCACCCGCGGGCCACTCAATCTTCCCAAGCTCGAAACGCAACTGACGAATATCGCCGGGCAAGGTGAGTTCGACCGCCTGGGTTACGAAGGCTTCACGCAGGGCGGTGTGCCCGCTCTGCGCGTGACCGCGCATGAGAAAACCTACGGACCACCGTTCGTCGATCTCGCGGTCAACGTCGACGGCTCCGGCGTCGCGGCTTTCGATTTTTCCGCTGGCGCCCGCATCACCTTCATGGACGTGGAACATCATGGCGGCGAATGGCGGAACGACCTGCTGCTCGGTTCCAGCAACCTCGCCGCCACCGAGTTTTACCAGCCTCTCGGCAACTCTCATATCTTCGTCGCTCCCTTCGCCTTCGCCTCCAAGCTGCCCCGCAACGCATTCACCGGCCAGACCCGCGTCGCCGTCTTCGGCGATGAACGAGCCGGCGGTGGATTCGATCTCGGTTATGACAGCGGGCAACGCAGCGAACTGCGGGTCGGCTATCAGATATTCAGCGGGAAACTCGCGCCCCTGATTGGCAGCGCTGGCTTGCCGTCGGTGAGTGGCAGCGCGGGAGAATTCCGCACCCGCTATGTTTGGGACGGCCAGGATAGTCCCACGGTCCCCAGCCGCGGCACACGCATCGTTGCGAATCTGTCCCGTGTGCTCCAAAGCCCGGGTCTTGTCCATCCCATCGGGCAGTTCGACGTTCAAACCTCCACCTTCATTCCGACAGGCCCTAAGACCTCGCTCTTTTTTGTGGCCTCGGGTGGAACCACTTTCCATGGCGTCGCGGGTCCATTCCAACTCTTTCAACTCGGCGGAGCATTCCGCCTCGGCGCTTATCTTCCGGAGGAATTCGTCGGCAACCACTACGTCTACTCTTCGCTGGGCTTCCGCCGCGACCTTTACCGGCTGCCGCCGCTCGTCGGAGGAAATATCTATTGGGGCGGATGGTACGAAGCCGGTACCGCCTTCAACGATCCCAGTACGATGGTGGTCCGCGGCACGTTCAATCTCGGTGTCATCGCTGAAACCATCGTCGGGCCGATCGCACTGGCGGGCAGCGTCAGCCCTACCGGGCAGTCCCGCGTGAATTTTTCTATTGGGCGGCTATTTTAGAGGACATGGACGAAGGCCACTGTCTAAGGGATTTCCTTCGTGTTACTTACTGCCCCTTCGTGGTTAAGTCTTTTCATCCTGATCGTTTCAAGCTGACCCGCCCCCCAGCCTTCAAGGCTGAAGTTCTGTGAGAAAATGCTGCGTCGAGGTCTATTGGCATGTGCAGGAATATCAAGACCCTTTTCAATTTCGATCCGCCGGTGAATGCCGATGAGATTCAAGCGGCTTCGCTGCAGTTCGTCAGAAAGATCACCGGTTTCAACAAACCGTCGAAGGCCAACGAAGCTTCGTTCCTGGCAGCCGTTGATGAAGTCGCCGCTATTTCGGCGCGGCTTCTCCATTCGCTCGAAACCAGCGCACCCCCGAAGAATCGGGAGGAAGAAGCCGCTAAGGCAAAAGCTCGCGCCGCTGAGAGATTCGGTACCTAAGTCCGCCAGTGTTGCTCGTAACTTGTTGAGGCTTCGTGCAAGTTGTTGAACCTGTTTGCAAGTTGTTGAGGCATTATCTGGAAGCTATAGGCGAAGAAGCTCGTCTCGCGGGAATGCTCCTGGAGCGCGTTTCTTTTCCAGGATGCCCCAAGGTCCATCCGGCGCCTTACTCGCGTTCCTGGGGCCGTTCCCGGCTCCGCAGATGGCATTCCTCGCGGGAGTTGAAACCGGGCGCAGGCCCTCCGGCAGCCCTTCCCGTCAATATCTTGTAGTTACAATGGATTCAATCACTTAGCTGGAATCGTCTTCGCGGTCGGGGCAACCCGACCCGGTTCTGATCATCTAAGTGATTGAAAAAGCATCGACTCGATGAACAAGAGTCGAAAGTGGTTGAGTGGGCGTAGCCCACTTGACACATATTCCCACAAGCGCTAAGAACGACGACTTTCAGTTGATCTCAGAATTCGCGCAACCCGATGCAAAGAAGCGCCTGTCGCTAGGACAGGCTCTCGCTGGCGCCGCGGCGTACAACATCTACCGCAGTAGCCTCGGCCAGCTCATACTGGACCCGGTCAAAACCATTCCCGCCTCTGAAATGTGGCTTTACGAGAATTCGCAGGCTCTGGCCAGCGTGAAACAAGGTCTGAGGGAATCAGCGGAAGGTAAAACTGTTTATCGCGGCTCGTTTGCAAGGCACGCCAAGGAATAGGCGTGCAGAGGAAGATCAAGTTCACACCAACCGCGGACAAGCAATACTCGGCGCTTGAAAATGCGCCATCGCAGGCAGCGATCTTCGAGCAAGTTCGCAAGGCCCTCGGTTACCTTGAAATAGATACGCACCATCCGAGCCTTAATACGCACGAGTTCACGTCGCTGATCGGGGTAAATGGCGAGAAGGTGTCGAGGCATACGCTCAAAACAACACCCCTGGCGCTTACCGCATTTTTTGGCACTACGGCCCCGATGAACGTAAAGGTAAGAAGCGGACGCCTGTGATCACCGTCGTCGCGATCACATGCCATCCATAGCAAGCCGCTGGCTCTTCATGACTGACTCTTCTTGCCGGCGATCATCAGACCAGCCCCGACCACCACCAGCACGATGCTCACGACGGGCGAGACTTTCTCGTCGTCGTGCGTGGTGATGCCCACCTTGGCATCGCCGAAACTGACGGCGTGCTGTTCAGAATGTGGAAAGGGAACGAAGAACGAAACGATCCCCAGCACCAGCACCACAACTCCAACCACCATAAGAATCTTCATTGGATTCCCCCAGAGTGAGACTTCGGCGCGAGTTGCACGGTTGGCCGCTCTCGCCAGACAAATGCCACCGGCGAACGACTAAGGACCAACGACGAATTCCCATCTTTGCTTATCCCGCGAAACCCTTTACGAACTCGACCAGACTGCGCAGTGCGATTCCCGACGGGCCCTTGGCGATCCACGGTTTTTGATCCTCCATCCAGGCAGTGCCGGCGATGTCGAGGTGAATCCAGGGTGTGTCCTCCGCGAACTCTTTCAGGAACATGGCCGCGTTGATGGCCCCGCCCCAGCGTCCGCCGGAGTTGACGATGTCGGCAATGCTTGACTTGATGTTCTCTTTGTATTCGTCGTCGAGCGGAAGGCGCCACATTTTTTCGCCTGCCTCTTCGTTAGCTTTGTGGAAGCGTTCGTACATGGCGTCATCGTTGGCGAAGATTCCTGCATTCGCGTAACCGAGTGCGACCACGACTGCGCCGGTAAGAGTGGCCGCGTCGACAAGATGAGTGCAGCCAAGCTGGCGCGCGTAGAATAGTCCATCGGCCAGGACAAGTCGGCCCTCGGCGTCGGTGTTGATGATTTCAATGCTCTTGCCCGACATGGCAATCTGCACGTCGCCTGGCTTCTGCGCCTTGCCGGAGGGCATGTTCTCGGTGGCGCAGACGATGCCGATAACTTTCACTTTCGGCTTCAGCAGCGCAATGGCGCGCATGGCACCGATCATGGTCGCGCCGCCCGCCATGTCGTATTTCATCTTCTCCATGCCATCGGCGGGCTTGATCGAGATGCCGCCGGTGTCGAAGGTAATTCCTTTGCCCACAAGCCCTAAGACCGGAGTTGCCGGTGCGCCGGCGGGCTCGTATCGCATCACGATCAGCGCGGGCGGCTCGTCGGAACCTTGCGCGACGCTCCAGAATGCGCCCATCTTCAGTTCCTTGATCTTGTCGGCGCCATAAACTTCACATTTCAAACCGACTTCCGCGCACATCTTCTTTGCGCGCTCGCCAAGAATGGTGGGAGTCATGCGGTTCGAGGGCTCGTTCACCAGATCGCGGGTGAAATTTTGCGATTCGCCAATGACCTGCGCCTCGTTGGCAGCTTTTTCGAGCGCGGCTTGATCGGAGTTGCCGCTGGCGAGGATGGTAAGCGCATCAATCTTCTGATCTTTGCGGTCGCTGCGGTAATAGTCAGGATCAAAGTTGCCGACCAGCGCGCCCTCGACAATCGCGGTCACGGCTTCAACGGGGGAAATGCCGGTGGGGGTGATGAAGGCGAAGCTGCGGATTCCGCGCGACTTAAGGGTGCGCACGGCGGCTCCGGCGATGCGGCGCAGCTCGTAGCTCGTGAATTTCTTCGCTGCGCCGCCGCTGATCAGCAGCAGGCGCTTTGCTTTCAATCCAGCGGGCTTGTGCAGCAGGTTGATTTCAAACGGCTTGCCTGCAAGTTCGCCACTCGCCAACAGATCGGTGGCAGCGGACTGCACGGCAGTGTCGCTGGTCGCGAGCTTGAGTTGCGGCTTGGCGTCTTTGTTTTTTTCCTTTTGCGCCGGTTCAGAGTAATCCAGCACTACGGCTACGAGCGACTCGGTTTCAAGTTGAGGAGGCGTAGAGAGAGAAATTGTCGTTTTCATAATTATTAAGCGTTTTAAGGACCACTCCAGTATCGTCGGCATAGAGGGAATTGCGCAAGCGGGATGCTTTGCAGGAAAGAGCTTCAGCTCGCCAGAGCGCTGGGGAAACGGGTTTGGAAATCCAGCAGGCCGACCCATCCCGGGGCAATGGTGATGCGGACCATGCTTGGAATCATGCCGCCCAGCTGATTCACCCAGGCCTGGCCCTGCTCGGGTCCGAAGTAGCGCTCGGCGGCGATGGCGTACTCGGGCACGATGCCGTTGACGGGTTCAAGGCGGGCAGTGCCGCGAACGAGTAGCACCTTGTGAGGAAAAGTATTGTCGTCGATAGTCAGAGACACTTTCGGATTCTTCGCCAGCGCCTTCAGCTTCGGCGCCTTGGGCGGACTTGCCATGACGATCTCCTTTCCGTTCCAGTGAAACCAGATGGGGACCACTCTGGGTGTGCCGTCGCTCCAGACGTAGGCGAGGCGGGCGGGGATTTTCGATTGCAGGAGTTCCTGGGCCACGGGATGCTGGAGGAGTTCGAGGTCTCCCTGATGAACTGGCTTCATGATGCGCTCCTTTTCGCGGAGTCCAGCGCGAAGCTGAGCAGAAAAGGCCGACAAAGGGGAATTGTGCGCGTGCTCCAGGCGCGGGTCAATAGTCTTGTAGTCCGATCCCGCTTAGTTCTTTGGATGCGAGACGACGAAGTCGGACGAGGCGACCAGATGTTTGCCCTCGTCCGGGTTCACCGGATCAAAATCGAGCGTGAAGTTCGAGGCGCCCGTAGAGCCGCCGTGCTCGGTAAGCCGAGCACGGAAATAGTAGATTTTTCCGGCCTCTGCGGTGAATCCGGTAAAAGCCTCCTGCTGCGAGATGCGTTTGAGACGCGACTGCCCTTTCGCGCATAAGTGATGCTCTCCTGGATCGACGGAAAAGGCCAGGTAGGAACTGCCCTTTTCGGCGCCCATCCATGCGCCGTCGAGGCCGATGCGCAGCGTGGGATGGCCGATTTCGCCCACCACTTTGTCAAAGACCTCAATGACGTAGACCTGGCTCTTGCCGACATCAGGCTGATCCATCGCCTTCTTTGGGGCGCTTTGGGTGTCGAACTGGATTGTGGCGGGGCCGCAAGCTGCTTCTGGGGATGGGTTGGATCCAGCCGGACCCTGGGCAAAGGCGGGAACTGCGAGAACAATCGCGACGAGAATTGCTTTCATGGCCTTCCTCCTGCTGGAGACTGCGTCGCGGAGTGAGGTTTTTAACTTGTCCGCTTACAGCGCAGGACCAGCTATCCCCATGATAGGCGAAACTGAGTAAAGAAATGCACGAGTTTGGTCAAGTTTCGCAATAATGCGTGAAGCTATCTGGCGAAGAGTGATTGGAACAATTCATGAGCCGGTCGCGTACTTCACATTGTCGGCGTGACGGTATTCGCCTGACTGGGGTATGATTCCATCCCACAGCGGAATAGAGGTTGATTCATGAAGATACGGTGGATGATTCTGTTTTTCCCGGTGGTTACCGTGGTGGTGCTGTCCCTGGCCGTGATGCAACATGCCGCGAAAGCGGCTCCGCCGCAGGCGAAGCCCGCTTCGGCGGCCAAGGCTGCTCCCGCCCTGGTGTCGAATAGCGCGGCGATGGCGATTCCGGACACCGTGCTGGCCGTCAATTCCGACAAGCCCATGTCGGAGCGCATCGTCCACTACGAAATCGACGCGAAATACGACGCGGTGAGGCATGTCGTCGACGCCACTGAAGTGCTTACTTATCACAACGTGACCGGGCAGGCGCTCGACCATTTTCCGTTTCACCTTTACCAGAATGCGTTCCAGCAGAAGGCCACATGGGTGCGCGAAGCCAAGCGCGACGGCAGCCGGGACACGCACTACGAGAAGTGGGAAGACAAAGACTATGGGTCGGAAGAGATCAAGAGCCTCGAACTGGTGGGGCAGGGCGATCTGACCGCGCAGTTGCACTACATCGCGCCCGATGATGGCAATAAAGACGACAAGACCGTGATCGAGCTCCGAGTGCCCAAGCCCATTGCGCCGGGCGAGTACGTGCAATTCAAGATCGCGTTTCAGACACAGTTTCCTGAGACGCAGGCGCGGTCCGGATATAACCGTGATTTCGTCCTGGGTGGGCAATGGTTTCCGAAGGTTGGCGTGTTCTGGCACGGCGCCTGGAACTGCCACCAGTATCACAACACCACCGAGTTCTTTGCCGACTTCGGCGTGTATGACGTCAAGCTCACGGTGCCGCAGTTTGAGGTTGTCGGGGCCAGCGGAGTGAAGGTCGGCGAGGTCGGCAACGCTGACAGCACCAAGACGCTGACTTATCACGGCGATGACATTCACGACTTCGCGTGGACGGCGAGTCCGCGCTACAAGGTGAAAGACGACGGCGTGTTTCAGGGGCAGATGGGGCCGGTGAGGATGCAAATTCTCATGCAGCCCGCGCACTGGAATCAAGTGGAGCGGCACGAGAGAATCCTGAGGCAATCTCTGGATCACTTTGAGCGCTGGTATGGGCCTTATCCCTATAAGACGATCACGCTGGTCGATCCTGAGCCGGGTTCAGCGGCATTTGGAATGGAGTATCCCACGTTCATTACCGGGGGTACCAGTTGGTTCGTGCCGGCGGGCGTTTACTTCCCGGAACTCGTGATTGAGCACGAGTTCGGGCACCAGTACTGGTATGGCATGGTTGCGACCAACGAATTTGAAGACGCCTGGATGGACGAAGGCATTAACAGCTATACCGAAGTGAAAGTGCTGGATTCGATACTGGGGAAGAACACCTCGGTCATGAATATGGCGGGCGCCACCCTGAGCGAGCACGAAACGCAACGGCTGAGCTATACCAGCGTGCCCGATCTCGACCCCATGGCGAAGAACGCTTACGACTATTACAACTCCAACTCCTACGGAGGAGTCACCTACGGCAAAACGGCGAGCGTGCTGCTGACTCTGGAAAGCATTATCGGCGAAGACACGATGGCGAAGGCGATGCACGTTTACTTCATGAAGTATCGCTTCACCCATCCCACCAAGGAAGACTTCCTGAAGACGATTGAGGAAGTTTCGGGCAAGAACCTGCGCTGGTACTTCGACCAGGCGGTATACGGAACGCCGGTGATGGATTACGAAGTGCTGAGGATCGACTCTCTTCCGGCGAATTGGTACGAAGAAAAGAAAAAAGGTGCGAGCAAAGACGACAAGGACACCGTGTATCGCTCCTACGTTTGGCTGCAACGCAAGGAAGATTTCGTGATGCCGGTGGACGTGGAGATCAAGTTCGAGAATGGCGACAAACTCCGCGAGCACTGGGACGGAGTGAACCGCTGGGTCAGGCTCGGGCCGTACGACAAGAAGACGAAGATTGCGTCGGCGGAGATTGATCCGGACCATAAGATCCAGATTGACCGCAACGACTTGAATAACAGCTACACAGCAGAAGCGAATGGCAAGCCGGCTCGCAAGTTGTCGAACTACTGGCAATTTGCCACTCAGTGGATAAGCCAGGCATTGGCGTGGTGGGGAGTGTAAGCGGGCTTCGGGCTTCGGCAAAGGCAAGCGACAAGGATCGAGGTAGAGACGCATGGCAGAGAATCAAGGTTTACTGAGCAGCGGGTGGAGCATGGTGGGGCGCAATAAACGCTACATTGTTTGGTTCTACGTGCTGAATTTCGCGCTGGCGTGGTTCGGGACCGCTGCGTTCAGCAATCAGGCCCACGAAATGCTGGATCACAGTCTGGTTGCGGACCGCCTGGTCAAGGGCTTTGATGCCGGGGTGCTCTTCGACATGCTTGCGCAGTCTGAGATGGGGACGACCAAGACGTCCAGCGCCCCAGTCCTCGGCTTCGCCTTGCTCTTCTTCTTCCTGACAGTGCTGTTCGTGCCCGGAGTGCTGCAAGGCTATGCTTCGACCTACCGGCTGCCGCGGGAGGATTTTTTCCGTGCCTGCGGGCGGAACCTGTGGCGGTTTATCCGGCTGATGATTGTGGCCGGGATCGTGATGGGAATTGTGGCGGGAGTGCTGTTCGGCATTCGCGGCGCGCTGGTGACGAAGGCCGGAGAGAGCACCAACGAATTGCTTTCGGTCTACGTTTCGTTCACGGGCCTGGCGGTGATCTTTCTGGTGATGAGCGTGCTTCGCATCTGGTTCGATCTGGCGCAGGCGGACGTGGTGTTGAGCGATCAGCGGGCGGTGCGGAAGTCGATTGCCGCAGCCTTCCGGCATACGTGGCGTGGCTTGGGAAGGCTGCTGGCGAGTTACGTCGTGAGCACGATTGTGGCGGCGATTGTGCTTGTGAGCGGGCTGTGGGTATGGATCAATTTTGTCCCGTCAGCGAGCGTTGCGGGAGCGTTTGTGGTGAGCCAGGTAACGCTGGCGTTGTTGCTGATCCCACGTTTCTGGCAGCGCGGTGTCGCTGTAGCCTACTGGAAGCAGTACATGCTGGTACCGGTCGCGGTGGTGGAATCCTTTACGTCCGTCACAGTAGTCGCGCCGGTGGTGAAGGAGCCGGAAGCCGCAGCGGTGACTCCCGTTCCGCCGCCGGAGACGCAGGCTTCGTAATTCCGACTCACGCAGTTTTCGGATCGAGCTGGGCCTCGATCTTCTCCAGCAATGCTGTGCCGGTCAAGCCGCGAAACGGCAGCATCATATGCCATCAACGTCAAGATTTTGTGGTTCTCAGCTCCCTGACCGCGCGATACGCCTGATCAATCGCCGCATCGGTGTAGGCCGAAGCTCCCGCGTCTGAATTCGCGATGGCAATCTCCCCGAACCGCTTGCGTCCAACCACCCAGGGTTTCTCATCGTCCGCCCAATCGGGATCAAACAGCGTATTGTAGCCGTACGCATATCCGTGCGCCCAGCGGTTCACCGTGAGGCCGTCGATGTCGCGGGCGGGATCGAAGCCTGCACCGCCCAGCATCCGCCCGAGTTGGTCGCGCACGTTACGTTCGAAGGTGGAGAACGGGGTGCGCAACAATTCCGCCCGGCCCGCCCGATGTTGATCGCGCATGGGCAGCCCCGGTTTGCATGGCGTGCGCAGCATGAAGAGCACCATCGGTTCTTCCGGCTTGCTGGGGAACGCGTACTCGCCCAGGCTCACGGGAAAATCGAGCCCCGTGTACACATGATAACTTCCGGATGACTCGATCTGCCGCACTCCCAGTTTGTCGAATGAGGTCCAGTTCCGGATGGCAACGTGGGTGTATACAAGAGGCGCCTTCACCAGGTAGGCCAGCGCCTCCTTCTGTTTTTCCGGCAACTCCGGGCATAGATAGGGAATCATGCCGTTGTAGCAGGCGAGCACGCACTGTTTTGCCCGGACGGCCTGCAATTTCTTTCCCCGGACATAGGCCACCTCGACTTCTTTCGCCGTTCCAGCAGAAGTGTGCTTCACATTTACGACCGTACTGTTCAGGCGGATGTGCACGGCTGATCCATCGCGGTCAAGGCGGCTGTAGTCGGCCCGCGCCGTCACCACGTCTTCCATGGAGTGCCCGGGAACCGCGCCTGGAACCAGGGCACGCACCAGCAAGCGCGCGATCGATGCGTTTCCATCCGGAAAGTGAAAGATGTAAGGCTCTTCCTCTTTGTCCTCCCCCAGATCCATCGCCTGAAACCCGGGGTAGGTGATTCCGCCGTAGTCGTCGCCGGCGTAGTAGCAATAGAACGCCGGCACGGCATCGATGCCCGCGGTGAATTCGTCGTGGGTGAAACTTTGAAAAAACTTCAAGGCATCGGCATGTACCTTGCAGACCTTCACTAGAAAATCGGCATAGCTCATCTTCAACAACTTCGCGATCTTTGCTTCGCGCGACAGCCCGGGCAGGTAATCGACTTTCTCGGTGTACACGCGTGCGATGTCCCGCCGCACCTCCTCACTCAAGGGCGTCTTGGCCAGCCACTGGGCCCAGGGCGTCGTTCCCATGCCCCCGACCAGCCGGTCTTCCCCGAATGTTTCCTTGTCGAAAAAGTAGCCTGTGCCCAGTTTCCGCGACGCATACAGTTTCTGATCGTAGGCTTTGAAGAACTTCTGGGTGTCGATGCCCAACTCGACCAGCAGGCCCTTCGATTCAGCGCTGTACTTGCCCGGGCTTTCGATGGACTGCGTTCCTCCGTTAGCCAGCAACAGACGGCCTCCGGAATGGAACTCGTTGCGCTTGGCGTGCCCGCCGAAGTCGTCGTGATTGTCGAGCACCAATACGCGCGCTTTTTCGCCCGCAGCCTTGCGGAAGAAGTACGCCGCAGCCAGACCGCTGATTCCGCCTCCGACCACGACCAGGTCATAGGTCTCGCCGGTTGACTGCGGTCCGCCATCGGAATCCCAGGCCTCGCCATCGCGCAGGCGATGCGCATAGGTGAATGTGCCGTCATGATTTCCCCGCATGCCGGTGAGCGCCGGAGGATAATAGTCGGCCGCCTGCTCGGGCGCGAAGGGCGGCGCGTCGGCCTGAGGCGTTCCCACCTGCGTCGCAAACTCAGCCGGTGCCAGGGCCGCCAGCGCGCGCTGACTTGCCAGCAAGCCGCCAATCCCCACGGCCGCGCCGTTCAGGAAGTCCCGCAGCGAAATCGTGCGTCCCATGCCCAGTTCGCGGTCACGCTTTTCGTCGGTCATTTGCAACGCCTCCCGGAAACGGAGCGATTATAGAAGAACCTAGAGTAAAACGATGGTGATTCCCTGATTGCGGCGGCCGAGGTCAGAATCACTTTTCAGTTCGGCGTGTGCTTGCAGAAGCTTCCAGGCTGCTTCGTCGGATTTCGACCAATTCTCGCCGAAGATGCAACCGCGAATCTGGCCGCCCTGCGCCAGTTCGATCAAACGTTTTTGTACAGCGATGCGAATGTCGCCTCCGGCGCCGGTTGAGCCGTAACCGTGGACCAACTTCAGCAGCTTGGTTTTCTCTTGGCGCGCGAGGGCCAATTCGCGCTCCAGACGTTGCAGGGCTTCTTGGACGAGCGGCATGTCGGATTTGAGGTTTACAGTTTTGATGGCGGGGCCCCGACTGCGCCAACTATAACCGAGCCAGCTCGAGATAGCCGCGCACAAATAAAAGAAGCGGCGCCGCACAAGATATTGCGGCGCCGCTTGAAGCAAAGAAGAACCTCTACTGTACGGTTACAGCGACGTCGTCCAGGTACATGTAGGTCAAGTCGCCGTACCCGTCGCCGTGGTCGTTGAAGTAGATGCGGATAGTCTGGCCTTTATAGGAGGTCAGATCGTAAGTGACTGGAGTCCAAGCCATCGCGTTCGAGCACACCTTCATGATTTGCGCCAGCATGGTGCCGGAGGTGTTTTGCACCTGGGCTTCCTGCCAGTCGTAGGTGATGGTGTCGGTGGTGGACGGCCAGTAATAGAAGGTCAGCGTCGCCTTGGTGGCGGTGCTGGGAATGGTGATCGTCTGGTAGATGGACGAATCGCCGTTGGGTTCGTTGCCGGAACTGGCGCTCAGCTGGGCCGCATCGGCTCCGCTGTGCACCGTCGAGGTTTCGATGAACGGTGAGAAAACGCCGCCCGTTGTCCAGTTGGCGAGAGTGCCGGTTTCGAAGCCGCCATTCTGAATCAACTGGGTGGAAGGAGCGGTCACCGTCAGAGCGATCGTGGTGGTGTTGACGGTTGAGCCCGAGGTTCCGGTGATTGTCACCGTACTTGTGCCCGTGGTGGCCGTTGACGACGCAGTGAAGGTTAAGGTTGAGGTCGCGCTGCCGTTGGCCGGAGGAGTGACGGGGTTAGTGGAGAAAGCTGCCGTCACGCCGCTGGGGAGTCCGGAGGCACTCAGCGTGGTGGCTGAGTTGAATCCGTTCTGGCTGGTGACCGTAATGGTGCTGGTAGCGTTGGTGCCTTGCTGCACGCTTACCGAACTCGGCGAGGCCGAGACAGAGAAGCCCGGAGCGCCCGCGCCCACGGCGAAGATCAAATCGTCGTGGTCGTTGTAGGCGCCCGAGGTGCAGGAGGACGCGCTGCCCAGATAACGGAACTGTGCGCGCACTGCCTGCAGGCTGCCGCTGGGCAGCGTGTAGTTGGCGGAGAGCGTTTGCGCTCCAGCCGCGGTGGGCGTGATCGTTCCAATCAATACCCACGACGGACTGTTAGCGTTGGCCGTGTAGTACAGGTCGAGGTGGTCGGAGGTGAACCCGCTGTAGGCCCACACCGTTGCGCTGACCTTTACGGTTTTACCGGCGGCAAAGGCGCTGCCGTCGGTGGTAGTGACGACCAGCCGATCGTTCGACTCGTCCGAGTGGAACGTGCCCGAAGTGCCGTCGGCGCAGGAGTTGTTGATGGTGTTCGGTTGATTCGGCTCAGAGCCGCCGGAGAGTGTGTCGCGGCCCAGAAGCAGCGATGGTCCGGAGTCGCATCCCGAAGCCACGTTCACGCACTTCGGCGCTTTCAACGTTGAGTCGAAAACCGCGGTCTGTGTTCCCGTGGACGAGTTCACCGTCAGGGCGATGGTCGCGCTGTGGGTGAGCGACCCCGAGACTCCGGTGACCGTCACCGTAGCCGTGCCGGTCGTCGCCGAGGAAGATGCGGTGAGCGTGAGTGTTGAAGTCGCGCTGCCGTTTGCCGGCGGAGTGACCGGATTCGTCGAGAACGCCGCCGTTACGCCGCTGGGCAAGCCGGTCGCGCTGAGCGTAGTCGCAGAACTGAAGCTGTTCTGACTGGTGATGGTGATGGTGCTCGTTCCGTTTCCACCCTGCGTCACTGTTAGTGAAGAGGGCGATGCTCCGATGGTGAAGTTGGGTTGCGCCGCCGCATTCACCGTTAATGTGATGGTCGTACTGTGGGTGGTCGAGCCCGATACTCCAGTGACCGTCACAGTCGCTGTGCCGGTCGTCGCCGACGACGAAGCAGTGAGCGTAAGTGTCGAGTTCGCGGTGCCGTTGGCCGGCGGAGTCACCGGGTTGGTGGAGAACGCTGCTGTCACGCCGCTGGGCAAGCCGGTGGCGCTGAGCGTGGTCGCCGAATTGAATCCGTTGAGGCTCGTGATCGTGATGGTGCTAGTCCCGTTCGAGCCTTGCGTGATGGTCAGCGAACTGGGCGCTGCCGCGATCGAGAAATCGGGGGAGGCCGTGCTGCCGCAGCCAGGGAACTTGAAGCTGGAAATGCGCGTGTTCCAGTTAAACGTTCCAGTGGTCTTCATGTACTCCTGCGTGTACCAGAATGTACAGTCGTCCACGGGATCGACCGTCATAGCGCTGTAGTCGCCCCAGCGCGTGAGGCCGCTGGATTCCGATCCCGATCCGCTGACCAGGTTGACCTCGGTTTCCATGGTGCTGGCCGGGTCGGTGGGAACACGTCCGGTGAAGCGGACGGAAGGAGAGACCGAACTGGCGTCAGACACGCTGTATCCCAGGGCCATGTCGCCACTTTGATCCATGGCGATTGAGCCCATCCAGCGGTAACTGGAATCAGGAGCGAACGTGCTTTGCTGCGCCACTACCGGAGTTCCGCCGGGGTTTTGAATTTCATACCAGCGCACGCCGCCGCTCGAGCCAGCGACGACCGAGTGGTTCACAACGAGAGACTCGTGGCTTCCGAAGTTGCGGTAAGCCAGCCGGTACATAAGCCGGTCAGCCAATGAATCCAGCGTGTTGCTGGTGCCGGGCTGAGGAATGCAAGTGCCTCCGCCGCAAACCGGACTGAAGGCCGCGACGTTGATCACCGTGGGTCCGGTGAACGTGGAGTTCGACGGCGTGGTGAAATCCACGTGGAACTTGAAGAGATTCAAATTGTTGGTGCCGTAATACACCAAGTAGTTCGGCGAACCGGCGGGCGGAGCGGTGGTGCCGTCGAGATCGGAAGGCAGCAAGCCGCCGACCGCAGTAGATTGCTGGAAGCAGATTTGCGTGGCCGTGGTTCCGGCCAACATTGCGGAGCGGTTGTAAGCGCAGGCGTCGGCGCCCGCGAAGGTGGTGCCGCCGGCAAACATGTTGAATGTTTCGTAGTAGGCATCAGGCCACACCGACATTTTCGGATAATCGTCGAAATCCGTGTACTGGAACGAGTAGCGGTTGTAGGTGCCGGTGGCGTCGTTCGTTGTGGAGACCGCAATGCATTGCAGATATGGAGTGGTCGATACCGAGAACTGGCTGAAGACCCAGCGTTGCGCCAGCTTGTCGTAGGTCACAATGGGGTCACCATCATTGTTGCTCTGGCAACCACCACCGAATCCGGACCACAGGGTGTTGCCGGCGGTGGGTCCGGCAATCAGCGCGCCGGTGGTCTTGTTGAAGATGGCGAACGACGTATTTACCCACTGCACATACTGAGTGGCGCCGATAGCGCCTTCGGTATCAGGAGGTGCGCCGGTGATGCTGAAGCCATACTCGCCATTGCCCAGGCCTTCAAAGTTCAGAGTAGGAGCCGGCGTCATCGAACCTACGGTAGACATTTGCCGCACCGGATCTTCCTGGAGTGGCGTGAGCCCAGGAGGCAACGGAATGCGCTTCAAGGGTTCAACTTCTCGCATCTCCAGAGAAGGCGGTGGAGCGTTCTTGATCATTTCGCTGAGAGGTTGGGAAAGGTCGTGGTGAACGTCGCGGCGGATGGTGGTGGGTCCGGTTGAGGTGGTGGATTGCGCGAAGGCTGTTGGAACCAGCACGGGGACAGCTAGAGAAAGCAACAGGGTCACCGCCAGCGCCAAACGCCGGTCGGTACGGCTTGGGGTAAGCATGAATTTCTCTCCTGGGTACTTGAAATGGTTACATGTTTCTTTCTTGCCTGGGGGCGCGCTCTTTCCCGCAATGGCGCAGTTCTCGGTGGCGATTTGCGACGTGACTACTAGTCAAAATGCGTGAATTCTAACGGAGGTTAAATGTTTTGTTACAGATTTTTTTCAAAGTTGTGAAAAACGAAACTGTGTCGAACCGGGAAAGTGCCGGACGGTCGGTTGGCGAGATCGCGCGTGTGCCGCGAGGGGCAGCCGGTTTGGGCCACTTAACTCTTGCACCCGCTTTCTTAGGGTTATATACTCCACAGGCACTGAGCCTCCTTGAGCGCCGTTCGTCGCTGATATTCAAAACATGATCCAGGAAGGATTCGCCGTGAAGAAACTCCCCAGCACCCTGATCGCTCTGCTGTTTCTATGCTTCCAGCCACTCTTTGCTCAAACCCAGGGACAATGGGCAACTACCGGGTCGATGCAATCCGCTCGTGAGTTCAACGCACAGGTGCGAGTGAGCGGCGGAAAGGTTCTGACGATCGGAGGAGTCGACAACAGCGGCAATATCCTCGCTTCGGCGGAGCTTTACAACCCCAGCACCGGTAAATGGACACTCACCGGCAGCATGGCTGAGGCCCGGGAATATTCTCCCGCGGTCGTGCTGAAGAGCGGAAAGGTGCTGGTCTCCGGCGGGCTGGGTACGAGCAGCATCGTGTTAACAACCGCCGAGCTATACGACCCCACGACAGGAGTGTGGACCTCGGCAGGTCCCCTCTCCATGCCTCGCGTTGGCCATACCGCCACCCTGCTTTCCAGTGGGAAAGTGCTGGTGGCCGGCGGCTGCACCGATGACATCTGTAGCACCCACATAGCTGTCAGCGAACTCTACGACCCGGCCTCGAACACCTGGTCGACCACGGGCAGCCTCAACACGGCGCGTTCTTTCCACACGGCTGTGGCCCTGAAAACCGGGAAAGTTCTGGCCATCGGAGGTTCCACCGGCGCCGGTGTTACCACCACTTCCTGCGAGCTCTACGATTCCACCAAGGGCACCTGGACTACCGCAGCCAGCACCACCACGGCGCGCTACGTTAACACCACGACTCTCCTTTCGGATGGCAAAGTACTGGTAACCGGCGGTAGTCCATTTCGCACCCCAATAAATTCCGCGGAACTCTACGACCCGACAGCTAATACGTGGACGCTCACCGGCAACATGACCATCGGACGCTACGCTCACACTGCCGCCCTTCTCACCGACGGCACGGTACAAGTGGCGGGAGGAATCGGGCAGTCGATCAGTTGTGGAAAGGATTGCACCGGCTACATCCCGACCAACAAGGTCGACATCTACAACGAAACCACGGGCGGGTTTACCGCCACGGCAAGCCTAAGCCAATCGTTGGCGTACCACTCCACTACGATGCTGACTTCGGGACGGGCCATGGAGGCCGGCGGCATTGCGACTACGAGCATCTGCTGTACGGTAGAGAATACGGCCTCGGTTTATACTCCCTTGAGCCTGACCTTCTCGGCCACCAGCCTGAACTTCGGCCTCCTGCAAATTGGACTCAGCAGCGCTTCCCATACACTGACGATAAACAATGTCAGCAGTCACTCGGTCACTTTTGCTTCCATAACCAGCAGCGGCGACTATGCTGAGACCAACACCTGCCCTACAACCCCCGCAACCCTGAACGCCGGACAGAGCTGCACCATCACGGTGACCTTTACGCCGACCAAAGCTGGAACCCGCTCGGGAGCAGTGACCCTCAAGGACAATTGCCCCGGCAGCACGAGCCAGACGATCACTCTGACCGGAACGGGTGTAACCCTTGCTCTGGGATTTTCGCCGTCGTCGCTGAATCTGGGCAGTGTGGTAGCCGGTTCGTCGAGTACGATGACCGCGACCCTGACCAACGACGGGTCATCTTCGGTCAATATCACAGGAAGCTCTGTCTCCCCTGCGAACGGTATCTACACCCAAACCAACAACTGCCCGGCGACGCTTGGCGTGCAACAGACCTGCACCTTCACGATAGTGTTCACGCCACCGGATGTGGGCACTTACAACGCAACGGTGTCGGTGACCAACAGCGCTGGCAGCGCGGCAACTCTGGCGTTGACGGGCATGGGCCTGAACAATTAGTGATTGTGGAGGCGGGGCCCAGCCCTTCGTATAGTGATTGTGGAGGCGGGGCCCAGCCCTTCGTAGCAAAGGAAAACCTGGGCTGCCCCGTCCTTGTCCCCGCGTTCTTTGGAGGGACACGGCGGGAATTTGAATTGACCTTCCGCGTTGCGTCCAGGAGATAAAAATCGCCCCCTTCGGCAAGCAGGTCAGGTTTTGTCGCAAAAGCCGCGACAAGGGCAGGGCATCCCTCGGACAACTTAAATTTCTGGATAGAAAAGCACGCCCACAAACCTGT
The DNA here is from genome assembly GCA_035566655.1 of Candidatus Dormiibacterota bacterium. Classification (GTDB taxonomy): domain Bacteria; phylum Acidobacteriota; class Terriglobia; order Terriglobales; family Acidobacteriaceae; genus Sulfotelmatobacter. The sequence goes on from DATMQT010000046.1 coordinate 22,506, forward strand.
TGACCTGTATATACGAATCGGCTATCGTGTATATATCAGAAAGAGAGAGACTATGGCTGTGACCATGACATCAATCCGTCTCGACACGGACTTGGCCGACGAGGCCGTGAAGGTGCTCAAAGCGAAATCCCGCACCGATGCTGTTCACATCGCCCTGCGCGAAATCGTCGGGCTGAAGCGCTTCAAGAAGTTGATGAAGAAGAATTCCGGCAAACTCAAGTTTTCCGGACTCGATGAGTGACGTTGTCATCTTCGACACATCGGTGCTGGTGGACGAGGCCCGCACCGGCCGTCATCGGAAGAGAATCGAATCCGTTGAGGGTGTGATCCGCCTGTCGTCGGTGGTCCTCGCCGAATTGCTGCGCGGCGTTGTGGGGCCCTCGGAACACAAGTTCCTCGGCACTTTGGCGAGAAACCACCCCGTCCTGACGCCGACGCGAGAGAATTGGCTGGAGTCTGGCGTGACACTGGCCAAAATCCGTGCCGATCACGGCTTCGATCCGCATAAACTGCGCGACCTGCACTTCGACGTTCTCATCGCCCTCACGGCGCGCTCTCACGGCGCCCGTCTCATCACTACCAACCGGGCGGACTTTGAGTTAATCGGCCGGTATCGCCAGATCAAGCTTGAAGTGTGGTGAGTGTGCGGCGGGTTATCGGACCAACTCAATCGGTGGACATGGCCGACTACTTCTTCCGTCCTCGGATCGTCTCCCGAGCTTCCTTATCCGCCGTCCGGCGGCGTTCGGTCTCACGTTTATCCCCATAACTGCTTCCCTTTGGCCGGGGCTAGTTCGACCTTTACTTTGCCATTCTTGAACTGCATGCGAGAAGTGGGGCAGCCGCTCCGAAACTCTCGCCTACGGAATCACTCGGAATGGCTCGTTGCTCGTCAGTTTGCCGCTCGGCGTGACTACTGTGACGAAACCCGTGGTGGCGCCGGTGGGTACGGTGGTTTCGATCTCCGTTTCGGAAGGGACAGTAAATGCGGATGGTGTCCCGTTAAAGTTAACGGCGGTCGCACCGGTCAGATTGTTCCCGAGGACCATTACGCGAGACCCCGTCTTGCCGGAGCTGAGACGGGTTTCGATGAACGGGCCGAGCCCCACCGACAGACTGAAGGCAGTACCGCATCCATCGATGCAGTTCGAGCTGAGCCCGCCCGCGAAGGTTGTTCCGTAGAAATCCCCGTTCGTCGCTTGCATCAAGCTTTCAAAAGGACCAGTACCGTCAGAACAGTTCGATTGCGAGCAGAAGTTATAGACCGTGGTAAGCGTACCTGCCGGCGTGATTTCAAAAACCGTGCCTCTATCACCGTTGGCTCCGCCCCCGGACGTTGTCCCGTAGAAATTCCCGTCGGTACCTTGTATCAGCGTGGCCTCCGGATAGGCACCGTCAGTCGAATCGAAGCTGTGCAGGGTTCTCAGCTTGCCGGCAGGTGTGATTTCGAAAACGGTGCCATAGCCATTGGTCCCGCCCACCGGTGTTGTCCCGTAGAAGTTCCCGTTCGTGCCTTGTACCAACCCACCAAAGAGTTCGAAGCCATCAGCGCAGTTTGGTTGGGCGCAGAAGCTGTAAAGGCTGGTCAACTCGCCACGAGGGGTCATTCTGAAGACTGTGCCGCAGCCTCTGGAATCTCCACAGGCGCTCGTGTTGGCTCCGCCGACGAGGGTTGTCCCATAGAAGTTGCCGTCGGCGCCCTGAATGAGAGATCCAAAATCAGGACCCTGGCCGTTGGTACCGTCAAAACTTGCCAGCGTGGTCAGCGCGCCTGCCTTAGTTATTTTGAAGACTGTACCGTCGCCCAAAGCCCCGCCGCTATACGTGGTCCCGTAGAAGTGGCCATCAGAGGCTTGCACTAATCCTGCCGAAGGGTCCACGCCGTCGCTACAGCCTGATAGAGAGCAGAAGCGATAAAGTGTGGTCAGTTTGCCCTCTGGGGTGATTTTGAATACTGTCCCCGTGTTGTTGGTGCCGCCGAGGGCCGTCGTTCCATAGAAATTTCCGTCCGTGCCTTGCACCAGCCCCGCGTTTGCGACGGCACCGTCACTGCAGCTCGGCTGGGAACAGAAACTATAGAGTGTAATTATCTTTCCCGCAGGGCTGATTTCGAAAACCGTGCCCTCGTCATTCGCCCCGCCGGCTGCTGTCGTGCCGTAAAGGTTCCCGTTGGTTCCCTGCACGAACGGAGTTCCTGGAAAGCCGGGGTCTCTTCCATCCGTCTTGTCAAAACTTGCTAAGGTAGTAAGCTGTGCGGGCACAGAAATCGTTGCCGCGCAAAACAGAAGAACGATGCAGGCCATTCGCTTCGTCATTTGAGCCCCGTCGAAGAGTCACGATTGTCCTCTGGGGCGGGATGGGCGTCAAGATGCAAGATTCTGCAGAGCCTCATTGACCTAGTCCACCGCGACCCCAGGCAAGGCAGGCTTGGGGAGTTGCCGACATGGTTCGTGCCGCTTACTTCTTCCGGCCTCGGATGGCTTCTCGCGCTTCTTTATCTGCGGTGCGGCGGCGTTCGGTTTCGCGCTTATCCCATAGCTGCTTGCCTTTGGCCAGAGCTAGTTCGACCTTTACTTTGCCGTTCTTGAAGTACATTCGTACCGGGATTAGCGTCAGTCCCTTCTGCTGCGTCTTGCCGATCAGCTTCTTGATTTCCTCTTTGTGCATCAGCAGCTTGCGGGTGCGCAGGGGGGCGTGGTTGTGGATATTGCCGTGTTCGTAGGGGCCGATGTGGGCGTTGAGCAGCCAGAGTTCGCCGTCCTTGACCAGGCCGTACGAATCTTTGAGGTTGGCCAGGCCGCCGCGGACCGATTTGGCCTCGGTGCCCGTAAGAACCACGCCACACTCAAATTTTTCCAGCAAGAAGTAGTTATGAGAAGCGATCCTATTAACGGCAGCATCTCTCTGTCCGCTGGCGGTAGGCTCGCGGCGCGGAGCTTTTTCTTTGCTAGGCTTAGTTTCGTGGGTGGACTGGCGGGGCATGGTTAGTTCGATCTTAACAAAGTGGCGGAGGCTCGATTGCGGAGTGCCGGATGAAGTGCTGGATTGTGATTCTCGGCTGCCTTTGCCTGGGCTTCGGGCAGGAGTCGCCGCCTACCGATTGCAAGCCGATCACTTATTTTGGCATTTCTGGCTGTGAACTCTCAGCCCAGGGCGAGTGTCCCAAAGGCTATCACAAACAGACAGCTTGTCCGACGAATCCCATGATCAAGGCTCCGTGTCGGATGATCTGCGTAAAAGATGCCGCACCCAAGGCTAAGCCAAAGCCCGGGAGCTGAGGAGGGGCCGGGCCGTGAACGTACCACGATGGGACTACGACTAAAGAGTGTAACTGCCGTGTGTGCAATCACATGGAGAGGCGGGAAACGCGATGTTATAATCGCCCCAAAGCGCTCTTCATCTTGTTTGTTGCATCGAGTGCAACTGCTCGCGATTCCCAGATTCGCTGGCTTAGGGTAACCGTTTGTCCGGCGAAGACTTTGTAGACGAGGATTAACGAATGAGACGTCTGATGCCTGCGGCAGTAGCGCTGCTGGTTGTGCTTGCCATACTGCCTGCCATCGCCGACAAGGCCAAGACCATCTACGAAAAGGGCCAGGACGCCGAGGCGCGCCAGAACTTCGAGCAAGCCTACGAGCTCTACAAGCAGGCCTACGACCTGAAGCCAAAAGACTTGCGCTACCGCACGTCCTTTGAGCGCATGCGCTCCAAGGCGGCCCAAACCATTGTGCATCACGGAGTACTGCTGCGGGACCAGGGCAAGATGGAGGAAGCGCTGGCCGAATTTCAGAAGGCGGCGCAGATCGATCCCTCGCTGTTCAGCGCGCAGCAGGAGTTAAAGCGCACGCTACAGATGATGAACGATGCCCGCAATCCTCCTCCGCAGGCCGCCGGGCCGCCCAGCAACCTGGAGCGGAAGATCAGGGAAGCCGGAGGTCCGGTAGAACTCGCTCCCATCTCAGTGGTTCCCATCACGGTCAAGCTCACCGAAGATTCCAAAGTGATTTATCAAACTGTCGGGCAGTTGGCCGGGATCAACGTTCTGTTCGATCCGGATTACACGTCCCGGCGGATCAAGGTCGAACTTAATGGAGTGACTCTCGAAGAGGCGCTGCAAATTACGGCGCTGGAATCGAAAACCTTCTGGCGGCCAGTGACGGGGAACACAATTTTCGTAGCTCAGGATAATCCCGCCAAGCGCAAAGAACTGGAACAGAGCGTCCTCAAGACTTTTTATCTTTCAAATATTTCGCAGCCCACCGAGTTGCAGGACGTGGTGAACGCGATCCGCGCCGTGCTCGACGTGCAGCGCGTGCAGCAGTTGCTCTCGCAGAATGCGCTGGTGGTGCGGGGAACGCCTGACCAGATTGCGCTGGCCGAGAAGCTTGTGGACGATCTGGACCGGGCGCGTCCGGAAGTGATTGTAGACATCGCGGTCTTGCAGGTGAGCAAGGATAAATCGCGCACGCTAGGATTGAGTCCGCCGACGAGCGCCACCGTAGCTCTGCAAAGCAACATCAATAGCACCACCACACCTTCAACCACCACCCCGAGCACCACCAGTACCAGCGGTACCGGGCTGAACCTGAACTCCCTGGCCAACTTGAACGCGACCGACTTTCAAGTGACGATTCCCTCCGCCAACCTGTCGGCGGTGATGGGCGAGAGCGACACTAAGATGTTGCAGAATCCGCAGGTCCGTGCCCTCGACAACCAGAAGGCAACACTGAAGATCGGCGAGCGGGTGCCGGTGGCCACGGGATCGTTCCAGCCCGGCATCGGCGGCGTGGGCATCAACCCTCTGGTGAATACGCAATTTCAATATCTCGACGTGGGCGTGAACATTGACGTTACACCCCACGTGCACGCGGACCGGGAAGTCACCCTGAAGATCACCATGGAAATATCTTCAGTCGTGGGGCAGTCGAGCATCGGAGGCATCAGCCAGCCCATTATCGGCCAGAAGAAGATCGAGCACGAAATCCGCCTGCGGGACGGCGAATCGAGCCTGATCGGCGGGATCATGGACGACGCGCAGACCAAGTCGCTGAGCGGCATTCCCGGCCTGGCGCAGATCCCGATCCTGCGATATCTCTTCGGGCAGACCACGCAGGACCATTCCCAGGATGAAACAGTGTTTGCCATCACTCCGCACATTATTCGTGGAGCCACGGTGAGCGAGTTGAACCAGCGGGCCATCGACATTGGGACCGCGAACACGATTGAACTGCGGCACGTCAGCCACGTAGCGCCGACGGCTCCGGCTCCCGCAGGTCAAGCTCCGGCAACGCAGGCTCCGGCTGGTCAAGCGCCCGCCATGCAGCCGCCGACCAATCAGAACCCGAATCAGGCGGCGATACCGGGGCAAGCCAATTTTCTGTTCGATCCGGGGCAGATCACAGCGACCAAGGGCGGCACGTTTGTTGTGAACCTGCTTATTTCCGGGGCGACGAACGTGTACTCCGTGCCGGTGCAGATGAATTACGATCCAGCCAAACTGCAGTTGGTGAATGTTTCGAACGGCGGTTTTCTCTCGCAGGACGGGCAGGCCGTGGCCCTGGTGCATCGCGAAGATGAAACCACTGGAACCTTGCAGGTCACGGCCACGCGGCCGCCTGGATCGGGTGGAGTTTCCGGGCAGGGCGCGGTGGTCACCTTGACATTTCAGGCGAAGGCCAGCGGTCAGACTCCGCTGACGATTACCCGGGGTGGCGCACGCGATCCCGGTCAACAAGCCATCACGGTGAATGGAGCGCAGGCATCGGTGACCGTGCAATAAGATCGGCGCGCGGTGGCCTTAACTCGAGAATTGAAGATGAAGCTATACGAATTCCAGCGCGGGCGGAGTGCGAGGCCCGATTTTTCTCATAGAGCCCGGGGCTTTACGCTCCTTGAACTGATCATCGCCACTTCCATTATCGTCATTCTCTCGACGATGGTGCTGCCGCTGACACGAGTCGTCATCCAGCGGGAGAGAGAACGCACGCTGCGAACCGATTTATGGGAGATGCGCGACGCCATCGACCGTTACAAGGACGCGGCCGATAAGCAGTTGTTCCGGACCAAGGTGGACAGCCAGAACTATCCTCCCGATCTGGAAACGTTGGTGAAAGGTGAAGATATCCAGGGTAAGAAAGTTCGTTTCCTGCGCAAGATTCCCATCGATCCCATGACCGGCACGACCGAGTGGGGTTTGCGTTCGATGCAGGATGATCCGGATTCCGACTCCTGGGGCGGGCAGAGCGTGTTTGACGTTTACACCAAATCGCAAGGCACGGCTCTGGACGGCACGAAGTATAAGGACTGGTAAATGGTGACGAGACTTAAAGCGCGCGGGAGATCGGGATTCACGTTGCTCGAAATGATGATCGTGATGATCATCATCGGAATCCTGCTGTCGATTGCGCTGCCGATTTATAGACACGCGGTAGTGAGGGCGCGCGAGTCTGTTTTGCACGACACCCTGTCCCAACTGCGCAAGCTGATCCAGCAGTACACGCTCGACAAGCAGAAAGCACCGCAGTCGCTGGAGGATTTGGTTCCGGTCTACATCAAACAAATTCCCAAGGATCCGATGACGGGTGGGACGGACTGGGACGCGCCAATCTGCGACACACTTGATTCTGTGGACCAGCAGGATCCCGGCATCTGCGACGTGCATTCGACGTCGAATGCGATCTCAACCGAGGGCGATGCGTACAGCAGTTGGTAGGATTATTCTGTTTGCTCGTCCCCCTGCGTTTCCAACGTTGAATACTTTCGCAGTCACCAAGTAACATCTATGAATGCCCGTTGAAACGGAACTGACCCTGGCCCCCGCCTCGATTCGCGCGCCGCGCGGCACCTCCATCGCTTGCAGAGGCTGGCAGCAGGAAGCTGCCATGCGCATGCTCATGAACAATCTCGACCCGGACGTTGCCGAGCGCCCGCAGGATTTAGTCGTGTACGGCGGAACCGGACGCGCGGCGCGGAATTGGGAGGCTTACCACGCCATCGTCGCAACCCTGAAGAAGCTGGAGAACGACGAGACGCTGCTCGTGCAATCCGGCAAGCCCGTCGGTGTGTTTAAGACGCACGATCATGCGCCGCGCGTGCTTATTGCCAATTCCAACCTCGTTGGTCATTGGTCGAACTGGGAGAAATTCAACGAACTGGAGCGCGCCGGGCTGATGATGTACGGGCAGATGACGGCGGGTTCGTGGATCTATATCGGCTCTCAAGGAATCGTGCAGGGGACGTTTGAAACATTTTCGGCGGCGGGCGAAAAACACTTAGGCGGCGATCTTGCTGGCAAGCTGATCGTCTCGGGTGGCATGGGCGGGATGGGCGGAGCTCAGCCGCTGGCAGCGACCATGACGGGCGCGGCGTTTCTGGGGATTGACGTTGATCCGGAGCGCATCAAGAAGCGGCTGAAGACTGGCTATTGCGACTTCATGGTCACCACGCTCGACGAAGCGTTGCGTATTCTGAAGAATGCGGTGCGCAAGAAGGAGAATGTGTCGGTCGGGCTGGTGGGGAATTGCGCGGACGTGATTCCGGAGCTGGCGGCGCGCGGCGTGGTGCCGGACATTTTGACGGACCAGACCTCGGCGCACGACCCGCTGAACGGGTATGTGCCGAACGGCATGACGCTCGCCGAAGCCGTGGAGCTTCGAAAAAACGATCCAAAGGCGTACCAGGAAAAGTCGCTCGACGCCATTGCTGCGCATGTGGAAGGCATGCTCCGTTTGCAGAAGATGGGATCGGTCACCTTCGACTACGGCAATAACATCCGCACATTTGCGTTTCAGCGCGGGGTGAAGAATGCTTACGACTTTCCTGGGTTTGTGCCTGCCTATATTCGTCCGCTGTTCTGCGAAGGCCGCGGCCCGTTCCGTTGGGTCGCGTTGTCAGGCGAAGCGTCGGACATTCACGTTACAGACGATCTTGTGTTGGAATTGTTTCCCGAGAACCGCATCCTGCGGCGCTGGATTGACTTGGCGCGCAAGCGCATCAAGTTCCAGGGACTGCCGGCGCGCATCTGCTGGCTGGGCTACGGCGAGCGCGCGCAGTTTGGTCTGGCGATGAACGATCTGGTCAAGAAAGGGAAGATCAAGGCGCCGATCGTGATCGGCCGCGATCATCTAGATTGTGGTTCGGTGGCGTCTCCGTTCCGCGAGACCGAAAGCATGAAGGACGGCTCTGACGCGGTCGCCGACTGGCCTCTGCTGAATGCTTTGGTGAATACGGCCGCGGGAGCGTCGTGGGTATCGATTCACAACGGCGGCGGCGTGGGCATTGGATACTCGCTGCATGCCGGGCAGGTCACTGTGGCCGACGGTACCGATGAGATGGCCAAGCGCATTGAGCGCGTCCTGACGACGGATCCGGGGATGGGCGTGATTCGGCACGCGGACGCGGGATACGACGAGGCCAAGGAGTTCGCGCAGAAAAACGGCCTGAAGGTGCCGATGGCCGAGAAATGAACACCCGCCACGGAAGAGCGCATAAGGAATCGGTGCTAATTCTGGCCAACATCGGTCAACTACTCACGCTCCGACCTATGTCCAGCAAACGCGGCCCCCGCCGCGGCCCCGAACTAAAGGAGCTCAGCATCATCGAAGACGGTGCTGTGCTCTGCCTCGGGGGAAAGATCGTCTCCGTTGGCACGACCAAAGATGCCCTGCGCGATCCCTGGCTGAGGAAGAATCGCAAGAGAGTTAGCGAGATCGACTGCGGGGGAAAGGTCGTCTTGCCCGGATTCGTGGATTCACACACGCATCCTGTTTTTGTCAGCCCGCGGCTGGTGGATTTTGAGAAGCGCATCGAGGGCGCTTCTTATGAAGAAATCGCCGCGGCTGGTGGCGGCATCCGGTCGAGCCTGGAGGGTGTCCGCAAGGCAGGGAAGCGGGTGCTGGTCGAGAAGGTTCTAGCGGCATTACACAACATGGCAGTGCACGGCACGACCACGGTTGAGGCCAAGTCAGGTTACGGTCTGACGGTGGAATCGGAACTGAAGTCGCTGGAAGCGATCCGCGAGGCGGCCTCTCGGTGGCCCGGGACCGTGGTCGCGACGCAGCTGGGAGCGCATGTCGTCCCGAAAGAATTTCAGGGTTGCTCACAAAAGTATGTTGAGGCCGTCTGTAAGGAGATGATTCCGCAGGCCGCGAGGCGGAAGCTCGCCCAGTTCGTCGATGTGTTCTGCGATAAAGGGGCGTTTACGGTGGCAGAAACAGAGCAGATTTTTGAGGCCGCCGGGCAGCACGGTCTCAGTGTGCGGGCGCACATGGGCCAACTCACGGAGACACTGCTACGGCCGTTTTTGCGCTTCAATCCGGCGTCGTTTGATCACATGGACCACGTGAATGATGACGACATCGCGCAGTTAGCTAAGCACGACACGGTCGCCACGCTGGTGCCCGGAGCGAATTACTTTCTGGGGTTGAAAGAATATCCACAAGCGCGCAAGCTGATTGATGCAGGCGTGCCGGTGGCGCTGGCGACGGACTACAACCCCGGCACTTCGCCCACGCTGAGCATGCCAATGGCGATGTCGCTGGCCTCGACGCACATGAAGATGTCGCCGGCCGAGACCATTGCCGCGGCCACCATCAACGGCGCGTGGGCCTTGCGAGTGGCGGACCGGAAGGGAACAGTCGAACCGGGGAAGGACGCTGATTTGGCGGTATTTGGCGTGGAAGATTACCGTGAAATCCCTTACTGGTTCGGGGCCAACCGGTGCTCGATGACGGTGATGAGCGGGACGGTGGCACATCCAGAGTGAACTTTTGCGGCAAGCTTTCCGTATAGATTTGGAGAGTCCTAATTGCGTCTGACCGGCACGGCTCGAACTATTTTCCCGACGAAATCGGTTGTTGAAGTCACTCCATGAAACTTCCGTTTACAAAATGAACCTCAAGCGAATCTCCCGAGGAGACTTATGAAGCGAATTCTTGCGGTACTCAGTTTTGTGTTGGCTACATTTTCGCTGGCAGCGGCACAAAGGCTGCCCGAGGTGGCCGCTCCCGATGCCTACAAACTCACCTTCACGCCCGATCTTGAGAAAGCCACGTTCGAGGGCGATGAAACCATTTCCATCCGCGTGCTGAAGCCGAGTGCGGAAGTCACGCTGAATGCGGTTGATATCGACTTCCACGAAGTCACCATCACCAGCGGTGGAAGCACACAGAAAGCCAAAGTCACTCCCGACAAAGAAAAAGAGATGGTAGTGCTGGCGGTCGAGAAGCCGCTCGCCGCGGGCGCGGCCACGGTCCACATTACTTATACCGGCACGCTTAACAGCGAGATGCGCGGGCTTTATTTGGGCAAGGACGATCAGGGCCGCAAGTATGCGGCCTCGCAGTTCGAGGCCACGGATGCGCGCCGGGCATTTCCGTCATTCGACGAGCCGGGATACAAAGCCACGTTCGACATCACCGCCGTTGCCGACAAGGGGCTGGTGGCGATCTCCAACCAGAAAATCGTTTCCGATACACCCGGCCCCGGCGACAAGCACACGGTGCATTTTGCCACTACAGTCAAGCTGTCGTCTTATCTGGCAGCGCTGGTGGTGGGCAACTTTGAGTACATCGAGGGCGGGGTGGACGGCATTCCGATTCGCGTTTACAACACTCCCGGCAAGAAGGAGTTGGGGAGATTTGCCCTGGAAACGGCCGAGCACGTCCTCAGCTATTACGATAAATATTTCAACATCAAGTATCCCTACGGGAAACTCGATCTGGTAGGCCTGCCGGATTTCTCCGCTGGCGCAATGGAGAACGCCGGCTGCATCACCTTCCGGGAAGTGCTGCTGCAATTCGACGAGAAGGGGGGCTCGGTCGACTTGAAGAAGACCGTTGCTTCGGTGATTGCACATGAGATGGCGCACCAGTGGTTCGGCGATCTTGTCACCATGAAGTGGTGGGATGACATTTGGCTCAACGAAGGTTTTGCCACGTGGATGTCGAGCAAGCCGATCCAGGCCTGGAAGCCGGAATGGAATTTCAATCTGGACGATGTAAGTGGGACAGGCGGAACGCTCAACACGGATTCGCTGGCGAACACTCGTCCGATTCATCAGGCCGCCGAGACGCCTGGGCAGATCATGGAACTGTTCGATGGAATCGCTTACGGCAAGGCTGCGTCCGTGCTGCGAATGCTCGAGTCATATTTGGGCGAGCAGACGTTCCGCGCGGGCATCAATGCTTATATCCAGCAACATCAATATGCCAATGCCACCGCGGACGACTTCTGGAGTGCGCAAGCCAAGACCTCGAAGAAGCCCGTCGACCAGATCATGCCCACTTTCGTGAAGCAAGCGGGCGCTCCGATCATCAATGTGAAGGCGCAGTGCTCCGGGAATTCGACGACCGTAACCCTGAATCAGCGGCGTTATTACTACGATCGCGAGAAGTTCCAGTCGGCGAATGATCAGGTCTGGCAGGTTCCCTTGTGTCTGAAGTCATCGACCGGAGCGCAGAAGTGCGAACTGCTCACCAAGAAAGAGCAGACCTTCACGCTGGAGGGCTGTTCGACGTGGGTCCTGGCCAACGCGGGCGCGACTGGGTATTACCGCGCAGGCTACCAACCCGATGCGGTGCGAGCTCTAGCCGCAGATGCCGAGAGCAAGCTTACCCCTGCCGAGCGGATTGCTTTGCAGTCGGACATCTGGGCGTCCGTACGTGTGGGACGCGAACCAGTGGGCGACTATCTTGCCTTCGCACAGGGGCTGGAAAGAGACCGCAATCGCGCGGTCATGGATGATGTTCTTGGCCGGCTCAACTTCATTGGCCGTTACCTGGTGACGGACAGTGATCGCGATTCCTTCCGCGCCTGGTTGCGCGGGTATCTTGCGCCGATGATGAAAGATGTGGGCTGGGACGCGAAGCCCGGCGAGAGCGACGAGCAGCGAACTTTGCGGGGTCGGCTGTTCAACGCGCTAGGCTATGACGCGCGTGATCCCGAGGTGCTGGCAGCGGCGCGCAAGCTGGCGGAGAAGGCTCTGGACGATCCATCTTCAGTGGATCGGCAAATGGCTGGTGGAGCAATGGCGCTCGCGGCTTTGAACGGCGATCAGACATTCTACGACCGGCTGATGGTCGCGATCAAAAACCCGAAGTCACCCGAAGAGTACTACATGTACTTGTTCACGCTGCCGCAGTTCAGCGACCCGAAACTTCTGCAGCGGACTCTGGATTATGCCCTCACGCCAGACGTTCGCTCGCAGGACGCGCTGGGCGTAGTCACCAGCGTGATGGGCAATCCCGAAGGCCAGAAGCAGGCGTGGGACTTTGTTCTGGCGCATTGGGATGCGGTGCAGAAGGTTGGCGGACCGTTCGCCAGCGCCCAGGTGGTGGGTTCAACCGGCTCATTCTGCGATGCGCAGATGCGCGATCAGGTGGTGGAGTTCTACGCCGCGCACAAGATCGAAGCGGCGGAACGAACCTACCGGCAATCGATCGAGCGCATCAACAACTGCGTGGATCTGAGAACGCAACAACAACCGCAACTCGCGTCGTGGCTGGGACAGCACGGCTCGTCGGCGGGCGGGCAATAACCGCAAGCCATCGTCCCTAATGCGCAGCCGGGTCGTGGACCAGCCTCAACTGGCCCACGACCCGCAACGCGCCGCGACGTCGCCATCAGCCGGCAGACGTTTGAGGGAACTCGCCGCCATTGCTATAATCAACAGGTTCCGCACGCGCCCGGCTGTCATGGGTTTTCATTCGGTTGGCAATCCCCGCAACAATCAGCGTGAAGTGAACGATCCTCGCGGCCCGCGGTGTAAGAGCGGGTTTCGATACGTGGCCAGGTAGCTCAGGTGGTAGAGCGCAGCCCTGAAAAGGCTGGCGTCGGCGGTTCAACTCCGTCCCTGGCCACCACATTTCAAAGCACTTATTCGGAATCCCTCGATTTGAGCTAGCCCACAATATGCCCACAAAACGAGGGTTTGCGCTAAACGACGAAGCTCGTTGCCGGTGCCTTCTCCATCCATGAACCCTTTAGTAGCTGGTTCAGGAACGTTCCCTGTGCCTCCAGCTTGGCCGGTGTAATGGCTTGGGCATAGATATCCAGGGTCGTCTTGATGTTCGAATGACGGAGTAGCTCCTGCACGAGTTTTGGATCGTAGTTGTTTGCCACCAGGACCGACGCCAGCGTTCGCCGGAAGGTGTGGAACCCAAACGCCCTGGGTGGCGCTACGACGCCGACCTTCAGAGCCGCAGGGCGAAGATGATCGGACAAAAGCATGTTGGCTCGCGGTGGTTTCCTGCCCTTTAGTTTGAAGGACGGGAACACGAGATTCTCTTCCTGGCTGTAGGGCGTTTCCCGGCGCCAGGTGAGCAGATGTGCCGCGAGTAGAGGATGGAGCGGAACGGGACGCTTCGACGCCTTCGATTTGGGTTTGCCGAATCTGCCATAGACGTAAGCTCGACGAACGTATATGCATTGATTCTCTACGTCGATGTCCCTCCACTGCAGTGCGAGGATTTCGGAAATCCGCAACGCAGTGGCCGCGGTGACCAGCACAAGCGTACGCAGCATCAACCCCAGTTGGTTGATGATCGCGAAGGCTTGAACCGGAGTCAAAATGATCGGGTCGTAGTTGCTGGCCGTGGACTGACGGACAAAGCGGATCGGATTCGCCTGCTCCGTTCGCGGCAGGAATCCAACACGTTGGGCATGTTTGTAAACCAGACCGATGACCTGTCGGATCTTCGACCGGGTTTGGTTTTCGAGACCGCTCTTCCTCCCCAGCTCTTTCAGCCAGTTCTCTAGATCGAGCGGCGCGATCATCAACGCCGCCTGATCGCCCCAGCGTGGCAGAATCCACTTGCGGAGATAGCGGCGGTAAGTTGCTGTCGTGGAATAAGCTTTCGGAGCCGAAGCTTGGTTTTGATCTTCGGTGAGTTCTTCTTGGATGTAGTGACCCGCAATGTCGCTGAACGTCACGGGGCGCCCATTGTTGTTCGGAGCTGGATGGTTGATTGGCAGGTAAAGCGACTTGACGAACTCGCGCGCGGTGGCGCGGGTTGGCAGCTCTTTCTGCGTTCCTATCACAATGGCGTGCTCGACCCTGTTCCCGTCGGCACGAGTGATGCGGAAACGAAGCCGCCATACTTTCCCTCGCTTGCGACTCTCAAGACGCAGGCTTCCTTCTTGATACCGTGTCCTTCCCATCGGTTGGTATTACCTCCCTACGGAACGGCACGGACGACGGGAATAGTTTACCTTGGCCTTCATCCATGCGTCCAACTCAGACAGCAGGAATCGCCAGGTCTTGCGTCTTCTTTCGCCGAAAGGGTGGGCTGGAATCGTTCCTTCACGCGCTAGACGCTGAACTGTGCGCAAATTGAGTTTAAGAAAGCTCGCCGCTTCGTCGGAACTGACGTAGTGCTCAGGTTCAACTCGCGGAGGAGATAGGATCGTACTCGTTAGCACTGACATTCGAGACCTCCTGGTCCTTCTGAGCTGGGTTTCAATTGCGGCAATTCCCGGCAGGAAAATCCACAATTGATCGCACCCGCTACGCAACCATTGTCGAAACTGACCACGGGGAGCTGGGAGTTTCACGACTGCCGTTCTCGGCTGCTCAAATCTCTACGGGACCGGGCGATGTTAACCAATTTGATTCATTCCTGCCGCCGTGTCCAATAACTTTTCGGATGGAGTTCATTCCTACAGGTTATTAAAGACAACGCTAGCCCGATTCCTCACAACCAATTACCGCTGACAAAGCCACTGCGCGGATGAGAACTTATTGAACAAGCAGGGCTTACAGAACGAAAGTCATTCGCCAAGAACGCCCGAGATTCGTTGACGCAGCGATAGGACTCGCCATCTCGCAGTGCTATTCAGGACAATTGCCGCAGGTTGCCCGTAAATATTTGGCTACTCGCAGATGGTGCAAGCGGCGATGGGTATGTCCTTTATTGCAAGGTCGATGGAGCTTTTCTCATGCCCAGCTCGACAACAAGTTCCAGGTCGAATCACTCTACCTCTCGGACTCATAACTCCCAGGAATGAACTCGATCCGAAAAGTTATTGGACAGCGCGATTCAGTGCGGTTAGGTTTGCGCTAAAAGCAGCAGCTTTAAGCCCCTGCCGGAGGTGCATATGCCACGTTGGTCCCAGATTTATTTCATCCGTCACATCCACCCGCTTCTTCGGTCGAAATCCGTCCGTCCAACCGCCGTTATTCTTGCGCTGCTTTTCCTCGTACCTATGGTTGCGATCGCACAGGGTTCACCGTTCGACACCGGCTTTAACGCAATCCAAAGCCTTTTCACCGGCACTATCGC
>DATMQT010000047.1:0-39151 GCA_035566655.1 Candidatus Dormiibacterota bacterium
AAAAGCGAGGCATAGGCACTGTCGCCGGTGTTGTCATAGAAGAGGCGGTTCACAGACCGGAGCAACGCCTCGGGCTGATCGATGGCTAGCGCCGTCTGGCTCCGCAGGCTGGCCTGCAAATTCGCCATCAGCAGAGCTGCGGCAATCCCCTTGCCGGAAACATCGCCGATGATCAACCCCAGCCGCTGCGGCCCGAGATTCAGGAAATCGAAATAATCCCCTCCCACCTGGCGCGCCTGCAGGCAGATACCCGCGTACTCCAGCGTTTCAAACTCCGGCTGAATCTGCGGAAACAACCGCGCCTGCACCTGCCGGGCTATTTCCAGTTCCTGGGCGGTGCGGCGTTCGGATTCGAGCTTCTCGGCGTACGCCTGCCGGCGCAACTCCAGGCTTTGCCTCACCTCATCGAACCCTTCCAGGCCAAACGCATTCCCGTCCGGATCCTCGAAACGCGCATAGGTGCCGCCCCAGCCCGGCGTCTCTGGAGCAGTTGAGAAACGAACACCGCGTTCGCTCCATTCTTTGTACTTGGCCTGGACATCTTCGGTCATGAATAGGACCCAACGGTAGCCGCCAATCAGTTTGTATTCCGGCGCGTCGGGCTTTGGTTCAACCAGCGCAAGATTCGCGCTGCCGTCAGGAGGCGCCACTTCGATCCAGCGTTCGCCGGTGGGAAGGCGTTGTTCTGTGATAAGTTCGAAGCCCAATTGTTGCAGGTAGAACGGCTTACTCACTTCCAGATCGCGGACGAAAACGACGATGTCCTGAATTGACAGGTAGGGCTCTTCGCGGCCCGGGCGAAGCACGGTCCGGTTCGCCCACGAGAGAAAGGCATCGCTGGCCATCGGCGTGATTATAACGGGCCAGGTAGGTGTTGAAATCACGCCATAGCGCTCATTGAAGGATTTTGAGTATAACGGCGATTTAGTGACAGTTAGCTAACCAATGAGCGCCACGGCCCGCCCTGAATTCGTTACTTAATCGTTTTCTGGCGCTGTTGCAGTTTCGAGTCAAAGTCGATGGAAATTTGCACTTCCCCCGGGGGAGAATCCACTTTAGCAGCGCTGTGCCCCTTCGCATCCATCGTTATGTTCATGGTGCCGTCCGGCTGCGCACCGTCGATGCAAGCGTCGATGTCACCTTCGAACTTCATCAAAACGGGGTCATCCAACCGCATTGGCCCAAATTTCGTCAGCCATAGCTCCATGAATATTTTGATATGACCGAACTCCACTCCATCGCGCATTTCTGTTGATTTCAGCGTTGCCTTCACGGTGGATCTCTTGAGGTCGATGCCATCACCGATTTCGAGGCCCTGTGCGATCGTGGCAATATCCGGCATCCATTGTTCGCCAACCGCAACCGGACTCTTTGGCGCGAATATCTCCTCACCGGAGAGTTTGCCCGGTTCAGTCTCACTGTCCCACAACCCAGCCAGGACGGTTGCATCTTCCGTTGAGACCGGCTTACCGTCGTCAAAAGCAAAGTGCTTCTTGCTTGCCGGGTCTTTGGTGACGACCACTGTTCGGCCCTGAAATGCGAAGGGCACGTCCTGATCCTCGCGGTGTTGCGTCGCCTTGCTGAAGGTCCATCGCGACACCGCCGGCTTACCATCCTCTATTTTGCTGATCACTTCGACCGCGGCGAAGGAGCGCGACCGATTATCCTCCTGCTGTGTCAAGATTTTGCCATCGCCATTTAGCACTTTCATCATCATTGCTTGCGAATCGTCTTGCGATAGTTCGCTCTTGTGGCCCTCAACAGCATTCTTCCAAGTCAGCTTCAGGTCATATTTCTTGGGCTGGTCCTGGGCGCTCATTCCGAGAGCGGACAGGCAGGCGATTGCAAATGCCGCGCAGACTCGGCGGCGTTTGTTTCTAGTCATCTTCAAAACAAGAGTTCCACGAGTCATAGAACAACCCTTCAGCCCCAATGCAGCCACCGCGTAAGCCGCGACAGATACATTTGAATCCACACGCAGATTCTACGCGCTCACCAACTGCTGTTAACAGTCATTTCACTCATTGACCTTCCGCACGAATCTCTACGTGACAGCCTTCGGTTGCAAGCTCACGGATCAGGTCAACGAAATCATCGGCTATCTGCTTCGCTGATGGGGCTATCTTGTCGTAGTCCTGGATCACCAGCCTGTACGGCACTTCAACGGCGTTCCTTCATGCCGCAATCATAGCTGACGAGAACAGGCGATTACACTCAAACCCCCACTCCGCCGCAGCCGAGTATGCGCCCGCTTGCCGTCCCCTCCTTCCACCTTGTTTATCCACTGATCCGCCAGCGCTTGCTTTAAACTGAGAGCTGAGAACTCTTTTGAAAGCTTTCCTCACAGGCGCAACCGGATTCCTAGGCTCCCACGTGGCCCGGATTCTCTCCGATCAGGGAGCCGACCTCCGCTTGCTAGTCCGCCCCACCAGCAATCTGAACAATCTCGAAGGCCTCCGCGCCGAAACCGCAACCGGCGACCTGCGCGATCCCGCTTCGCTCGAAAAAGCAATGTCAGGCTGCGAAGTAGTCTTCCACGTCGCCGCCGACTACCGCCTCTGGGTGCGCGATCCCAACGACATGTACCGCTCGAACGTGGAAGGCACGCGCGCCATTCTCCAAGCCGCGCGCAAAAATTCAGTCCGCTGCGTAGTCTACACCTCCAGCGTGGCCACCATGGGCTTCACCGGCAACGGCCGTCCCGCCGACGAAGATTCTCCCGTCTCCCTAGCCGACATGATAGGCCACTACAAGCGCTCAAAATTCATGGCGGAACAAGTAGCGCTCGAAGCCGGCCGCACCGGCATGCGTGTAGTCACCGTGAATCCCACCACCCCTGTTGGCGAACAAGATGTCAAACCCACTCCCACCGGACGAATCGTCGTAGACTTTCTAAAGCGCAAGTTCCCGGCATATGTCGAGACAGGATTGAATCTGGTCGACGTCCGGGAATGCGCCCGCGGCCACATCGCAGCCATGGAAAAAGGCAAAAGCGGCGAACGCTACATTCTGGGCGGTGAGAACCTTACGTTGAAGCAGATTCTCGACAAGCTCGGCGCAATCTCCGGCCTGCCGTCGCCGAAAGTGAAGCTGCCGTACTTCGTAGCCTATGCAGCCGGTGCCGTGGATCAAACGATTTCCGGCCGCCTGCTGGGCCGCGAGCCCCGTGCCACCATCGAAACCGTGCGCATGGGAAAGAAAAAAATGTGGGCCAGTTCCGGCAAAGCCGAGCGCGAGTTGGGATGGAAGACCCTCCCCGCCGACGCCGCTCTACGCCGCGCCGTGGAATGGTTCCGGGCCAACGGTTATGCCTAGACTCGCCATCGTCGCCGCGCTGGAGCGCGAAGTCAGCACTCTGATCCAGGGCTGCCGCCGCGTCCAGCAAGATTACGAAGGCCGCAGTTTTATTTTCTTTGAGCGGGACGACATGGTCGCCGTCTGCGGCGGCATCGGAGCAGACGCCGCCCGCCGCGCCGCCGAAGCCGTGATCTCCCAATACCGTCCCACCATCGTCCAGTCCGTAGGCTTCGCCGGAGCACTGACCGCAAACATGCGCATAGCTGAAATTTTCACACCCGCCGTTGTAATCGATGCCCGTGACGGAAGCCGCACCGAGATCGACGGTGGAACCGGTACGCTGGTAACTTTCATGGAAGTGGCAAGCGCAGCCCAAAAAAGCAATCTGGCCCAGGCCTATGGCGCCCAAGCCGTCGACATGGAAGCCGCCGCCGTAGCCGCCGCAGCCCGCGCCCACGGCATCAAGTTCGCCACGATCAAAGTAATCTCCGACGAGTTAACTTTCGAGCTGCCGCACACCGCCCGCTTCATAGGCGCCCAAGGCCAATTCCGCACCGCCAGCTTCGCCCTGTTCGCCGCGCTGCGGCCATGGCTCTGGGGCCGCGTCGCCACTCTAGCCAGCAACAGCAGAAAAGCATCCCAAGCGCTGGGCCAGCATCTCGAGCGCTTCCAAAGAAACTCGATCCCGGCAACACCTGCGTCCCAACCGGCGGCCACAGCCGGATTCACTTCCCGGAGCCCCAAATGAAATCAAGCATCCTGGTTCCAATCGTTCTCTGTGCCGCGCTGCCTCTAGCCGCCCAGTCCGCGCCCTCTTCCATCTATGCCGAAAGCTTCCGCCATGGCTCGACCCAAATCGTGGAAGAAAGTTTTTCGGTCAGCCTCTCGCCCCAGAATCAGAGCTACCGGGAGCGCATCAAGGATTCCCATGGCGCCGACCGCTACATTTTCTCCATCATTCCTCAAGGTCCGCTGGGTGACACGAAAATCACCTCCTGGGTTGTCAAACTGGCGGATCTCCACCACCCCATTTACGATAATGTGCTGCTGACCTCCCTGGACCCGTCATCTGATCCCAGAGATGCCTTATGGCGGCTGGAGCCCACAACCTTTGCCCGCGTTCCCGTGGACGCGAGGCGCGTGATCAAGGTCGACAGTTTTTACGTTGTGTTGCAAGTGAAGGCGCATCATTTCACCCCGCCGGATTCCCCTTATCTGGACTCGATGGCGGTGGACGTGGAGTTCCGCGATACCGACCCGAGACAGCCAGCGGCTACTGAAAAATAGCGTCCTACAGGCATGAAACGCACTCTAAGCAGGGTTCATCTAATCAAGGTTAATCTATAAGGTAATGGGCATTGCCGGACAAATCGCCATCGAAGACCACAGCCAGTCCATTCCGGCGACCATGCTGGCCGCCGTTTACCGAGGACTAAACGACGTCCGCCTAGAAACCGTCCCCGTACCCAAAATTGGCGCGGGCGAGTTGCTCCTCCGCGTGCACACCTGCGGCGTCTGCGGCACAGACCTGAAAAAGATCGCTTCCGGCTCCCATTCCGCCCCGCGCATCTTCGGCCATGAAACCTCCGGCGTGGTCGCGGCCGTAGGCGCCGGAGTCACAAAATACGCCCCCGGAGACCGCGTCGTGGTCTTTCATCACATCCCCTGCCGCCAGTGCTACTACTGCCGCCACAAAACCTTCGCGCAGTGCCCCACTTACAAGAAAGTCGGCTGCACCGCTGGATTCGAGCCTTCCGGCGGAGGTTTCGCCGAATACGTCCGCGTCATGGATTGGATCGTCGAGCAGGGCACCGTCAAAATCCCGCAAGGCGTCTCCTTCGAGCAGGCCTGCTTTGTAGAGCCAGTCAATACCTGCATGAAAGGCATCGAGGCCCTGCGACTCCAACCCGGCGAGACCGTTTTGGCCATCGGCCAGGGTCCTATAGGCATCATATTAAGCGTCCTAGCACGTAGGGCAGGGGCCACGGTTATTACTTCCGATTTGTATCCCGAGAGGCTTAGAATAGGTAAAAGCCTTGGTTTTGATCAGATAATTGATGCGTCCCAGCAGGACGCGGTTCGCTCAGTGCGGGAGCAGACCGAAGGGCGTGGTGCGGACGCTGTGATGTTGGCTGTGGGCAGCAATGCCCTGATTCGTCCAGCGATGGATGCAGCCCGCCCCGGCGGTCGGGTGTTATTGTTTGCGCAAACGCAACGCGGCGAGACCGTGGTCGATCCAGCCGCGATTTGCGTCGACGAGAAGGCGCTGGTCGGTTCTTATAGCGCCTCGGTGAATTTGCAGGAGGAGTCAATTCGTTTCGTCATGAACCGTGAAATGGATCTGGAACAGTTGATCAGTCACCGGTTTCCGTTGCAGGACGCTGCGCAGGCTTTGGATCTAGCGGCCCACCCGCAGCCCGCATCGATGAAAGTCGTGATTCAGCCCGGTCTTTCCTGGGAAGGAAGCAATCAGTGAACGGAAAAATGACAGCCGCTGTCTTGTACGGCAAAGAAGATCTCAAGATTGAACGAGTACCCATCCCTCGCGTGGAAAAGGGAGAGGTACTGGTCAAAGTGCAGGTGGCGCTCACCTGTGGCACCGACCTCAAGGTGTATCAGCGCGGCTACCATGCCCGCATGATCGTGCCTCCCGCCCTCTTCGGACACGAATTGGCCGGAGTGATCGAGGAAGTCGGCGAGGGCGTAGTCAGCTTCAGGAAGGGCCAGCGCGTGGTCGCGCTCAACTCCGCCCCCTGCCAGATGTGCTTCTATTGCTCCAAGCACCAGGAAAATCTGTGCGAAGACCTGCTCTTCAACAACGGAGCCTACGCGGAATACATCCGCGTCCCGCGCCGCATCGTCGAAGCCAACATGCTTGTCATCCCGGAGAAAGTCAGTTTCGAAGACGCCGCCATGACCGAGCCTCTGGCCTGCGTGCTGCGCGGCCTGCATGAAACCGGAGTTGAGATCGGCGACACCGTCACCATCATCGGCGGCGGCCCCATCGGCCTCATGTTTGTCCAGGTGGCCCGCGCCATCGGTTGCAACGTAATCTCGGTAGTCAAGCGCGACGAGCAAGTAATCGCCGCCAAGCACATGGGCGCGCACGAAATCGTGCAACTCACCAAGGTCCCGAACGTCATCGAAGCGGTGCGCGCACTGACTCCGCAAAAACGCGGTTGCGACGTAGTCATCGAGGCAGTAGGACGTCCCGAAGCCTGGGAGTGGACGGTAGAAATGGTCCGCAAGGGCGGCACTGTAAACTTTTTCGGCGGATGCGCCAGTGGCAGCAAAGTGCAGCTCGACACCAACCGCCTGCACTATTCCGAGATCACCCTGAAGGCCACGTTCCATCACACGCCCGAAACCGTGCGCCGCGCCTTCGGCCTGATCGCCGCAAAAAAAATCCGCCCCACCGACTACATCACCGGCGAAGCCCCGTTGTCGAGTCTGCAAAAAGTCCTTCGACACATGCTAAACCGCGGCGGCGACATCAAAACGGCAATCATCCCGGGCCACTGATTGACAGCGATTGGTACGAGAGCTGGCAGGAAAAAAGGCCTGTCATGCTGAGCGGAGGTTGTGCGTCGCGAATGCGAAGCACAACCGCAGTCGAAGGACCCCTTGTACCCGCGCAGTTCCTACGGCGATGCAAGGCGTTCTCACGATGCACAAGGTTTTGCTGGTGACCGGTGGCCGTGGTCGGCATGGTTCGGGGAGGCACGACTTCATTCGACCCGAAACCCGAAATCGTTTTAAGATTTGAATGGCTCTTGCAACCCCAACTGATTCTCGCGTCTCCGCCGCGCTCGGCTGGTCTCGCCTCCCCGCCGAATACGCGATCCCACCGTCTGCCCCATCACTCGAGCAATCCCGCGAATACTGCCACCGCCTGGCCCGCTCCCACTACGAAAATTTCTCCGTAGCCACCTGGTTCCTTCCCAAACACCTCCGCCAGGATTTCCTTAACGTCTACGCCTACTGCCGCATCTCCGACGATCTCGGCGACGAAGTAGGAGACCCGACAGCAGCCTTGTCCCTGCTCGATGAATGGCAAACAGAACTGGACGCCTGTTACGCGGGCAATCCGCGGCACCCGGTCTTTGTCGCTCTCGCAGAGACGGTAAGAAAGTTTGAAATCCCCAAACACGAATTCTCCGATCTCCTAATCGCCTTCCGCCAGGACCAAACGGTTACGCGCTTCGAGACTTTCAACGACGTCCTCGGCTATTGCCGCTATTCGGCCAATCCAGTAGGCCATCTTGTCCTCTACCTCTGCGGCTATCGCGACGCCGAGCGCCAGCAGCTCTCCGACTACACCTGCACCGCCCTCCAGTTAGCCAACTTCTGGCAGGACGTCACCGTCGACTACAGCAAAGGCAGAATCTATCTCCCGCTCGAAGACCTGCGCCGCTATGCCGTCACCGAGCAAGACATCCAGCAAAACCGCAACACTCCCGCGTTCTGCCAGATGATGAAGTTCGAAGTCGAACGCGCCCGCGAATGGTTCGACCGCGGCCTGCCGCTGGTGAAAAAAGTAGAGAGAGAGCTGGCGGTAGATATCGAACTCTTCTCCCGCGGCGGCCAGGAAATATTAAACGCGATCGAACGCCAAAGCTTCGCCGTCCTCGGCCACCGCCCCGTAATCTCGAAATCACGCAAGCTGGCCCTGGTAGCGCGCGCCGCGTTGGGGAAGCTTTTATGAGCGCCGGAGCCCAGCAAGTGCTCATCCCGTGGACTCCCGCCCCGGCGCAGCTCCACATGGCGTATTCGGTCTGCCGCGGCATCACCCGCACCAACGCCAAGAATTTCTACTACGCATTTCTAGTTCTGCCCAAACGCAAGCGCCAGGCCCTCTGCGCCGTCTACGCCTTCATGCGCCGCTGCGACGACATCACCGACGACGCCACCGTCAGCCTCGAAGAGCGCCGCTTCAAGCTCGAGACCTGGCTCGCCGCCCTCCACCGCGCCCAGCAAGGCGAGCCCACCGACGACCCCATTCTCCTGGCCCTAACCGACGCCCAACGCCGCTACACCATCCCCGCCGGCCTGCTCGACGAACTAGCCATGGGCACCGCTATGGATGTAATCGATCCCTCAGATCCAAACCAAGCGGTTCCAGCCGCAGTTCCAAGCTTAACCGTCCAATACCACACTTTCGACGACCTCAAACTTTACTGCTACCGGGTGGCGTCAGTAGTCGGTCTCGTCTGTATCCACATCTTCGGATATCGCGATCCCGCCGCCGAGCCCCTCGCTGAGCGGTGCGGCCTCGCCTTCCAACTCACCAACATCATCCGTGACGTCAAAGAAGACGCCGCCATGGGCCGCGTCTATCTACCGGAAGAAGACCTGGCAAAGTTCGGCCTTTCCGCCGCCGACCTGCTCATAACTCCCGACCCCGCCAGCTTCCGCCCGCTGCTAGCCCTCGAAGCCGGCCGTGCCCGCGACCTCTACCAGTCCGGCGACCAACTGATCCCCTACATCGCCGAAGACAGCCAGCCCGCGCTCTGGGTGCTGATCAACATCTACCGCAAGCTGCTCGAAAAAATCGCTGCCCGCGACTACGACGTCTTCACCGCCAAAGTAAGTTTGACCGTCACCGAAAAACTCCGCGTGCTGGGACGAGGCTTCCTGCAACGCCTCACGTGATGCCGCCAGACTCCACCCAACCCACCGTAGCCATAGCCGGCGGCGGCCTAGCCGGCCTCGCCGCCGCCTGCGCCCTCGCCGACTCCAACTTCCGCGTAACCCTCTTCGAGCGACGCCCCTACCTCGGGGGCCGCGCTTCCTCCTACCAGCATCCCGGCACCGGAGAAGTAGTCGACAACTGCCAGCACGTCCTCTTCCGCGTCTGCACCAACCTCGTCGAGTTCTACCGCCGCATCGGCGTAGAAGATAAAATCCGCTGGTACGACGAAATGACTTTCATCGAGCCCGGCGGCCGCTCCACCGTAATGCACGCCTCCCCGCTCCCCGCGCCGCTGCACACCGCCCCATCATTCCTGCAATTTCCATTTCTCAACGCAAAAGACAAGCTCGCTATCTCCCGCGCCATCGCAGCTCTGACGCTGCGAAACCAGCCCGATACCGGCCGCTCCTTTCTAGACTGGTGCCACCAACACGGCCAGACGGAGACCGCCATCAACCGTTTCTGGAAACCAATCCTCATCAGCGCCCTAAGCGAAGACCTCGACCTGATTTCAATTTCCTACGCCGCTCAGGTAGTCCGCGAATCCATGAAGTCTCCCGCAGCCCGCCACATGGGCGTCCCCAGCATCCCTCTAACCAGCCTCTACAACGCAGCCGGAGACTACATCCGCGCCCGCCACGGCCAGATCAACTTCCGCAACTCGCTGGAATCTTTTTCCCGCAGCCCAGAGCAAGTTCAAATTCGCACCACAGAAGCAGAAGGGAACTACGACTACACGATCCTGGCCCTTCCCTTCGAAAGCCTGGACCGCGTCCTCCCCAAAACGCCGGAAGCCGCCCCGTTGCGCGAAAACCTAACCCACTTCGAACACTCTCCCATCACCGGCATCCATCTCTGGTTCGACCGCCAAATCACCGACCTGGACCACGCCGTCCTCCTGGACCGAACGACTCAATGGATGTTCCACAAGTCGCGCCTGCTGGATACCCGCGGGGCAAACTCAGAATCGGGAGGCAGCTATATCGAACTAGTAGTTAGCGCCTCAAAATCCCTCATCGACAGATCCCGCGCCGAAATCGTCGACCTCGCCCTAAAAGAAGTCCGCGAATTTTTCCCCGCCGCGCGCGAAGCCACACTCATAAAGTCCACGGTGATCAAAGAGCTTCACGCCGTCTACTCCCCTCGCCCCGGCATCGACGCCCACCGCCCGCCCCAATCCACCGCATGGCCCCGCGTCTTTCTGGCCGGCGACTTCACCGCCACCGGCTGGCCCGCCACCATGGAAGGCGCAGTCCGCAGCGGCTACCTCGCCGCCCAGGCCCTAACCCGTACCGCCGGAATAAAAGACAGATCCTTCCTGGTCCCCGACCTGCCTGCCTCCGGCCTCATGCGCCTGTTCACGCGCTGAGGCCCTCTCCGCCTCGACAAGCTTTGTGCCGCAGCCGCTACCTCTGTTCCACTTTCCGGAAAAAAGTCCAATTTCGGTTGACCTTGCAGCCTTTTCCGATATGATGTTGCGCGCTTTCCCGGCCCACAAAATGCGAACGGCGGAGGACCACTATGCCGGACGACCAAAGCCCCCTTGGACAAATCATTGATGGTTTCTTCGCCTTGATACGGACCCTGCCCGCGTGGCTCAGGGCCTTCGTGATCGTGGCCATCCTCATCGGCGGAGGAGTATTCGCCTATGAAGAATATTTTAAGAAAGAGGCGCCGGCCCCTCCTGTTGCAACCACTGCTGCGTCTTCCTCAACGTCCTCCACTGCAGCACAGGTCACGAATAACATCATCCTTCAGGGACCAGCCGCCGCTCCGCCTGCCGGCGCTCCCCCCGCAATCTCCGTCACCCAGGGTGGCACACACTACACCGGCGGTCTGTCCGACCCAGGAAATCCCCATGCCGACAATAACAATCCGCAGAACAAGGAGGCCGCGCACCAAGCCGCAGAGTATGACCGGGCAAACGGATATCACTTTGATCACGTCAACGACGAAAATCCTCCAGAGCAGTCGATCGGTACGGATATCAATGCGGATAACTATTTACACTATCGCTATTTTGAAAAGACCGACAAATGCATTTGGATCAACCGGCGACAGGCGGGCGTAAACCATAAGCAGTGGATAAAAGATCCCTTGAACCATCTCCACGACGTTGACATTCACGAGAGCGTGGAGCTCGAAAGATCTTCGAAACTTCTCGCTGAATCCTCAGCGGCGAGATCTTCAGAGCTGTTCCCGGATCTAATACCTGCCGCATCCGCCCAATCGGCGATTCCCAGCGAAAGTTTGCTGGAACCTGTGCAGGCGAACTTTTGTGTCAATCCCCATCCCGGGACTTTCACATACTGGTGGGGCCAGCCCATTGACGCCTGCAACAGCCCCATGTACCGCAAGTTTACCGATGGCTGCACCCACTACCAGATCTATAACCGCTGCGCCAACTCCTGGGACGGCCGCATCTTCTGGACATTCTGCCACCCCCCTCCACACGGCTAGGCGGGATGAGGGCCAACAAATCTTGTCATTCCGAGCCGGGCGAGGTGCCAATGCTAAAAATAGCCTTGTCACTCCGAACTGGCGGAACGCCCGGTGAGGAACCTGCTGTTTGTCGACGGCCAACTCATTCCCGCGGGCCCGGCTCGCCCAGCAAGTTCCATGCTTCGCGATACTTCTCGAATGGAGGATGCCGGTCGTGCCTGGTG
The DNA here is from genome assembly GCA_035566655.1 of Candidatus Dormiibacterota bacterium. Classification (GTDB taxonomy): domain Bacteria; phylum Acidobacteriota; class Terriglobia; order Terriglobales; family Acidobacteriaceae; genus Sulfotelmatobacter. Next base: position 11,656 of record DATMQT010000047.1, read on the forward strand.
CCAAAGGGATAGAGTGTGACGTCCAAGCGCTTGCCCAACGCCCGTACTGGAATCAGGTACCAAATCTGCTGGCCGTGGTTTCGTTTACCGCAGAACACGGCGGCCAGGAAGTCAATCTGTTTGGTGGTGTAGGGCATCCGTTTGCCACCGCTCCTCCAGCATGTGTGTACGGAGAAGCCGTTTTGATGCACATATCCGCTTCCTCTGACCTGCACGCGCCAAATCTTACCCCGGCCTCTATCGAGGATGACATCGTATCGCTCGTCATCGCCAATCGGCTTGGCCACGCCAAATCCACGACTTGAGGCCTCAACCATGAACAGCATCTCGAATATGTCGCCGCGATGCCTGCAGTTTCTTTGTCAGTCCAGTGCCAACCTTGACGGCTGCGATCTTTGTCTACGTTTTGCATCTCCTCGTCCCTCACCCGATCCCGAGACCAATCCCATACGTCGGTTACTCCGCTTCCGGGCACAAAAATGGCGCAAGGCCGAAAGCCCTGCGCCACATTTATTTACCCTCTATTATTAGAATATCAAATCGGAGGGGGTAAACCCGCCACATTTCGCAACTTTATATTTCAAGCCGAATGAACAACTTACAAGAAAATCATCAACTTTAGGGTCTTGACAAGTTTTCGAGCTATTCCAGACCCCTGTCATTCTGAGCATGCGAAAGGGTTGGCTCGTCGCTTTATAATCATTCCGGCCTAAAGGAAAACGTTCACATGAATGGCACAGCGCTCCGCGGCCTTCTTCCGCTGGTCGTCCTGTTTCTGGCCACGACCGCCTCCGCCCAAAATCGGCCATGGTGCGACAGCGGTCTGAGCCGGCCCGCCCCGCAGACCTCAACGGCCGCCGAACTTAAAAAAAAATTGCGCGAAGCCATCAACACACCAGATCCCATGGGCAACCGTCTTCTGCCCATCTCCCTCTCCATCACACTCTCCGGAACCGTTCAGCCCGACTCTGTCCACCAGGAGCACGATGAAGATATAACTTTCTGCCTGAAACTTGACCAGCAGTCGCAGCAGAACCTCCAGCATGAGCTCGGCGTCAACGCGCGCGATCTTCCAACAGAAATTCACATGGAAATCCTGCCCTACGCGCTCGACCGCAGCGGCAATGTGGTATTTCCAGGGTGGAAAGAGGGAAAAAAGGACAGAGTGCTTTTTGATGGCGAGCCGGTTCGGATAAATACGATGGGATGGTCGCCGCAGTTTGACAATCTACCAGGGAAAGAGAAGCGGCTCGATGGCAAGCATATCCAGGTCACAGGCAGCCTTGTCGTGGACCCCCACGAGAGCCTGCGTACGAGTCCCAAGGGCTCCCGTTGTGGACCGCAAGGTTGTCTCGAACTGCACCCGGTAGCCGTTATCACTCTACTCAACGACCCGGGAGTGCAATGATGCAGAGGAGGCCGCAAGGCTATCCTCGCTGCTACGCTATCCGGCCAGCAGCGCCACCCCAGCCGCCACCAGGGAAGCAGCAATCCATCGCCGCCGGTCCACCCGTTCATGCAAAAAGATTCTCGCCGCAAACGCGTTTCCAATAAATGTAAGCGAAGCGGCCGCAGGAGCCACCAGGCTCACGTCTCCCCACGAGAGAGCGAAGATCAGGCTGAAGAAGGCCACAGCCATGGCCATGACCCCAAAAAGAAAGTTAGGATTGCCCAGCGTCCGTCCGATCACCACGCCAAGCCCGGCCCGCCGCCGCAACGCGCCAACGTCCCCAACCCGCCGCATGGCCCGCGCCAAAAGCACATCGCCCACCACCGATGCGAATACAACGGCAAGAATCGCACTCCAGGTGTAAAGGTTCTTCACGATTGTGTCCTCATAATCAAATCTGGGGTGCCCCATTTCTCGCGTCTTTTGCGAGAAGCTTGCCCTGAGCGGGGTCGAAGGGTGGGGCTTTTACTGCAGTCGCCACGGCATACGTCTCGTCCACAGGCGCAGCCGCAGCCGCATGGGGATGGTGGGTAATCTCCGGCCCCCCGGCCACAAACCCCACGCCCGCCGTAATCAACACAATTCCCAGCCAGCGCAGCGGGCTGATGTGCTCATGCAGCACGAATCTGGCCACCAGAGCAAGCACCACATAACCCAGCGCGGTTGCCGGCATGACGTAAGTGAGATCGGCCCAGGAAAGCGCGTTCATGTAAGTGGCGAAAAATCCAAGAAGAAAAAGAATGCCAAGGGCGACCCAGGGGTTGGCCACGGCAAGGAACACTCTTTGCAGGTGGTGAATCGAAATGGTGCCGACTTGCTTCATCCCATGCGAGAGCATGGAGTCTCCGGCCACGGCAAACACCGTAACTCCGGCCAGCACAAGATACTTGCGAAAGTTCACTGGAAGCTTAGACGGTTGTAATTTCTGATTGTCATTCCGAGCAAGCGCTTTTTGCGCAGCGAGGAATCTGGGGGAGCCGCGCAATGTGTCGCGTTCTTTGCGTCAGAATAATCGCGCGTTTGGGTCGCATCCATATCACGCCTTGGCCAGTTCAGCTGCCGCGTCGTCGCTGTGCTGCTTGACCATCTTGTTGCGCTGCGACCTCAGCTTCAGGAATGTCTTCGCTTCCTTGTACAACCGCTTGCGGTCATTACTGTCAAACGCAGCCTTCCGCAGAATGCGGAACACCGCCTTCGGCCGGAAATAATATTCGTCGTAGAACCGGTGCACCGCAGAGAGAATGTCATCGGCCGGCAGCCCCGGATACTGGATGTGCGCCAGTTGGTGCCCGCCTTCATCCACCATCTTGTTGTCGCCCACCATGAAGCCGTTCTTCACCGCATAGTCATAAAGCTCCGTGCCAGGATAGGCGTGCGCGACGGAAACTTGAATGGTTTCCACATCCAGCTCTTTCGCGAACTTGATGGTGTTGTTGATGGTCTCGTGGGTCTCGCCTGGCAGTCCCATAATGAAGTCGCCGTGGATCACCAGCCCGAGCTTGTGGCAGTCTTTAGTAAATTGCCGCGCCCGCTCTATGGTCGCGCCCTTTTTGATGTTCTTCAGAATCTGCTGATCGCCCGACTCGTAGCCGACGATAAGCAGCCGGCATCCAGCTTCCTTCATCGCCTTCAGCGTCTCGAAATCAGTAGTGACGCGCGAAGTGCACGACCAGGTCAGTCCCAGCGGCTTCAGCTTCGCGCACAACTCAATAGTCCGCGCCTTCTGGATGTTGAAAGTATCGTCGTCAAAAAAGAATTCCTTCACTTCAGGCCAGTACTGCTTGACCTTCGACATTTCCGCCGCAACGTCGTCCGTAGAACGCTTGCGCCACGGATGTCCGCTCAAAGTCTGCGGCCACAAACAAAACGTACACTGAGCCGGACAACCGCGCGTGGTATAGAGCGAAACGTAAGGATTCAGCAGGAACGGCACGTTGTACCGCGTAACATCCAGATCGCGCTTGTAAACGTCGCTGACGTGGGGCAGGGCATCCAGATCCTGAATCTGCGGCGCATCCGGATTGTGCACAACTTTGCCGTCCTTCAAGTAAGAGATTCCGAGAATCTCCTCCAGCGGCTTCCCCTTGGCGAAATCCACGACAGCGTAATCAAATTCCTTACGCGCCACAAAATCAATCGAAGGACAGTCCCGCAAAGATTTCTCCGGCAGCACGCTAACATGCGGCCCCACAAAAGCAATCTTGATCCGAGGATTAGCCGCCTTAATAGCCTTCGAAAGCCCAATATCCCCCGGAAACCCCGGAGTCGACGTAAACAACACCAAAAACTCATAGTCCTTGGCAATCTCAATAGTCTGCTCCGCCGAAATATAATGCGGCGGCGCATCCAGTAACCGAGCCCCCTCCAGCATCCCCGCCGGATAAGCCAGCCACACAGGGTACCAATAGCTCTCGATCTCGCGGGTGGCGGGCCAACGGGAACCGGCGCCGCCGTCGAAGTTTTCAAAAGAGGGTGGGTTCAGGAACAGTGTTTTAAGAGGCATATTAGGTGAGCCTTTATTTTACCATCTGCGCACCGGCGAGGTGGTGAAAAAGCAGTGTTTATGCAGGTTCGTCGGCGAATAGCGGGTTTGATGCAGTGAACGGCGAAAAGGCGCATCGGTTATTTGAGGGCCCAGGATTCCAGATCGCCTGTGGCGCGCATTAGAGAGACCTGACTTCTTTCCAGTTCGAAGGTTACGTCTTGCAGGGCTATGAAACGTTCGCTGGCTTGGGTTTGGGCGGTATCGAGATCGTGGAGGTTGGCGGTGGAGGACTGCATGCGCGTGTGGACGGCCTCGAGATTTTTTTGGGCGATTTCGTATTCGAGTTCGGCTACGTCGCGGGCGGCTTGCAGTTGGGTTACGGAGCGCTGGAGGCGGAGGGTTTCTTCGGAGACCTGGTTGCGGGCGGCGTCGGCTTGTTTTTTTGCTTTGAGGGCGTCGGCGTCGGCGGCTTCGGCGCGGGAGCGCTGGGAGGCGTTGAAGAAGGGGAAGCGGATGGATACTCCGATGGTGGCGTTGTTTCGCTGGAAGGATTTGTAGAACGTGTCGTAATTGTTGTAGGTGGAGAGCAGGGCATATTGCGCGGCGAAATCGATCGTGGGCAACAGGGACCTGTGTTCTCCTTCTGCGCGGAGGAATTGGGCGCGGGCGTGTTCCACGGCGGATTTGACGGCGGGACTGGAATCGGCGGCCTTGTCGGGAGCGTCCGCGTCTGATGCCGCGGATGGAAGAGCGGGCATGGAATCGCTTTCGGTCTCAATACCGGTGGCGGGAAGGCCGGTTAATTTGGACAAACGTTCGCGGAGGACGTCGGCGGCACCTTGCGCTTCGGCGATGCGCAGACGGAGACGCGCTTCTGACAGGCGCGCCTTGGTTCCGTCGAGTTCGCTGTCGATGCCTTCCTTCACGCGATCGGCTACGGCGGCTTGCATTTTCTGGGCTTCGGGTTCGGCTTCGTGCAGGCGGGAGAGGCGCTGCTCCCATTTTTCCAGTTCGGCGTAGCTGAGAACGGTTTCCTGAATGATTTGGTTGCGCTGATCTTTGCTGCGCAGGGAAGCGGCGGCAGACTCGGTTTCGGCGGCGTGCATGAAGGCGCGGAGTTCGGGATGAAGCAGCGCCGACTGGGCGTTGATGTTGAACAGAGATGGCGCGGCGCCTTCGAGGCTGAGGGGGAATCCGTAGGACCATCCCAGGCCAGCGCCGGCCGTGACTTGCGGGATGTAGTTGTTGCGCAACTCGCGATAGGCGGCGGAGGCGTGCTGCTCGTCGGCGGCCGCGATGGCTGCGCCGTTGGCGTGCTTCAGCGCGAGTTCTACCGCGTGCCGGAGGGTGATGGGTTCGGCCAGCAGGGAAGCGGGCAGGAAGAGGAGGGCCGCCAGAGAAAGTTTATGAATGCGCGCGCTGCGCCGTGATCTGTTTGTCATTATTCTCACCTTGTAACGTCTGGAAAGATTCTACGGGCAATCTGATGCGAGAGAAATGATAAGGATGGGTCGGAGGGTGTGCATCGGGTGGCCCCGTACGGAGGCGCCCCAGGGGAAACGGTGATTCTGGATCACGTCGCGTGCCTTTGAAATAAAGGGCGCCCGGTCTGAAAGCACCGTATTAGAATGGTGGCGTGGCCGAAGAGAAGAGTCTCAACTACCAGATAAACGCTGCGTTCCTGGGCGTACAGCGACGTGCAGAAGCAGTTGATCGACAGACCCTAGTCCAAACATTCGTAGATATTGGCGCTTTGTTCACAGTGCTATCGTCCCATGACCACCAGATTGTTTATGGTCGCCGCGGAACCGGCAAGACCCACGCTCTCCTATATCTGGCCGAAAGCGCAAAGAAGGCCGGCGACATCCCTGTTTACGTGGATCTCCGTTACATAGGATCGTCTGGAGGTCTTTATGCAGACGCCTCGATTCCGATACCACAGCGTGCAACAAGGCTGCTGTTGGATGTTCTCGGCTCCATCCACGAATCCTTGTTCGCATATGCCATCGATGCGGCAATGGATCTCGGGGCCGTGGGTCCTGCGCTAGACGCACTCGCGTCATCAGCAACGGAAGTCGAAGTGTTAGGTGCGATTCAAGTCGAGTCCAAACAAACAAAGGGCAACGAGCAGCAGGGTTCAACCGACAACAAGCTCGTAGTACAAAGCAATCCTTCTCTGGAGCTTGGCTCAGCATCCGTATCGAAAACGTCCTCGCAGTCAGAGACTAAGGTCGCAGAATCCGGGACCGCACGGTACAGGGTACATTTCGGCAGCACAAGTAAGGCGCTGGCAGAATTGGTGAGAGCCATGAAGCCAGCTCGTCTGCTCTTTGTCTTGGATGAGTGGAGTGCCATTCCGCTTGATCTTCAGCCCTATCTTGCCGATCTAATCAGGCGGGCGGTCTTCCCAGTACCCGGGATCACGGTGAAGATTGCAGCGATCGAACAACGGGCACACTTTAAGACCGGGAGCCACTCAGACTACACCGGAATCGAGATAGGGGCGGATGCATCCGCTGACGTTGATCTTGACGATTACATGGTTTTCGACAACAATGCCGAGCGCGCCGTAGAGTTCTTCCAAGAGTTAGTCTTCCGACACTACCAGTCAGAGACTACGCCGAAGCCAGAATTTGGCACTTCGAGTGAACTGGTCCAGGCAGCATTTACACAGCACAACGCCTTTGAGGACTTCGTCAAAGCGGCCGAGGGAGTTCCTCGGGACGCATTCAATGTTCTCTCAATCGCGGCGCAGCGAGGTATGGATGACAAGATCTCTATTCCAACAGTTCGCGTTGCCGCTCGGACGTGGTTTCAACGTGACAAGGATGGGGCCATCCGCTCGAATCCTGACGCGCAGGACTTATTGCATTGGATCATCGATGAGGTGATCGCCCACCGTCGCGCTAGAGCGTTCCTCCTAGAATCTAACACTCGGCACCCACTGATTGATGCTCTCTTCGATGCAAGACTCTTGCACGTAATGAAGAGAAGCATTTCTGGCCAGGAAGAGCCTGGAGTTCGCTACGATGCGTACAAGCTGGACTATGGGTGTTATGTGGACCTGCTTGCGACTACAAAGGCCCCGATCCATCAACTCTTCGAAACTGAGGAGAGCGCCGAAGAGGTCGGGGCCAACGTCAAGGTTCCTACAGATGACTACCGAGCCATTCGTCGCGCGATCTTAGATCTGGCTGAATTTGAGAGCCGCGCAAAACCAGTTCCGAATGCCGAGATGAGTCCGTCCTAGGCGAACCCACGTGAGGGGCTAGGTCGTACTCCCGGCAAATCCCCAGAGGGAGGGGTCCCTGAGTCCTATGTTTCGCAAAGGACGCGAGACATGGGGCACCCCAGCTTGTCGTGCGCCGGCGAACAGCAGGTTCCTCACCGGGCTGTCAGCCCGATTCGGAGTGACATCCTTTGGTGGCAGGGGGTTCCCTCAGTGGCTGAAACCGGGTTGATTTGAGTTGGGCGCTTGACGGCACGACTGAAGCCGTGCCCTTCCCGATATTCCTGTTCGTCCCTGAGTTCCCAGACAACGATTTTTTAAGCAGAAAAAAAGTGCGTGTCATGTCGATTTTGCGCCTCGCGGATCGACATACTCACAGAGGTACGAATATGACGACCGGCACAGAAGTAATGGATGTCAGCCAGGACTGGGTAGCCGCCTGCGACGTGCAGCAGCGATTTATGCAGCATCCGGGCGCGACCGTGGACGCTCTCAGTTACAGCGCGCGCTGCCGGCAAGTTCGCGCCCTGGGTGGTGATTGCTATGGGGTGCTGCCGTTGGCGCACAATCGTCTCGCCCTGGCTGTCGGCGACGCTTCCGGCAAGAGCCTGGCCGCCGCACTGATGATATCGAGTGTCCAGTCCTCGCTTCGTACCGCCGTTGCCTTTGCGGGGCACGACGCGGCCGCCGTGGTTAGTGCGGTAAGTTCTCAGGTACACGCATCATCTCTCGCAGACCGGTACGCCACGTTATTCTATGGAGTTTTCGACGGAACCTCGCGGACGCTGCGCTACGTGAACGCAGGCCACACTCCCGCCATCGTAATTCGGCAAGATCGCTCGATGATTCGGCTTCAAACCGGGGGCGTGCCGTTGGGTATTTTCCCGAGTTGGATTTATGAGGAGGGCCTGGTGCAGCTTCACTCCGGTGATCTGATCATCGCCTACACGGATGGGGTGACGGAAGCAGTAAATCCGGCGGGAGAAGAGTGGGGTATCGAGGGCCTCCGAAGTGCTGTGGACGAGAGCGACGCGCAATGCCCTGACGACATTGCCTGCGCGATCTTCACAGCCATGGATGAATTTTCACGAGGACGGCAGACCGATGACGCCACGGTGATGGTCGCGCGGGTGAACTGATGGAGCCGAGGTGGGATCAGTGTTGCTGAGATGCAATGTGCCGCCGGCGGCGCACGACTCCAGATTGCTCCGTATCCTGCGCACTAGCTCCTCTGCTCTCAACGGATGGGAACGTGATTCCCCAAAACGTCTTTACGTCGTCGTCCTGCTCGGCAAACTCGATTGCGTAGGTGGGCACTCCTTCGAGGGCAGCCAGCTGCGAGACCACCCGGGCAGAAACCTGAGTGCCACTCTTATTTCGCACCATCACAGTAGACCCAACCAGCAACTCACGATTGAGTTGGACGGCAGCTCCGTGCTTGTTCAGCTTGGTGGCTTTGGCGGGCATGGTAAAGGAACACTTTTGGCGATCTTCACCCGACAGCCCTATAGGAGCGTTGAGCGCCACTCGGCTGCTTCGGCGCTTTGCCAGCTGACTGCGAGGAACGCTTGCAGTGGCCATTAGGTCTTTGCGATGGGATTCCGGGCGGCTTTCCGTGGGCTTCGGGTTCATGCTTATCTGAGGATCTTAGACTGGGCGGATAGCGGCTGCAACGCACTCCGGTCACCGTCATCTGGTTACCCCACCGAACTGTTGACTCCGTTGATCTTAGCGGCACGGACGTAGGGCCGGAAGGCCCGCTCCACGGGCTTGTCCAGCGATTTTCGTCCTCACCCCGCGGGCTACTGCTTCAGGATTCCGGGCCAGTTCAGGATTACTTCCTGTGGGTGGTTTTGGCCGCCGGTGAGGGCTTTCAGGGCGGGGAAGCGCTCGCCGGGGGCGACGGGGCCGAGGTAGGCGAATTCGTTTACGTGGAGGGGGAGCGTGTCGGGGGCTCCGAATTGGAAAGTTTCGACGTTTTGAATTGACACCACCATGAGTTTGTCGCCGATGATGTAGTAGAGCTGCTTGCCATCGGCGCTCCACGACGGGGAAGCGCCGCCTCCGTTCGAGACCTGATACTTTCCTCCCGGACCGGGGAACGCGGTCACGTAGACTTCATATCTTCCCGACTCGTCGGATTGGTAGGCGAGCCATTTACCGTTTGGCGATAGAACCGCGTTGGTCTCATTCGCCGGCGACTGGATGATCGGCGTTAGCTTCTTATCGCCTTCGAGATCGATGTAGTAGACGTCCTGACGCGTGGCATTGTTCTGCACCATGAAGAAAAGATAGCGGCCATTGGGAGACCAACTGCTGACCGTGCCGAAAGTCTTGGGTGTATCCAACTTCTCGCGGGTACCGGAGCCAGTGGTGGGCTGGATCCAGATTCCCTCGGTGGCGGTGCCCGCGATGGTGCCGACCGCGATTCGACGGGCGTCGGGAGAGAATGCGAAGGTAATGGTGGCGGCGTCGGCGAATGTGCTGCGGGACATGGTGTTGCGGGCGGTATCGACGATCCAAACGTCGCCCTTGCCGGTGTCGGGATCAGGGCGCGCCAGGCCGACCAGGGCGCCGTCGCGGGACGCATGCGGCACCTGATAAAGGCCGGGCTCACCGAAGCGTCCCACTTCTTTGCCGGTGCGGTCGACCCACAGGGGCTGAGTTTTCTGAAGCGATCCGTGACGGAAGACTAGCGTGCCGTGAGCCGCGGTAAAGGCGGCGAGGTCGCGGGCGTTCCAGTAGTCGAGCTTCTCCTCCACAGGTTTGGGGTCGCCGGTGAACTTGAGCGATGTGGGATCGAAGCGCTGCGCCACCAGCACCGTTTCGCGCAGGTACAACAGATATCCCTCTGAATACTGCACGTTGGAAGCGGCCTCAAGGATCTGGCGCGGCTTTTCGCCGGAGAGCGATGCGCCATACAACGCGCCTGTGCCGGTGCCTCCGGCACCGACCGCCTCGCGATAGGTAAAGAGGAAGTGGTCGCCATCGGGTAGGAAGTATGGGTTGCGATGGGTCCAGCCGTCTTTTGCTTCGGTGAACTTTTCGGGTACGCCCCCGGCCTCGGCAACTTTGTACAACGGTTCACGAATGTTGGGAGTGAAGATGATGACGCCGCGCGGACTCCAGGATGCGCCGCGGCCTTCGGGGGCATCGCACAGCACCTGCACGGGTCCGCCGGCCAGGGCTACTTTCTTTAACTTTCCTGCGGAAAAAAATCCGAGGTACTTGCCATCGGGCGACCAGAAGGGAAAGGTTGGACGCTCGACTTCGATCGGATGGACTGCGCCCGTAGCTACGTCGCGCACCCACAACTTGGTTTCGGAAGGATCGCCGGTGAGGAAGGCGAGCCTTGAACCATCCGGGGAGAGTGTGAGGGCTCCGACCGTAACGCTGGTGAATTCCGTATCGGGGGGCGGGAGCCAGGACGCGGTCATGGGGCGGCGCGCGTCTTCGAGTTGAGCGCGGCTGGAGAGGAAAATAGCGAGAGCGGCCGCGGCGAGAATCCAACCGACGGCGGCGGCAATCACCAGGGTGCGTTTTTGTACCACGCGGCGGGCGCGGACCTGGGCAGGAGCAGCGAGTTGGCTGGCGGAGGCCTCAGCGATCCATTTCAATTGCAGCTTCAGGTCGTGCACGGTCTGGAAGCGCTCGTCGGGATCCTTCGCCAGGCAGGATTTCACTACCTGCTCGAGCGCCGGCGGTGATAGCGGCTGCACGGTGGAAATTGGCGCCGGCTCCGAGGCGAGAATCGCGGCCACAATGCTGGCCTGGCTTTTTCCAGTGAAGGCGCGTTTGCCAGTCGCCATCTCATACAGCACGCAGCCCAGCGCGAAAATGTCGGAGCGCGCGTCAGCTTCTTTGCCTTCTGTCTGCTCCGGAGATATGTACTGAAACGTCCCGACGATCGTGCCCTGCGCGGTGAGGGGCTGGTCGGCCGAGGGGTGGGAAATGGTCATGGTCAGGCTTGAGGCCAGCGAGGCGCCGGGAGTGGCTTTGGCCAGGCCGAAGTCCATAAGCTTCGCGCCGGTCTTGGTGAGCATCACGTTGCCCGGCTTGAGGTCGCGATGGACTACGCCGCTTTTGTGGGCGCGCTCCAGGCCCTCGCAAATATCGATGGCGATTTTAAATACCTGATCGGTCGGCAGCGGACCTTTGCGCAGGCGATCGGCCAGAGTCTCGCCTTCGAGGAGTTCCATGACCAGAAAATCGGTGCCATCCTGATGGCCGACATCATGCAGAGTGCAGATGTTGGGATGGTTCAGAGACGAGATGGCGCGGGCTTCGCGATCGAAACGCTGCTTGGCTTCAGGATTGTGGGAGAGATGATCGGGAAGAATTTTAATCGCGACCGAGCGGTCGAGGCGCGTGTCGCGGGCGCGATACACTTCGCCCATACCGCCTGCTCCCAGGGGAGATTGAATTTCGTAGGGACCGAGCTTGGTGCCAGAGGTCAGGGACATGGATGCGGGCCATTATAGCCTGATCGGATGATTTCGATCGCCGTGGCCGGCCTTTGCTCTCGGGGGCCGAGGTGCCCGTCCTCTCACGGGTCTTTTCCACCTCGCTGGTCAGGCCCGGCCGCGGAACTGGATGATGTGGCGGCGATCGCGTTTTGAGGGCCGGCCTGCGGGTAGCTGCTCGAACTGCATCATCGCTTTGCGCTCGGCGGCTACTTTCTGGCGGAGTTCGCGGCTGACCTCGGTCTCGCGGTAGAGAGTCTGGGCGACGGAGGCGGGACCTCGAATGTCGCTGAGCAGCAGGACTTCGACTTCGAAGTCACCGCCATCGTTGGTGATGCGCAACATGCTCCCGATGCGGACCTCGCGGGAAGGCTTGGCGGGCTGGCCGTTCGATTGGATCCTGCCCAGGTCACAGGCACGTGCGGCCAGGGCTCGCGTCTTGAAGAATCGCGCGGCCCAGAGCCATTTGTCGCTGCGGACGGAGGTCATGACCTATTTTCCTATATAACATCGTTGACAGTAAATTGGGTGGGAGACGCATGGATGTGTACCTGATTGACGGGACGTATGAACTGTTCCGGCACTTTTTCGCCGTACCCGCCGCGGCCGACGTGAACGGGCAGGAAATCGGCGCGGTGCGCGGCGTGCTGAATTCTGTTTTGTCGATGATTGAGGGCGGAGCGACTCATCTTGGGGTTGCCACCGATCATGTGGTGGAGTCGTTTCGCAACGACCTATATCCGGGATACAAGACCAGCGAAGGTGTCGATCCGGAGTTGCTCTCACAGTTTCCGGTTCTCGAAGAAGCGCTGGAAGCGATGGGAGTAGTAGTGTGGCCGATGGTTTACTTCGAGGCGGATGATGCGCTGGCGTCTGCCGCCGGCAAAGCGGCCCAGGATGCGGGCGTTCGCCAGGTGTTTATTTGTACGCCGGACAAAGACCTGTCTCAGTGCGTTGTGAGAACGCGGGTCGTCCAGTTGGATCGTCGCCAAAATATTTTGCGCGATGAAGCCGGCGTGGTCGCCAAGTTCGGAGTGAAGCCGGAATCGATTCCAGACTATCTGGCAGTGGTCGGCGACAGTGCGGACGGCTTTCCGGGCGTGCGCGGCTGGGGTGCAAAGGCTGCTGCCGCCGTGTTGTCGCAGTATCCGCACCTGGAAGATATTCCGAAGGATTGGACGGCGTGGAATCCATCGATACGGAAGGCACGTGCGCTGTCCGAATCGCTATTCAGTGCGTGGGATGATGCGTTGCTGTTTCGCATCCTTGCGACTTTGCGGCAGGATGTGCCTGTGTTTGATACGGTCGAGGATCTGCGTTGGAGAGGACCGCGCGGAAACTTTGTGGAACTCTGCCGGCGGATGAAGGCGCCGGGTCTGCTTGAACGGGTTACGGCGGCGAGATCAAAGAAACCCTAGTTTTTTCTCAGGGTTTCGGTCTGGCGGGTCACACGTTTCAGTCCGTCCTGCGCTTGGCGGAAGGTGTGCGCCATGGCCAGTGCTGCGCGATATTCCTCCGCGGCTGCGGCGCGGTCACCCTGTTTCTCGAGCAACTCGCCAAGCATAGTGTGAGCCTTAAAGACCGGAGCCTCCTCTTCTGTGTTGGACAAAGCGATGTAGCGGCGCACCAGGCGGATCGCCATGGGATAGTCGTGGCCGGTGCGCAGCAGCATTCCCGCCGCGTCAACTAGCGCGGCGGGATGATCGATGGGGCGCGACTCCATGGTGCGCAGAGCCTGCTCCATGTCGTCGAAGCGGTTCAGGTGGCGATAGAATCCCGCAAGATTCAGCCAGGCCCGTGCGCCGCCCTGACTGGCTTCAATGGCGGCGCGATATTCTTTTTCCGCAGCAACGTTATCTTTATTTTTCTCGGCAACGCGCGCCTTTACCCAATGCGCCATGGCCGGATTCAACGGCGCCAATAGTTCCGCCTGGGAGAGCGCTCTGTCCTTCCCGCCTCCAACGATTCCTGGAGCCTCCAGATAAAACTCAGCCAGGTCGGTGCGGGCTTCCCAACTGTTAGGCGAGAGTTCGACGGAGCGTTCGAATTCAGTGCGAACTTTGCCGGCCAAACCGGCGGCCCTGAGAAATCCCGCGCGATCTGCCTTCTCCCCGTAAATTCTGCCCAGCCAGAGGTGATAGAGCGCGTTGTCAGGTGCGAGCGTGGTGGCCTTTTCGCAGGCCGCTATGCCGGCCTCCCACGCGCCGAGTTCGAAATGGGCGCGGCAGAGCAGGTTGTAGGCTTCCGCAGTCGGAGTGGTGTGGATTTGCGCCTCCAGCGTTAGCAGGGCTTGATCTACGCGGCCGGCGGCGAGGAGATCTTGAGAAGTTTGGGCGGCGGTGTGAGATGACAGGGTGGAGACCAGCGATAGCAGGGCGACCAGAAGGCGCAGAGCCGCTGCCTTAACTGCAGGTTCCTTGCCGGGCTTGACCTCCGGTTCGGAATGACAAGAATTATTTTTGCTGCCGCTCATTTGCTACGGCACCACTTTTACGCGGGCGCCATCGGAGAGTGGCTTGGGGTCGGCGGAGGACAGGGCTACTACGGCATTTTCAGAAAGTCCGGCGGCGATCTCGACCCGCGTCAGGTTCTGCAGAGCGACTACGACGTCGCGGCGTTTGAGTTCGCCATCCACCACTTGATAAACGTAAGGCTTGGTGTCGTCCATACGAACGGCCTCGCGCAGCAGCGTGAGCACGCTCGTGTGTTCGGCGGTGATGATGGTAACGCCGACATTCACGTTCGGCAGCAGGCGCAGATCGCGGTTGTCGACGGTGCACGTGACTTCGCCGATGTTGCGGGAAACGAGTCGTTTGACCGTCGAAGGGATCGTGCCCACAGCGCCGTTCCACATGCGGCCGGGCAAGGCGTCCCAGGTGACTTCTATTTTCTGTCCTGAGGCAAGACGGCCAATGTCCGGTTCGTCCACGAAACTGCGCACCAGCATTTGTGAAAGATCGCCGACCTGCAACAGCAGGTCTCCAGTCTGCACATATGCGCCTTGCTTCACAGGGAGCGCGTAGACAGTGCCATCGAAAGGAGCGCGCACGACGGATTTCGCGAGGGCATCTTCGGCTGCCTGATACGCAGCTTCCGCCTCCGCGCCTTGGGCCACAACCTTGGCAACTTCCGGCTGCGAGTAGCGGTCTTTCTTTTTCTGTTCCAGCAGTGTGGTGTCGGCCTCGGCCTGCCGCAAAGCATCTTCGGCCTGCTTCACCTCACCGGCGGAGGCAGCGCCCTCCTGCTGCAAGCGCCGCAACGCCTCCAGATTGCGCTGCGTGGTGTCGCGCGCGGTGCCGGCTTTGATGAGTTGGGTTTCGAGCGTCAGCAGTTCTTCGCGGGTTCCGCCCGTACTCACGTTGGACTGCTCGGCCTGTGCCGTTTTTATCTGCGCCTGGGCGCGCGCGGCCTGGCTGCGCAGATCCGCATCATCGAGCTGCAACAGCAGTTGGCCCTTGCGAACGTGATCTCCTTCTTTCACCAGCAGACGCTTCACCGTGGTGGGAATGGGCGAGTGCGCCTCGAAATTCTGGATCGGCTCCACTTTGCCGTTGGTGGAGATCAGACTGCGAATGGGGCCGCGCTCCACCGTGGTGGCGCGTACCTTCAAAGGGCTGGGGCGGGTAAAGACAGGGATCAGAGCAAGAACTGCGACCGCGCCGACTGCGAGCCAGGTGCGGCCCCGGCGGGTCGCGGGTCGTCCATTCGAATTGTTGTTGGTTGCTGCCAACCGGTTATCTTTCAAGCTGCGGCGAGGACAACTGCAAGGATTAATTTACCACTCTGAGGGCTGCGAAAGCGCGCCTTCTGCCCAAAGCCGTTGCATGGTTAGATGCTGGCGGTCGATGGTGGATGCTCGGAGCAAGGACTTGCGGCTCGTCCTTCCCGAAAGCTTCCAGGTGTAAACCGCTACAATACCTTCATGCCAAAACCGCGCCGCTACACGCCGGAGCACGCTGCCGCCGGGTTGGACGCCAAGTTTCCTGAGATTGAAACCTGGCCGAACCAGTTTCCGGGCTATGAGATTGTCATCGACGATCCCGAGTTTACTTCTGTGTGTCCGAAGACGGGCCTGCCGGATTTTGGCGTCATCACGCTGCGTTACCAGCCGCATAAAGTTTGCCTCGAACTGAAGTCGTACAAAGAGTATTTGCACGGCTACCGCAACCTTGGGATATTTCAGGAGAACGTGGTGAATCGCGTGCTTGAAGACGTGGTGCGCTGGGCAAAGCCGGTGTGGGCCGAGGTGAAGGGAGAGTTCCGTCCGCGGGGCGGAATTTCGACCACGGTGCTGGCGCGGTGGCCGCGGGAGAAAGAGAAGAAGTAGGAGAGACTATTTCTTGCGCGATCTGCGGCGTTGTGCAACGAACATGCGCGGGTCGTAACTCAACGGTTCAATTCCCGACACAACGATTCTGTGGAAGTCCGCGTGTTGCGGATTTAGTAGCCAGTTATTTTCGTGCGGCGCCAGGGCTGAAGGCACAATCAATACGCAGTTTTTGTCCATGCGCACAAATTCATCTCCGATCTGGGCGAGTTCCACAGCAGCAGGAGAGCGGCGCCAGTGCGACGGAAGCTCATCTGCCTTGACGCGTTCCTTCGGCACATCATCGGGGATCTCAATGGTAACCAGAACCAAGTCCGGCGGCGCATCGTCGGCGTCGAGATGGACAAAGTATTCCAGCATCGCCAACGACTGATGTTCGGAAGTGTAAGCGAGGCGAGTGCCAGCGCTCGACCAGCGGCCGCCGTAGAGATAAGCACCTTCACCGTCGAGGGGTGCACGCGCGAAGGCTTTGCGCAGCACGCGATAAACCTTGGTCGAATGAGACTGGGTCGAATGAGACTGGCTCAACTGATTCCGCCGTAGGCGATCCGTCCCAGAACATTTTCCACCTGGCGAGCGCCGAGTTCCGTGTCCATGGCGCTGATGGGAGGGGCTCCGCCCAGCGCGCGATTGGATCGCTTCAACCAGCGCGCCGCGCTCTGGCGGTTACCCAGACTCTGCTGCGCCAGGGCAACGATCCGGGCCAGGCGGTAAAGGCGGTCGGATTCGAAGCGCGCCAGCCGTCCGCTGCGCCGTCGGCGCTGTAGGCTGCGCGGAGAGAGATCGAGGGCGTCGGCCAATTCCTTGAGCGTGAGACCGGAAGCCTGCATCAACTCTTCGACCACAGCCGGAGGGAAGCCCTCGCGGATGGCCTCGCAAAGATCGCGCTGGCTGGCCAGGTTTCGTCCCAGAACGCTTCGGCCGCCAAGTTCCTTCACCACCGCACGCAGCTCGTTTACCATTATGTCGCGTATTATAGCGACAATTGTCGCCTGAGTCAATTCGCGGCGAGAACGCCCACAACTGGTACTGCCGTCATGTTATATTCGCTCGACCGTGACCTCCACCAAACTCTATCCCCGCACGGCGTTGGCTCTTCTGACCACGCTGAACCTCTTCAACTACATCGACCGCTCTGTGCTGTTTGCGGTGCAGGATCTGGTGAAGGCGGAATTCCACAACAGCGACACGGCGTTTGGCATGCTCAGCAGCGTCTTCTTTATTTTCTACATGTGCGCCGCGCCATTCGTGGGCCCGCTGGCGGAACGGTTCTCGAGGAAATCCGTAATCATTGCGGGAGCCCTTGTGTGGAGCGGCGCGACGCTGTTGACGGCCTTCACGCACGATTTTACGGGACTGCTCATTCGGCATACGCTGGTGGGAATTGGCGAGGCAAGTTTCGTGATTCTGTCTCCAATATTCGTCGCCGACATGTTTCCTGAGAATCAGCGTGGGCGCGTCATGGGTGTTTTCTACCTCGCCATTCCCGTGGGAACCGCTTTGGGGTATGTCATCGGTGGAATGATTGGGCCGGTATACGGATGGCGTACGCCTTTTTATGTGGGAGCCGCGCCGAGTGCACTGCTGGCGTTGCTTCTCCTGTTCATTCCCGAGCCGCCTGTTGGCCAGTTCGATCATTTAGAAAGATCCCCGAATCGGGACACGGTAAAGGGGCTGGTGCGGAATCCTGCGTTTCTGACGGCCACTCTTGGCATGGCCATGCTGACTTTCGCCCTGGGGGGGCTACAGGTGTGGATGCCGAGCTTCCTTCATCGGGTACACGGTTACACACTGGGCCAGGCGAACATTTTTTTCGGTCTGAGCATAGCGGTCAATGGTCTGGTGGCGTCCCTGGCTGGAGGTTGGCTCTCGGATGCCTTGCTGAGGAAGACTCGCTCGGCGCATTATTTGGTCTCTGCGGGCAGCCTCGCCATGGCGATTCCTGCGATGTGGATTGCGATTCATGCCGATGGAAACCGAATGCTGGTGGCGATCTTCGTGGCAGAGTTCCTGCTCTTCCTGAACACGGGACCCCTGAATGCTGCGATCATCAGTTCAGTCGGGCCGCACATTCGCGCCGCCGCGCTCGCGGTTAACATTTTCGTATTTCACCTTCTGGGAGATGTGCCCTCCGCCTCGTTGATAGGCTATGTATCGGATCGCTACTCGCTGCGGCTGGCTTTCGTGGCACCAGTGGTTGCGACCGCGCTCTCCTCTGCCATACTGTTCTATGGAATGAGATTTGCGCCCCCCGTACTCATCGACGGCGGGCCAATTCCGGCGGGGAAGACCTAGGCGGGATGCATTACTTTCATTGGATTGCTGGCACGATTCTCGCACTGGTCTGGATCTCTCGCATCCTCGATGCCGCGATTGGCATGCCCAACGTCGCCGATATCTCAACCGCGGAATGGGACGGCAGGCCTTCTGATAGCCCCAGCGTTTCGATCATCGTGCCCGCGCGCAACGAAGCAGAGGACATCGAACTCTCGCTCACTCGCCTGCTCGCGCTGGATTACCACAATTATGAAGTGATCGCGGTGAATGATCGCTCGAATGATCGTACGGGCGAGATCATGGAAACCGTGGCTGGCCGCGCCTCTGCGCATGGTCGCCTGCGTGTGATTCATCACCGCGAATTGCCCGCGGGCTGGATGGGAAAGCCTCATGCGATGTGGACAGCGGCGAACGCGGCGACTGGCGACTGGCTGCTCTTTACCGACGCTGACGTGTTGTTCAAGCCAGGCTCGCTGCGCCGCGCCCTGGCTTATGCCGAAGCAGAGCGCGCGGACCATTTGGTGTTGTTTCCAGAAATGATCATGAAGCGCCCGGGCGAATTCATGATGATTGCTTTTTTTCAAACCATGTTCGTATTCGGTCACCGTCCGTGGAAAGTGGCGGACCCGAAGACGAAGGACCACATGGGCGTAGGCGCTTTCAACCTGATTCGGCGCAGCACGTACGAGGCCGTTGGAACCTACGCAGCGTTGCGCATGGAAGTGTTGGACGACATGAAGCTGGGCAAGGTGGTGAAGAATGCGGGCTTCGCGCAGCGCAATGTTTTCGGCGGTGACTTGATTTCGCTGCGCTGGGCGCATGGAGCGCGAGGCGTCATCAACAATTTGACCAAGAACTTCTTTGCCGTGCTGTCGTTCCAGTGGTGGCGCACACTCGTCACAGCGTTCGGACTGGCTTTTCTGAATCTAGGACCGTTTCTGGGCGTCTTCCTGGCGCATCGATGGCAGCGCCTTCCGTACGCGCTCGCCCTGTTTTGCATGTTTTCAATTTATGTGGGCATGTCGTGGCGCTCGCGGGTTCCGGCTCACTATTTCCTCTTGCATCCGGTGAGCACGACGCTGTTTATCTACATCCTGCTGCTGTCGATGTGCCATGCGCTGTGGAACGGCGGCATTATCTGGCGCGGAACCAGGTATCCGCTGGAGGAGTTGCGGAAGGGCATGGTGTGACAGCATTTTGTAATTTGGCAATCGGGTAATTTTGTAATTTGGTTATGCATTGGATCGGGCAGTTCTGCGCGATGCCGTGAAGATCGCGGTCAGTTCCTGGGCTTCTGCCAGTAGCAATTCGATTTTCGATGGCGGCACGATTTCGCACTCGGAGAGCATCTCGAGCCAAAACACCGTTTCGTCAGCCTCTTCTACAACAATTCCGATTTTTGCGACCCATTCCGCTCTCGACCTGGCCCGACCTGCAGCCCGGTAGTTCGCGGCGACCGCTGTCCCGCAACGTATTAGTTGCTTTCCCAACACCTGCGTGTCGGTCCTGTAAGGCAATGAACGGTATAACCGTACAATCCGTACCGCAAATGCCTTTGTTCGATCTCGTAAATCTTGCTGTGGATAGGACATGTGTTTGTCAAATTACAAAATTACCCGATTGCCAAATTACAAAATGCGCTCCTGGGAGCTCACTGCGGCGGCTCTTCGCTGTCCGCCTCGTTGCCATAAGTGGCGGTGGCGGCGGGTGTCTGCTTGGTTTTCTTTGGTTTCTTTGGGGGACGCATTCTGCCGGCGTTGTAGTGGCCTTGTTTCTCCACGTCATAGTTCTTGGGCATCGGCGGGATCAGAGTCGAGCCGCCGGTCACTTGGCTCACACGGTTCAGGATGATCTCCGCGCGTCCGTCGTAGAGTTTGACCGGGCCGCGGATTTCGATAACGTGCCCGGTGAGCCGGCGGACGTCACCCACATCTTTCAGGTCGTGAGGAAAGACCACGACCGTGAACGGGCAAGCCATCTGATCTTCGCAGAAGTCAATAAAGTGCACGCCCCTGGCGCCGACCTTCACGTGCAGAACTTTTCCCGTCACGCATTTAGTTTCACCGACGTGCTGGCTGGCCTCGCGAATGGCGAGGCAGTCGGAGGCGGAGGCTCGCGTTCCGGCGAGGAGCATCGTGGAAAACAAAATCGCCACTGCCGCCGGACACGGCGCCAAGCTTCGCGCAGTCGGACAGCCGAGACCAAGCCCTGAGTCTGCCGAAACAGCGGCTCTCCCGAAATCAGTTCTCGAACCCTCGAGCATGCAACGATTCTACCGGCGACCAATGCGGCAAAAGACGCGCGGGAGGGAAAAAAGAACGTTTGTTTCCCGGAATGAGAATACGCGGACTACAAAGAAGAGGGCTGGACGGAATCCAGCCCTCGCACCAAAGCTCGCCTCAGCACGTCGCAGCAGTAGTGCTATTTAAATCCCTTCACCGCCGCGGTCTCGTCTTCCTTCACGTCAAACACGGTATACAGCTTGGTGATCTGGAGCAGGTCGTGTACCTTCTTGGTGAGGTTGAGCAGCTTCAGTTCGCCGCCTTGGTTCTTGGTGGTGGTAAAGGCGCTGACCAGTTCGCCGATGCCGGAGCTGTCAATGTAGTTGACCTCGCCGAGGTTTAAGACAATCTTCTTGTTGCCCTTGGCGAGCAGGTCGCGAACCGTGTCGCGCATCATGACGCTGCCTTCACCCAGAGTGATGCGGCCGCTGCAATCCACAATGGTGACTCCGTCGACCTGCCGAGTGCTGAGTTTCATGCTCACTGAGACCCCTCCTTGCCCGCCCCGGATGCTCCGTGGACGTGCTTGATCAATTTAATTTCGGTGCCTGTCTGGGACGGGCGGATTTCCACCACATCCATAAAAGAGCGCATAAGAAAGATACCGCGTCCTGAAGTCTTGAGCAGATTCTCCGGCGCAAGAGGATTCGGAATGCATCCCAAGTCTATGCCTTTGCCCTGATCGCGAATCGTGATCACCAGATCTTCCGGCGTCCGCTCGAAGGCCAGGACGACTTTCTTGTCAGGCGCATAAGCGTTGCCATGCAGCACCGCGTTGACCGCGCCTTCGCGCACCGCCATGGAAATCTGCATCACCTCGTCTTCCGGAAAACCCAGTTCCGTGGCGATGCGGGTAGCCTTTTCTTCCGCATGGTCCACGGTATCCAAAGTGGAATCGAGCGTGTAGGAGACGGTTTGCTCCATGGCCGGTAAATATGTTGTTACACCCCGCTCCTGTCCTCTGAATTGCCCGTAGGCGCTCGCCGCAGCCTGTATTTGGCGGACGTGGTAGTTTGCCTGTCGAAGCCGGGAGTTGTCAACGAGGAGCAGTGGACATACCGAAGACGGCGCTGAACTCGCGGGAAACCCGTCGCGACTAGAACAAGTGGAATTCGAGCTCCACCGTGATTGTCATTTCCGTCGGCTCTTTGTCGCACATGCCCGGCTTGAACAGCCAGAGTTTCACAGCCTCCAGAGCCTGTTGATCGTAATCCTGGTTGGAAGGCGAGAGCACTTTGAAATCTCGGGGTTTGCCATCAGTGCCGACAAGCATGCTGATTACGACCAAATCTTCTCCATGCGACGGTCGCGGAAGAATAGGTTGGATACCGCGAACCATCTTCGGAGGTTGTACGTGGCCGAGGCAGTTCACCGATTCCTTGGCTCCTTCCGGAGGTGTGAAAAGCGCCTGGTCAGGCGCAGAGTCGGCACCCAGCTCGACAACCTTTGCCTCCATCGTCACCTTCTTGTTTTCTGTACACGAGTAGGACCTTGCTAGGAGGTGCCCGTCGACCTTCTGATTGTCGGAATAAAAACAGGCGTTTTCGCGGGGGTACATCCACAGCCTTGACGTGACTTGATAGGCAAGCGTGCCGTCAGTCTTGTCGAAGCACAGGGACTCAACGTCAGTCTCCACGCAGCGCACCTTGAGCCCCTTTCGCTCACGGTCCGCGATTTTCCGAGGCTTCCAAACGGCAGGTGGCAATGGCTCGAAGTCGTAAAGACTATCGACGTCGCGCAGGTGCTCGGGCATGGGCGTTGTGCCGTCAAGAAGCCAGCGCTTTCGGCCGTTCACCACTTCAACTCTGCGGAAAGTGCCCGCCACTGTATCTTTTCGCCATTGCGCCTTAGAAACCCAGATCTCTGTGTACTCCCCCTCCGTCGCAGAGCCATTCTTCGCGATGATCTTGAAGTTTATCCTTAGCTTGAATGCGGGCGAACCTTCGGCGCGAATGTCGGAAAGCTGTTTCGCATGCTCGATGAGGGCCTTGGCTTCCGCGTCCTTTTCGTTGGCGAAAGCTGTGGATAAAAGCAAAACTGGAGCTAGCGCGAGAAGCACCGGGGGACGAAAACTCATGCAAGACTCCGCGGGTATTCTTGCTTACTGGGTAATGCTGGAATTGTACGCCGATTCGTGCTGGGAGAATCGGATGCCGCAACCCTGCGGGTATAATTCACGCCGTGAGCGCAGCCCTGAGAGCGAGTGTCAAACATTTCCTGAAGCGAGTCATCGTGATCGGCCTCTCTTCCGCGCTGGGCTTGACCTTGCTCGCCTACACCGTTGACTACGCTGTCTTCCGCTACCGCGTCGCCACGAATCGCCAGCCCTTCGGCCAGATCACGGTCACCAGCTACGACGCGGTGGCGCAGAAGAATGGCAAGACGGAATTCCTCTTCAATCCTCCGCAGTTGCAAACCTGCGTCAACGCGCTGTTCCCGCGCGCAGGATACGTCCCCTGCTGGTATCTGCAACGTCACTCCGAGCAGCGCACCAACATCTAACCCGGACTTTTGCGCAGCGACCCTGGCCTGGCGTATCAGGAAATCGAACGCCTTCATCCTTAACGCCTTGCACGGCATCTAACTTAAGTGGCCGAAGGGTCTGACCCAGATACGGTCAAAGGCCCGACATCTCGGAGGAAAATCCATGAACAAATCAGGTCATCGACTCAAAGCCGTATTCGCATTCGCTGCGTTGGCACTTGTTACAAGCGCTGTTTGCGCGCAGAATGCAGCTGCACAGGGCGCACCCGTACACGTGATCGTCACCGCGGAGGCTCGTCATGGTTCGAGCATCCCTGAAATAACCCAGCGCGACGCGATGGTCTACGAGGGCCACGATCGCGACCAGGTCACCGATTGGATTCCTGCCCAGGGGGATCACGCAGGGCTCGAACTCTTCCTTTTGCTGGATGATGGCTCAGGTTTCGAGCTCGGCTCCCAACTCGACAGCATTCGCAAATTCATCCTGGCCCAGCCCGCTTCGACGGCGATCGGCGTCGCCTATATGCAGAATGGCATCGCGAGGGTAGAACAGGGCCCGACCTCCGATCACACCGCGGCCGCGAAGGCCCTGCGGCTTCCGTTGGGAATTGGAGACGTGAATGCCAGTCCTTATCTTTCTCTCAGCGATCTGATCAAACGCTGGCCGGAAAGCCCCCGCCGCCACGAGGTCATCCTCATCTCCGATGGCAGCGATCCTTTTTACGGCGTCGGAGATTTGCAAGATCCTTATCTGGACGTCGCCATCGACGATGCCGTGCGCGCTGGCGTCGTGATCTATGGAATCTACACCCCGGGTGCGGGACACTTCGGTCATAGCTACTGGCGGAACTACTGGGGGCAGTTGTATCTTTCACGAGTGGGCGAGGAAACCGGAGGCGAATCGTTTTACCTCGGTACCGGCGCCCCGGTAAGCTTTGACCCTTACCTTGAAGATGTGCAGCGCCACCTGGGCCATCAATATCTCCTGGCGTTCATTCCCAAGCCGCAGAAAAAGAACGGGTGGCAGAAAATCAAAGTGACCACCGAAGTCTCCAATGCGGAACTGGTCTCGGCGCGTAGAGTGTATGTGCAGGCCGGGCCTTAGCCGGCTTACACCGGCCCCGAAAGGGCGGCATGTTAAAGCCCGGCACCGAAGTGCCGGGTGGAAGCGGGATGGAACGAGTCCCGGAGAGCCTGCCCTCTCGAGCCCGAATAGGAAACGACCAAAATGAACGAAACAGCGGAGCAATACATACAGCGGATTACAGGCTACGCGGAAGGGAAGCAGCCCTTAGGGGTTCAAGCCGCCACCGCGAAGAAACTCGATCGCTTAATCAAAGGCGTCCCTGCAAGTAGGTTGCGCAAGTGTCCGGCGCCCGGCAAGTGGTCAGTCAACGAGATCGCGGCGCACCTGGCCGACGTGGAAATCGTTGTTGGTTTTCGCATGAGGCTGATTCTGGGCGCGCCCGGAACTCCTATCGCGGCCTTCGATCAGGATTCCTGGGTGACCAGCGGGCATTACGAGAAGCGCGATCCGCGCAAGTCAGTCGAGCAGTTTCGCGTGGCCCGTGAGGCCAATCTTGCATTGCTCAAGTCGCTGACGCCCGAGCAGTGGCAGCACTACGGTATGCACTCCGAACGCGGACAGGAATCGATCGAGCACATCGTCCGCCTGCTCGCCGGCCACGATCTTAACCACCTGCAACAGATCGAGAGAATTCTCGGAGACAGGGGCTAGGGTTTGGGGGATGGGGGCAGGGGTTAGGGCCGTGAGAACTTTGTTCCTGGGAACCCTAATCCCTGCCCCCGAATCCCTTTTTACCCCGCGGCCTTCATCATCTCGCTAAGCCTGTCCAAATCCCCCGGGCTGACATCGCTAATCATGAAATACCGGAGCCCGTTGTGGCTCCAACTGCGCACGTTGAAGGAGAGCGCAGTCTGCACCGCATCCTCGGAACGCGTGTTGCCCAAGGCTTGTTCTTGAAAAATGAAAACCGAAATCTGGTGCTGCCGCACCCGGAAAATCAGCTCCGCCCCCGGTGATTGGTTGAGATAGCTCACCTTGCCACCCACTAAAGTAAAGGGTGAATCCTGCAACTCTGGCAGGTTGAAGGTGAAAGGAATTTTCCCCGCAAACCACGGCTTCACGGTATGCCGGTCGGTCGAAACCACATCAACCGGATTCGAACTGGCCAGCGTCGCCACGTGCAGGTCGGCCAGTTCGCTCAACAACTGTTGATCGCCTCTGCGCTCGCGATTGATCGTCAAAGGAAAAACGGCGGCAATCAGCAGCACAGCCGCGGTCGCGAGGGCAGGGAACCAGAACCGGCTCCAGTGGCGCGGCTTGGCCGCAATGCTCTTCTGGATCCGCGCGCGAAAAGCAGGATCCGGAACGAATCTCTGGCCAGCAGCCTGTAGCGCGCGCTTCTGCTGCACCCGGCTCAAGCTCTCTGCGGCACAACCGGCGCATCCTCTCAGGTGCTCGCCCAGCGCGCGCGCCTCGCTGGTCGCTAGTTCACCGTCGAGATAGGCATCGAGTTTTTCAGTCCAAGTCTCGCAGATCATGATTTAACCCTGTGCTCCAACGCTTTGCATCTTGATCACCCCGGCCCGTAAAGCCCGCCGCGCCCGCGATAGGCGCGACATCACCGTGCCCATCGGGATGGCCAGCGTAGCGGCAATTTCCTGATACGACATCTCTTCCACTTCACACAGCACAAGCACTTCCCGGAAGGCGACCGGCAGTTGCTCCAAAGCCTGCTGCATCAGTTGCCAGTCCGACCGTTGCACCAGGATGCTTTCCGGCGTTTCCTTCATCGTGGGGAGGGCTTCGTCTTCGCCTTCAAGATCGAGTTGCACCGTCGCAGTTGCCTTCAGCCCGGTGCGCGAGGTCAGAAACGTATTTCGCAAAATCTTGTAGATCCAGGCGCGAAAGTTCGTCCCCGGCTGAAAAGACGAAAAGCCTTTCAGAGCCTTCACGTAAGTCTCCTGCACCAGATCCTCAGCTTCCTGCCGGTCTTGCGTGAGCCAGCAGGCAAAGTTATAGAGCCTCTCGAAATGGGGCATCGCCAACTGCTCAAACGTCCCCGGCGGCAAGGTCCCTTCCGACACGCTCACAAGGGTAAACCAAAGGGAGCGGGTTTTATTCCCTCGAAACAATTAATTGTTTTCCTTCGTGGTTAAGCTTCCCGGCGGTCGGGTAGGAACAGCGAAGATACCCTAGAAGAGAATTGGATGGGCCGGTGCGGAAAATGCGTGTCAACGCCGGCTGTGCACTGTGCTACTTTCAACTCGAAATGGCCACAAAACTCTGCACCAACAGGAACTGCCCAGCCTTCGCGCACTTCGTCTATACCGTAGCCATGCGCTGCGTCCTATGCCGCTGCGACCTCCAGCCACCCCAAAGAATCAGCAAAGCGGTGGGAGATTTCAGCCCAGCCAGGACAAGAACCCCGCCCCAGTCCCGAAAATCCCCAGCACAAGCCCCCATCTAAAATATGGCGGAGAGAGAGGGATTCGAACCCCCGATACCCGTTAAGGTATGTCCGCTTTCGAGGCGGATCGTTTCAACCACTCACGCATCTCTCCGGAAGACAGTGGTCAGTGGCCAGTGGCCAGCAAACCAAGAAAACTAACGACAGTTTTTAAAGAACGATCGCAGCAGCTCGGCGCAGCGGCCTGCCAAAACGCCGTTGCGGACTTCTATTTTGTGGTTCAGTTGCGGGTGGTTTAGCACCTGCATTACTGATTGCACAGCGCCCGCTTTGGGATCGTCGGCACCGTAGACCAGGCGCTTGATCCGGGCGTGCACCAGGGCTCCGGCGCACATCGGGCACGGTTCAATTGTAGCAAACAGATCGCACTCCGCTAGGCGATGGTTACCGACGGCGGCACCCGCTTCGCGCAGGGCGACGATCTCGGCGTGGGCCGTGGGATCGGAATCTGTGATGTTGCGGTTCCAGCCGCGGCCGACGATTTGCGCTCCGCACACGACTACTGCGCCCACTGGGACTTCGCCCGCTTCGAGTGCGCGCTGGGCGGAGCGGAGAGCTTCCTCCATCCAGAGTTCGTCAGGGGAGGTTGTTGGTTCTTGGTTGTTAGTCGTTGGCACGGAGTTGCCCAAGGTTGAAGGGTATCACTCACTCCGGCGTGTGCGATGAGCGAGCGCAAAACCCAGCGCCTGAAGGCGCAGTCGTAGTGCGGCTTTGATTGGCACGTCTGAAGACGTGCCCTGATACGAATCCCTCGGTTGCGAAATCCGCAGGGCGGATCAGAGCAGGCTCAGCACTGAGCGCACAGCATCGGGCACGACGGCCCGAGCCACTGCCGGCAGCACACACGTCACCAAAGAATAGGCGATCACGAGCGCGGGCACGGCGAGCAGCATCCGGGTTTTGGGAGTCAAGTTGGCGAGATAGGCTCGCATAAATCCTCTTACAAGTACGACTGTTTTAGTTACGAAAGGTAAGCTGAAAAAGTTCCACGGGCGCGGGGGCTGC
>DATMQT010000048.1:0-14586 GCA_035566655.1 Candidatus Dormiibacterota bacterium
CTCCTCTTGGCGCTGGAAATGAGCTTGTTCGCGCGTGCGCTTGCCAAAGCGCGTATCCAGCAAGAACATCCGGACTGGACGGAAAGTGAGGTTGCACGAGAACTGCTGAGGCTGGCATTCCTGCCGCATCCGTTGCCAGCGTGGCTGGACCGGCGTCTCGCAAGTCTCGCCTAATCCATTTGCCCGCACCCTACTCGTCCGTTATAGTTTTCTTAACCATGTTTGAGGATTTCACTGCTACCGACCGCTGGACGAAGAAGCCGGTTCACTGCGTTTATCAGGCGCTGATCGTCGCTATTGCCACCCGGCACGCTGATGCTGTCGACGTCAAGTTTCTGGTTGATGGACGAACCGTGTGGGTGGCGCTGCCCCATCCGGCTTGGGTGGAGTACAAGAACCGCACCGGCAGGTTCATCACGGATTCTCTTGCCGTCGAAATTGCTGGACATTATTTGAAAACCGCGCTGCAGGCCGGCGAAGGTCTGGGCCGGGATATGTACTCGCTTACCGTCGCGGAGACGCTGGCGCATCTGGAAAGCGTCGTTGCCGCCATGCAGTCTGCAGTCCCCGCTTAGCGCCGCCTCGCTGGACAGCCGAGGCGGCCGTCTCTACATGAGCATATCCGCGTTACGCTCTACAGCGTTGCTTCCATCTGCAGGCCTTCGATCATGTCGTTTAGCGTCTTTTGTGCTGCCTCGCGCTTTTGTTGTAAATCGGCTACCTCGTGGTGCAGCGACTGGACGTGGTCCTCTTGCTCGTTCAGTTCGCGGACATAGCGCGCCACGAGCGCCTTTTCTTCCGCGCTGCCTTTGAGGGCCTTCATGTTTTCGCGGACGCGCTGCTGATCTTCAGAGATCCCGGAAATCTTGGACTTGCGCGACGCCATCTCGGCATCGAGGGCGGCGATGCTGTTCTTCTGGGAGATCACCTTTCGCAGGGCCTGATCGATCTCCGCATTGATCATCTTCTGCGAGGCGAAGAACTTGATCTGGTCATCCGTGACGTTCAACAACTGGTAATTGTTGGTGATCGGCCGGTACTCCTTGACCAGCAATGTTTCGGTTTTCTTCGAGTCCACGCTGAGGCGGAAGCGGTGGAAGGAGGCGGAGCTCTCCGCCGGCTTCTCGTCGTCGGTGAGCTTCCAGCCAGGGCGCGCCGGATGTTCGATCACTACCGTTCGCGACGCCGTATCACGATTGCGAATGGTGTAGGTGTGCTCCTCGCGTTCCTGGGTTGATTGCATCATCGAGCCATGGGCGATGATCACTTTGGTGACGCGCTGGTTTTCAGCCTTTTGCTTGGCATCGACCAGGACGCCGAGATCGGCGGCGTAGGAAAGCAAACGCTTCTCGCCGGGCTTGATGGGATCCATCAGCCCTTCTCCGGCGAAGGCATCGCCTTCGAGCACGTTGAAGCTGCCGCCGTCGAAAGTTAGCGCGCTGGTATTGTCGAGCCAGAGAGCGCGCAGGACGGAGCTTTGCGAAGGATTCCAGACTGAGACCTTTTCGGCATCGATGCGAGCCTGCAAGATTGGAACTAGCGCAGACTGATTCTTGCGGATGGTGACGTGGTCCTGGAGTTTGTATTCGAAGAGATCGCCGAGGTCGCGGGTTTGGGCGGTGGTGGTGGCGGCTTCGAGGGACTGGGCGGCCACCGTGGCGTCGAAGCGATCGCGCGAGGCCTTATAGATGCCACCGCCCATCCCGCCACCGCTGCCCGCAGCAACCCCACCGACGACGCCGGCTCTCTCTTTCCCATCAATCGTGAGTTCCGTATAGTTTCTGCCCATGAGGGCCGCGTTCGTATTGGGGCTAGCGACCGGTGGAGGAGCCGGCGTGGCCGTTCCTTCCATCGTGGCCTCATGCGTCTGCGGGGTGATCATGGCATTCTCCGGCAGCGCCACCACCGGGCGCCGGGCGTAGTAGGGCTGCGAAAGCTGCTGCACAAACGATTGCGGCGCTCCCGCCACCAGCGACAGTTCGACGTTCTTCCAGTCTTCGCCCACAGTGTTGTCCACGATGGCCCAACCTTGCAGTAAGGGCTTGCCCTCGTTCGGGATCACGATTCGGTAGGTGCTCTTCCACACGGGGACTTCGCTGATGTAGGTGACCAGCAGATTGCGCTCGCCCTCGCCGGCGGTGGAGATAGTCATGCGGCGGATATCTTGATCGCGGGTGGAAGCGACCAGGCTCAAGTATTTTCCGACTTCGTCATTCACGTCCTTCTCAGCCACGCGGACGCTGGTGGAGGGATTCAGGTCGAACACGCGGACTTCCCCGCTGTCGCTCACGATGGAAATCTGATCAACGGTGACTTTCTGATCGCCTTTGATGGGAATCTCGCGCTCGTCAATGCTGAGCAGGCGTCCCGAGGCGCTTTCTGACCCGTTGCGCACATCCACGCGTGCCCCGCGCAAACCTTCCAGAAACTGCGCCGTGGTCGGGTTCTCGCCCACGGGCAGATGGAGCGAACCGAGACGCCGCTCTAGCGGAGCGTTGGAGTTGTAGCTGACGCCGGTGATGCGTCCCTTGCCGAGATCGAGCACGGTCAGAGACTTCAGCACGTCATTCAGTTGCGCAGTGGTGAAATCCACGTTGACTTCCTGGCTGTCGCGCACGTGCCCAGCATGTTCGAAGTAGCCAACACCATTCTTGTAGAGAATGACGCGAGTTACGGGCAGGCGGCCTGCTGAATCCGATGTGGTTGAGTTAGAAGACTGGCCAAAAGAAGACCGGCCAGATGAAATTGTGACGAGCACGAAACACAGCACTGCAACTTTCAGAAAACGCATGGCTCCTCCGTCGAGCTGGGGCCGCTCGTCACAGATAGAACGCAGAACGCGGTTGTTCTTGCGTGACGAAGCGGCCCGCAGGGGTATAGACACCCGAGCGGAGGTCTCTGGAGCCGTGGATGCAAGTTCCGTGTTTTGAGATGGCTGGACCTTTGGCCAAGCGAGCGGCCCAGCGCTGCTATGCCTTCTTGAGCAGCCTCGTCAGCCAGATCAGGAACATGGCGCCGATGATGGCCACTACGATGGTTCCGATCAAGCCGCCAGCGTGAATGCCGAGTGCGCCCAGAAGCCATCCGCCGACGACTGCGCCGACGATGCCGAGGATAATGTCCGCGATGGTGCCGTAGCCGCCACCCTGCATGATCTTGCCGGCTGCCCATCCCGCGATCAGTCCAACAATAATCCACCAAATCAAATTTGTAATCATTCGATCCTCCTGTGAAATTGCCGGAATTTGGAGACGCTGTGCGCGCCAACGGTTGTCGGTCCCACAGAAACCGATTGCGGGAACTCAACATCGCCAGCGTGTGGGTGGGAGAGTAGTGGCCTCAAATCGATCTGTCAAGGGCGGCTCTGCAATCTCCTGCTTTCGTTATCGTCTGTGGTTAAATCAAGTCATGTTTGCCCGCAAGATTCGCGTCGAGTATGAAGACCACGGCCAGAGGTTGCCCTGCCCGCTGAAATGGCTGGACAGCTTCTCCATGCGCAACTTCACCAACGCCAGCGTTTTTGACGACACCGTGCCAGTTGCCGATGGGCGCATGGAGATTGGCACAAACGTCCCCCTGGATCAACTGCGCGATGCGATGGAAGACTGGTTCCGCCGCAAGAGCTACCTGCCCAAGGACTCCAAGTTGTTACTGGAAGAGATCTGACGACGGGCGGAAACTATCGAAAGAATCAGCGGCCAAAATGTGACACTTTTTTGACAATTCGGGCGCAACGCATCGCGATTCGCATTCATCTTAATTTGCAGGAAGCGATTATGCCGGAGGAGATGGCAGATGGCTTACTCGAGTGAGTTCCGGAGGCGCGGATAAAACTATGAGCTACAAATCGCAGCTCTTGCAATCCAGTAGTCGCGAGCGTATGTTGATTGGCCCTTCGTGGGTATCGTCGTCCGCGAACCTGCCCGTGAATTTACAGGACATTAAGTTAGTAAGCCCCTGGCTCGACTATGACGCCAAGGTCCGTCCCGGCCTTGCACGCCGCGTCAAATGGAACGCAGTGCTGGGCGTTTCGCTGGCAACCGCGGTCAGCGCGAGCATCTGGACCGGCATTGTGCTGGCAGTCGCGCGGATCTGGAAGTGAGCGGCTCTCACGCCGCCGCGGATTACTTGTCGTAGTGCAGCAACGACATTACTTCGTAGCCTTTGAGCTTTTCCCGCCCGTGCAGGAAATCCAATTCCACGATAAAGCCAAGTCCGGCGATCTCTGCGCCGAGTAAGGTCGCCAGCTTGGCCGTGGCCTCGGCCGTTCCACCGGTGGCCAGCAGATCATCCACGATCAGCACGCGCTGGCCTTTCTCAATGGCATCCTTGTGCATCTCAAGGGAGTTCGTCCCGTACTCGAGCGCGTAATCGAACTTCACGGTTTCGGCGGGAAGTTTGCCCTTCTTGCGCACGGGAACGAATCCGGCATTCAGGCGGTAGGCAAGCGCGGGCGCGAAGATGAAACCGCGGGCCTCCATGCCGAGAACGAGGTCGACATTCTGGTCGACGTAGTGCTCGGCGAGCCGGTCAACGAGCGTGGCCAGGCCGACTTTGTTCTTCAGCAGAGTCGTGATGTCGTAAAACAAAATCCCCTTTTTAGGGAAATCAGGGACTTCGCGGATTAATTGCTTGAGTTGGTCGGGATCCAGTCTTGAGTGGGGAGACAATCTACCACGCTCCTTTATTTCGAGGTTTCAGAGTTTCAGCGTTTCAAAGTTTCAAAGACAAATGCGGAGGATTTTGCCTTGACACTTTGCAACCTTGAAACCTTGAGACGTTGAAACCTGCCTCACCATGCTCCTTCAATGCGAAATGAACTGATACCGGCGGTGGGCCGGGCTTCGGATTCTTCAACCTCATCCACGCGAGCCGCGCGCGGCCCCTCGCGCAGCCGCGTTCGCAAGCCGGAGAGTTGCTCGCGCGTTCCCTGCGCCAGCACTTCGACGCCGCCATCGGCATTGTTGCGCACCCAGCCAGCGATGCCGAGAATGTGCGCCTCGCGCTCCACAAACCAGCGGAAACCCACGCCCTGGACGCGTCCACGAACTACGAAGCGGCGGGCCTCGGTCGCTTTCTCTGTGGAAGTCATAATGTCGTAGAGACATTCGTTGCAACGTCTGGCTGCGGCACCGCTAATCTGTCAAAAATGAGACGCAGCAAACTGCGTCCTCACCGGGAGGTCTTGCCAGACTAGCCCTGCGCCCGCGACAAATAAACGCCCTCGGCCGTATCCACCTTGATCTTCTCGCCTTCATTGATGAAGGGCGGCACCTGCACCACGAGTCCGGTCTCAGTCTTCGCGGCTTTAGTGACGCTGGACGCAGTCGCGCTCTTGAGCCCCGGCTCAGTCTCGATCACGGTGAGTTCGACAGTCTGCGGCAACTCAATACCTACAGCCTTGCCGTCGAAGAATTCTACTTTGATCTCAAGGTTGGGGATCAGATAATCCACGGCATCGCCCAGAATTTCTTTGGTCAGGTGCGTCTGCTCGTAGTTCGCCGTGTCCATGAAGTAGTAGCTATCGCCGTCGGCATAGAGGAACTGCATGTCGACTTCGTCCACGTTGACCTTCTCGATGGGATCGGGCGAGCGGAAGCGGTGCTCGAACATGGCGCCGGTGCGAAGGTTGCGCAGCTTGGCCTGGATGAAGGCACGCAGGTTGCCTGGCGTGCGGTGTTCGACGGCGAACACAGAGTGCAGATCATTGTTGTGCTTGATGATCATGCCGGGACGCAGTTGGGTGGCAGGGATCGACATCGCGGGAAACAATCTCCTTCAAAATAAGTGCGGGTTGCTGGACTGGCGGAAGGCGGGCAGGCCACATTTTCCGCCGCACAAAGGCCGAAAAGTTATTTTACACTCAGCCCACGGGAAAGGAAACCTTCCCAGAGTTGCATTCATCTTAAGACGACCACATTCGTTGCGTTGCGTAGGCCTCGCCGCCGTGCCTGCGGAGGACTAGAATTACAGACTGGCGTGACATCGCAGCCGAGAGCAAGTATGCCCGGCGCATTTCCACCAGTAGAAATGAGGTCACAATCATGCGCTTTGGACGTTATGAATCTTCCGACAAAAACAACGTAGGAACTGCCGTCACTTTCTTTCTGATCGGACTGGGTGCGGGAGCCCTCGCAGCCCTTGCACTTGCCCCTAAAACCGGCAAGGAATTCCGTCGCGACCTGAAACGCGGCTACGACGATGCCAAGGACACGCTGCAGGATTGGACGGAAGAAGCCGGAGAGCAGGTTCGCGCCGCAAAGGACCGTGTGCGCGAGGTGGCAGCACGCGGCGTTGATCTGGCAGAAGACTTGCGCGACACAGCGAGAGAAAAGGTGGAACCGCTGCGCCGCGTCATCAATCGCGGGTAACCCGTCGCAGGTGAATTTCAACGGCGGCGAATCATCGATCCGCGCCTTAGCGGAAGATTCCGCCGAAGAACCTTCCGATGCGTCGCAGCAAGCTGCGGTGCTCCGTCTTCGGCTGAGCGCCGGGCGCTGGAGCAGGCGGCGCTTGTACCTGCGCCTCGACCGTCGCAGGCCGGGCTGACGACTCCTTCACCGGTCGCGCCCCCACCTCGTCCGGAGGTGCGGGCGGCGCCTCAGGGGCTTTCTTGGCCTGGAACACGATCGGCGCGTCCACCTGGATGTGTACGTCACCTGGCTGCGAAGGTGGCAGAGGCTGGACTTCAGGTCCGTTAGAGAGCGTCTGCGGCGCCCCGCTCTCCGGCTTCGCTGCAGTCTCCGACTTACTACCCAGGGCCAGAGTGGTGTTCGCCGTCAACTCAGATTCCGGCGCGGCCGGGGTTGTGTCCGTTCGCATCACAGGAAGGGGCGGCGGACAACCACACTCCAACGGGACGTTGGCATCGACCTTGTCGATCCGTCCCAAGTGAAACACGGCCTGCTCGGTCGGTTTCACCTGATAGATGCGGTCGCCGATCAGTTCCGAAACAATCGCCGAGGAAGTGTTCCCCGCCAACCCGCGCACGCAGGTATTCCCG
The DNA here is from genome assembly GCA_035566655.1 of Candidatus Dormiibacterota bacterium. GTDB lineage: Bacteria > Acidobacteriota > Terriglobia > Terriglobales > Acidobacteriaceae > Sulfotelmatobacter. Next base: position 7,004 of record DATMQT010000048.1, read on the forward strand.
TGTGAGTCAGTGCTGATGGCGTAGTGAAACTCTCCGGGGCCCGCGAACAGAATACGGAAATCCGGAGTGAGCACAGTGTCCGCCGAAGCCACGAGAATGTAATGCGTCTCCAATCCGCCGGTGCTCATGCCCAACAGCAGATCGTGTGAGTTTTTGGCGGGTGTCACCGAAACTGTTGTTCCCGGGCAAACGCGGACTTCGCCACCTCTCGTCAGGTGCAAAACCGCGGTATCGCTCCCGGCGGTCAAGGAGGATCCCGCCGCGAACTGCTTGCCCGCCAAGATGACTTCGCCCACCCCGCTGGTAACGGGCACCACGGCGGGCGCCTCGGAGGGCGCTGCCGACAGCACTTGCGGCGGCTGGAATGGAGACTTCTTGCCCGCCACCTTGGGAGTTTCTATCGGCTTCAGCCGTACCATCAGGCGGTCACCCGCGACGTCCCAGGTGTAGCCGTAGGTAATGAGCAGGTCGAGCACAATCCGGGTGATGGGGGGATCGTTTTGAAATTGTTCCGCCCGGAGGGTAAGAAGGTTCTCCTGTAACACCGGGGTCCGCTTACGAGTGAGTCCGATGCGTGCGTTGGCCAGGTCGATGACCAGCCGCGGCGGCGAATCCAGCATCTTAATCGTGGGCAGCACGGGATGGCTGGTGACAATTTCGACCGCCGGGACACCCCCGTCCTGCACCACGTGCACGCTGGTGACGATGGCCGGCTCCCGCTTGGGAACGGCCTGCGGCTGCTCCGCAGTCTGCGACGCGGTTCTCGCTGCCATCAGCGCCACTAGCAGCATAACCCCAACTAATTGAATGCCAGATCGCGGCAAAGAAATCCCCTGTGAACTAAGGACGAAGAAAGGCTTAGCCTCTGAAGGAAACCTTATCACTTGTCAGGAATGGAAAGAAGTGTCGCGTGTGCGAACGCAAGTCGAGAAAGTTGCGTCCCTCCGCGATTCGCTTCAGCTTTCGGGAAGGAATTCGTACTCTTCAATCACCGCGGCTACTGCCATCTTGCCGTCAGCGGCGCCGTCCTCAATCCGCACCACTCGGCCCTTGCACTGCACCCGGATACTCTCTGTAAGAGTAATTTCGGGCGGGAGCGTGAGCGTGAATCCGATGGGCGAACCGTGTGCGATGGGCGAATCCAGATAAAGGCTAATGCCCCGCGCACTAACGTCGCGGATTTGAGCGGATTCGCTGAACTTTGAATCGTCGTCGCGGGCCACGGATACAGGAATTCGAAGCGCGAAACGCCGTGCCGCCCTTTTTTCTTGCTGGGCTTCTGCCATGCGTTACTCCAAGCTAATAAAGTGGCGTCTAACTTTGCGTTGCAGTAATGATGCCGTTGGAAGGCATGATCCGTCAATACCACCCTTGGGGACGGAGATGGCACGTTCCGGGGAGTCAGAATGGTTTGGCGCGGAAATAGACGCGTGCCTCGCGTGTAAACTGGAGGTGGGACGGTGCTGTGGTCTTCGTTCTCGACAACTACGATTCTTTTACCTACAACCTGGTTCAGTATCTCGGAGAACTCGGGGCGCAGGTTGAAGTGCGCCGCAACGATCAGGTCACTATCGCCGACGTGGAGGCCATGCAACCGGAGCGGATCGTGATCTCGCCTGGTCCATGCACACCGCAGGATGCGGGCCTCAGCATCGCTCTGATCCGGCACTTCGCAGGCAAAGTGCCGGTCCTCGGCGTCTGCCTGGGGCATCAAGCCATCGGCGCGGCCTTTGGCGGCAATGTCGTCCGCGCTCCTCACCTGATGCACGGCAAGACCAGTGCGGTCACGCACGATAACAAAACCATCTTCCGCGGCCTGCCCACGCCCATGACGGCCACCCGCTACCACTCGCTCGTCGTGGAAGAAAAGAGTCTGCCGGCAGACCTAGAAGTCAGCGCCTGGACGACCGAGAAAGATGGAACTCGCGCCGTTATGGGGCTTCGCCACAGGAAGTTTGCAGTCGAGGGCGTGCAGTTTCACCCGGAGAGCGTGCTGACGGATGCGGGGAAAAAGCTGGTCGCAAACTTTCTGACCTCTGATCACTGATCACTGACCACTGCCTCTCGCCATTTCCACCGCCCTCAGGAGCGCCTGGGCCTTGTTCATCGATTCCTCGAACTCCCGCGCCGGATCGGAATCGGCCACGATCCCCGCTCCCGCCTGCAAATAAGCATGCTTGCCTTGCATGAGCATGGTCCGAATGCCGATGCAGGAATCGAGGTTTCCAGCAAAATCGGCGTACAGGACCGATCCTCCGTAGATGCCGCGCCGCACCGGTTCCAGTTCTTCGATGATCTGCATGGCGCGGACCTTGGGTGCGCCGCTCAACGTACCTGCGGGAAAACAAGCAGCGAATGCGTCGAGCGCGCCAAGATCCTTGCGCAGCGTGCCTTCCAGCGCCGAGACCAGGTGCATCACGTGGGAGTAGCGTTCGACGTACATCAGATCCTTCACTTTGACTGAGCCGTACTCGCTGACGCGGCCGAGATCGTTGCGGCCCAGGTCAACCAGCATGACGTGCTCGGCGCGCTCTTTCTCGTCGGTGCGCATCTGTTCTTCCAACCGCAGGTCTTCGGCTTCGTCGCGCCCGCGGGGATGCGTGCCCGCGATGGGGCGGTATTCCAGCTTCTGTCCGGTGACGCGCACCAACATTTCCGGAGACGACCCGAGAATCTGCGTCTCCCCCATCCGCAGAAAGTAGAGATACGGCGAAGGATTCACCTGGCGCAGGGCGCGGTAAAGGTCGAACGGCTCAATGTCAGGAATGAAGTCGAGGCGTTGCGAGAGCACCACCTGAAAGATGTCGCCGGCGGCAATGTATTCCTTGCAACGCTCCACGCTGCGCAGGAACTTCGCGCGGGTCGTTCCCGCGTGGATCTTGAGTCTTCCCGGCTTGGCCTTGTTCGATTTGCGCCACATCGCAGGCCGCAATCCAGCCGCCAGCTTCCTTTCCAGCGCGGCAATATCGCGCACGGCGCGGTCATACGCTTTCCCCGGCTTCTCGCGCGCAACGTCCGCAGCAGCCACGATGTGAATCTGATGACGCAGGTGGTCAAAAGCCAACAGCCGGTCAAAGAACATCAGTTCGCAATCTGGCAGAGACAAGTCGTCTTCCGCGTGGTCGCCAATCTTCTCCAGTTGCCGCACCACATCGTAGGAAAAATAGCCAACTGCCCCGGCGGTGAAAGGCGGCAACCCCGGCATGGCCGCGGGCTGGTGCTCGCCGAGTAACAGCTTCACGAACTCAAAGACGTTGCCTTCATGCCGTTCGCGCCGCCGTCCGCGTTCGATCTCGATGGCCGAACCCCGCGCCCGCAGCCGCATGTAAGGCCGCACTCCCAGAAACGTGTAACGGCCAATCTGCTCGCCGCGCTCGTTCGACTCCAGCAGAAACGCGTGCGGTTCGTTTTCTGCGATCGCGAGAAAAGCCGACACCGGCGTAAGCAGGTCTGCACTCACCGACTTCACCACCGGCACCAGTGTCGCCGACCGCGCCAGCCGCGAGAATTCCTTGAATTCGGGATATGGCATGAGGAAACCGCGCCTGCCAGATGCCGGCAGGCCTTGCGGCTCATTATAGGGGACATGTCCCGACGGATGAATCGTGAACCACCGCGGCAATTGACTCGCGGAGCCCATCGTCGGAAGATACCAAGGAAGCAACCAAGCAGTCGGGCCCGGATGCGGTCACGAGCCTATGCGGATTAAGTTCTGGGGCGTGCGCGGTTCCACGCCCACCCCACAACCCGAGAACATGCGCTATGGAGGCAACACCTCCTGCGTCGAGGTGCGCTTCGGCGAACGCATCTACATCTTCGATTGCGGCACTGGATTCCGCGTTCTCGGCCAGCAACTGCAAAACGAATTCGGCGACAGGCCTTTCTCCGCCCACGTCTTCGTGTCACACTTCCACTGGGACCACATTCAGGGCATGCCGTTCTTCCGGCCTCTCTACGCGAATGCGGAGAACCGTTTTCTTTTCCAGTGCTCCACCCGCACGAGCAGCCTCAAGCAAGTGCTCGCGGATCAGATGGCCGCTCCTTACTTCCCGGTGAAAATCGATGAGATGAAGGCACAGCGCGATTTCTACGACATCGGGGCCGGACGCATCACAGTTGACGACGGCGTCCAACTGCAGACTGCATGGCTCAACCATCCTCAAGGATGCATGGGCTTTCGGCTCGAAACCAAAGATGGAATTCTCGTCTACGCCACCGATAACGAGCCCGGCGATGCCGCGTTCGACAAGGCCGTGCGCAAGCTGGCCGAAGGTGCGGACGTCCTCATCTACGACGCGCAGTACCTTCCCGAAGAGTACGAAGCGCGCCGTCGTGGCTGGGGACACAGCCACTGGCGCGAAGCCGTCAACATAGTAATGCAGAGCGGCGCCAAAGAACTCGTGTTATTCCACCACGACCCCGAGCATACGGACGCCGTAATCGATAAAGTTGTGAAGGACGCGCGCAACTACTATCCCAAGGTGCGGGCTGCGGCCGAGGGGATGGAGATCGTGCTATAGATCGGTTCCCTCCAGTGGAGGACAACGAATGAGATCACTTGCCCCTCTAATCGTGCTGGTTGCGCTGCTCACGCCAGCGGTCCGGGCGCAGACAACGGCGGCAAGCGCGTTGGGTTTAAAGCCAGAACAGGTTCCCACGGACTGCAAGACGGTTGACGGTTATTTTCCGGTGGACATCCAGACCGCCATTCTTTGGGACAAGACTGATCTGTACAAGAGCCTGATTCCTCTTCCGATTGCCAAAAATGCCCAGTCGTTTGCCTGCAAGGGCGACAAGGGAACGGTTTATTCATTCCAGTATGGCGACGAGACTAAGCGCAAGACCGCCGCAGCGTTCATAAGGCCACTGCTTTGAGGAGAGCCAGGGCCAACCGCAGAGCATCCGGAACTTGTGCTCGAAGCTGGCGATGACCTGAGGGTAGTATCGTTTCGAAAGACACCCAAGTCATTGCTCGCCGCGCTTCAGGGTTCAGCCAAGCCGCCCTCGTAAAGGGACGATTGGCCTAATTTCGCCTGTGTGTTTGACTCGCCTTCACGGCCTCCTTAAGATTAGATCGCCCCAGTGAGCGCCCTCCCACCATCGGACAGAGCATGATCGGCCAAACCATTTCGCACTACCACATCGTTGAGAAGCTGGGTGGCGGCGGCATGGGCGTTGTCTACAAGGCCGAGGACACCAAACTCGATCGCTTTGTCGCACTGAAATTCCTGCCCGATGAAGTGGCCAGAGACCCGCAGGCCCTCGCCCGCTTTCGGCGCGAGGCCAAGGCGGCATCGGCCCTCAATCATCCCAACATTTGCACGATTCACGAAATTGACGAGCAGGACGGCCACACCTTCATTGTCATGGAGTATCTGGACGGCGTGACGCTGAGGCACCGCATCGGCGGCCGCCCTCTGGAAACTGAAACCCTGCTGTCGTTGGCCATCGAGGTCGCAGACGCACTGGATGCCGCGCACGCCGGGGGCATTGTGCATCGCGATATCAAACCCGCAAACATTTTTGTTACCAAGCGCGGGCATGCGAAGATCCTCGATTTCGGATTGGCCAAGGTTGCGCCACCGACGAAGGAATTTTCCGCCGGCCCGACCGCAGCTACGATCTCCGACAGCCATGAATTTCTTACCAGCCCCGGCACGGCAGTGGGCACGGTCGCATATATGTCGCCGGAGCAGGCGAAGGGCAAGGACCTCGATTCCCGCACCGACCTGTTTTCCTTCGGGACGGTGCTGTACGAAATGGCGACCGGGACCTTGCCGTTTGCCGGCGACACAGCAGCCACTGTCTTCGACGGCATACTGAATCGAATGCCCATTCCACCGATGCGCTTGAATCCCATTCTTCCGCCCCGGCTGGAAGACATCATCGGCAAGCTGCAGGAAAAAGACCGCGATCTGCGCTATCAATCGGCAACGGAACTGGTCAGCGATTTGAAGCGTTTGCGGCGGGATACGGAATCGGGCCGGGAACCGGCCCACACATCTGGCTCCGTCCAGGTTTCCAGCGCCGAGGTCCCCGCGGCGCGCAGCGAGGAGGCTTCCAGCACTTCGGTGCTGGCTGCGGCGGCACGGCAGCATAAAACTGGAATCGGAGTGATCGTGCTGGTGATTTTGCTGCTGGTAGCGGCGGCCGGGTTTGGCGTTTACAGTTTATTTTTCGCAGCGCGCCGTCAGGCCTTTCAAAGCATCAGGATCACCAAAGTCAGCGGCACCCACAATGCGCGCATTGCCGCCATGTCTCCCGACGGAAATTATCTTGCGTATGTGTTGAACAACGAGGGCAATGAGTCGCTGTGGCTGCGTCACCTGTCCAGCGAAAGCAACGTGCAAATTATTCCACCACAGCGTGTGGCCTACTCTGCGCTGCGATTCTCGCCCGACGGCAGTCATATTTATTATTCGCATACCTTGCTGGCCAGCGGCCAGGCATCGCAGGAATACGATCTCTACCGCATCCCCGTGCTGGGCGGAACGCCTCAGTTGCTGGTTAAAGATATCGACACCAATCCCAGCTTTTCTCACGACGGCCAACACTTTGTTTTCCTGCGCGCCAACGACCCGGAACCGGGCAAGTACCATCTGATCGTCGCGAATGCCGACGGCGGCGACGAGAAAAGCATTTTCAGCGCGCCCACGGCCAATGTGGGGCTCGATGCGTCCTGGTCGCCGGATGGGAAGGTGGTTGCCAGCGCGATCATGGATCAGACGGGCAATAGCCTGACCTCCATGATTGCGATCGATCCGGAGACTGGTAAGCGCGCGACAATCTCAAAGCCTCCGTTCACTTTTATCAACAAAGTGGCATGGCTGCCCGATGGGAGCGGGCTGGCAGTCATCGTGCAAGGCGCAGAAACCAGTTTCAACCGGCAACAGGTTGGATTAATCACTTATCCGGAGGGCAAACTTCGCCCCATTACCGCCGACACCAACGACTATGCGACGTTGAGCGTTTCGTCCGACGGGAGAACCATTGCGACTGTGATGCAGCAATCGTTGCGTGACGTTTATGTGAGTAACGGTCAGAAGGCCGACTACTCTGACGTCCGGCAGGTTCCCTCCGGAGACCCTGTCCCCACAATCTCATGGGCGAGTGACGGGCACTTGCTGGCCGAACAGTACCCGTCCGTTCGCGTGATGAACACGAGTGGTGAGATCAAAGGCGAAATCGCCAGCGAGAAGGACTCCGCGGCGCTGCAGCCGAACGGCTGCAGCGACGGCCACGTCGTTTTCGCGCGGGGAATGATGAAAACCCTGGGGATGAGCATCTGGCGGAGCGACGCCGACGGCACCGGCCTGCGCCGCATCACCGAAGGCAAGCGGGATCTGTTCCCCACGTGCTCGCCGGATGCAAAGACAGTCTTCTACATTGACGCGGCCGCTGGGGCCTACATGAAGGTTCCCATTGATGGCGGCAAGCCGGAGCGCGTTTCGACCTTGTATCCGGCAAATGCTGAGGGCGACGACATTGCGCGCGACGGGAAGACGGCGGTACTGGGCACCTACGATTTCAAAGCTCAGAAACCAAACATCTCCCTGGTATCTATCGAGTCAGGCAAGGAACTG
>DATMQT010000049.1:0-2183 GCA_035566655.1 Candidatus Dormiibacterota bacterium
GGTTAATGTCAGGCTCCAAATTGAATTTGGAAGGCAGCGCTTGGACTGTAAAAGCGGGAGCAGAGCTCCCGCACTCCAAAAGTAGCCTTCCGCAAAAAAAGGGCACGATGCCATCGCACCGTGCCCTAACTAGCTAGGAGGCCTCGGAATCCTCTACCTCATTTACCTCCTCTACTTCCTTTGCTTCCTTACTTCTTCGGCCGCGATTCTGGCGGCACCAACCCATTGTCCCGGTAGTACACGACCAACTGCCCGTAATGCTCCCCCGAATGCTCAATTAGTCCGTATGCCAGGTCATACAGCCGGTCCAGATGCGTGTTGCCATCGTTGACCGCTTCCATCAGGCCCTTGTCACCTTTGGCCTTGATCTCAGCGGCGCCGTCTTCCACACATTTCTTCACAAACGCCACCAGCTCCGCACGGTTCTTTATATTGACGTCCTTCGGATCATCGCCGTAGCGCGGCTTCTTCCCCGCGGCGGTATCCGTGAAGAAATACATGGACGCCGAAGCGTGCACCATGTTCGCCACAAACGTCCGCGACTCCGCCTGCGGTTTAAACGAAAACTTGTCCTCCGGGAAATCCCCAGCCATCGCAATCAGCTTCCGTCCGATGTCGTTCCACTGTTCCAGCACCGCCTCCGACGGGCTCAGTGCCGGCCCCGGCGCCTTCTTCGCGGCGTCCTGCGCCCGCAACGGATAGGTAGCGAAACACGCACTCAGTAAAGCCACACCCACCAACACCATTCGTTTCATCGCTTCTCTCCTTATGGATTCGACGATCCAGCCCCTAAAGTCAGACGTACCGGCTCGTCAGAGGTCTCTATGCTGCCTGGAAAAGGGAAGCCACCCGGCCCAACTGCCCGCCATCATACGTTATAGGACCGCGGAAGTCGCGCGAAGGCGCAGAAAAGGGGAGGTTTACTTCTAGCTACGGGGCCAAAAGACCGTACAACGGGCTTACACCCCGCGTGCTACTCTAGTAAGACATAGTCGAGGGAGTCAAACATTGGTTTGGACGTGGTTTTTACTGCGTTTTTTGATCGGGCTGTCCATCGTGACGGTCCTGTTTTTGTCCCAGCGCTTCTGGTACCGGGCCCTGTGGCGCGTCACCGGGCACTGGGGCCGTACCACCCTGCGCGTGGGCGTTCGCTTGCTCTACTTTGCGGGCTGGCTGCTGATCGTCACCAACCTCGCCGATAATATCCGCCAGGATCACGGCCGGCTCCTGCCGGATCACTCCCCGGTTACCACGTTCGCGGGCCTATGGTTTGCCAGCGCGCTCTTTGGCTATCTGGCCATCAAATTCGTCCATGGCATCGAGTGGCTGTGGCGTCGCTTGCACAAGCCGGTGCCGCAAGACCCCTCCAAGCTGCCTGCGCACCGCATCGAGCTCGAAGACATCGTTCCGGACCCCTCGCGCCGCACTTTTTTCCGCACTGCCAGCGTTGTGGCCGGCGCCGCGCCGTTTCTCGGCGTAATGTACGGCTTCGCCGCGGAACGCCTGCGCTACGAATTGCGCCGCATCGAAATCCCTCTGAACAACCTGCCGCCGGAGCTCGACGGCATGCAGATCGTCCAGCTCAGCGACATCCACCTGAGCGCGTACATGACCCGTGAGTCGGTCCGCCGCGCCGTGGATATGGCCAATGATGTTGGCGCCGACCTGGCCGTCGTCACCGGAGACCTGATCACCGGCATGCACGACTCCATGTGGGACTGCGTCGAGGAAGTGCGCCAGTTGCGCGCGCCGCTCGGCGTCTATGGCTGCAACGGCAACCACGAAATTTACGCTCGCGCGGAAGACCTGGCCGAGCGCCTTTACCGGCAGGCCGGCATGAAGCTGCTCCGCCGCGAAAACACCATCATTCATTACAAGGGCGGGCAACTGAATTTGATCGGTGTGGATTACGAGCGCGAGCGTACCGCCAGCGGCCGCAAGCAGCAGATGCTTGCGAACTTCGAGCCGCTGGTGCGCCGCGACATGCCCAATATTCTCCTGTCGCACAACCCAAACACTTTTAATCGCGCCGCGGAACTGGGCATTGAGCTTTCGCTCGCCGGTCACACCCACGGCGGCCAAGTGAAGGTCGAAATTCTGGACGTCAGCCTCAGCCCCGCGCGCTTCATCACCGATTACATCGCCGGTCTCTATCACCGGCCGCTCCTCATGCCCGACCAGCC
>DATMQT010000050.1:0-4983 GCA_035566655.1 Candidatus Dormiibacterota bacterium
CCTGGCATGGTTTGTGGGCGGACTGCTTTCTTTTTTCGGAGCACTCACCTACGCCGAACTGGGCGCGATGCGGCCCCAGGCCGGTGGCGAATACATCTACGTGCGCGACGCCTATGGGCCCTTAGGCGGATTTCTCTATGCATGGACCACGCTGCTCATCTCGAAACCCGCGTCGATCGCGACGATTACCACCGGCTTTGTCCGCATTCTCGGCGAGTTTGCCGTCTTCTCATTTTTCTCGCATCCCATCGTCAGAGCGCCGCTGGTGGTTACCTACGGCCAGCTGGCGGCGATTGCAGCCGCCGTGTTCATTTCGTTCCTGAACTACATCGGCGTGAAAAAAGCCGGGGAATTTCAGCTGGTGTTCACGCTCTTGAAGGTCGGCATCATCGTGGGCATCGTGGTGGTGTGCTTCGGATATCGCGGCGGTAACTGGAGCAATTTCGCGAGCACGTTCACGGGCGCCAAGGGAGGCATCGCGGGCTTCATGGCCGCGCTGGTCGCGGCTCTCTGGGCCTACGATGGCTGGAACGATCTCAACATGGTCGCGGGCGAGATTCGCCAGCCCGAGCGGAATATTCCCATCGCGCTGATCGCCGGGGTGGCTATCGTGGGCGCGCTCTACGTGTTGGTGAATGCGGGCGTGCAGTATGTGCTGCCTTCGGCGGCGATCGCGGGCTCGCCCCGCCCGGCGTCCGACGCAGTCGCTTTGATTCTGGGTGCCATGGGCGCGAGCGTCGTATCCGCCGGCATGGCGCTGTCGATGCTCGTCACGCTCAACGGCACCACCATGAGTGGAGCGCGCGTTCCCTTCGCGGCCGCGCGTGACGGCTATTTCTTTCCTTCGGTCGCGAAAGTGCACCCGCGCTTTCTGACTCCCTCGGTAGCCATTCTTGTGCAACTGGGACTTGCGATCGCACTACTGCTGGTGGGCGGCAGTTTCCGCCAGCTCTTCTCGCTCGCCATTTTCGCCGAGTGGCTTTTCTACATGATCACCAGCAGCACGGTCTTCGTGTTTCGCCGGCGCGAACCGGAGGCCAACCGTCCTTACCGGGTTTGGGGTTACCCGGTGGTGCCGACGTTGTTCGTACTCGCCTCAGCAGTCTTGCTTTACTACACCTTTACCGACAATCTCCTGAACTCGGCCATGGGTTCCCTGGTGATTCTGGCAGGCGTACCGGTTTTCTACTATTTTCGTGGGCGGAATGGATAGCGCCGGCGTCCCGCCGGCAATCCAGCACCGTTTTGGACCGCGGTTCCACCCTGAATTTCAACTGGTTACCAAGGTACACCAGCGGCAGACACGTTTACCCCTCGTCCGATTTCCCCTACCTTAAGTCTTCACCCGCGCACTCTCCCCGGCCCGGGTTCCTACTCTTGGAGCTATTGCATGGCCACGGCTTATCGCGGACCGCAGTTCAACCTTCTGCCGACGAAAAGGATCAGCTGGCAGACGCTTGCCACCAGTTATGGCATTGAACTGGCCTTTCTGCTGCTGCTGGTGAACATCGGTCTGCTGTTTCCGGAGAAGCTGACAGTGAAGACCAGCTATCACCTTACCGCAGTGATGCCGTTGACCGGGCACGAGCCCAAACCTCTACCGAAACCGAAGCCGCAGATGGTGCATGCGAAACTGCTTCCAGCCGTGCCGGTCGCTTCGCCGCATCTGGTTGTGCCCCGCGAAATTCGGGTTGCGCAGCCCAGGCCCGAGCCGGAGCCGGAAGCGCCCAAGGTAGTGGTCAATAATTTCCAGCCGCCGCAATTGAAGGAAGTCTCGGGCGGCGCGCGTCCGCAACTGATTCATACCGGTGAGTTTTCGACGGGCAGTTCGGCGACGCCGACCCTGAATGCTCCTGTCCAGAAAGTGCAGACCGGCGGTTTTGGCGATCCTAATGGACTCAAGGGAGAAGGCAAGCCGGGCGCACACCTGGTGGCCGCTTCCACGGGATCGTTCGATATGCCGCAGGGCCCAGGCTACGGAAACGGCACGGGCGGCGCGAAGGGGATGAAGGGCACAGTTGCCAGCGCGGGATTCGGCAATGGCGTTGCGACCGGGGGCAACGGCGATGGGCGCAGCAATGGCCGCGGCAACGCTGTCGCTACCGGCGGCTTCGGGCAACAGGAACTTTCCCACGGCACAGGCAGGTCGCAGCTTGCAGATTCTGGTCCGCCCACCAATTCGGTGGAGATTACTTTCAAACCAAATCCTACTTATACGGATGAAGCCCGCGCGCTCAAGCTCGAGGGAGAAGTTTTGCTGGAAGTCATGTTTGGGGCCAACGGACAGTTGCACGTGAATCGCGTAGTCCGCGGCCTGGGTCATGGGCTGGATGAAGCCGCTATCTCAGCAGCCAACAAGATGCGCTTCAAACCGGCTCTGCGCAATGGTCAGCCGGTGGATTCCACCGCGGTGGTACACGTTGTTTTCCAGTTGGCGTACTGAAGAATTGGGTACTGAAGAAATACGGAGATGAGAGTTATGCGCACCTTGAATTGGATGGTCACCTTGCTGCTATCGGTGAGTGCGGTAGCACAACAGCCGGCAGATTCGCAGCCGACCTCGCAGCCGGCCCCGGTCCAGATGTCCGCTTCCGACCAAGGGCAGACTGCGCAACCCGCAGCCACGCCCCAGGTGCCTTCACCAGCACCGGCGGCGAACGCGCAGCCCGCGCCTCCGCAGGCTGGACCGCAGCCCAGCACCATGGACCAGGTGGTGGACCGCTTCGTGATGCGGGAAAAAGGCCTGATCAAGATGCTGCAGATGCGGACCCCGGTGATCGAGACGTATCTGCAGAATTTGACGCTCGATCCCGCGCTCGGGCCCGTGCCGCAAACTGACAAGTATTTCCTCGGCCGCATGGATCTGAGCACCTCCATCGATCGCAAGGACTACATCAAGGACGACCAGAGCATGGAGAAGCACCTGCTCGGCGGCTTCAGCAAGTTGTTCAAGGTGCAGTACCAGCCGCTCGGTTTTTCCTGGATGATTTTCGCGGATCGCAACGATTTCGATCGCCAGCACTATGACTTCCGCTACGTGCGTCGCGAATTTCTGGGCGACGTACGCTGCCTGGTGTTTGACGTGACTCCGAAACCAAAGAGCGGGCAGGGCCGTTTCCTGGGCCGCATCTGGGTAGAGGACCAGGACTACAACATTGTGCGCCTCAACGGAACGTACGCGCCCCGTCCGCGCAATGCCTACTTCTTCCACATGGATAGCTGGCGCCTGAATCTGGTTCCGGGCTACTGGGTACCGGCGTTCATCTACAGCGAGGAAGGCGACTTCAGCGCGGGCGTGAAGAATCAGATGGCCTTCAAGGCGCAGACCCGCATCTGGGGCTACGACCTGAAGAAAGACGGCCAGTCTGACGAGTTGACCAACATTCGGGTGGATAGCGTGCAGGATGACAGCCCGACCGCACAAGACGCTTCACCTCTGGCGGCCGAACGCCAATGGCAGCAGCAGGCGGAAGACAACGTAGTCGAGCGCCTTACCCGCGCCGGCTTGCTCGCTCCCGACGGCGAAGTCGACAAGATTCTGCAGACCGTCGTCAACAACATTGAAGTCACCAATAACATCGACCTGCCCCGCCCGGTCCGGACGCGCGTGCTCTTGACCTCGCCCCTCGAGACCTTCAGCGTGGGCAATACGATCGTCATCAGCCGTGGATTGATTGACACTCTGCCCGACGAGTCGAGTCTGGCGATGGCGCTCGCGCACGAACTGGCGCACATCGTGCTCGGACATAACCTGGGCAGCAAGTACGCCTTCAACGACCGGATGCTGTTCTCAGACGAAGCCACTTACCAGAATCTGGGCTTCAAGCACATCCCAGAGGAAGAAACGGCGGCCGACAAGAAAGCCATCGAGATGCTGAAGAACTCGCCCTACGCGCAGAAGCTTGACGGGGCAGGCCTGTTCCTCAAGATGCTGAACACCCGCGCCGGCGCGCTGAACGCGCTGTTGACCGCCCACCTGGGCAACAACATGGCGGAAGGCGCAACGGTAACGCGCATGTCGCAGTTGATCGGCTCGGCTCCGCAGGTCGACTGGAACAAGCTCGACCAGATTGCCGCGCTGCCTCTGGGCGGCCGCGTCAAGCTGAATCCCTGGGACGATAAAGTGGAGCTGGTGAAGTCGCAGCCGGTGGCCATCACGTCGGCGCGCGACAAGATGCCCTTTGAAGTCACGCCGTTCTTCCCGCGCCTCACGCGCACGGGCACGACGGATAACAGTGGCGCGGCCGGCAATGCGGCCAATACAGTTCCTGCGCCGACGACCGCCAGCGTGAAGCCCACAAACTAAAACATCTGTAACCGAGGTTGAAGGAAGCGAATGCCGGGACCGGAAGAAATTCCGGACGTCCCGGCTTTCGTTGTTTTACGGGTGGTCGTTGGTCGTTGGCTCTGTCGTTGGTCGTCGGGGGACTCGGGAACTCAACTTCGAGGCGAGCCTTCAACCGATCTCACTCGAGCGGCTGAGTTACTGATGTGATGACGATGGTGCACCGCTTTCCGGTGTTGACCGTCGTGACCGATGATAGTCTTTGGGAGTCATCTGCGGCGGCAGATTGTCGTTAAGTTTTCCATCTTTTAGTGTGTGAAGAGCCGGGCCCCCGCTGGACGGGCGGGACGCCCGTCGCTCCACGAACAGTATTTGCAGTCGGGGCCATGAATAACGACGACAACCACGGCCGGGAACGCGATATCCAGGAGCGAATCGTCAGCCTGATGCAAGCGGCCGGGCAGATTCCCAAGAAACAGATCACAGATGAAGAACTGCAAACGCTCAAGACTGCGGCAAGCCGCCTCGACCAGATGTTGAAGTCCACTGCTGACGCTGACCTGCAAGCCCTCAGAAGCGGAGCCGCGCGACTCGATCAGTTGCTGGCAGACATTGGGACGGGGAAAGACCCCACCAGTGACCTCAAGCGACGACGAGACTGGCAAAAAAGAGGCGAATAGCTTTCATTTATCCCGGTT
>DATMQT010000051.1:0-14776 GCA_035566655.1 Candidatus Dormiibacterota bacterium
TTTCATGAAAAAGACAATTTCACTGTTATTGATGAGCATGCTCGGCATGGTCGGAACGAACGCATTTGCCGGCTCGGACCGGGAAGAAACCGTCGACCGCTTGCACAACTCGGTCGAGGTTCTGCAGTCGATCATGGCAACACCCGACAAAGGCATTCCTGAAGAAGTGTTGAGCGGCGCAAAGTGCATGGTCATCGTGCCCCACCTGATCAAGGGCGGATTCATTATTGGCGGGAAGCATGGACGCGGCGTGGCCTCCTGCCGTACGGGTGAAGGCTGGAGCGCTCCCGCATTCGTCTCCGTGGGTGGTGGAAGCTGGGGATTGCAGATTGGCGTCGAGGGCGTTGACCTAGTCATGCTGATCATGAACGACCGCGGCTTACAGCATCTGCTTTCGAGCAAGTTCGAGCTGACCGGAGAAGGATCGGTAGCAGCGGGCCCGGTAGGCCGCCACACTTCCGCAGGAACTGACATATTGTTGAACACGGAAGTGCTCACCTACTCTCGCTCCAAGGGTGCGTTTGCCGGCTTGACGCTGGAAGGCGCGGTAATCGAGCAGGATAACGACTCGACGCGCGCTATCTACGGCCACCACATGATGTTCCGCAACATTCTTTCGGGCAAGGCAGCAACGCCCGCAAGCGCGGACGCATTTGTGAGGGCAGTTTCCCAAGCTGGCCACCAGGCCCGCGTCGCAGAAGCAAGAGACGGCAACCAGCAATAGTTTTTTTCGTGCGTCAGCGGCAGTCTAGGGCTGGCTGGAGCCGGTACGGTTCCGGCCAGCACCACAGTCTCTGAAAAGGACTGCCAACGTCAGCGTGCATAAGGCAACCCAACATGAAGATCAGTCTGCAGAGGTATGTACGGGCCCAATCACCGTGCCTCAGTCTCTGGGCAATCCTGCTCTGGCCCATGCTGCTGACAGCGCAAGCTCCAACTGCTGCACAGAATCTGGACGCCTGCAAAGCGGGCCGCCAAACCTGCGACCATGCGAAATTGACCCCCGCGGAATCGGCGGACGTGGCGCTCGCCTGGCACACGCGGAACGTGGTGAATTGCAGAAGCGGCAACGATGCGTGTGACCGGTCGAAGCTAAGCAAACCGGAGGCGATCGCATTGGCCGTCGCTGATCACAAGAGCAATGTTGCTTCCTGCCAGGAAGGTTTGGCGTCATGTGACCGGAGCAAACTAACCCAGGCGGAGGCGCAGGAAACCTCAACCGCGGACCACCATCGCAACGTGATGGACTGCCGCGACGGGGTGGGATCCTGCGATCGCTCCAAATTGACTCTGGCGGAAACGGGGGAAGTGAATGCAGCCCGGCACCAACTCAATGCCTCCGACTGCAGAAACGGCTCGGGTGTATGCGATCATGCGGAACTCACGCCTTCGGAAATAAAGGAAGTGACCGCCGCGGAACACGAACGCAACGCGCGCAACTGTGAGAGCGGTTGGGAAGATTGCGACCGCTCTAAACTCACTTCGCTAGAAACAACCCGGGCTGCCACTGCGGAACATCAGCGCAATCTCTTCGCCTGCAAAGGCAGCCAGGAAACTTGCGATTACTCAAAGTTGACGCCTCCTGAGGCCAAACTCCTGGCCGACACTGAGCATAAGCGTAACTACACGGCCTGTCTGAAAGGCTACGGCTATTGCGACCCGGCGCGATTAACGCCCGCGGAAGCCAAGGCGATTCCGCCGGAGCACAAGCCGCTTCCATGATGGGCACCAAAGGAATATGAAGACGTGCCATTTTATCCTCGTCCTGTTGGCCATCGCCGGCCTCGAAGCGTGGCCGCGGGCACAGGCGCAAGCGCTGGCGGAGTCGAGCGGTTCCTCCGGTTCAAGTTCCTCCAGTTCGGCGGGGTCAGAAGTTGCGAGGCCGCAGCCGGACCCGCCCTACATGCGTCCAACGGCGAAGATCGAGTTCCGCAACTATCTGTTCGACACCCTTGGCCCGTACCCGATTGTCGGCGCGGCGGTGGCAGGAGGCATCACCCAGGCGGATAGGACTCCGCCGGAGTGGCGCCAGGGAGCAGAGGGCTATGGCAAGCGGTGGGCGTCCGCCTTCTCCATCGCCGGGGTCAGCACTACGACCCGCTATGCCCTCGCCACAGCTTTCAGAGAAGACACTTTGTATTACCGCTGCGAAGGCACGGGCTTTTTCCCGCGCCTGAGACATGCGGTGATCTCCACCCTTTCTGCCCGCCGGGGGAGCGACGGGCATCGTGTCTTTTCCTTTCCCGCGCTCGTCGCACCGTATGCCGGAACCATGACTGCCGTTTATGCTTGGTATCCGGGCCGCTACAACGCCAGCGACGGTTTCCGCATGGGCAACTACAGCATGCTGGGATACGTGGGCGGGAACCTTGCCCTGGAATTCCTGTATAGCGGGCCGCACTCCTGGCGTTCCCGCATGCACTTGAATAACGGGCACGGAGCGCAGGGATCACAGCGCTGATCGCCTTAGAAACGATCGCAGTGGAAAAGACTGATAGGGGAAAAGATGTCATTCGGAATCTACCTGATCGGATACGTCATCGTGATAGCCGGTCTGATCTATGGCGCAAGCTTGATGCATGTACAGGTTCACTGGATCGTGGTGGGGGCGCTGGTACTGGTGGGAATCGGGATACTGACGGGTGTGAAAGCCACTCGCCAGAAAGACTCCGGAACCTAAAACGCGTTTTGTAAAGGCTCTTCAAACTCACCCTACAGACTCAAAGGAGAAGCAATATGAAATTGAATTGGATTTGTGGATTCTTGTTCGCAATCGCTGTGTGCGTCCCCTTTTCGGCGCAAGTCGGAATATACATTGGAAGCGCGCCCCCGGCATTGCGCTACGAGGAACGTGGACCGGAACCAGGTCCGGGATATGCCTGGGTCGAGGGCTATTGGGCTCCGAACGGGCACCATTACCGGTGGGTAGCGGGACGCTGGGACCGTCCGCCTTACGAAGGGGCAGTTTGGAATCATCCGCACTACGATCACCAACGGCAAGGCTGGCAACTTCATGAAGGCCACTGGGACCATGAGGGCCACGACAACCATGGCGATGACCACAGACACGAGCACCACGATCACTAGGAGAAGCTAGAGGAACCCTGCTGAGAGAAGGGATTACCACGCCCGCCGGAACTTGGGCAGGGTTATCCCATCCATTTTTGCGGCCCGCGGACTTGCATCGGCCAGATCGTTCAGAAACATTGCGGCGCGTGGGCCGTCG
This sequence comes from Candidatus Dormiibacterota bacterium, assembly GCA_035566655.1. Lineage (GTDB taxonomy): Bacteria > Acidobacteriota > Terriglobia > Terriglobales > Acidobacteriaceae > Sulfotelmatobacter. The sequence continues at coordinate 3,227 of DATMQT010000051.1, forward strand.
GCGGTTCAAAGTATAGGAAAATCAAAAATTCGTGCTCGGCGGTGAACGAGGCGCTGTGGCGAGTCGAATCAGATCGTTTCCGGCGGCGAAATTGTGGCCGTATGTGGTTAGGCACCGTGAGCACGCGGAAGTTAGAATTCCTCTCGTGGAATGGCAGGCGGTAATTCGTCGAGGTTAAGTTCTCATCAGCGGAATGCCTTTGGTGCCAGGCGTCGTGTCCATCTCATCCTTTTGCCTGTGCGGTCGAGGAGGGGATCGCGTCCGAAGTCTCGCTTGAGGGATTCAGCCCAAGGTCGAGGCTTTGGGCGTGGCCTTCGGCCCTGCCTCAGAATGACAAGGATGGCCGATGAGGTTTGCCCCACGACGCGCGGTGCAAACAGCCCAAAACTCCGCACAGCGTGCTGATAGCGCTCCGGAATGTGTTGGGCCCAGCGGTCGATGAACTCCTCCTGCGAACATTCCACCTCAACACGGCGACGGAGCTTTTTGTCTTTATACCAAAACCTGACGGTTCGTTTCCCGATCCAGTGGATACGACACTGGGCGATGGGAGGCCGCCTTGCGTAGCGACCAGCGTATCTCAGAAAATGTCCTTTGTCCTCGAATGATTGAATCTTGATGCTCCACCAGCACCTTTCCAGATGCCTGAGCAGGTCTTCCATGTGGTTAGCGGCTAGCTCCGTCCGCAGCACACCCGCCTGCAGGGCTGCGCGGAGAAGCGCGATCACGGCCTTCCGCCAAGCCTCCATCAGCGCGTCGCTGTCGTAATAAACCCGAGAAACCCATGTGTCGGAGGGCCCGTACAACCCTCCCCCGGTAACCAATGTGTGTACATGTGAGTTGAACTCTAATTTCCCGTTGAAGGTGTGGGGAATGGCAATGACGCCTACACGGAAACCATACATCGCTCTCACCCGTGCCTGTATGAGATCCGCGGCGAGAGCAGAGAGAGCCTTAGCCAAGGGCGGGTTGTCGTGGAAAAGGGGCCAAAGTTGATTCGGCATCGTGAACGTAATCCCCTTATAAGGGGCATCCGGCAGTGCTGCCCACCGCTCGCGTAACCACTGGACGTTAGCGCGGTAGCCACAACTCGGGCAGGCTCGCGATTTGCAGGTGTGATAGAGGATGAATTCCTGGCTCTCGGAAGAGTAGACCTCGGCGCCCAACTCAGCCGTGCGGCACTGTATCGCCTTGCGAAAGACCCAACGAACTGCGGGGCGCACCTGCTCCTGGTCCCAATAGGGACGCGCTTGGGAGAGAATCTTTTTGAGTGGATCCTTGTATTTCATGTCAGTTTCAACTCCTCTTGAGAACCCGGTCCGGCGAACAGATCTTGGCCGATAAGAATAACCGTGCGTTTATGCCGACCGACCCTACCCACAACGGATCCGGGCTGTCGCGCCTCTTGGTGCTGTAATGCGTCGAGTACTGTGACAATGTCGGGGCTGATCTTGGCCCCTTTGGGCCGAGGGACGGACCGACGGATCACCTTGCTCGTTGCGCGCTCCTCTTCGTGACGGATAAAGTGTTCCAGCTGCTCTGGTCGGGGCAACTTGCAGAATAGGATCGCACGGTTGATCGTCAGCGTGCCGTCTCGCAGGGCTTCTATCAGTCTCGGGTGCGCGGTTTGGAGGACCGTTTTTACGTTGCTGACATTACGGCCGCAAACCCCCGCGACGCGGGCAATCTCTTGGCGCACGTCAATATAAGCTTCCGGCAAACTTGCCGAACCCTTGTACTTGCCCCCGGCGCTCATATTATCGTGGGCCCTTTTCTGGAAATAGGACTCCAGTCTCAGCGCCAGGCGGATACGGATAAAGGCATTCCATCCGCGTTGGGATTGATGGTGCCTGATTATGAACTGCAGGGCCTCGTCCTCACCTAGTGAATACTCGATGCAGTTGATTTCGTGTTTACCGTCGAAAACCGCCGCCCGCCAGCGCCCAATTCCGGCAAGAATCGTCCCGTCCGTCATGATCAGAATCGGCTCAGCTACCGATAGGTGTGTGAGCTGGCTGGCTGCATTGAGTTCGTCGATCACACCGCACCAGCCGAGATCTTCCAACGCTCGATGGAGCCGCAGTTGTTCTGGAGAACGAACAACCGGACGCCCCTCCAACTGACTCATCGCGGCCGGATAGAAAGACTGTAACGGCACGGCGGAGATAATCTCCTCCGCATTCGGACGTAGAATGGACGCTGTCTCGAGCCCCGTACTCATGTCAGGGACTCCTTTTGCGTCTGAAGTCTGGCGACCAGATGACTTGGGAGTGGTAGATAGACTAGAGGCCGTTCAGCAACGAACGTACCCGTAGCCCTGCGGCTTCCGCAACGACCGCACCCGCGAATGCCAGTGCACAACACCCATGATCCAGCGCTACATCTCGAAAATCTCCGGCCCGCTCATGGACCGCATCGACATCCACATCGACGTCCCAGCCGTGAACTACAAAGAAATGCGCTCCACTACCGAACCGGAAAGCTCCGCAAAAATCCGCGAGCGCGTAATGCGCACCCGCAAGAAGCAACTCGAACGTTTCGCCTCTTCCCGCGAAAAAATCTACTGCAACGCACAAATGTCATCCCGCCACATCCGCGCCTTCTGCGAACTCTCTCCGGACTGCGAACGCCTGCTCGAGCGCGCCATGACCCAGCAGGGACTCAGCGCCCGCGCCCACGACCGCATCCTCAAGGTAGCCCGCACCATCGCCGACATCGAAGAAACCCCTTCCATCGAACCCAAACACATCGCCGAAGCCATCCAATACCGCTCCCTCGACCGCACGTATTGGACGTAGCAGGCTGCTGAAAAGTCCGGCCCAGGCTGGCTCGGGAAGGGCACGAGTTCACTCGTGCCGTTAATCCCAAACAAAGTCCTCTCCAAACAAAACAAAGCCGGGGATCGCTCCCCGGCCCTTGTCAGAAACTGCAACGCCATTCAGTCATAGCCCCCTTGCCGTTCCCGTCAGACCCCACGACCCCGCCCGGCATTGATTTAAGTTTAATCCCAGAAACGCGTCGCACCAGTTCACAAATGTGAACCCGAAGTACTCCTCCCCTTGCGAGTGAGCCCGATTTCTTGGAGCTAATTTGAGGGCTGCGATAGCATGAAGGCATGGCAACCGAGGCCGCTGCCCGGACGCATGATCTTCAACGCGGTATCCATCTGGAGTACCTCACCATAGCGTGGAACATCCTTGAGGGGATCGTTGCCATTGCTAGTGGCGTCGTTGCTGGAAGCATTGCCCTCGTGGGCTTTGGGATGGACTCACTCATAGAGACATCATCCGGCGGCATTTTGCTGTGGAGGCTGCGCGCGGAGCGCCACGGCGCGAACGCAGAGCAACTTGAGCGCAAAGCTCTGAAGCTGGTAGGTGTCAGTTTCCTATTGTTGGCCGCTTACGTTGCCGTTGACTCCATTAAGTCTTTGGTTGAAAGAGAGCAACCAGAGCGGAGCCTTGTTGGAATCGGCATTGCCGTGATCTCTATTGTTGTGATGCCGTGGCTGGCCCATCAAAAGCGCAAAGCGGCCGGCAAACTTAACAGCGCGGCACTACAGGCAGACTCGCGCCAAGCTTCACTGTGCGCTTATCTCTCTGCCATCCTACTAGGTGGTCTGGTTCTAAATGCGACCCTGGGTTGGTGGTGGGCCGACCCGGTCGCCGCCCTGGTCATGGTTCCCATCATTGCGAACGAAGGTTTAAACGCTTTCCGAGGCGAGACTTGAGATGATTGCCGACAACTTTAAGGTCAGCCACTACCCAGACTAGAACTTTTGCCCGTGCCCCCATGATTGACCCCCATCCTCGCAACGTGTTATAAATGCCCGTTTTGCACTCGTATGCCGGGAGCCGGGCCTTAGCTCTCTCCCGTCAGCCCGGGCGCAAAATCCGACGCGGCCAAGCTCCAACACTCCGTTGTAGGTTTTGCGGTGGAAGCGTGTTCGGAATTCCGGCAACTCAATCCCCGTTAGCTGCACTGGGCGTGCTCGGACGCGGGATGCTTCGCCGGAAGGCAGTGCCTAAACACGTTTGAATATTCCTGAAACCCGACTCATTTTGGAGGACTCATTATGCGCACTTGGCTCACCCCTGCTGCGTTCCGATGCCGTGCGGTACCCGCTTTCCTGATTGCCCTCATGAAAAAAAATGTCCTGAAAAAGACCCTGGCCCTGGCCTCCCTGCTCACCCTCGGCTCACTCTCGGCCCTCGCTCAACCCGAAGCCGGAGGTGAAGCCGCGCTCAAACTCCCCGACCTCTCCTCCGTCAGCTTCCTCAACGGCGCAATCGACGGCCACCGCCTGCTCATGATCGGCATCCTCTTCTGCGTCTTCGGACTCGCCTTCGGCATGGTCATCTACATGCGCCTCAAGAACCTGCCCGTGCACCGCTCCATGCGCGAAATCTCCGAACTCATCTACGAAACCTGCAAAACCTACCTCATCACGCAAGGCAAATTCATCCTGCTGCTGTGGGCCTTCATTGCCGTAATCATCGTGCTCTACTTCGGCTTGCTCGAGCACATGGAGACCATGCGCGTAGCCATCATCCTCCTATTCAGCCTGGTCGGCATCGCCGGCAGCTACGGCGTAGCCTGGTTCGGCATCCGCGTCAACACCTTCGCCAACTCCCGCACCGCATTCGCCTCGCTACCCGGCAAGCCTTTCCCCGTCTACCAGATTCCTCTCGAAGCGGGAATGTCCATCGGCATGATGCTCATCAGTGTCGAACTCCTCATCATGCTAATCATTCTCCTCTTCATCCCCGGAGACTACGCCGGTCCCTGCTTCATCGGATTCGCCATCGGCGAATCCCTGGGCGCAGCCGCGCTCCGCATCGCCGGAGGCATCTTCACCAAAATCGCCGACATCGGCTCCGACCTGATGAAGATCGTTTTCAAAATTAAAGAAGACGACGCCCGCAACCCCGGCGTAATCGCCGACTGCACCGGCGACAACGCCGGCGACTCCGTCGGCCCCTCCGCCGACGGCTTCGAAACCTACGGCGTAACCGGCGTTGCCCTCATCACGTTCATCCTTCTCGGCGTGAAGAATCCCGCCGTCCAGGTTCAATTGCTGGTGTGGATCTTCGTCATGCGCGTTGTGATGATCATCGCCAGCACCATTTCTTACTTTCTCAATGCCGCCATCGCCAAAGCCCGCTTCGGTAATGCAGACGACATGAACTTCGAAACCCCGCTCACCACTCTGGTGTGGCTCACTTCCATCGTCTCCATCGCCCTCACCTTCCTGGTTTCCTATTTCATCATTCCCATGCTCGGCCGCGACGACTCCCAGTGGTGGAAGCTTTCCGTGATCATCTCTTGCGGAACTCTCGCCGGAGCCCTCATCCCCGAACTGGTGAAGAGTTTCACCTCCACCGAATCCCGTCACGTAAAGGAAGTCGTCACTTCCGCTGAAGAAGGCGGAGCTTCGCTCGGCATCCTCTCTGGATTCGTCGCCGGCAACTTCTCCTGCTACTACCTCGGCCTGTCGATGGTCCTGCTCATGTCCATCGCCTATTACTTCAGCACCATGGGCCTCAGCACGATGGGCTTGGACGTCGAGACCATGCTGGCTCCAGCCGTATTCGCCTTCGGCCTCGTAGCCTTCGGATTCTTAGGCATGGGACCCGTTACCATCGCCGTCGATTCCTACGGCCCCGTCACCGACAACGCTCAATCCGTCTACGAACTTTCTTTGATCGAGCAGGTTCCCAACATCCAGGCTGAACTGAAGAAGGACTACAACATCAACGTCAACTTCGAGCGCGCCAAGCACCTGCTCGAAGCCAACGACGGCGCCGGCAACACCTTCAAAGCCACAGCCAAGCCGGTTCTGATCGGCACCGCCGTGGTCGGCGCCACCACCATGATCTTCTCCATCATCATGGCACTCACCAACGGCCTCACCGTGAACAAGGAGAATCTCTCCCTGCTGCACGCCCCGTTCTTCCTCGGCCTGGTCACCGGCGGCGCCATGATTTACTGGTTCACCGGAGCATCCACGCAGGCCGTCACCACCGGCGCTTACCGGGCCGTCGAGTTCATCAAAGCCAACATCAAACTCGAGGGCGTGACCAAGGCATCGGTTGAAGACAGCAAGAAGGTGGTCGAGATCTGCACCAAATATGCTCAGAAGGGCATGTTGAACATCTTCATAGCCGTCTTCTTCGGGACGCTAGCCTTCGCCTTCGTCGAGCCCTTCTTCTTCATCGGCTACCTCATCTCCATCGCCATCTCCGGCCTCTACCAGGCCATCTTCATGGCCGACGCCGGAGCCGCCTGGGATAACGCCAAGAAAATCGTAGAAGTGGAAATGAAGCAGAAGGGAACCCCGCTGCACGACGCCACAGTAATCGGCGACACCGTGGGCGACCCCTTCAAAGACACGTCATCTGTAGCGCTGAATCCAGTAATCAAATTCACCACGCTCTTCGGCCTGCTGGCAGTCGAACTGGCAGTAACGCTAACGCGCGACCAGGGCGCAACCATCACGAATGTGTTAGCCCTCGCCTTCTTCGCCGTCTCCTTCTTCTTCGTCTACCGCAGCTTCTACGGCATGCGAATCCGCAGCGGCAGCTCCGAGTAGCTTTCGTTTCTCAAGCATAAATGCCAATGCCATCCGGCGATCCGGATGGCGTTGTTTGTCTTACACTGTGTTCCTCTGTGTCCTCTGTGTTAAAGATTTTTCTACGGGAGCGCACAGAATTTTCAAATTACCAAATCGCCTTAGTTCGGCCCCTTCATCTTGTCCTTCACACTATGCGCCAGCTTCTCAATTTCCTCCGCCTTCTTCACCACCTCCACCGACAAAACGCTGGCGCTGGTCTTGTCCACCGACTGTTTCAGTTCCGTGGCCAGCTTGAGAAGTTTCTCCGTGTCCGCCTTCAGCGCAGCTTGACGCTCCAGGTTGGCCTTCTTGGCCATCTCCTGAGCCAGGCGATCCTGGGTTTCGTCCTCTCCGGTCGATACGCCTACTCGCAAAGGCGGCGACGCCCCCGTACCCTGCGGAGCCGGACTGGCTGGGCGCCCCTGAGCGTTTCCGTAAACCGCCAACAGCAAACACAAGGAAAGTGTCCAAACTACTCGTTGGAGTCGCACGGTGACCTCGAAACGGGCGCAACCCTGCCTGCCCGTCCCTAAAGTATGACACTTTTGGTGGGAACAACAACGGGAAAAGTTGGAAGTATCGAGTACCAAGTACCAAGCAGCGCAGCTATTCCCGAGTCCGTTGCGTTTTTCTCTAGGTACTGGGTACTAGGTACTAGGTACCCGCAACTCGGGACTCAATCCCTACAACGCGCTCATATTCGACAAAAACTCCCCGTTAGCCTTCGTCTTGCTCAACTTATCAATCAACAACTCCATAGCTTCCACCGGAGACAGCGGGTTCAGCACCTTCCGCAGCACCCAGATCCGCGACAAATCCTCCCGCGGAATCAACAACTCTTCCTTACGAGTCCCCGACCGCTGAATATCGATCGCCGGAAACACCCGCTTATCCACCAGCTTCCGCTCCAGGATAATTTCCGAGTTACCCGTCCCCTTGAACTCTTCAAAGATCACATCATCCATGCGCGACCCGGTGTCGATCAAGGCGGTTGCGATAATCGTCAGCGACCCGCCTTCCTCAATATTCCGCGCCGACCCAAAGAACCGCTTCGGACGCTGCAACGCATTCGAATCCACGCCGCCCGACAGCACTTTCCCCGACGGCGGCACAATCGTGTTGTAAGCCCGCGCCAGCCGCGTAATCGAATCCAGCAGAATCACCACATCCCGCTTATGCTCCACCAGCCGCTTAGCTTTCTCAATCACCATCTCGGCAACCTGCACGTGCCGAGCCGCCGGCTCGTCAAACGTCGAAGAAATCACTTCGCCCTTCACCGACCGCTGCATGTCCGTAACTTCTTCCGGCCGCTCATCGATCAGCAACACCATCAACACCACTTCCGGATGGTTCGTAGTAATCGAGTTCGCCACATTCTGCAGCAACATCGTCTTACCGGCCCGCGGCGGAGAAACAATCAGCCCGCGCTGCCCCTTACCGAGAGGCGTAAGCAAATCCATCACTCGCGCGCTCGCATTCTCGCGCGTAGTCTCCAGCTTCAGCCGCTCCTGCGGATAAAGCGGCGTCAAATTGTCGAACAGAATCTTATTCCGCGCCTCATCCGGCGACTCAAAGTTCACCGCCTCAATCTTCACCAAAGCGAAATACTTCTCGCCCTCATGCGGAGGCCGAACCTGCCCGCTGATCGTGTCGCCAGTCTTCAAATCAAACTTGCGGATCTGCGACGGCGACACATAAATATCATCCGGGCCCGGCAAGTAGTTGTAATCCGGCGAGCGCAAGAATCCGTACCCATCAGGCAGAATTTCCAGCACGCCCTCGGCAAAGATGTGCCCTTCTTTTTCGCTCTGCGCCTGCAAAATCTTGAAGATCAAATCTTGTTTGCGCAGTCCGCTTGCGCCGGGCAACTCCAAGGTCCTTGCGATCTTGGTCAGCTCGGTAATGTTCTTTTCTTTTAATTCAGCAATGGTCATATTCACCTAAACCCGAGCACTTAAACGTATCCGTCTAGCGTTGTCGGGAGATTTTCAAAGGAGGGTATTCAGGGAAGACAAAATCCAAAAATACGATACAACAAGGCAGGCGGACAGGGCTGCTTAAGCAGCCCGCCGTTGTGCCTCAGCAAAATTTTCCGGCTCCGACAGTACTTCCTGCCGCTCCTTGCCTGCAATCCGGTCCAACACTCCATTCATCGTTTCCTGGATTCTGGTGCTGGGCCGGTGGAACTTCCGCGTGGCCTTGGAGGCGAGCTGGCATAACATATAACGATTCCGTAATGTCTGTAAAGCGTCAAACACACGATCGGATCGCATGCGTGGTGCTCCTTCCTTTATTAAGTATGGGCATTTCGCCTTCGCCCCTGTCCCCGGAATAAGCTAGGAACCCCACAAGCCGTCCTAACCCACTGATTCCATTAAGGTTGTAAAGGAGTTAGCGCAATTCCTACCCAGAATAGATGCTTGACCGTACTCCGAAGATGCTCGATTTCCTGATTTGGGCTCACAGGCCGAGGCAACTCAACAGACCCAGAGGCTCCAGATGTCCGCGGAACAAGTTAATGTATCCCCAATTTCTAATCAGGTCAACACAATTCTTCAAAGCAGTGGTCAGTGGCCAGTGTCCAGTGGCCAGTAAAAACCGAAAAAGCCTTGCAGACCAAGGCCTTACTGACCCCCGATCACCGTACCTTACGGATCACTTCTAACGGACAACTGTCCAAGGCTCTTACTGACCACTAACCACTGACCACTGTCCACTGGCCACTGACCACTGCGGTTCAAGGTTTTACTGACCACTGACCACTGGCCACTGACCACTGCTCTTCATCACTGACCACTTCTCTCTAAACCCCTCCCACCGCGGATTCTTCCCCTTCAACCCCGGATAAAATCTCAAACTCCTAGCGCCCTCAAAAGCCGCAATCGGCAGAAGATACCAAACATCTTTCCCGCGCCCCCACCGCCCCTCCACCCGCACATGCGCCGCCAACACATCAATATCCCGAGCCGTATAAGTCTTCTTCCCCCGCCGACTAGAATAAACCGGCTGCACATCATACCCGCCGCCATTCAACCGACCAGTAGCCTTAACCTGCACCCGCAACAACCTCCCCGCCGGCCTCTCCCAAACAATAAAGTCACACTTCTCGCTATCTCCCCAAGGCACAGCCAGCGCAAATCCTAAAGACTGCGCCCGAGCCAAAAACAACGCCTGCGACAACTCCCCCATCCGCTTAGGATTCCACCCCTCCCGCTCCCACCAGGAAGAAGCCTCCGGATCCTCCACCGCAAATATCCAATCCACAAACCCCGGCACCGCCTCGTCCGTGTCGTCCTCCGGATCCCGCCCGAAACTCTCCGACATACGAATCTCCTTTTTGACCAAAACTCCAGCCTAACGCGTTCCCGTATCAAAACGCTGTGACATCTAAACATCCCCCCTGTGGAAATCAGAAACGTCATGGCCCGGAGTCGCGAAGCGACGCCATTCATTAGCCCCGGACGCAAGTCCGGGGTGCGCTGTTACACAAGAACCAAGTCCCGCAGAGACGACACCCGGGGCGCTCAAGAAAAAGAGGACCGATACGACCGCCCACTCCTACTCCAACTCAACCCTCACCGCCACATCCAACCTCGAATAATATTTCTTAACATCCCCAGCTCCATACTTCTCCCGAAATTTCTCCACCACAGCTTTCACGGCCCCAGCCCCGGTCACCGCCGCAGTCCGAAACTCCCCCTCCGCGCCCCGCGCCGCAATCCCCATCACCGGATTCTCCACCACATTCCTATACCACTGCGACTTCGACCCCGACACCGGCAACAAGTAAACCGTCTCCCCCTCCAGCACAAACCATACCGGAATCGAAATCTTCCGCCCCGACTTCCTCCCAATCACCCGAATCGTGATCTCCCGATACCGCCCTAACCGCTCCCGAAGCAAGTCCTTAGAAGTAGCCACAAGAATCCTCCTAAGAGTTCAGCCCAACATTCTATCCCCGTCCGTGACGGTGCAATGTTAGAGCGCGCGGGTCTTTGACTTCCTTATACACAAGAAACAAAAGAGGGTGCCCCATCTTTCGCGTCCTTTGCGAAAGGTGGGAACCACGAACGCCGGCAGCGCCGGTTTTGACGTTGCTGTTGATGTTGACGTGGCCCGTAGAACGGACACTCCTCTCCGTTGCCTTCGACTTTGACCTTGACTTCGCTGGCACCCTTATCAGAAGGGGGTGCCCCATTTCTCGCGTCCTTTGCGAGAAGTGGGGCTTTTGACCTCCAGTCCCCCCAAGAAAATGAAGCTGCCCCATCCTTGCGCGTTCTTTGCGCAAGAGCCTGCCCTGAGCTCGCCGAAGGGGTGGGGAAACTGCGGACTCCTCAAGCACCGCTCCTGACCTTGACGTTGTTCTTGACCTCGCCCGTGTCGTGCCGGAAGCCTCGGAGTACCGTGGAAGAGCGGCCGCTTCAGCGCCGCGTAAAGCGTAAAAAACACGACCCGGGCTTTAGCCCCCGAGGTACGCCGCGTCGCTAAATGAGCAAAGCAGAAAATCCCCACCAAACCCAGCCGCAAAGCGGCGACCGAATGCAGCCCAGAGCCTGCCCTGAGCCTGCCGAAGGGGCGTAAGCCCTAGGTAAGGACGAGAAAAAGGAACCACACTCGGGGAAAGAAGCAACCTCGGGGGTTTTGAGTGTAATGGCGATGTTACGCCAACCAAGGACCTAGCACGAAGGTGTTTCACTCATTTCGGAACAGAGATTGAATTCATGATCGTCCTTGCTCGATTGCTACCTTCCGGCTCGGACAAGTCAATGGCTTCGTAGTAATAAACGGTGACGGCCAAAGGACTGCAGAGCAACAAGGCATGAAAACGACGCCGTGTTGGAGGTTCGAAACCTCCATACCGAGCGCCTAAGACCCCATTCCACCCGCCGTAAATGATCTCAGTCATGGTAAGCGCTGTAGTACCGGCTGCTTTTGTTTCA
>DATMQT010000052.1:0-8878 GCA_035566655.1 Candidatus Dormiibacterota bacterium
CGACTCCCCCCGCCTCCACCATTTCAAAGTCTCTGTAATCACAAGATTACAGCTAGTTCTGGTGCGGCTACGTTCCCAATAAGTTCCAATTGCGTCCCAGACTGCAGGCGGGGGAACTGGAATGACCTCCACTATTTTTTCACAGCGCTTCCCTGCTGCTACCCGAATGCAGTTTGGTGAGAGTAACCAGGTCCTTGTGAGGAAATTGAATTTCTTAAAAGGGCGCAAACACACAGCTCAAACAAGCGCATTAATTCCGCGTGCGTCGTCATGCGCTCGCAATCGTAAACAAGGGCGACTGGGTTTCCAACTTCCCAGAACCGGACTCTTGGACCGGTAGTTTCAGAGTACTCCGTTCTTGGGTCGTGACGTTGGTCAGACCACCCGACATACCAGGCATGTGAAATTGGGTCATCGTATCCGAAGCAGCTTGCACGAACAGCCTCCAATGGCGAAGGACTATTTACTATGGGCTTGTCACTCGTCAACTAAAGTAGGGATGCTAGGAATGGCTGATTTCCCGAGCATTGCGTTCAGGTTTAAGCGTGCCGAATGCACGCAAAAATACAAGAATCTTGCTCTTCGTGGGAAGTCTAGGCGCTCAAGCCGACACGGCGAAGCAGGTTTTGGAAACGAGGGTCTGAGCGCAGGCTATCAATCCGTGGGTCCGCTTTGAGGAACCAGGAAAGGTCCAACGCTCTCTCCAAATAGGCTTTCTCCAGAAACTCGAAGGCTCTGTCCTTCTGGCCAAGTCCAGCATATATGGTTGCGATCATATATGGTGAGAGATGCACACTTTTCGATTCTCGCTCCAAGTCGCGAAGGATTTTCTCCCCTTCGGCTTTCTTGCCGACGGCTAAATACGCGTGCGCCAGCGAGACAGTGGGACCCTGATCGCCGTCCGACATCTCAATCGCCTTCTGATATTCAGAGATCGCTTCCTGCAGCTTCCCCATACCTTCGTAACCGACGCCGAGAAAGTAGTGCTGCATCCAATCCTTGGGGTCAAGCAGCAGCCCTCTCTTGCTGGCCTCGATCAGGGCGGGGTAATCCCGCAGCTCATAATAGGTTCCGGACACGGTCCACGCGGCGCTGAAGCCGTAGTCCAATTGGTCGATCTTTGTGATCTCCGCCAGAGCCTCGGCACGTCGGCCAGTAAGGGCGAGAAAAGTCGCGCGATCCTCATGCGCGCAACTGTAGCTCGGTGCCAAGGCGATGGCACGGCTGAACTCGCGATCGGCAGTGTCCCAATCCCAGTCAAATTTCGAACTCAGCAGGCCGAGCGTGTCGTGGGCTTCGCCGATGCTGTCGTCCAGTGCCAGGGCCTTGGCTAACGCCCCCTTAGCAGACAGGTAGGCCTTATCCCTCGGCAACGCTCCTGCAAAGGCTAAATAGACGTAAGTGTCTGCGAGCCCCGCGTAAGCAAGAGCGAAGTTTGGATCATTTTGGATCGATTCTTCGAAATACTGCTGCGCCTTCCGGAGTGACTCGGGTTTAGTGTATTCGGTGGTGAAATAAAGACGGCCCCTGAGATAGGCATCGTATGCCTCCGGCTTCACCGGGTGGGCCGAGCGAAACTGAACCTGCTGCTGTGGAGTTAACTGTGCCCGGACTTGCTGCGCTATGGCTGCCGCCACTTCACTCTGCAAGCCCATGACGTCCCCAAGATCACGCTCGTACGTCTCTGCCCAAAGGTGGCGGTCTGTGGGTGCATCCAGCAGTTGCGCGGTAATTCGCACGCGTTGACCCGAGCGCATCACCGATCCTTCAACTATCCCGTCAACGTTCAATTCTCGCGCAATCTCTGGCAAACCCTTCTTTGTGCCTTTGTAACGCATCACCGAAGTGCGTGAGGTCACGCGCAGCGAGCCAACCTTAGCAAGGTCGGTGATCAACTCATCCGTCATTCCATCAACGAAATAATCCTGGGACGGATCACCGGATAAGTTATCGAGTGGCAGCACAGCGATGAAGCGTAAGCGGGGAGCCGCAGCGGTCCCATGGGAAGCAGTCCGCGCCAGCCACAGAACCGAACCGACAGCAAGAAATGCCAGCAGCGTGAACGCTAGCGCTGCGCGAGATTTGCCTGGCTTCATGCCAACAGGTGGTTCGCTGGATTGTCCCTTTTGTGTAGTGGGGCGCGGCGGCTGAAGCTCCACTCCTGTCACCTGCGCTATAAACCTGTATCCGCGGCGCGGCAGAGTTTCGATATATCGCGGCGTGTCGACCGAATCGCCCAATACCTCGCGCACGCGCGCAATGGCGTTGTGAAGGCTATGGTCGAAATCGACGAAGGTATCGGCCGTCCAGATCTCGGCCCGAAGTTCGTCGCGAGTCACGACATCCCCGGCGTGGTTCAGCAAAGTGGTGAGTACTTGGAGAGGTTGGCCCTGCAGGTGGAGCTTTACGCCGCGTTTCCTCAGTTCGCCCGCACGAATGTCCAATTCGAAGACGTCGAAGCAAAGTCGGCGAGTCTGTTGTACAGAAATAGCCATAGCGAGGCCTACAAGTTCGGCAAGCCTATCACAATTCTCAGTTCATGGGGGCTCATCATCTCGTTCCAGAACGTCTTTGTCTTTAGTGGCTTAGGAATGGAGAAAACTTTGGGGATGGATGGGGGCAGCGAGGATTGACGCATTCGCAACTACCAGTGAGAGTTGACGCCAGAATCGCGCTTGAGACCAATAAGGTCAGCACGCCTTAAGCTGTCGGCGGTTTCCCGGGCGAATTGTGGAAAGGAAGAAAAACCATGTCGAATACAGCAGTTGCCTTTCCTAGGAGGCCCAGCTTGAGCGACATCTGCTGCCCGTTTCCATCCATCAATTCAACCAAGTCAACCAAGTTCTCCAACCCGTTGCGGCGCATAGCTCGATTTCTATTCGACTCTGCCCGCTGGGTCGCCCTTGCCACGGCCCTGCTGGTGACACTCGGCGCGGCAGATCGCGCCACAGCGAACATCATCTTTGTTACCACTACTCACCAGAAAATCAGCAGTACCGGAGGCTGCTCGTTACAGGAGGCCATCTACTCGGCGAACTTCGCCGACAATGTTGCCATCGATTCATACCCGAACTTCAGCGACCATTTCATCACCACCGACTGTGTCCCCGGCACCGGCAATGACACCATCGTTCTGCCCACTAGTGCGGTGTTTCATTTGGCGACCATGAATGACGCCCACAATCCATTCGGGCCGGCGGCGACTCCGATCATCACCTCAAATATTACGATTGAGGCGAACGGTTCGACGCTGGTGTTCGCGCCCGGTGGGGTCACCAGCGCATACAAGTACCCCCGCGTCTTCGCCGTGGGCACTACTGGCCACCTCACACTCCGGAGTGCCTACATCAAGGGCTTCCATGTGAAGGGTGGTGACGGCGCAAGTGGCGGTGGCGGCGGCATGGGGGCCGGAGGCGCCATTTACGTCCACGCTGGAGGGCTGGTGGTTGAGAACAGCACCTTCGAAGGCAATGGAGCAGTCGGTGGCAACGGCAGCGCCTTTACCTGTAATACTTGCCCCGAAGAGGCCGGCGGCGGAGGCGGCGGGCTGGCGGGTAATGGCGGCCTTCGGAGCACGGCTGGTGGCAACGGTGGTGGTGGCGGTGGCGCGCGAGGGAACGGCTTTGACGGCAACTTTGTCCCTTACAGCGGTGGCGGTGGCGGCGGAACTTTATTCGACGGCCGCTTAGATTTGGGCGGTTTTCAATGCGGCGGCGATGGCGGCGATCCTAAAGGCACTCACCTCGATGGCGCGGACGCTTCTTGCTCTGGTGGAGGGGGCGGCGGCGGCGCCAAGGATTTTTCTAACAGCGCGGGTCACGGCGGCAAGGGCGCATATGGTGGTGGCGGGGGAGGCGGCACATTCGATTCCGTTAGCGGCAACGGGGGTGGCGGTGGTGATGGCGGTTTCGGTGGGGGTGGTGGCGCAGGCGGTCCTACGCAAAAAGGTGGCAACGGAGGCTTCGGTGGCGGCGGCGGCTCCGGCCAAGACAAACCAGGAGCAGGCGGCGCCTTCGGCGGCAATCCCGATTCCCTGTACGGCGGCGGTGGTGCAGGCCTGGGCGGTGCCATCTTCAACGACAGCGGCGGCGTCAGAATCCTGAATAGCACCTTCACCGGCAATTTCGTTTATCGAGGTAACTCAGGAGGCGGGTCGGCAGGTAATGGCGCCGACGCGGGCGGGGCGATCTTTTCGCTTAATGGTCACCTCACGGTGGTGGACTCCACTATCAGCGGCAACGCGAGCACTGGATCCGGTGCTGGCATCGTCATGTTCTTGATGGGCTCCCCGTCGCTCGCACCACTTTTCACGCTCGACAACACGATTATTGCTAACAACGGCACAGGCGCCCCCAGTGCAACACAGTGCTCAATACAGGGGTCTGGCACAATCGCGGCAAGCGGTGCGGGCAATCTGATCCAGCACAACGATAACTGCGAAGGAGTAGTGACGAGCGATGATCCACTTCTCGGGCCGCTACAATTTAACTTTGGCGGCTTCACGCCCACCATGGCGATTCCCAAGACCAGCCCGGCCTGGCAGACGGCCGATCCTAGCACTTCCCTGGCAGCGGACCAACGCGGGCAACCTCGGCCGGGGATGGGCGGCAAGCCCGATATAGGTGCGTTTGAGCTGTGCCTGGATCGTTTCCTGATGCCATGTATCATTTCGGCCGGCGTCGGAACACCGCCTGACACGGAGCCGTTGACAATACAGGCCTCGTCGGTGGCTGGCGGAACGGTCAATCTCCCCTCTGGGAATTATCCGCTCAACTCGGTCGTTGTCCTCACGGCAACGCCCAAACTCGGCTATTCGTTCATCAATTGGACCGGAGCGGTCGCAGATCCGAATAATCCATCCACGACCGTAACCATGAACCAAGCGCAGACGGTGACCGCGAACTTCATCGCGCAGCCAACGACGATGGCGGGGAACCTCATTGCCAAGTCCGGTCCTCAGAATGCGCGCCTGTGGACCCTGTCGCTACTCAACAACGGTCCGGGAGTTACGAGTGGGCCGGCGATTAATTCGTTCACGCTCACGCAAATGTCCCGAGCGGCCTGCACTCCGGTCATTGGTACTGCCTTTCCGCTGGCGGTGAGCGATCTGGCACCGGCGCAAACGGGGACCGCGAACGTGACGATAGACTTCACCGGCTGCGTGGCGTCCGACCACTTCACCGCCAGTTTCACCTATTCGGCCACCGGCGGCACGGTGTCTGGCTCCGTTGTGCGCTACAACCAATATGAATGATGAGGATTTAGTGTCCTACGGAGGCGTCCATGAAGGAAGTCCGAGACGTTCGACTCGCTCAACGATCCCAATCCCGCTGCGGCTGGTGGGTCGCCCTTGCCACGGCCCTGCTGGTGACACTCGGCGCGGCGGATCGCGCCACAGGGAACATCATCTTTGTTACCACTTCTGAGCAGAAAATCACTACTAGCGGAGGCTGTTCGCTGCAGGAGGCCATCTATTCAGCCAACTTCCACAACAACGTTGCTATTAACTTCGTAAATCCCGCCGGGTCGGTGCACTTTATCACCACGCAGTGTGTCCCCGGCACCGGCGATGACACCATCGTCCTCCCCTCCGGCGGAGTCTTCCTGATGAACGCAATTGTGGATGATGCGCAGAACCCATTTGGTCCCACAGCCACGCCGCTTATTACCTCGAACATCACGATTGAGGCCTTTGGGGCCACGTTGCAGCATACAGGCTCTTCGAAGCTTCGCGCCTTCGCTGTGGGTAGCACGGGGCACCTGACGCTCCACAGTGCTTATATCAAAGGATTTAACACCAAGGGCGGTGACGGCGCGTTTGGCGGTGGAGGAGGCATGGGAGCCGGAGGTGCCATTTACGTCCACGCTGGAGGGCTCGTCGTCGAGAACACTACCTTCGACGGCAACGCAGCGGTCGGGGGAAACGGTGGCGGGAAGGGCCGTGGGAACACCGGCGGAGGTGGCGGGGGCGGAGGTCTTGGTGGGGACGGGGCCGATGCGGGATCGGAGTTGGGCGCTTTTGGGGGGTTCCCGGATAACGGCGGCGGCGGCGGTGGCTCGCGTGGTCACGGCGACATTGGAATCGGAGTGGGAGGTTCCGGCTTTGGCGGCGGCGGGGGCGGGACGGTATTCGACGCAGTCTTTAACTTCGCGGGCTTCGCTTGTGGCGGAGCCGGGGGACTCGCGGAAGGAGCCGACTCGTTCACCGGCAGTGCCGGGTCCGATGCTTCGTGTCCCGGCGGGGGGGGTGGTGGTGGCGGTTGGGGCTCTTTGGGAAGTGGAGATGGCGGGAGCGGTAATTACGGTGGCGGTGGTGGTGGTGGTGCTCAAGGTGGAGGCAACGGCGGCAATGGCGGCTTCGGCGGTGGTGGCGGAGCAGGCTGGGCAGGCGCTTTCGGCGGCACCAATGGCGGCAGCGGCGGCTTTGGCGGCGGTGGTGGGTCCGCGGCCGATGGATACACCTTTGGAGACGGCAACCCAGGCGCTGGCGGCAGATACGGCGGCAACGCTGATTCCGTCTTTGGTGGCGGTGGTGCAGGCCTCGGCGGTGCCATCTTCAACGACAGTGGCAACGTCGTCGTACGAAACAGCACCTTCTTTAACAATTCCGTGGCCAGGGGCGTTGCAGGAGGCGGGTCCGCACATAACGGCGCCGATGCAGGCGGGGCGATCTTTTCGGTGAATGGTAACCTGACCGTGATCGACGCCACCATCAGCGGCAACCAGAGCACCGGATCGGGCGGCGGTATTGTCGTGGTTCAGACCTCTCAAGACATCCCAACGTCATTCACTCTCGAAAACACCATCATCTTCAATAACGGCGCAATGGACACAAGCGGGAACCTCACTGGCGCGCTAAACGAATGCTCCATCGTAGGGTTCGTCATCGCCGGCAACTTCGCGGGCAATCTGATTCAAAACAACGACAATTGCCTCGGTGTGGTGTCGACCGCCGATCCCCAATTGGGACCGCTACAGTACAACCAGGGCAACACGCCCACGATGGCGATTCCCAAGACCAGCCCGGCCTTCAACACGGCTGACCCCGGCACTTCGCTCCCAGCCGACCAGCGCGGCCAGCCGCGCCCGGCGCTGAACGGCTTGCCCGATATCGGCGCGTTTGAGCTGTGCCTGACGGGTCCGCCCAGAGTTCAGATGCCCTGCATCATCTCTGCCGGCATCCAGCAAACTTTGCCGTTAACAATTCAGGTTTCACCGCCCGGAGGGGGGACCACGATTCCAGCAGCCGGCAGCTATGCCGAGCCCGTGAACTCGGTGATCCCGCTGATGGCCATCCCGAATCCTGGCTACTCGTTCATCAATTGGACAGGCGCCGTGGCCGATCCCAGCAATCCCTCCACGACCGTCACCATGAACCAATCGCAGACGGTAACCGCGAACTTCATCGCCCAGCCAACGACGATGCTGGGAAACATCTTTGCGAAGTCAGGACCGCAGAATGCGCGCGCGTGGACGGTGTCGCTTCTGGACAACGGCCCGGGCGGCGCGTTTGGTACGGCGATCAATTCCTTCACGCTCACGCAAACGTTCGGAACGGCCTGCGCGCCGGTCATTGGCACAGCATTTCCGCTGGCGGTGGGCGATCTGGGGCCTGGGCAGACGGGGACAGCGGACGTGACCATCGACTTCACGAGCTGTGCGGCCGGGGCGCGGTTCACTGCCAGGTTCACGTATTCGGCCAATTTCGGAACTGTGTCCGGCTCCGTGACGCGTACCAATCAGTTTCAGTGATCGCCAATTTACGGAATAAGGAGAAAACCATGAAACCATTTCGAGCTTTCTTGATCGCAACCCTGCTTCTTCTCGCACTCGGTGCTCATGCCAACGCCACCGGCATTTCCTTGACGTTGAACCCGCTCGGCGGCGCGATCAGCGGCGCTGCTGGCTCAACAGTCGGCTGGGGCTTCACGCTGACCAACTTGGGAGTCGATTTTGCCGTGGTCACCGGTTCAGACTTTTGCGTCGGCGTGATTACCTCGCCGTGCTCCAATTCTCTCGGCACCTACACGGACTTCGCCGGCCCGCAATTCCTGGTGTTCGGCCCTTCCCCCGAAAGCAGCAGCATCACGCAAGCCTTCAACAATGGTTTGATGACGGGCATCGGTAGCTTCCTCATCAATTCCGCCGCTACAGGAAGTGTCAGCGGCGAAATCGTCCTGACCTACGACTTGTATAACGTCGATCCCAACGCCTTGAATTTCAACCCGCTGTCAGACACCGTCTCATTGGGCAACTCCCTTACTTCCGCGGCCTCCGTCACCGTGGCAACCAGCTCGACGCCGGAGCCGGGGAGTTTGCTGCTGGTGGCGGTCGGGATTGCCGGATGTTTGCTCGCAAAGAAGCGTTTGTCCAGTCAAGCGTCCAGCCGGTTGATTTCGAATTGAGTTCACCATAAATTCAAAGGAATTAAGGGCAAGACTTCACGAGAGACAACCTGTAAGACGAACTCCGGTTCGAGCCACGGGGCGATAACTCCCGGATGGTCGGCAAACCCGGAAGTTGGCCCGAAACGGGGATGTGGGAAGCAAAGAAGGAGGTTTTGGGCGGATGATCGGCTCGGAAATAAACGTGACGCGATAATTTTAATTTTTGTTTGGCAAAATCAAAAAACTCACGTTCCAGATACGGTCCAGTTGGACGCAATTTCGCCGTTTTCTACGTTTTGGGCGTCTAGAAAAATAAATAAGTTGCGTGTTTTCAATACCCCTGAATATTCCGACTCCCCCCGCCTCCACCATTTCAAAGTCTCTGTAATCACAAGATTACAGCTAGTTCTGGTGCGGCTACGTTCCCAATAAGTTCCAATTGCGTCCCAGACTGCAGGCGGGGGAACTGGAATGACCTCCACTATTTTTTC
>DATMQT010000053.1:0-56553 GCA_035566655.1 Candidatus Dormiibacterota bacterium
AAAAGCTTTTGCGATCGCTCCTACGGCGACCCGCGCCGCCGACTCCCGGGCCGACGCCCGCTCCAGAACGTAGCGCGCCTCCGGGAAATTGTATTTCAACGCTCCCGCCAAGTCTGCGTGTCCAGGTCGCGGAGACCCTACGCGCTTATGACGAGCAGGATCGCCTTCGCCAACGGGCAGGGCCTCCTGCCAATTTTTCCAATCCCGGTTCTCAAGTTGAACGGAAATGGGCGAGCCGATGGTCATGCCGTGGCGAATCCCGGAGAGAATATGAGCGGAATCACGCTCAATCTTCATCCGTCCGCCGCGGCCATAGCCTTGCTGCCGGCGCCACAGCTCGCGGTCCACGAAATTCTGATCCACTTTGAGTCCGGCGGGCAGCCCCGAAAGGAAAGCGACCAAAGCTTCGCCGTGAGACTCTCCGGCTGTGAAGTAGCGCAGCATAAGTGCTCGATTTTACCTGATGCGGGGTCCCTCCGGGGTTCTGGCTGTGGAGAGAAGCCGCCCTGTGCGCGCTCGCTTTTTACACAAAAAGGTACCCCCTTGGCAGATTTTCACATTCGCGGGAACACAGATGATTGCTACAATGACTAAACAGTCGTATTCTTTCGCAGTTTGAAGTCTGTCTACCCGTCGCGTCATTTCGTAAACTCTCTGGCCAACTAAGGAGGAACTGTGTGCCCCCACGCACAGATCCAAGGGAAATAATCTTCCCTTACAAAACGATTCGATGTGTGCTCGTACACGACCATGTCCTGCTGCGTCAGGGTCTGCGGCGCCTATTGGAAGACGAGGCTGACATTGAGGTGGTTGGTGAAGCCGGAAACGCAGCAGAGGGTCTACGCAAGGTTCGTGAGCATCAGCCGGATGTGCTGGTCTCGGACACCGCAACATTTAGGTTGCCGGCGCAGGAAGCGCAGCTTCTTGCGGCGCAAGAATCTCCCCGGACGAAAATAGTTTTCCTGAGTATCCAGGAACCGGCCAACTCCTCGTTGGCTGACTCACGGACAGCAATGGCAGTTTGTGCCGTGCGGCAAACCTCCGCGGAAGAACTGGTGGAGATGGTCCGAAGCTCGTGCCGCTACAATGTGGCGAGCCGTAATCCAACAAGTCAGATCTCGGCGCTCTCGGGACGTGATTCGCAGCGCTCCGCCGCAATCCCATTCCCGCCAGAACGTGGACTGACTGCCCGTGAGCGGGAAGTAATGAAACTGTTAGCGGAGGGAAAAACGGTGCGAGCCGCGGCCACCGTTCTGGGCTTGAGCAGCAAGACCGTCGACGCGCACAAGTTCAACCTGATGCGAAAGCTTGGCATCCACAACAAGGCTGAACTGGTAATGTGGGCGATCCGGAAGAAGGTTGTGAAGATTCCGGCAAATTTCTGACGGACACGTGGACCAGGCCACAGTGAATCCCGAGCGCAGCGAGGGACCTTGGTTCTCGCCTGCGCGATTGGTATTGTCACCGCCGGCAAACACCAAAATCCCTCGCTGCGCTCGGGATGACAATTCAGAGTAGGAGACGTTCACGGCTGGGCGCAGGCGGCAGCAAGCTCCGCCAGGCTGGAAACCTGCAAGTCGGGCCGGCCTTGAGCTGCTTTTACGGCGCCGACGCCAGCTCGTGCGGATGGACGGTTAACCCACACCGTGGCCAAGCCGAGTGACTGCGCCGGCAACACGTCATGGTAGAGGCTCTGGCCCACGTGCAAAACACCGTGAGCCGGGATGCCGACGCGGCTCAGTGCGAGTTCGAAAATCTTCCGGGACGGCTTGTAGGCTGCTGCCTGTTGAGCCGTAATGATCTGATCGAATTCCACTCCAAGCTTAGGCAGCGTGGCAGCGAAGAGATCATCGTCCACGTTAGAGACGATGGCCAGTCGAAAGCGGCTCTTGAGTTCCCGGAGCGCGGTTACCGTGTCGGGCCACGGCTTCCAATCTTTCAAAGACTCAGGCAGCGAGCTGGTTTCCTGATGCGTTGGAGTGAATCCTAGTTGCTCTCCGAACTGCCGCACCACAGACTGAAGGACTTCGCGATAGCGGCGATACTCCCCCTGCTCGGCGCGCGCCTCGAAATCTCCGTAGAGGCGAAGGATCGTGGCATCGTCAGCGTCTTTGCCGTGGGCTGCGAGGATCCGCCGCAGGCAGCGGAGAATTCCGTCCTCCCATTTGATGAGTGTGCCGTAACAATCAAAGGTGAGAATTTCAAAGCGATTAAAGTCGAGCATGGTCGATCGCAGGCCTCTCAGGCATGGAAGCTAAGACTTGAAGCCGGGCAGCGTCGGAGCTTCTTCGCCGGATTCACTGGCCGGCTCGGCTTCGGCCTCAGCAGCAGAATCCTCGGCGGAAGGTGCGGGTTTAGGTGCAAGATACTTGGCGCTATTCAGCAGTGGGCGTCCGAGCGAGGCGTTGTAGCTGGTCCAGGGGCTCTCCAGGTCGGCCTCGCGCTCAAAGTGGGCGCGCATGGCCTCCATTTTGGAGTCCAGGTCATCCATATAGTGCAGCAGGAGCGCCTCGGGAAACATGGGCAACTTGGGCGAGCCGAATTCGTAGTGGCCGTGATGGCTGATGATTAGGTGCTCCAGCAGTGTCTTGAGTTCGGGCGGAAAGTCCGGAACCAGCGCGAGTTTCGCCTGCAACATCTCAAGCTCAATGATCATGTGCCCAAGAAGCTGGCCGCGCGTAGTGTACGAGAACGAGCGATTGTAGGCCAGTTCGTGAATTTTGCCGATGTCGTGCAGAAAGACGCCAGTCAACACCAGATCGCGATTCACCTGCGGATAGTTCCGGCAGGCCAGGTCGCAAGAGCGGCAAAGCGAGACCACGTGATCGAGCAGTCCGCCGATATAAGCATGGTGCAGCGTCTTGGCCGCGGGAGCATTGCGGTAGGCGGCCGCGATCTCCGGGTCAGACATGAAGGCCTGTACCAGAGATTTGAGATGAGGATTCTGAAATGAGGCGACGAAATCCGTCAGCGCCTGCCAGAGCTCGTCAATATTCCGGGTGGTCTTGGGAAGATAGTCGGAGAATTCGATTTCCGTTTCGCCCAGCTTGCGCAGCTTGTGGATGGTGAGTTGGAAGCGGTTCTTGTATTTGTTGACCAGGCCTTTGATCTTGAGGAAGTCCTCCTGCTCGAAGGCATTCAGGACTTCTTCCACGTTGTCCCACATCTTGGCTTCGAGCTGCCCGCTGCGGTCCCCAAGGGTTAGAGCGAGGTAGGGCTCGCCCGACTTCTTGGGCTTGATTTGTTTGCTGACCACGACAAAGTTGGAAGTGATGATCTTGTTTTCGTGGCGAGTACAGTCGCTGATGTAGAACTCTTTCATTCTCTCCATCAGTGTAAATCAGAAAGTAAGGAGACGGCGGGGAAGTGGGCGCCGGCCCCTGGCGTCAATACTAAATCGGTACGCCCAGGACCTTCTTTTTCTTCTTCTTGAGATTCTTGGCGTCCGCCGCTTGCGCGGTGGTCGTTTCAACCGGCTTGGTCTGATTGGGGCTGGCGCCGGAATCGACGTAACCCGCTTTGTAGTCGATGTAGGCCTCTTCACGCAGCTTGGTCAGATAGACGCGGAGCGCGGGTTGCATCTTCTGGAAGAAGAGTGCGTCCTGAACTCGAGGCTCGACCTCCTTCAGTGGTGGAATGCCTGCCATCTGGTGGCCGGTGACCTTCAGGATGATGTAGCCCTGCTTGGAGCGGATCACGTCGGTGACTTCGCCGGACTTCATGGCAAAGGTTTTGTCTTCCAGTTCCTTGGCCAGCGAGCCGCGCTTGAACACTCCAAGATCGCCGCCCTGGGCCGCCGAGGGCCCCTCAGAATACTTTTTCGCCACATCTTCAAAGCTGGCTCCCGCGCGAATCTGTTTCAGCAGGTCATTTGCTTTAGCTTCCGCCGCGGCCAGGGCCGCAGCCTCGTCGGCTTGTTTTGCGGCGTCCGGCTCCTGATTCTTTGGAACATCGCCGCCCGTGGCGGAGGCATCGGCCGGTGCGCTCTGGGCGGATTTAGCGGCGGGCGCGGCGCCAGCTGGTTTTTGCGGAGCGACCAGGATCTCGCTGAGTTTGATCGACTCGGGTTGCTCCAATTCGTTCTTGTGCTCATCGTAGAACTGCTGCATTTCCTCTTTCGTAACGCTCAGGTGGGAACTCACTTCCTCGCCAATCACTTTTTGCGTGATGATTTGGTTCCGCATGTTCTGTTTGAAATCTTCGTAAGAGATGCCCTGGGCAGTGGCGGTCTTTTCCAGCTCCTCCATGGTCTCGAGCTTCATGTCCTTGCGCATCTGGTCGAGGCGCTTGACCAGGTCGGTGTCGCCGCTGATGCCGAGGTCTTTGCCCTTTTCCAGCAGGAGTTGCTGGTCGATCAGATCGCGCAGGACGTCCTTTTCACGCTCGGCGTAGAGTTTGTCGGCATTGGTTGGATCCTGTTGCTTGACGTCATCCCTGAGTTGGTCCTTGCTACGCTGGAACTCCGAGCGCGTAATAATCTGCCCGTTAACGCGCGTAATGATTTCTTCGACCACTTGTCCCGTGGAGGCGACCGGGCCCGCAGCCGGAACCGGGCTCGCTGCGGCAGCCGGGCTCACAGCGGCCGCTGGGCTCGCAGCGGCGGCCTGACCCGCGGCGAATGCGGGCAGACGTACCATAGCAATGAGTATTAGAACCAGTTTCTTCATAGGATTTTCTGCGGCCGCACTGCCTGGACTGCGGGAGAAGGCCTCTTCGGCATTTTACTACTTCCAGCGGGGCACGGGCCGACCTCGCCATGGTTTGATGCATTGCCGCGTTTGTCAGGTTGCTGGACGGTTACTAGCCCGTGCGCACAAAGCACAGGGCGGTCATGTCGTCGGGCACGAGGGGTTCGCAGGTGAACTCACCGACGCCATTCAAAATGTCCCCGGCAAGCGCCTGGGCGTTCCCTGAAGGATTGGCCTGCAGACGCTCTTTGACTCGCTCCAGGCCGAACTCCAGGTCTTCGGCTTTGTCATCCTTGCACTTGCCCTCAACCACTCCGCGCGAAACCAGCAGTAACACCGCACCTTTCGCCAGAGCTACCGTCGGAGCGTCGCAAGTGGCATGGGAGAAAAGGCCAAGCGGCAGGCCGGTGGACGCAAGTTCGGCAATGCCGGTGCTGTCGCGGAGGAGTCCCGGCGTGTGCCCGGCGTTGGTGTAGCAGAGCGTGCCAAATCTTTCGTGGTAGCAGGCAATGAACGCCGGGCAGGCGTGAACACCCGCCGCGGCTTCCATCAGGTGGCGGTTGAGTTGAAGACAAAGTGTGACCATGGCTTCGGATTCGTTGATGTCGGGCGGCGAAAAGAGTTCCTCCCCGAGAGTCCGGAAGATTTTCTGTGCAGCCGAGAGGATGGGCTGATTATTCTCGCGGCGTCCGGCAACGTCGAGCAGGCCAAACAAGATCCGTTCAGGGCTGACTCGCAGGGAGTCATAGAAATCCCCGGCGACTCGTGCTCCGTAAGTGGTGGCGGCAATCTCTGCGCCTTCAATCTTCGGAAACTCGGTCGGCACCGGCTCTAAGGCTGGAACAAGCTCATGCACGCGGGATTGGAATAGAGCGCACATCGGACGCGGAGGCTAAGAGCCGAAATTAGCACAAGCGCTGACGGGGGGCAAATCCCCTATTGTCCGTATTTGTCGCCAAGGTACTTGCCAAGCTCGGATTCAAGTTGGCCGTAGTCGGAGTGGACGGTCGCACGCAAAGCGGCTTCGGTGGAACTGCCTTCGCTTAGGCGTTGCAGAATTCGCTGGATGTCGCCCATCCCGTAGGTATCGTTGATGTAGGAAACCGCGGCCAGCGATTCCGCGTAGGCCAGGTAGGCTTCTCCGCCGGAGAAGCGCATGAAACTTCCCTCCAGCATATTCAACGGGATGTTGCGTTGCGACTTGAACAACCGCGCCAATTGGCGCCCATCGCTGCCCAGGGACTTCGGTTCCAGCAACTGGGCGATGCCCTCGTGGAGCCAGGGCGGGCAGCGGCCAGCGGAGAGCTGATTGATGAACGAGTGCGCGAGTTCATGCTTCAAAACGCGTGCCAACTCAGGCGTCATGGAATTAAGGCCGCTGATGGGGATGCGGAGTTTGCCGTCGTTGAGCGCTCCGGACCACGAAGGCGCGCGCGTGACGTCAAAAAAAGCCTGCTCGGTGTAAAGCGTTACCAGAATATTGTCGCGGGGTGGCGTGCCCAGGTCGCGCGCAAGGTCGTCGTAGTCCGATTCGAGCGCGGCCAGGATTTGTCCGCGGAACGCTTCGGAAGTCTGCTTGCCCTCGTAGTGCAGGACGAAATGGCTGCTCTCGCGCTGGGCGAAATCGGTCTCGACGGTCTGTTCGCGCTGCGCCTTATCCAGGTATTGTTGGACGGCGGGATCGGGGCGCAGTTCCAGGGAATGCTTCCACGAGGCGACGGCATCCTTGGCGCGGTCGCAAGCTTGCTGCGTATAGCCGAGCACAGTGTAGGCATCTGGCGACTGGGGCGCAGAGCTCACGGCACGTTGGGCGTAAGTCAGCGCCTGCGAAGCCTTCCCAGTACGCACTAGCAGGGCGGCGTAATACATCAGGATGGTGGCGTTCTCCGGCTGGAAGCGCAGGGCGCTGTCGAAATAGCGGCGGGCTTGCTCGATGTTGCCATGTTCGAATTCAAACTTGCCGGCAAGGAAATCTGCGGTCGCGCTTAACTCGCTGTTACCTTTGCTCTCAAGTTTCGCAAGAGCGTCGCGGTCAACCTTGCCATCCTTAACAATTGTCTTGGGAAGGTCGCCCTCGTTCGTGAGATTATCAACCGGCGCAAACGCTGGAATATCTCCTACTCTCTTGCCAGAAACTGGCGACACGACTGGCATGCCGCCGGCCTCGACGCGCTCTACCGAGCTCTTGGGAATGGCATAACTGTCGTCGCCGATTTCGTACTCACAGCGGTTACCGTTTTCGCGGACGTGGTCGGCGAGGATGGTACGGCCATTCTTCAAATGGATTGTGTCCGCCGATGCCGCCCCGGAGGCGAGCACCAGCATCATAGCTACCAGAGTAGTGACACAAAGCCGCATTGAAGCGCATTCTAACAACTGTGGGAGCACACACCTACGTAACGAAAGTACCGCCAACACTACGCAGACTCGGCATGGTCGGGGCCTTTTGCCTCGCCGTTCTTCCATGCTCGGCAGCCTGTTGTGCACAGGCTTCTCCGGTGCAGGCTTCTCCGGCGCAGTCGCACCAGCCTGGACCGGCGGAATCCCTCTACCTGCAACTCAGCAATGTCGGGCTGGATCCTAGCCGGGTGTTCAAGGTGCGGGGAGCAGCGCTGGACCGGTCGGCGATCCATATCACTCTGGAAGATGGCACTATCGCGTTCACGAAAGATGTGCTGGGCAGGATCACCGGGGCATTCTTCGAGGGCGATGGAGAAGTGCTGCTGGTTCCGCCAAATGAAGTAGAACGGAACTCGATGGGGCTTTTTACAGGCATGGCAATTCTGGAAGAGCGCTTCTCGACCGCCTACTTCCGCTTCAACGACAACACCCCCGCCGAGTTGCAGCCTGGCTTCCGAGCTCCCGACCAGCCCGAGGAGTTTGCCGCCCGATGGGAGCAGACAGCCCGCAACCTGGCGCAGGTGGACGCGCTGCGAATGCTGGCGAGTTTCAGCGAGATGTTGCCCATAGGAGGCGCTACAAGCTCCAATGGCTTGCCAGCTGGGAAGCGCACAGATCCCGATGATCGCATGTTGCATGTTCGGCTTCAGGGAACCAAGCTCGGCATCTTCGACCTGTTCTTCGATTCGACAACCGGGGAACAAGTTGAAGCGGGACAACCCAAAACTGCGGAAAACGGAGTCGTATATTACGACGTTTGGACTTCTTTTTCGCCGGGGGATGCGGGACGCCGCCAGCCGGCTGGGGAACGTACCCCACTGGCGCTGTCGACAGAGACGGAGTCTCATGAGGAGCGGATTTCAATTCGCCGCTATGTGATCGATGCCCATGTAAGACCGCCCAAACAACTGGATGCAGATGTGGAACTGCAGCTTGATGTACTGCGCGGCGGCTCGCGTTTCCTGGGGTTCGAACTATCGCGCTTTCTGGAAATCCAGGCCGTCGAGGCTGACGGCAAAGCGGTGGAGTTCATTCACAACCCTGCGGTCGAAGGATCGCAGCGCGCCCGTGGCGGCAACGACTTATTGGCGGTAATTCTTCCAGAGCCAGCACGGAAGGGACAAACCATCCGCCTGCATTTCGTTTACGGTGGAGAAGTGATCGCCGAAGCTGGAAAGGGGCTGCTCTACGTGGGTGCCCGGGGCACGTGGTATCCCAATCGCGGCATGGCCATGGCCAATTTCGACCTCACCTTTCACTATCCGCCGGGTTGGACTCTGCTGGCGACGGGCAAGCCAGCGCCCCTCTCTGCGCCATTATTGATGCCGAAGCCCGCACCAACCACCTCGCCAAATGCAAGCGACGAGCAAGTGGGACGCTGGGTTTCGGAACGTCCCATTCCCGTCGCCGGATTCAACCTTGGCAAGTACATTCGAGGCGCAGCGAAAGCTGGCAGTGTCACGGTCGAAACCTACGCTACCGGCGTCGTTGAACGAGACTTCCCCAAACCTTCGATGCCTGCGTTGCAGATCGATCCGAAGGCGGGTCTGCCGTCGAGGCCTCAAGCAATGGCTCCGCCCGCACCTTCGCCCGCTCGCAACACCGGAGCGCTGGCGGAGTCTATGGCACGGGCCATCGATTACTATGCCCAGCGGTTCGGTCCATTCCCCTACAGCCAACTGGCTGTGACTCAATTGCCGGGGCAGGAGAGCCAGGGCTGGCCTGGGCTGATCTTCCTTTCCTCCTTCGCTTTCCTGAATCAAACGGAGCGTCAAGATCTTCACATGACTGTCGCGGGCTCATTGCTTGACCAACTGGTCCCCGCGCATGAAGCCGCACATCAATGGTGGGGAGACCTGATCACCTGGAGCTCCTACCGCGATCAGTGGTTTTCCGAAGGCCTGGCAAACTACTGCGCGCTGATGATGCTGCAGGAGAAAGATCCGGCAGGCTTCCGGGTGGTCATGGAGAAATATCGAAAAGACTTAACCGACAAGAATAAAGACGGCAACTATCCCAAGGATGCCGGGCCTGTGACTCTGGGCAGCCGCCTGTTTTCGTCGCACTCACCGGAAGGTTACGAAGCCATAAGTTACGGACGAGGAACATGGCTCTTCCACATGCTGCGCTCGATGTTGCAGGATGCCGCGGCGGAGGCCGCGAAAAAAGACCCGAACCACAAAGTAGGCGAAGAGCCGTTCGTGCGGTCTCTGCGTCAAGTTCGCGAGCGCTACCAGGGCAAGGCCATCAGCACGCGCGAATTGCTGGCTGTGTTTGCGGAAGACCTGCCCCCGTCGTTGCGCTATGAAGGCAAAGCGTCACTCGATTGGTTTCTGGAGGGCTGGGTGAACGGCACCTCTCTGCCGAAGCTGGAGTTGCAGAGTGTCAAATTCGCTCCCAAGGCAAACACCACGATTGTGACTGGAGTTATCCGGCAAAAAGATGCGCCGGAAGATCTGGTGACATCTGTTCCCATCTACGCGGTGGTCTCGGGCAGAGCTCCTACGCTACTGGGCCGCGTGTTTGCCGACGGGGCGGAAACCTCGTTTCGCTTGTCCGCACCGCTGGGAACGCGCAAGCTTCTGCTGGATCCGAACGGGACCATTCTCACCGCCCCAAAATAACGAAGGAGCAAGCCTTCGCGACGGACACATTCCAGTCGAGTTCTCCCACATTGGGATAGGCTCGCATTTTCCTTCCCGGAACGGGCAATGAGGTTGCCAGAAAGCCGCACTCCGCGGATGTATTCTGCGGAGCTAAGGCCCCGTTTGTCTGTCACTTGCGCAACCCTACAAGGAAAAACGCAAGGATGGCAACTGAGCTGCTGAATGGAAAGAAGAGTCCAGGAGTAAGCAAATTGGATCCTTGCACGGGCGTCGAGGGTGTAATTCAAAAGAGCGGTGCCGTGACTCTGGCGGCGTTAGCCTCAGCCGGCCAGTGGTGTGGGCCTGAGACCATTTTGCTGGTAGAAGATGAAGCCTTTGTGCGGAAAGCGACCGCCGAAGCCCTGGAGTCAGCCGGCTATCGGCTTGTGCTTGCCAGGAACGCGACTGAAGCGCTGGAGGCTTTCCGCGCGTGCGTGCCGCCGGTCGATCTGCTGCTCACCGATGTGATCATGCCCGGCATGAGTGGCCGCGACTTGGCCGCTGAGTTCGCCAGCCTGTGTCCGCGTGCCCGGGTTCTGCTGATGAGCGGTCATGAACAACAACTGGCCGCGTGCGAGCGATCTCACGATGGCAGGAAGTGCATGGCCAAACCTTTTTCCATCAGCACACTCTTGAAGAGAGTGCGCGTAGCTTTGGATACGAATCCGTTTGAATCGTGAGCGCAAGCTCAACTCACACTAGTCTTGCGGTAGCGGGCGGCTTGCAGAATCTCATTTGGAATTTGGGTGAGCGGCACAACTTTGTCGAGGATCCCCATCTCCGCGCAAACCCGAGGCATGCCGTAGACGGCGCAACTGGCCTCGTCCTGGCCCACCGTGAAACCACCCTGGCGATGGATCGCATTCATCCCCTGCGCCCCGTCCGATCCCATCCCGGTCATGATGACCCCCATGGCCTGAGAATGGAATGCGGAGGCGACCGAGCCCATCAGCACGTCGACCGAAGGGATGTGTAACTGATTCTCCGGTTTCTTCGCAAGGCAAATCACGGTTCGCGAGTCGGTCGGGCGATCCACCGTCATATGCAAACCCGCAGGCGCAAAGTAGACCACTCCTGGGCGAGCGACCTCTCCATGTGATGCCTCGCGGATGGCGACAGCACAAAGGTTGTTCAGCCTCTCGGCAAAAGGAGCGGTGAAGCCCGCTGGCATGTGCAGCACGATAAGAATCGGAACCGGAAGGTCTGCTGGAAGATGGGGGAGAATCTCGTGCAAGGCCTTCGGGCCTCCAGTCGAGATCCCCAGGACAACAATGGATGCAGCGGAGCTTGGGGCCGCCGCTGTCCTTCTGGGCGCTTCGGCGCGAGGAGGTTTTCGCGGCAGCTCGAGATGATCTTTCGCGTGCCGCAATTCCGCGGCCGCTTTGATCTTGGCGATTAAGCCATCGCGTATGTGGAGAATGTCCAGCGACGTAGAGCAGAGTTGCTTGGGCACATAATCGAACGCTCCGGCGGCCAGGGCATTGAAAGTGATTTCCGCGCCTTTCAGAGTGGTCGCGCTCACCATAATGACGGGACGCGGGAACTGGGCCATGATGCGGCGCAAGGTCTCCACGCCGTCGAGGCCCGGCATCTCCACATCGAGGGTGATGACGTCGGGATCGAGGCTCACAATCGTTTGCAGAGCTTCGGCGCCGCTGGCCACGGCGCCCACGACGCGAAGGTCCGGATCGAGACCGATCATCCGCGAGAGCGCGGTGCGCATGAAAGCACTGTCATCGACGACGAGCACGCGGATTTGCGAAACCCTGGGTTGGCTGCTCATTTGCGATAAATGGTCCGAACCAGGCCGTGAACTTCGTCCATGTAGGAATCCACCTCGAAGGTGAGGCGCGCCCAGTCAAATTCCCTGAGCGACGTGGAGCTCTGGGCGAGGAGGGCAAATCCGGAGTCCTCGAACAAATTCACCTGCCGCTCTTCGACATAGCCATAATTCAGGCCGCTCATGCGGCAGAGCAGGTCGGCAACATGCACCAGAGCCACCAGTCCCGGATTCTGCGATGATTTCTCCGGCGAGTGATGATGAGTGACCACCTCGACCAGTTCGGCGGGAAGTCCCCAGTTTTCAGCCAGCAGGCGTCCGCCGTCACAGTGCGTAAAGCCCAGAGCTCTTTCTTCGGCCTCGTGCAGCGGAATTCCCTCGGCCTTGGCGATCTCAAAAGCAGCACGGAATTCCTTGGGCAGGACCCAGAGGTTGACGATGATCCCGAGGTCATGCAGAAGGCCTGCAAGATATGCCTTTCCAGGATCAGCCAGATGAATACCCCGTGCCAGGTGGCGGCAGACCAGGGCACAGCCCAGAGAGTGCTCCCAAAGAACAACAGGATCCATGCTGGTTTTGTCGGCCGGAAGCATATTGAGCACGCCGCACGACATCGCGATAGCCCGGCGTGTCGATGTTGGCCAGGTTCGAGGTGATCAGCTTGACGCGGGCCACGTTTACATCGAGAAAATGGCTCAGCGCCTCCATCCTCGGAGTATCAATCATGGACATAACTGCTCCAGCTGGGCAGCCCGTAGCTGCGCACCTTATTGCGTACTGTCCGCAGGCTTACCCCCAGAAGTTCAGCGGCCCGCGAGCGGTTTCCACCGGTTGCCTCAAGCGTCATCTCCACCAGCTTGCGTTCCATATTCTCGAGCGAAACCCCGGCCCGCAAACGGTCGTCACGATTGCGACTGCCGTCACCTTGCCCAATTGTCTTGTCTTCGTCCCACGGCGAGCCTTCAAGCCCTTCGCTGCCGATCTCTGTGCCCGTGGCCAAAGCCACGCCGCGGCGCACACAGTTGGCCAGCTCGCGCACGTTACCCGGCCAGGTGTGCGCTTCAAGACGCTCCACAAATTCTGCGGTCAGGAAAAGAGTTCTGCCTTGCGGTGCGTAGAGGCGCAAAAAATGCTCGGCCAGTTCGCGAATGTCTTCCCTTCGCTCGCGCAACGGCGGCAGAGACAGCGGAATCACGTTGAGCCGGTAAAACAGGTCCGCGCGAAACTTTCCCTCCCGCACCATTTCTGACAAAGTTCGATTCGTGGTGGAGATCACGCGCACATCGACCTTCACGCTGCGCGTGTCGCCCAGCCGGTCAAACTCGCGCTCCTGCAACACCCGCAACAACTTCGGCTGCAGCCCCAGCGGCATCTCGCCCACTTCATCGAGCAGCAGCGTCCCCCGGTGCGCCAGCTCGAGGCGGCCCGGCTTCGCCGCAATCGCTCCCGTAAAGGCTCCCCGGGCATAGCCGAATAACTCGCTTTCCAGAAGAGTTTCAGGAAACGCTGAGCAATTCACCGCAACGAACGGATGATCTCTGCGCGGGCTCAGCCGATGAATCAGCCGCGCCACCAATTCTTTTCCCGTGCCGCTCTCGGCTTCGATCAGCACATCCGCGCCGCTGGCCGCCGCCTGCCGCGCCCGATCGAGCGCCCGCAGCCAGCCCGGAGCGTGCCCCATTAGACCTTCTGTGGCTTCCGCCTGTGTCTTTGCCTGCGCCAGGATCCTCTCCGCTGCCTGCTCCAGTTGTTCAAACGCGACCGGCTTCACCAGATAATCGCAGGCCCCGCCCTTCATCGCCGTCACCGCATCCGGCACATTGGCAAACGCTGTCAATAAGATCACTGCCGTGTGCGGCGCCAGCGCCCGCGCCTCGCGCATCACGCTGAAACCGTCCGCTCCGGGCATACGGATGTCGGTCACTACCAGCGGATGCAGCCCGCGCCTGAATTTCTCCAGAGCCTCGCCCGCATTCGCCGCCGCGTCCACTCGCCAGTCGCGCCGCAGGAAATGCGCTTCCAGCGCCGCCCGCATGCCGGCTTCATCGTCCACCACCAGGACTCGATTCATCCTGCCACCTCGTGAAGTCTTTCCTGCCCCAGTTCTTCTTCCAAAGGAAACGTCAGCGTGAAACTGGCCCCCAAGCCCGTGCGGCTCGCGGCTACGAGCCATCCCCCGTGCTGCTCAACAATCTTGCGGCATACAGCGAGCCCCAGCCCCGGACTGCCCCGACGCGTGCTGAATCCTGGCTCAAATATCTTCGTCACGTTTCCAGCTACAACTCCGGGTCCCGTGTCGCTTACCGAAATCGCCACGGCCGCGGCGTCCCCGTGGTGAATCCGGTGTCCCGAAATCTCGACCCAGCCTCCGCCCGGCATGGCGCGCAACGCGTTGAGCACCAGATTCAGCAGCACCTGCTCCAGGCGATGGCGGTCGGCGGCGAACCATACCCCATGCAGATGGTTGCGCAGACACAACTCGACCCGCGCCTGCCGCGCCATCGGCACCAGAAATCCGCCCGCCCAATCGAGCAACTGGCCGAGGTCGGTGGGCGCGCGCTCCGGAGCGGGCAGGCTGTGAAAGTGCAAAACATTGTTGACCGTCGCAGCCAGCGTGCGCAGCCCAGCCTGAACCTGCTCCACCCACTGCCGACACTCCTCGGAAAGCCCCGCCCCCGCCAGCAACCCGGCAAACAGTTCCAGACTGCCCAGCGGATTGCGGATCTCGTGTGCCAGGATGGCTGACATCTCTGCCAGCGCCTGCTCGCGGCGCAGTTTGTCCCGCTCCCGCACCAGGCGCCTGGCGTCGCTGACATCACGCAGGATGAAGATCGATACGCACTCTGCGCCGCCGGACTCGTCTTCGTTGTTGTTAGGATCGGCATCCTTGACCGCGGCATGCTTCACCGCGAGCCAGTGCTCGCCTCCGCTTCCGTCCGGGAAGCACTGCTCCTGCTCGCCAGGTTCTGAACGGGCTCGATGCAAGAGATCGCGCAACTCGCCGGGCACCGACAATAACGATCCGAACCCGTCAACGTTTTCCGACGCTTGAATCGAACCCGTCTGGGCTGAACCCAGCAAGCGTCGGCCCTCCGGATTTATCAGCGAGATCGTGCCGTCGTATTTCGCCACCAGCACCCCGCAGGGCAGCCCTTCCAAAATCCGGTCCAGATGCCCGCGTATCCGGCGATTCTCTTCGAGACTCCTCGCCAACCCCGCGTTGCTCGTTTCCAGCTCGCCGTGCAGCCGCGCCACTTCAGCACCAAGCTTGCCATAGGAACGTTCAAGCGAGTCTGCGGCTTCAGCAAAAGAACAAAACGCCTGTAGCAGAAACTTCTCACTCTCCCCCCGCGACGTTTCCGGGCTTGCCGCCAGCACGTTGGCGTCTGCCGAGGGCGAACCTGCGGGCATAGGCGATGAAGTCATGGACACAAGGCAACATTTGCACGGTAATGGCCAAGAGGATAGAGAAGAAGCTGAGATTCTTCTTAGATTTCTTCTCGTTTGGTCTCGCGGGCGATAGCGAGCATTTGGACTGCCCCGCGTAGGGATACCGCTTCGACAATCTCGAGAGTCTCCCGGACGGTATCTTGTCGAAACCCAAACTACTGACGTTGCTACGCCCAACTCAG
Source organism: Candidatus Dormiibacterota bacterium (assembly GCA_035566655.1). GTDB lineage: Bacteria > Acidobacteriota > Terriglobia > Terriglobales > Acidobacteriaceae > Sulfotelmatobacter. Next base: position 15,146 of record DATMQT010000053.1, read on the forward strand.
GGGGATGTGCTCGTACAGATGTTCGAGTTTCAAGGTACGACGTCCGGGCACCACCAAAGAGAAGTCTGTGGTTTAAATAGGCGCCTTACCGGGCAACAATCTCCTGTATCTTCCGAACTAACTCATCGATATAGAACGGCTTCTGGATTAAGGTCAGCTCGCCATCCGAGGCCGACATTACCCCGACTCTGTCATCGGTATAGCCCGACATGTACAGAACGTCCGTATTGCGACGCACTTTTCTCAGGGACTTGGCGAGTTCTGGACCGCTCATCTGCGGCATGATGACGTCGGTGATCAAGATTCGAATCGGTCCGCTGTGGCGTTCGGCGACTTGCAACGCCTCGACGCCGTTGGAGGCCACTAGTACCTGATAGCCCCTTGATTGCAAGCTCTCATGCAACAAGTCCCGGAACGCGCCTTCGTCTTCCACCACCAGCAGTGTCTCGCAACCTTCTGAAACCTGTGCCGGCTCTTCTCCCTTCAAGGCAGGCGTTTCGAGCGGCAGATCCACCCGCGGCAAGTAGATTCTGAAGATGGTTCCCTTTCCCAGTTCACTATCCGCGAAGACGTACCCGCCGTTCTGCTTCACGATTCCGTACACCGTGGCCAGACCTAACCCCGTGCCCTTACCTTCCGCCTTGGTCGTGAAGAAAGGTTCAAAGATGTGCTCTTGCGTCTCCGCATCCATTCCAGTGCCGGTGTCGCTCACCGACAGCATGACGTATTCTCCGGGGGGAACCGCAACACCGTAAAAACTGGTAGCGTCTTCGAAACTCACATTCGCGGTTTCTATTGTCAGCTTGCCGGCGACGGGCATGGCATCGCGCGCATTCACCGCCAGATTCATGACGACCTGCACGATCTGCCCCGGGTCCGCCCGGGTTTTTGCCAGTGCCGGGTCTAACACCAGTTTCTGTTCAATGTTTTCTCCAACCAGGCGTTGCAGCATCTTTTGAGTCTCTCCCACAAGCGAATTCAGGTTCAGCACTTTGGGTTGGATCGCTTGTCGCCGGCTGAAGGCAAGCAGCTGCGAGGTCAGCGCAGCTGCACTTTGCCCCGCCTTTTTGATGGCTGCCAGCCGTACGCCGATACGTCCTTCGGAAACTAAATCAGCGGAGAGCAGTTCGCTGTACCCAATAATCACCCCGAGCAGGTTGTTGAAGTCGTGGGCGATGCTGCCCGCCAATTGTCCGAGCGCTTCCATCTTTTGTGCCTGGCGCAACTGATCTTCGAGCATCTTCCGCGCGGTCACATCCTCGGCGATGATCTCGATGATCTCGCCTGCGCCTCCCGGATCGGACATCCGGCGGCCGCTCGCCCGCACCATCACGGGCTTGCTGTCCTTGCGCTTCCAGGCAAACTCCACCGCACTGAAGAAGTCTGCCCGCGTCGGCTGAGCCCGAAAGCCGCGTGCTGCTCCGTCCGAATAAAGATCGCGCGACACCGTCAGGGCGAGAACCTCTGCCTCGGACTGGTACCCGAGCAATTTCACCAGCGCGGGATTCGCGTGAACGAACCTGTCCTGCTGAATGCTGATGGTACCGATACCGTAAGGAGCATGTTCGACAAAAGAGCGCAACTCCGCCTCCGACCGCCGCACCGCCTCCTCCGCCTGCCTGCTTTCTGTCAGGTCAATCCCGATCGCCGCAAGATAGGGTATGCCTTCCAGTTCAACCCGCATTCCGGTGAAATAGTAGGGGGCGGTACGGCCATCGAGGACCAACATATCGGCTTCAACATGGCTTAGCCCGCGTTCGAAAACTTCCTCGCGGGCCTGTTGTACAGCTTCCTTATACTGATCCACGACGTTGCCCAGTGGAGAGACTTCCGCCAAACCGTGGCGAGCGACCTTTTCGGCGTTCTTATTCCAGCGCACGTTCCTTCCGGCCCTGTCCTGCAGAACGAATATTCCCGGCAAGTTCTCAATCACTGCATCCGCCAGAGTTTTCTCCCGTAAGAGCGCCTTTTCCGCGCGCCGACTTCGCCCCATGCTGAATAGGAGAGACACAATGAGAACTGTCTCCAGAATGCACAGCGAGATCGCCGCCAGAATCGCCCAGCGATAGCGCTCCCAAACCGACGGCTCGCGGAATAATTCCACGGTCGAAGGCGGCAACCGTTGTTCGCTGATGTTCCAACGCTGCAACTGGCGCCAGTCCACCATGTCCTGGGAGGAGTTGTCAGCCACAATTGGGATGCTCGCTGCGCTCTCGCCGTTCAGCACACGCTCTGCCAGCGCCGCAACTTGCTTCCCTAGATTCTCGGAGTCAGTCATTCGGCCGCCCACCACCCCGTGCCCGATATGGCTGGCGTAAATCGCATATACCGGGACGTTGGCCGCACCAGTGATCAGATCCAGGGCCTCTTCCTGAAGAAAGAACTGGCCCCTGACATCTTCAAAAAAGAAAGTGCTGAGGATGACCGTGTGCGGCGGCAGCTTTGCGACTCGAGTGAGAAACTCATTCATGGTCAGGCCGGTCAGGTAGGTAACCTCAACCGTCTCGCGATAAGCCGAGAAGTCATGCTTGAGTTGATCGACCCAATACTTCTCCAGCGGTGAACTTCCAACCACGATGACGACACGCTGCGTATCCGGCTGAAGCCGCAGGGCCAGATCCAGCGTTCGAGTTGGCTCATCCGTGGCGGCCACGCCGGTGATGCCCTGTCCCAACGTCCCCGCCGCGAGGCGCTGCCTCAATTCGTCTAGTCTTCTCACGTTGAACAGCGCCACCATCGGAGTTCCCGGGAACAGTTCTTTCCCTGCGCCCAACAGAAACTGAATGGCTGAGTAGGAGACGGGCACGATCAAGTCGGGCTTCTGTTCAGAGTATTTGAGCTTCAACAACTGAACCAGATTTGCCGTATGAGCCGGCGCGGGAAACCTTACCAAGTCCAAGTACTCGGTGTAGAACTCCACCCGGTCCCGTATCCCGGATCGCAATTGCGATCTAAGAGCATGGTCAAATCCGTTGTAAATCCCTTCCTCGTTGTCGAAGGAATAGAGGAGCAGAACTCGCTTGGGTGGATTGGCTGGCGCTTGCCCCCAGCCCGAGCTGGAAACTATCAGAGGAATGAAAGCCGCGCAGAGAATAGCCACGCGCACACAGGGAGTACTTCGTCGGCAAAAAGACGGGCCGAACATTACCAAATCACCTGCTCACAGACGCCAAGCTTCAACCCGGTCCGGCGGCCGGAACGCGGGCCGGCTCCGGAACAGCCCCTGGGGGAGAGTGCTGAAGATACTAAACTATTTCGCCGGTTCTGACTATGTTTTGAACTTTACAAAGCCTACCCAGCCTGTGCAATAACGTGGCTTCTGAACATTACAACCAGCCCTCGCCAGTATAATGTCCACACCTCGAAGAATGAGAATTTATGTCTGCCACGTTTGTGAGCCGCAGAATTCTGTTGGTGGAGGATGACGACGAACTTCGTTACGCCTACGCCACTCATCTAAGCGTCAACGGCTTGCTGGTGGAAGAAGCCCGGGATCTGGAGGCGGCGCGTCAGAGCTTTGCGGCGGCGCGACCGGACGTCGCTATCCTCGATTTCCGCCTGCCTGATGGTACGGCCCTTGATGTTCTTTCCAAATTCAAGGAACTTGAACCCAGCGTTTCGATTATCGTCCTGACCGGCTTTGGCTCCATGGAACTGGGCGTGTCGCTCATTAAGAATGGCGCTGAGCAATGCCTTGCCAAACCCATCGAACCTTCCGCACTGCTGATGATTGTTCGCAAAGTGCTGGAGAACTCGCGGAATCAGCAGAAACAGCTGGCCAACAACACACGTCGACGCCGCGTCGTGCTCGATCCTTTCTTGGGTGAAAGCCTGGCCATCAAGCGCCTGGCCGAAGCCGCTTCCAGAGTGGCCAACAGCCAGAGCCCGGTCCTTATTCAAGGCGAGACTGGAACCGGCAAAGGGGTCCTGGCGACCTGGCTTCACGAAAACGGTCCCCGCGCCGACGACCCCTTCATCGATCTGAATTGCGCTGGCCTGACCCGGGAATTTCTCGAGTCGGAGTTGTTCGGACACGAAAAGGGCGCGTTCACCGGCGCCGTCAACGCCAAGCTTGGCCTGCTGGAGGTCGGCCATCGCGGCACCATTTTCCTCGATGAGATCGGAGACGTCGATCCCAACGTCCAGCCCAAGTTGTTGAAGGTCGTCGAAGAAAAGAAGTTTCGGCGTATGGGAGACGTTCGCGATCGCTTCATCGACGTCCGGCTGATTGCCGCCACCCATCAGGACCTTCGTCATCTGATCGAAACCAGGGTTTTTCGCAGCGACCTGTACTTCCGCATCAGCACAGTACCTCTCGCCATTCCACCGCTGCGCGAACGCCAGGACGATATTCCAGCGGTTGCGGATTCCCTGCTGCTGCGGATCTGTTCCGACATGGCACGGCCCCGCGCCCAACTATCGCCGAAGGCCGTGGAACGCCTGCGCTCTTACTACTGGCCCGGAAATATTCGCGAGCTGCGCAACGTCCTGGAACGCGCCCTCTTGTTTACGGACCGCCTGGTCCTGGAAGCGGGCGATCTGGCCTTCGAGCCCGGCCCCGAGAATCGTTCCAACTCCTACAAGTCCGACTGGACTCTCGAAGAACTCGAGCGCTTCCACATCTCCGCCGTTTTCTCCGGAGAGAACCAGAACGTCGAAAAGACCGCCCGACGACTGGGTATCGCCAAGAGCACGCTCTATCAGAAGCTCAAGGCTCTGCATCTGACCTGAACCAGTCGTACCCTCCTCGTTCGCTCGTTCTCTCCGGCCCAGTTCGATTTCCAGAACGTTTTCTAGAATCCGAAAACCAAGTCTCCGCGGAATGTAAGGGCCGAGTAGCGTTAACTCGCACATTTTCAGGGCGTTGCCTGCGCGGCCCCGTTGAATTTGGTTTGGCCCTGCGATTGCCATTACACCCTGGGATCGGAGGATCGATCCTAAAAGCCCTCCCCCAAACACTAGTCAGTCCGAGGTAACGAAATGCCTAAGAAAGTCCTATTGGTGGATGATTCGACCACCACGCTGATGATGGAAGAAATGATTTTGAAACAGCGCACCCCCTACCAGTGCGTGACCGCCAAGGACGGCCTCGATGCCATCTCCCGCGCCGTCGTCGAAGCTCCCGATCTTGTGCTCATGGACGTAGTCATGCCCCGCATGAATGGCTTCGAAGCCTGCAAGCGCATGCGGCTGGAGGCTTCTCTGCGCGAAACCCCCATAATTCTGGTCACCACCCGCGGCGAAGAAGAATACGTCGAAGCCGGCTTCCAGAGCGGCTGCAACGACTACATCACCAAACCGATCGACAGCTTTGAATTGGTCACGCTGCTCCACAGCTATCTAGGGGAATAAACCACGTTCCAGGAAAGGATGTTTCGAGGGCGCATGAGCGACATCTCTAAATCACCCGCGGAGTCCGAAAAGAAAGGCCCGCCACAGGATATTGGCGATCAGGCCAAGGTGTATGCAGCACGCATGCGGCTGCAGAACGCGCTCGATCAAGCCGACGCCCTCGACGCCATTCGCGAGATCGCTGGCAACCTGATCGGTACGGAGGAAGTTGCCGTGTTCAAGGTCGACAAGAAGCGCTCGGAACTCTGGCTGTACTGGTCGTTCGGCGTGGACCCCAACAAGCACTCCGTTCTTGAAGTGGGCCGCGAGCCCAAGCTGAAGCAAGTGCTCAGCGGCAAGTCGGTGTTCCGGCTGAGGTTATCGAATGAAAACTTGCTTTCCACCGACGACCCGGTAAGCGCCCTGGTCCCCATTTTGGTTGACGGCACTCCCTGCGCGGTGATTGTGCTGTTTCGCTTATTTCCCCACAAGGCTGGAATCCAGCCGGTGGATCGCGAAATTTGTGAAGTACTGTCGCACTGTGCTGGGCGGGCCATTGAACCGCATCACTCACGCTAACTCAAGAGAAAGAATTACACATGGACTTTAAACCGAAAACTCAAAGTTTCAACCCGGCCGTCCTGCCCATGGAGTACTTGCCCCGTGTTCTGGGCGCATCCGACGATAAGCACGCGCGGCACTATCTCATCCCCGGCAAGATCTTCGCCGCCGCGCAACCTTTCGCCATCAGCACCATCGTGGGTTCCGGCATTGCCCTTTGCTTGTGGGATTCCGCGCACGGCATCGGCGGCGCCAATCATTTCATGCTGCCCGAGGGCCCCGAGGCGAGCGAGAACGCCACACGCTACGCCAACGTGGCCAATCCGGCTCTGCTTCAGCGCATGCTCGAGCTCGGCGCCGACCCCAAGACTCTGCAGGCAAGAATCTTTGGCGGTTCGCTCCCGGCGGTGACCTTCGGCAACGGCGGCGATCGTTTGGGCGATCTCAACGTCCAGGCCGCCACTCGTTTCCTCAGCATGCAAGGGATTCGCGTCCTACAGACTGAGGTTGGTGGCACTCACGGGCGAAAGCTGGTTTTTCATACCGATGACGGGCGCGCCTGGTCGGATCAACTGTGATGGCATTGCCCAGTCCAAAACCGCGGCGCCTGCATCCTGTCGACGCACCCCTGCGCTTGGCTTCTCCCGTGCCCGGTCTCGGGGAGCGCCAGGGCGCGTATCTGCTGCCCGGACAACTCCATGCCAGCGCCGAGCCCTGCCAGATTCGCACCATCTTGGGTTCCTGCGTATCGATCTGCCTGTGGGACCAGCGCCAGCGCGCTGGAGGAATGAATCATTTCCTGCTTCCCATTTCGAGGGAAGGCAATCCTGCATCCCTGCGCTTCGCCGACGTTGCCACGAAGACTCTGCTCGAGAAGCTGCTGCGGTTGGGATGCCGGCACCGGGACCTCCAGGCCAAGATCTTCGGTGGCTCCTCCATGTTTCAAAATCAGAATCGCTACGCCAGCAGCCTGGGCGCGCGCAACGTGGCCGCCGCACTCGACTTGCTGAAAGACGCAGGCATCCCCGTGACCGTTCAGGAAACCGGCGGAACTCAGGGACGAAAAATCGCGTTCAACACCGACGACGGCATGGCATGGGCGCGCCAAATTTAGGAATTAGGAAAGCCAACTAAATGGATTTCGATCGCGAAAAAATCATCGCCGCATTTCTGGCTGAGTCCGAAGAGGGCCTCGAGCGCACCGAGCAGTACCTGATCGCCGCCGAGACCGATCCCGGCAACCCGGAACTGCTCGACGAAATGTTTCGCGTCGCCCACACCCTCAAGGGCAACGCCTCCGCCTTGGAGTTTCCCCAACTAGCGGGCTTCGCACACGTGATGGAAGACTTGCTGGAGGCTCTGCGCACTCACGAACGTGCGATTTCGCGCGACGTGATCTCCCTGCTCCTGCAAGCCGTGGATGCGCTCCGTGCTCTGGTCCCCGCAGCGGCTGAAGGCAAAGGCACTGACCGTCTTACTCCCTCCCATCAAGAATTAATGAAGACCATGGCCAGCCATGCTGCCGGCCATGACGCCGCACAGGCCGCCACCGTGTCTTCTGAGCAAGTGCCCTCCCCCACGGCGGTTCCGGGCTCCGTCCCGCTGGACACCCGGAACCGCACTCTTCGCGTCGACATCGAGAAACTTGATCGCATGCTCACCCTCACCGGCGAAATTGCCATAGCCCAGGGCCGCTTGCGCCGCACTATCGAGGACCTCAAGACCGACGCCGGACGCCAGCTCCTCGAAATGCATCGCGAAACCGAGATCCTCCAGAAGAATTTGCAGGAACAGGTGATGGACGTGCGCCTGGTTCCCGTGGGACCGTTGTTTCAGCAGTTCGCCCGCTCGGTTCGCGATATCTCCCAGAACCACGGCAAACTCGCCCGGCTCGAAGTCGTCGGTACCGAGGTCGAGGTCGACACTCGTGTCCTCGAACACCTCAAAGATCCTCTGCTCCACATGATTCGCAATGCCGTCGACCATGGCATCGAATCGCCCAAAGTCCGCCGCGCCAAGGGAAAGAACCCCAGCGGATCCCTGACCCTCACCGCCTTCCACAAGGCGGGACACATACTCATTCAACTCTCCGACGACGGAGCCGGCTTCAACCGCCAGCGCATTTTGGCCAAAGCTCGCACCCTCAATCTTTTGCCCGACGGCGAAAAAATCACCGACCAGGAACTCTTCAACCTCGTCTTCAAAGCCGGCTTCACCACCGCTGAAGAAGTCACCGATTTATCCGGACGCGGCGTCGGCATGGACGTGGTGCGCCGCAATATCGAACTTCTGCGCGGCAATATCCAGATTCAAAGTACCGAGGGCCTTGGATCCACCATTACCATTCGCCTGCCCCTCACTCTCGCCATCATCGATGGCTTTTCCGTCACCGCCAACAACGAGACCTACGTCATTCCCCTCGAGATGATCAGCGAGTGCCTCGAGCTTCCCGCAGACCAGATTTCCCGGGAGACCGTCGGCGTTCTTAGCTTGCGCGGTGAGCCCCTGCCTTACGTACGCCTGCGCGAGGTATTTGGCACTCCGAACCAGCTTCCCTTGCGCGAAAACGTTGTCGTAGTCCATCGCGACGGTGGCTATGCCGGAATTGCCGTCGAAACTCTTCTGGGGGAATGCCAGGCCATCATCAAGCCTCTGAACCGGATTTTTCGCGATGTCCCCGGAGTCTCCGGCTCGACGATCCTCGACAGCGGCCGGGTCGCACTGATTCTCGACGTGAGCACACTGCTGCGTGAGGTTATTGCCCAGGAGGCACAAGCAGTGAACTGAATTCTTGTCAAAGACTGAAGGTTTAGAAAGAGAAATCCAGCGCCTCGGCGCTCATGGAAACCGATTCTGAAAGGAATAACCGTTATGTTGAAGAAATCCACTATCGCAAAACGTCTCGCCCTCGGATTTGGAGTCGTGTTAGTTCTGCTCCTCGTCGTTGCCGTCGCTGGCTATTGGGGCATGGAATCCGTGACCCGCGAAACTGTCTCCATGCTCCGCGGAGACTCCAAAGTCTCCCAGCTCGCGGATGAGGCCAAGATCGACACTCTCGAATTGCGCCGCTTCGAAAAAGACACCCTGCTCAATATGGATAACAAGCCGGTGATGCAGGCTTACCAGGAGAAGTGGAAAGCCCAATTGGCGCAGCTTCGCTCCATTGTGAGCGATCTGAACACGCGGGTCGCTTCCGACAGCAGCAAGCAACTTGTGGCGGCGATGGAACGCGAAATCGCAACTTACGAGCGTGGCGTGGACTCGGTCGTGGCCGGCATCAACGATGGAACCATCAAGTCTCCTCAACAGGGCAACGCCAAAGTCACCGAGGTGAAAGAGGAGATCCACCGAATGGAAGCGGCAGCTACTGAGCTGTCGGAAAAGCACCGCAAAATCATGGCCGACAAGGAAGAGACCATCACCGCCTTCGCCCGCCAGACCGCTCTCGTCATGTTCACGGTGGTCCTGGTTACGTTCATCGTGGCGACATTTGTCACTCTTGTGGTCTCTCGCGGCATTACCCGGCCCGTCAAGGCGATGGCCGACCACCTCGGCGAAATGGCCCAGGGCGGCGGCGATCTTACGCGGCGCATCGAGATTGTCTCGCACGACGAGGTCGGTCAGATGGCGAACTCTTTCAATTCCTTTGTCAAGAAGCTGGAGGAAATCATCAGCGAAGTTCGCCTCGGCAGCGATGGCATCGCCAGTGCCGCGGCCCAGGTTGCGGCATCGGCCGCATCCCTGTCCCAGGGCACCAGCGAACAGGCGGCCTCCATCGAGGAGACTACCTCGAGCCTCGAGCAGATGAGCGCCTCCATCACTCAAAATGCTGAGAACAGCCGGCAGATGGAACAGATGGCCGTCAAGGGCGCTCGTGACAGCGAAGAATCCGGTGGCGCGGTCCGGGAAAGCGTAACCGCGATGAAGCAGATCGCGGAGAAGATCTCCATCATCGAAGAGATCGCCTATCAGACCAACCTGCTGGCGCTCAATGCCGCTATCGAAGCTGCTCGCGCCGGCGAGCACGGCCGCGGCTTTGCCGTGGTCGCCACCGAGGTCCGCAAGCTGGCCGAACGCAGCCAGACCGCCGCGCAAGAGATCGGCGGACTGGCCGGCAACAGCGTCGGAGTCGCCGAACGCAGTGGCGGACTGCTGAAGGAACTGGTCCCCGCCATCAAGAAAACGGCGGAACTGGTGCAGGAAGTATCGGCGTCGTCCCGCGAACAATCTACCGGCGTCACCCAGATCAACAAAGCGATGGCAGCCGTGGACACTGTCACTCAGCGTAACGCTTCTTCCGCCGAGGAACTCTCCAGCACCGCCGAAGAGTTGGCCGCCCAGTCGGAGGCCTTGCAACAGCTCATGGCATTCTTCCGCGTCGCCGGGGAAAGAATGACCTCTATCAGTCGCAAGCCGGCCTCTGAGCACAAGCCATTCCAGCAGGTAGCCCAGACGATTGTGCCCAAAAAGACGAACGGCTCCGCGCTCGAACATAACTTTACCCGGTTCTAAGAGGCCAGACATTCATGCAAATCAAACCCGAGGAAACCAACCCGGAAAACGGGCAGAGAGTTCAACAAAGTCTGACGTTCGCAATCGGCGGCGAGGAATACCCCGTGAGTCTCCTCAAGGTGGAGAAGATTGCCGAGTACGACACTGACACCGAGATTCTCCGGACTTGGGAGTGGATTCGCCGAATGTCCGGACCAAATTAAGACCAACCGGTCTGCACTTGAACACAACTATACCCGCTTCTAAGAGGCCAGACTTTCATGCAAATCACACGACCAGAAACCACCTCGAGCACGGATCGCAACGTTCAACAGTACCTGACGTTCATGATCGCCGGTGAAGAATACGCTGTCACTCTCCTGAAGGTGAGGGAGATCATCGAGTACGACACCGTCACCGAGGTTCCCAGGACGCCGGAATGGATTCGCGGCGTCATCAACCTGCGCGGCAGCGTCGTGCCCGTCATCGATCTCGCCGTGAAGTTACGCCAGGCCCCCAGCGTCGCCGGGAAACTGACCTGTATTGTCATCACTGAAGTCGAGTGCGAGGGCGAAGCCACCGTGATGGGCATCATGGCCGACTCGGTCCGCCAGGTCATCGACCTCAATCCCCAGGACGTCGAGCCGCCTCCAACGTTCGGTACCCGCGTCAAGGTGGACTACCTGCTTGGCATGGCTCGCTCCGGCAAGAAGTTTTGCCTCATTCTCGACACCGAGAAGGTTCTCTCTACCGACGAACTTCTTGAACTTCCTGACGCGATTGACCAGGCCGCCGCAAATCTGCAACCCGAACTCGCTTTGTCCGAGACTCAGGTTGCTCTCGAAACTCCCGAGACTTCTGAAGTCTCCGAACCGGCCAGTCTGGAGTAGCCGGGAGAGATGCCCAAGAACCGAAGTTCAGACGCTCATGCTACCGGCAGCCGCCAGCGCGCGATTCACGATCGTGCGTCCGTGGCTCCGGCACTATTCGCCAGGTTTCAGCACTTGATCTACCGGGAGTCGGGCATTTGGCTAGCCGCCCACAAGCACGCCCTGCTGACCGGCAGACTGGCCCGCCGTCTGCGCCTTCTGGGTCTGAGCGGTATGCAGGAGTACTACCAGTTACTGATCCAGCCCGATCAACTGCACGAGCGTGCCGTCATGATCGATTGCATTACCACCAACGAGACTCATTTCTTTCGCGAGCCTCGGCACTTCGACTTTCTCTTGCAACACGTATTCCCCAGATGGCGCCAGGAGGCGGCCGACGACCAGCGCGCCCCTCACCTTCGTGTCTGGAGTGCTGGCTGCTCCACCGGCGAGGAACCCTACTCTCTCGCCATGCTTCTGTTGAAACACTTTCCCGCGGAGCAGGGCTGGAATGTCGAAGTCCTTGCCACCGACATTTCCACTCGCGTGCTGGAAAAGGCGCGCGCGGCAGTTTTCCCTATCGAGAAATCGAAGGACATTCCCTCCGAACTTCTCCGCGCCTACATGCTCAAAGGCAGGGGCGAACACAAAGCCGTGATGAAGGTTAGCCCCGAACTGCACCGGGTCGTCAGGTTCGCCCGGGTCAACCTGCACGCTGATTCCTATCCGATTCTCGATTCCTTCGATCTCATTTTTTGTAGAAACGTTTTGATTTACTTCGACCAGGAGTCCAAACAAAAAGTGATCGCCGGAATCCTGCGTCATCTTTCTCCATCAGGACTGCTCGTTGTCGGCCACTCCGAGCACTTGGGGGGGATCTCGCCCAACCTGAAAACGGTCGCGCCCACAATCCACGCCCTCGCGGGCCCGGGCAGCCCACACCCGGCGCAGCCCCGTATTGCGGCCGCAACCGCCGGCAATCCCTTCTGACCCTGAGCCCATCAGTGACCTACTTTCCACCCAAATCGAAAAGGTCTGACGGAAGCATTCACGTTCTCGTCGTGGACGATTCCGCCGTCGTCCGCCAAGTCATGCAGTCTGTCCTCGGCGCTGACCCCAAAATCACGGTCAGCGTTGCTGCCGACCCCATCATTGCCTTCGCCAAGATCGCAAGAGAAGCCCCCGACGTCGTCATCACCGATCTTGTCATGCCCAGAATGGACGGCCTAACGTTTCTCAGGAAGATCATGGCGGAGTGTCCGCTCCCCGTCATCGTCTGCTCTGAGGTGGCCCATCGCCGCACCGAAGACGCCATCTCAGCTCTCGAACTCGGAGCTGTCGAGGTCATCACCAAACCCAAGCTCGGCGTTCGCGATTTCCTCCACGAATCCGCCGTCATGCTCGTTGATGTCGTCCGCAGCGCCGCTCAAGCCAGAGTAGTGCCCGCTTCGCCCCTGCCCGTAGCGCCGCGAAACACTGCCGACGTCGTCCTCACACTCGGCCCCGCTCAACAACTCTCTTCGACGGGAGATAAAATTATCGCCATCGGCGCTTCCACCGGCGGCACCGAAGCTCTTCGTGCATTCCTGCAAGCCATGCCGCCCGCCTGCCCCGGCATCGTCATCGTCCAGCACATGCCCGAGTTGTTCACCCACGCCTTCGCCGACCGCTTGAACAAAGACTGCACCCTCGCAGTCAAAGAAGCCGCGGACGGCGACCACATCCTGCCCGGACGCGCCCTCATCGCTCCCGGAAATCATCACCTTCTCGTGCGCAAATCCGCGTCAGGCTGCATCGCGCAAGTCACCGACGGTCCTCTGGTCTCCCGCCACCGGCCCAGCGTGGACGTGCTCTTCCGCTCGGTCGCCAAATCCATGGGATCGCATGCCGTAGGCATAATCATGACGGGAATGGGCAATGACGGCGCTCAAGGGTTGCTCGAGATGCGCGACGCCGGCGCCCAGACCATCGCCCAGGACGAGTCCAGCTGTGTCGTCTTTGGCATGCCCAAAGAAGCGATCGCCCGCGGCGCCGCCCTTGCCGTCGTTCCCCTGAGACGGATCGCCGAAACCGCGCTCCAGATGTCGGCCTCCTAACTATCTCCGGCCAGCGATCTGGACGACATCGACGACTCGGGAGTCAATCATGAGGCCAACAGACACCCGAGGAGATCCAAGCATGCAGCGTCAAGGGCGTTTGTCTTTACTGATCCGTAGTCCAATAGCGTTGTTCAAACCGGCCGCCTCACTCCGGAACGTTCTACTTCCTCAAAGCTGAAGTGCTTGTCGAGCTTATCGTACGGCTTACCATCGACCTCGACATACGGGTAGACGAAGTAATTAAGCGCTGGGCCATCCTGCTTAGGAGACAGTATGACGTCGCGGCCGGTGGAAAACTGCACCCGATTCGCATCAACGCTCCCGAAGAAATAATCTTCTTTCTCCTTAGCTTTCCACGCCTCTGAAATGTCCACGGGTATCCACCCGGTTTTGGGCGCGTAGAACTCAGCCCAGCAGTGATAACCGGCGATATCTCCTTTGTCTTTGTTTTCGGGTAGAGGAAAGCCGATGTCGAAGCGAGCCGGAATCCCATCAGCCCGCAACATGCCGATGAACGGAGAATGGAAATCTGTGCAGTTGCCGCGCTTGGCGTCACAGGCCCACACAGCGTCCCCGCGCCCCCAGCCTGAACCTGTCTTGTCGTAGCGCATATTCGTGAAAAGGTAGTCATAGGCAGCCTTGGCTTTTGCGACTGCGCCGCTCTGGGCACCGGTTACCTCGACCGCCAGTTCCTTGATCTTCCCGTCCGTAGGAATCAGACTGTCAGGCGCAATCAAACGGCTCATCGACGCGGACACGACGCTAGGCTTCTGATCTGTTCGCCGGAGTCGCGCGAAATCCCCGCGCGAGTATTCGCGGCGAGTGATCTTGTACTCGAGGGTGAACTCTGCTTTGCCCGCCGCAGAATTCTGGGCTGCAAGATCCTGGATCTCGGCATACATCATCCGATTTCCGTACTGAGGCTCCTGTGTCATCCGCGTTTTAACCGGAGCCTTGACCGCCAGAACGCGCACCGTCTGATGCAAATCCGTCTGCGGCACCGGAAGCCACACGCGCACTCGCTTCGCTCCGGAGGGAATATCCTTCACGGTGAAGTTGTAGGTGAAGCGAAACGTACGGGTTGGCGGGCTGAATTTCTCGGCACCCGAAGTGGCTTGGGCGGCGGCCAACTGGCATGCCGGAAACTGGGGTGCCGCAAACAGCAGCAGCAACGACGAGAGAACTCGCAGCTTCACGAGACACTCCTTAATCAGCGGACATGGATCGAGATTTTAACAGCAGCCAACGCGACTGTCACGACCCGACGGAAGGCCTTTCGCTATAATTTGTGCCCACAGCTCCGCTGAGATAAAATTCCAGCCTGTCGCAAAGTACGGATCAATACTTTGTGCAATATACTGCCTTCTTCAGTTATGGCTTAATCGCAACCGTCATCCGTTGGAAGTAACTTCGGAACTTACAGTTCGTCAGAAGGGAGTCCGCAATGACTCAACTCGCGCACCCAGCAGAATCCCATATCACCCCAATAAAAAAAGCAATCTACACCGCGAAAGCTTGCACCACAGGTGCTAAAGGAGGACCCTCCGTGACAAAGTTTGCCCGTTCAACCACCATCCGTTGCCTATTTCTTGGGTTGCTGGTCCTTGCTCCAACCTCCTGGGCGCAGACGCGCCCGCCAATTTTCGAGAAGGTGGCTAAGACCTACGGTCTCGATACGTGGGACAAGATCGATGCGATCCGCTACACCTGGAACATAGAATACGGCGCATTCAATCTCTCCCGTACATGGCAGTGGGAGCCCAAGACCACCCGGGTCACCTACGAAGGAAAGGATAAGGACGGCAAGCCGCTTAAGGTTACGTACAAGCGCTCCGAGCTTGGCAGCCAACCCGATATGGTGAAGAACGAAGTCGACCCAGGTTTTATCAACGATAACTACACGCTTCTGTTTCCCTTGAGGGCTTACTGGGACAGCAGCGCCGCAGTGATCGACGCCGGTATGTATAACGTGCCGGTAGGCAGCGGCATGGCCGAGTTGATCGCCGTGAAATATCCCGCGGAAGGGGGCGGTTACACCCCCGGCGACACCTGGGAACTCTACGTCGGCAAAGACGGCCGCATCGATTACTGGGTCTACCACCGTGGCGGGGCCAAGAAGCCGAATCTTCTCTTCGCGACGTGGGGAGGCCAAAAAAAGGCGGGGCCTTTGCTTCTCTCAACCGACCGCCGTGGCTTCGGCGATGGCAAACCGATACGGGTTTGGTTTACCGATGTTGCAGTCAAGGTGACGGGATCAGACACCTGGATGAAAGCGCAATAAACGAGAAGGTTGGCTTTTTCGGATATTTCTAATCCGGTATAGCATCCGCTGGACGAGGTTCATCATGACAACGCTCCCAACCTCACTGCGAAATGACGTGACGACAATGGCCCGCGAACCGCAAGCAGCAACCGGTCTGGCAATCGTGCGAGTAACGATTGGCGCGATGTTCGTGTGGGTCTTTTTCGAGAATCTGGGGAAGGGCCTCTACACACCGGCGGGATACGCGGGTCTGATCAATTACTACATCAAATCGAGTCACTCTCCTGCCGCCTGGAAGGCGTTGATGGGCTTGGCGGCAAGCCACGCCGCCATGGCTGCTCCTCTGCAGGCCATGACCGAGATCTCTCTCGGCATCCTGCTTGTCATCGGTCTGCTTACGCGACCGGCCGCATTTGTGGCGTTTCTGTATCTTGGCAGCCTTTGGGTTTCGGAGTGGGGCACGGCGTGGATATGGGAACTGCTGGTTCCGGTACTCGCATCGCTTGGGCTCTCTATCGGAAGCGCCGGCCGGAGATGGGGCGTTGACGCGTGGCTGTCGCAACGGTGGCCATCTTCTCCGTGGTGGTGATTGGGCCAGAATCACTTGAACCATGTTTAGTTGAACCAGGTTTACATGCGAGTGTCCGTCATCATCCCCACTCACAATGAAGCAGAGGCGATTGAACGCGTTTTAGCGGATATCCCGTCCGACCTGACGACAGAGGTCATCGTTGTCGACAGCAACTCGAATGACGGGACACCCGAGATCGCCGCAACACTGGGGGCCCGCGTGGTTCAGGAACCAGGCCGCGGCTATGGGCGAGCGTGCCTTGCAGGTCTGGCCGCGGCAAATTCCCCCGACGTGGTTGTGTTCCTCGATGGCGACTACAGCGACCGGCCCTCCGAACTGCCGATTCTTCTAGCGCCAATCATCGAGGGGCGTGCGGACATCACGCTTGGCTCCCGCCTGCACGGACAGCGTAGTGCTGGGGCGTTGCCCTGGCATCAGGTGTTTGGGAATCGCCTTGCCGCCGGCCTGATTAAGATGATTTATGGTTTGAAAATTAGCGACCTCGGCCCGTTTCGCGCTGGCCGCGCAGATGTGCTACGCGCGCTCGCCCTCGAAGAGACCACCTATGGCTGGGCGGTTGAGATGATCCTCAAAGGCGCTCTGGCCGGTTTCCGCGTGGTTGAAGTCCCAGTAAGCTACTATCCACGTATCGGAAAATCCAAGATCAGCGGGACGCTTAAGGGCACGGTCGGCGCCGGTTGGTTCATTCTCAGCTTGATAGCGCGCTATTATTTCCGTCATCGAAGAGCCGGGAAACCACGCCCAGCATAGGCCTGCGTCAGAATTGCTTATGAAATCCGCAAGTGAGACGGTGGTGCGTTGGCCTGGCAGTGACCGTGTGCTGGTAATTATGGCGAAAGCACCGCGGCCAGGCGAGGTCAAAACCCGCCTGACACCCAGCCTTTCTCCTACGGCCGTCACCGCTTTCTATCGCTGTCTGCTGGAAGACACGCTAGTACTGGCGCGGTCATTGACCGATGTGGAAGTTGCCATCATGTGCCCGAACACCGACGTAAACGAACTGGCGCAGTTGGCAGGCATCGAAGTGAGCGTGATTGCGCAGAAGGGTGAGGGTCTTGCTGCAGGCCTCACTTCGGTGTTTGCGCATTTCGCGCAGGATCATTCAAGAGAAGACCATCTACGACGCATTATTGCCTTCAACAGCGACAGCCCGCACCTCCCGCGTTCTGTTCTCGTAGATGCGTTCGAAACGCTGGCCGCACATGACGTAGTCGTTGGACCAACACACGATGGAGGCTACTATCTCGTAGGGGCAAAGGCTTCTCATCATACGCTTTTCGCACGCGACGGAATGGGCACCAGCAGTGCGCTGGAGAGACTTCTGTCGCGCGCGCGAGCTCTTGAGCTATCCGTGGGCTTCGCAGATCCTTTTTACGACATTGATGTAGCTGACGACCTGACTCGCATGGCAAAGGAGTTGCGTCTGGCTCCGGCACGGGCGCCACGCACCGCGCGGTGGCTTAAAGAGTGGGAGCTTGTGGCGGCACAATCACGGCCGGGCACTGGAGAATTGTAATAGTAATAATGAAGATCACCCCCGCGTGGAGAGTGTACACACTCGGCGCCAGCTTGTGCGTGGCGCTAACCATCTGCTCACGCAACTTCGGTGACAGGGGCGGACCGTACTTCATGGCATCTTTGACGCTTGCTGGCATCGTGTACCTCTTGGCAGTCCGTGAATTTTTCGCCACGGTAAAATTCGACAGAAGAGTTGTCGTCATTGGACTCGCCCTAGCTTCTGTCTGGCACGTTGAATTTCTTCGTGTGCCCCCGGGCGCCGATGATGACATTCATCGATATGTTTGGGACGGCCGCCTGCAGAGGCTCGGCTACAACCCCTATATTGTCGTTCCCAACGATCCTGCCTTGAAGTGGCTGCATACCCCGGAAACCCGCAACCTGAATAACGCGTATCTACCGAGCCCGTATCCAGCGGGGGCAGAGCTTTTCTTCCGCGCTGTAACCGCCATTCACGAGACCACATTTGCGCTGAAAGTAGCATTTGTGGTTTGCGAATTCGCAATTGTTTTCGTGTTGCTCGATGTTTTGCGTTGTACCCGGCAGGCAGCGCACCTGGTTCTGGCGTTCGCCTGGAACCCATTGTTGGCCATCGAGGTCGCGGGAAGCGGTCACATTGACATTGTTGGCGCGCTATTGTTGGTGGTGTCCGCCGCCGCGCTAGTACGCCGATGGCGGACGACTGCGGCCGTCGCACTTGGGCTGGCTATAGCAGTGAAATTGCTGCCGGTCGTACTCTTGCCCCTCTACTGGAAGCGGGTTCGCATCCGCGACGCTGCGCTGGCGGCAGCCGTGGTCGTACTCCTCTACGTCCCATTTCTTAATCACGGCCGCATTCCGATCGGCTCGCTGGGTACGTACGTGCAGAGTTTCCGCTTTAACGGTCCCGTGTTTGCGGCACTCGATCAGGTGGCGCCTCCGCTGTTGCTGGCTGGGCTGGCAGTGCTCGTCGGATTAGTGACTGCAACCTGGCAAAGAATAAGAAACGCAGCGCCCGAGTGGTCTTCAGAAGCATTTGCCTGGCCGATGGCAGCATCGCTCTTATGTGCACCGGTCGTATATCCGTGGTATTTGCTCTGGCTGCTGCCGTTCCTGCGGTCGGCATCGACGGTGCCCGTCCTCATCTGGACAGTTAGCATTGTCCCCATATATCTCCAATGGCACTTGCGCGCGCTGGGGCGTCCGTGGGGGTCGCTTCCTGATTGGGTAATGCTGCTGGAATACGGATGTGTGGCAATCGCTGCCGCGATTATCGCTTTACGCCGGATCAACCGATAGACCGCCACAATACCCCGCGAACCGGTAGAGTGAAGCCAACCGCGCCACTCCCGATTGTTTATCCAGGCTTTCACGGTCCTGGATATATCGGGAACGGTTGATGTCGCTCGCCACGAATCAGACTTACCTGGCGATCACGACGGTGGTGCAGGAACTGCTCAGCTTGGGCAAATCGCGATTTGCGGCCATGCGGATGTCGAGTCGTGGACGCTCGCTCCGAATGATCGGACAATAACAATCAGGCTGCAGTAGCGCACCCTGCAAGCGTCGGCGTCCGGCACATCCACCGTGACATGACTCGCGGAACTCGCACTGATTGCAGGTTTGAGGAAGTGTCCGTACCTGCTCGAAAGGAATCGAGCTAAGAATGTTGGTGCCCGCGGAGATCAAATCCGAAAGCGGCTCCCCCGATCCTGGCCAATAAACGCAGGGTTGTATCGTGGCTCTTGGTGTCACTCGCACGGTGCTCACGCCACAACCGGTGCGGAGCGGTGGGAGTCCCGCCATCGCACGAACGAGCGGCTCGCCAATAGCGATTACATCAGTCTCCTGAAAGAGGCGACGGAATCCTTCCCAGTACTCATCGTAGCTCAAGGCGTAAACGTCCGATCGCACGGCTTGGTACACATTCACTCGCAAAGGAGCGTGAAACTGTTTGGCTACTCGGGCCACATCCGCTAGACGCAGGAAATTCGATTTCATCATGACGGCGATGATGGTTACGGGGATATCCAGCTTCAGACACCGTTCTGCTTGCTGGTGGATGAGTGCCCAATTGCCATGCCCACGCTGTGCATCCTGTTCCGCTTGCGTGGCGTGATCGACAGAGAACTCGATGTCATGGAAGGCTCGCAGTTCATTATCTTCAAGAACAGCAACACTGTGACCATTGGAAGTGATGGTGAGCTTGACCGGTTTCGTCCGCAGGTAGGCCAGTATTGCCTTAAAGTCGGGATGCATGCCGTTCTCCCCGGTTCCAAGATTCACCGAGCGCACGGGCAGTCGTTCCATGACTGCCTTCACTTGATCCAGGGAAAGACGATCCGCGCGTGTCGGATCGCGGTAGCAGAAGGCGCAGGCGAGATTACACTCGTTCGTGAGCCCCAACCCGAGAGTAATACCGTCATCAGGTGTCATCATGCGAGATCGAGACCGCAAAGACCGTCTGGGCGGTCATTTCCTTCATGTGCCACTCAGTCGAATCCGCCCCGATCGACTCGCAGGCGACTCGCAGAGCGTCATCTTGTCGCCCTTGTTTCGCGGTAGGGGCCTATCGCGGACCTGGCGTCAACACCGTCAGCTCGCCGACTTGCTCCCTCTTCACCGTACCGCGAAGGTGGGGCGCATGATCCATCATCCAAAGCTCAGGAATGATTTCGCCGACCAGTTTTCCGTGGCAGAAAAGTCGCACTACCGAACTCTCAGAAACCACAATGCCCACAGCCTTGGTAACAGCACTCATGTTGGCGGCGGCAATGTGGCGGCTGCCGAGTCCCAGCGGCACTTCCACTTGTGCGGCCACAGCGTCGAGGTAACGGCACGCCGAGAGGACAATTCCTTCGCGACTCACCACGAACCCACCATCCAGCTGCGCCAATTCCTTGATGGTTCCCCGGAGATTGAGATTGGTGATGTGGCGCGAAGACTCAGGATGCCCCGACAAGGGATCCAGAATCAGCGGTCTAGATCTTGCCAGCACTGCGTTCTCGTCTCCCAGCGTGAACAGCGTGCCAACGCGTCTCCCTTCTCGACCTTCACGAGCAATTTCGACGGCCAGCCCAATCAGCGGATCAAGAACGTCCGGATCGTATTCGGTTACTTCGCAGAGAATACTCTCAAACATCCATCGGCCTCCTCGCGTCAGGTAAACAGCAGTTGGACTTCATCGTCGTCACGACGAACCAGTTGCTACACGGGATAATGCGACTTTCGATGCAAACTAGGGTGCCGCCTGCGCTAACGGGAGCCAGACTTGAAAGCGCGTGTCACCGGGTTTGGAATTCACCTGAATATTTCCCCGATGCTTTTTCACAATTCGCTGGACAGTGTCCAGGCCGAGGCCCGTGCCTTCTCCCACACCTTTGGTCGTGAAAAAAGGCTCAAAAATGTGAGGCAGCACCTCGGGAGAAATTCCTGGACCGTTATCTGCAATCTCAACTACCACGCAAACGCCGTCGCGGTAAGTTCGGACACGAAGCTCGCCTTTTCCGCGCATGGCGTCGATGGCGTTGTCGATAATGTTGGTCCAGACCTGGTTTAGTTCGCTGCCAAACGAATTGACTAGAAGCGGAACGGGCTGGTAGTCGCGCTGCACAGCTACCCCCTGTTTCAGCTTGTGATTGAGGATGGTCAGCGTGGTTTCCAGGCTCTTTACGATGTCGACGTTCTGCACCTTGGCCTGGTCCATGTAGGTGTACTCCTTGATGGCACCCACCAGGTCGGATATTCGCGAGGTGCTGCTCTCGATTTCGTGCAACAGGACAGCGATCTCAACGGAGGCGGCAATCCTCACGAGGGCGGCTCTGGCGGCGTCTGCATCGAGGCTGGCAAATAATGATTCCAAAATTTCCGGCTTAATGTTCCGCCGGGCCAGGTCCGCGGCTAACTGCCAGAGATCGTTCTGCCCGTGACTGCGGAGGAGAGAATCGATCTGGTCCTCCAGATCGCTGATGGTTAGCGCGTTGGGGGGAACCACATCTTTTTGGGTAAACAAAGCTTCCAGTTTTTCGATCTCCGCTTTCTGGGCGGGAGTAAGATCGCGCTTTCCCAACTCAACACTCGCGGTCTTGATTTTCTTGATCATCTCCCGTAGTTGGCTGGCGGCGCGTTTGGCGGCGGAGGCAGGATTGTTGAGTTCGTGCGCCAGTCCGGCGGAAAGCTTTCCGAGAGAAGCCAAGCGATCCCGCTGCTGCTCGAGGCGAGTGACTTCACGGATGCGGTCCGACATGAGGCCCACCAGACGCTTGGTGAGCTCCGGCATTTTCTGAATAAGATCCGGAAATAGCGAGGTGGGAAATCGCAAGGCGCGGCTGTCCGTCTCGGCACGCTGGCTCACGGTGAACTGCTTCATTCTGGAGTAAGGCAAGACCCCTGTAACGTCGCCTGGCTCCAGGTCAAAGACGATGGTATCGCCATTGAGTTCTCCCCGCCCTTGAATGTGCCCCTCGAGAATCACAAACATGGAATCGGCTGGGTCACCCTGGCGTGAGTAGGTCTCACCGGCTTTGAGATGCATCTCTTGCGCCTGGCTGAGAAACCAGTCCAGTTGATCGTCCGGCAAATCGGCGAATTCAGTAACGCGACGTAATTCAGATCTATCGACCATTTACACCTTGCTTAAGTATTGATGGATGAACTGCACTGCCACCGAACCTTCTCCGACTCCGGAAGCCACGCGCTTGATAGAACCGTGGCGCACATCGCCCACGGAAAAAATACCGGGAACATTCGTTTCCAGCAAGAACGGATCACGGTCGAGGTTCCATCCCTTCGGGCGTTGGCCATCCCGAATGAGATCAGGGCCGGTCAATAGGAAGCCGCGCTCGTCCCGTTCGACGAGGTTCGCCAGCCAATCTGTCCTGGGCAAGGCCCCAATGAAAATAAACATCGAACTCGCCGGCACGCGTTCAGTTTTGCCGGTATCGGAACAAAGCACGGAGATTTCTTCCAGCCGCGTTTCGCCATGGGCTTCGGCCACGCTGGCGTGGGTCCACAGCTGAATGTTCGGCGTCTCTTTGATCTGGTCTATTAAGTATTGCGACATAGTGCTGGCGAGCGATTCGCCGCGCACAAGAATAACAACGCGCTCGGCAAATTTGGCGAAGTTCATCGCCGCCTGACCCGCCGAGTTCGCACCGCCCACCACATAGACAATCTCACCCTTGCAGGACAACGCCTCGGTTGCGCCGCCACCATAGTAAATCCCGGCACCCTGTAGCCGATCTATCCCCGGGGCGTCCAGTCGCCTCCACTGCACGCCAGTCGCGATCATCAACGCATGACAGGAGATTTCATTTCCATCTGCCAGTTTGATAATTCGGTAAGACCCTTCCGTTCTCGCGCCCACAGCTTCCTGCGGGGACAGAATCTCCACTCCAAAACGCTGGGCTTGAACTACGGCGCGGCGGGCCAGGTCGCCGCCGCTGAGCCCGGTCGGAAATCCGAGATAGTTCTCGATCCGGGAGCTCATTCCCGCCTGACCTCCGGGCGCTTCCCGTTCGATCATCACGGTATGCAGGCCTTCGGAAGCTCCATAAACGGCGGCGGCCAGACCGGCCGGACCTCCTCCCACAATGGCCAGGTCGTAAAAACTGGTTTGAGCGCGCGTCCGTAACCCGACTTTTTGCGCGACGTCAGCAGGTACACCCTCAAGAAGTTTCGTTCCGTCAGGAAAGAGCACCACCGGGAGATTGGCCGCCTCTGGACCTAAAGCTTCGAGCAAGAGCTTAGTCTCCGGATCGTTGGCGGAGGCCTCGACATCGATCCACTGATAGGGAACGTGGTTGCGTGCCAGGAAGTCGCGCAACTCGTAGGACCGCGGCGACCAGCGGGTGCCCAGCACTCTGATCCCTTGAAACGTTGGGCGAAACGAAGCTTGCCAGTCATCGAGTAAATCATCCAACTGCGGATACAAGTGCTCGGCGGGAGGGTCCCACGGCTTCAAGAAAAAATAGTTAATACTGGCCTGATTGATGGCGCTGATGGCAGCGTTGGTGTCGGCGTAGGCGGTGAGCAAGGCCCGCTTCGCACTGGGGAAGATTCCCATCGCCTGTTGCAAAAACTCCACCCCGTCCATGCGCGGCATGCGCTGGTCGGCGAGCAGTAGTGCCACGCTGTCATTGCGCACCTTCAACTGCTTGAGCAGATCGAGCGCGCCCTCGGGCGAATCGCTTCCTATGACCCGATATTCGGCGCCGTACTGGGAACGAAGATCGCGCTCTATCGCCCGCAGAACATCGGAGTCGTCATCCACACTCAGTAATATCGGTTTGGCCATTCTTGATCCCGGTCTGGCTTCGGACAAAGAAATGAGTACAGACTTATGCTGACCGATGACCTTATTAGATACCAAAAGTTGGATTTGGTCGCTGCGATGCCTGTAGGAAGCACATAAATCGGCAAGCAGCTGTCGTGCAGGCTATCGATGCCATTTAGGAGGCTTCAGGTTCTGGGGATCGACGGGGCAAGGCTGCGTACAGCGATGGAGAGGGGCAATGCGGCTGTTTCGTCGTCATAGCGACCACTTCGCGAGGAAGATTTTCATCGCCGATTCGTGTGAGGGTTGGGAAGCCCCCAACATCGCCACCACGCTTGTGGAGGCCAGTATGACGAAGGGAACGACGGCCAGAAGCGCTGACACGCTCGACATCGGAAACGGTTCCGCAGCTCCGTAGAGCCGCAACAACCGAGCCGACGATACAAGAACTGATCAGCAAGGTCACCGCGGTCAAGAATAGACAGGCCAGCAGCTCAACAATGCTTTCCAGCATTTGCGGTTCCCTCCGTCTCTAGTGACGACTCACGTTCAGCGCTTCGTCAGCTTCCGAGAACCCCGGTACCGATTCGAAAGTTGAACAGAGTTCACAGTCCCCAACTAATACATGAGAGCAGCCAGACTTGCCGGGCCCGCGCGCGGCATCGAGTTCTGCGGCGAGTTGAGATTTTAGGCCACGCGTCACATTCTCGAGTTCAGCTTTTGCCTTCGCTGCGTGGACCGCCACTGTGTGCAGTCGCTTCGGACCCAGTATCAAGAGCCCGAGCAAAAGCACGAAGAGAATTTCCATGCCAAAACCCACGATTCACCCCTTGGTTGTGTTTTGTTCGTTGGAAGCGGTAGTTGTGCTGGAGGGCTTCTCTTCTTCAGCCTTCATCGCTGACTTGAAGCCGCGGATGCCCTCTCCAATGCCTTTGCCCAACTCGGGAAGCTTCTTGGGCCCGAATACGAGCAATGCGATTCCAAAAATCAGCAGAAGGTGCGTCGGTTGAAACAGTCCTTCAATCATAATGGCTCCTTGGATCGGGTGATAGAGTCTCAAAGATCGGTTCAAGAAAAATGCGGGCGCTGCAACTCGCAATCAGATACAGCGCCCGCCCTTACAGCAAGGGGAGAGCTCGCAACAGTTAAAATCCGCGTTTGACTGAATCAGCCTCGATCGCCAGCTTATTGACCAGGCCGAAGAAGGCTTGGGATTGACCAAGGAACAAAAGGTCATCCGTGAAAGCCTTGATCGTGGCGATTGCTCCGCCGTTCTGTGTCAGCGTTGGCCGAATCACCGAGCATTGGGGCAAACTCTTGCTGATGAATGTGCAGGGTTCAGGTAGGATCAGGTTCGTCTGATCGAGCTCTGAGTTGCGGGCATTGAGGTCCGGGAATGTCAGACCGGTTTCTGGATCGGTTACGCCAGCCAGAGGCTGATTCACCGCATTGCCTGCCTTATCGTGCCAGAGCCCGAAGTGGTCGATCTCGACTCCGCCAATGCTCACCAGGATTCGCAGGACCTCAGGGTCGGTAGCCTTGAAGGCCAGCGTCGGATACAGGCTCGCGCCACCCTGCTCGATGAACGCAAAGTGGAATCCAGCGGTGTTCGCAATGGCCTGCATCCGCGATTCTTGCGGGGTCGCAGGAGGAACCGGTTGCGGCTGGTTGGGAGGCGTGTCGGTGTCGTTCAGCGGAATGGCTGGCTGGTTTTCGATAGTGAAGGGTCCCTGGAGTTTCACACCGAAATCGGGATTCTGGGAGCTGCGATAACGCGTGTACCAGCTGAGGTCAACGTTCAACTTCAGCAGGTTCGTCAGCCTTCCGATATTCTTGGCGCCACTCGCTTGGCTGCTGGGCAAGGTCCGGAACACATCCAGATCAACCGGCTCCTCGCCCTTTGAAATCAAATAGGCATTCAGGAAAGCTGCGTGACTCAGTTCGTCGTCAGTATTATCGGCGATGTATTGCGGCATATCGCCGTCCAGGTTGCTGAGCGCGGCAATGTAGGCGGGATTGCCGCCCTGAACACCGCCCAGTTCGTTGTACTGCTGCCACAGATCGGCCTCGATGAGTTCTGCTGCGGCCGCGAACTTCAAGAGAGCTGCGTCGCCCCTGGAAAGCTTGCTCGAGCTTCGCGTCGCTTGCGCACTGCTCTCGGCTCCGAGCAAAGCGCTGGCCGACAGAGTTGCGCTGGCAATCCCCAGGCCCTTCAGAAACGAACGCCTCTTGACTACACCCTGCCAGTGCCGTTGAACGCCTTCTTCTGCCGAAGATAGATTTGCTTCAGGTGAGTTGGTTTCCGACATTACCGTAGATGGAGAGCTGTCTTTTTTCATTGGTCTAGTTTCCACTTCCTTTGCTTATGATTTTGTTCCAGCAGTACTTTGCGTTAGACACAAAAGCCAACGGAGGAGATACGCCGAGGATGTCATTTGATTGTCAACTCTTTGCCCCTCTCGTTTCCCCTGGATGCGAGTCTTCCATCTGTGTGTGAAACTCCGCCAATCGGCCGTTATTCCCTCGTCTCACGAAAAATTCCTTCAACAAAGCCGGCCCGCGTGTCACCTCCCTGCAAACACTTTCACAGTTGCAGTTGTGGGGAATCGAGGCGAACCATCGAATCGAGTCGGGAGTCAGAGGGTAAAGGCGAAAAAATGAGGCGGCCGCCGGGAGCGGCCGCCTCCGTTAAGCGTTGCTGGACTTAGAAGATCATCTTCAAGCCGAAGAGCAGGCGCCGCCGTCCGATGCCATCGGTGTTGATGTTGCCGGCAAACGTGGCGCCGCCGTTGGCATTGAAGCCTGTGCTCTGGAACCTCCCAGTGGCGACGTCGTCCAGGATCGGATCGGGAGCGCCAAGAAACTGGGTGTTAAAAACGTTGAACGCCTGGGCCTGGAACTGAGCCGTCACCCGCTCGTTGATCTTGATGTTCTTGAACACGGCGAGATTGTCGGTACTGATGGGCTGCCCACGGAGCGTGTTGCGGCCTACCCCTGCGTATGGTGTTCCCAAGACCTGGGCAGCAGTCGGATCGTTGTGGATCCAATGCGCGCCAGTAATTGGAGTAACGGCACATTGGTTGCTTCCGCCGCCACTTCCAAGACATGGGTCTGCGAAACTGACCAGTGTGCCAAGAGGCTGCGCAGCACCAGCGCCAGTCGGGCAGGTGGCTAGTGTTCCGTCGCAATATTGCCCCACCGATGCAATCGGCAGACTGGCATTGCTCAGGATGGGACGGCACGCATCAAATCGTCCGCCAAAAACTGCCGTCGGATCGCAGAGGCTGCCGTTCACGTAACGTTGTATTGTTGTGTAAGGCTGCCCCGATGTGTAGCGGTAGGTCGTGTTCACCTGCCACCCGCCCAGTAAGCGCCCCGCAAGGCCGTGCTGCCCTTTGTAAAACGGGAGATCGTACACGATGGTCACTCCGACTATGTGCGGGAAATCGATCCCCGAGTTGGCCCGTTCCGGTCCGCCCGGCGCGAATGGATTTTGCGCATACGCGAGAGTGTTGCCGCCAGCCAACGTGCTGAAAACCTCGCTGGCATTGTCGATCGTTTTGCTATAGGTGTAGGAACCAGTGGCGGTTACGCCGTGCCAGCCGGCGATTCGCAATTCGCTTTGCAGTCCATTGTAGTTAGACGAAGCCGTATTGGCATACTGAATTACATTGCTGAAGTTGCAGTTCACATTTCCGGCTTGAAAACCCGGCGCCCCTGAGGTTGCGCAAGGTGTCAAGCCAGCGGGGATTACGTTTTGAAGTCCAGCCGTTTCGAGTGCGCCCAAAGCCGGGTTACCGTTCAACTCCTGGAACTGATGGACTGCGTGGTTGCCTACGTAGCGTACCTCGCCAACGATCCGGTTGGTGAAAGAGCGCTGCAGGCCGAAGTTCCACTGCTCCGAATAAGGATTGCGAAAGTTGGAAGGCACCTGCGTTTGGTTGGCGAAACCAGGATTCCCCACCGGTGCCAGCGGCTGCAGGAACGGGATAACCTGCGTCCCGAAAACTCCACCCGCAGGCAAGCCCGTGGACGGCTTGCCTACGGCCGGCCCCAGTGTGGCCAAGTTCACTGAAGGTGCGGACGTTGCCACATTCAAGAACAGGTTATAGAACGCTGGATCGTAAGCAATGCGAAAGCCGCCCCGGACAACTGTCTTGTTATCGCCAAAGATTTTCGGAGTCCAGGCAAAACCCACCGCCGGGCCAAAATTGCGCAGATCGTTGGGTACCCTCGGCACAGTGGTCTGATTTAGGGGAAGGGCTGTAGACCACAGCGGGAGTGGCCCCTTCTCCTGGGCGACCGACCTTTGGTTCAACAGATTGATGGCCTGTTGATACCAATCCCATCGCACGCCCAAGTTCAGGGTCAGGTTGCTTTTCACTTTCCAGTCGTCCTGTACATAAAGTCCGAGGTCCCACTCCGAAAACGGAAGATTGGGGCTGCCCAGTGCGATTTGTGTTTCGAGAGGATTGTTGGCAACGATGTCACTGAAGCTGGGGAATACGAAAAGCCCGTTGTTTAAGGGTAGAAAAACATTGGGGGAGCGCTGCAGGTCGGCCTCGCCGCCGAACTTGATGGAGTGATGCCCCCTCAACATCGACGCATTATCCTGCAATTGGTATACGTTGATGATGCGCCCCTGGGGAAAACCCGCCGCCACGCCAAAGCTTACGGAATCTTGCGCAGCCCCACCGATGAGAGCAACGTCGGTTGGGCAGGCGGTGGGGGTATTGGAATTGCAAGTCGAAAAAGATTGCTCCTGGAAGAATACGCTGGCTCGCGAATAACTGAAGCGAACCTGATTTACGAATGTATTGCTGAAGGTCCGCGCCCAATCCAAGCCGATCTGCTGGCTGAGAGCGGGGATGTCCTGATAGTCGCCTATATCGATTCCGTTACCGAAGTTGACGCCGCCGTTAAATGTCTTCTGATAGACATAGCGGGCAAAAAAGTTATCTTTATCGGTCAACTTGAAGTCGACTCGTCCCGTGGCTTCGTAGTCATTAAACGGTGTGGGAACGAAGCGCGAAATCTGGCCGAACTGAATGGGCGTGCAGCCGTTCGTGCCTGCACTTCCAGCAGGGCATGGGAAGGCGGATCCCGTCGTTGGATCTATCTGGTTGGTCACCAGAACATTCTGCACGTTGGTGAAGGTCGGATTTCCCGCCGTTATCGCATTCGGTCCGATGGTGCTCTCCACCAGCCCAATCGGACTGGTGGGGAAGGCCGCCTGCAACTGCGTGACACCTGTCGGGGTGGGCACCAGGCCAGGCGCGGAGGAACTCGGCGACCCGGCAAAACGCTGGCGCTCTATATTGCTGGAACCGAAAAACCAAATTTTGTCTTTCTTGATCGGCCCGCCCACGCTTCCACCGAAGCGGTTGTCCACGAAGCCCGGAACCTTGGGCGCAGTGCAACCCGTAGAGGCAGATACTCCCGGGGGGCAAAATCCGAATAACGGGCTCTTCTCCTGGTTTTCCAGGGAATCAAATGTCGAACCCTGCCAGAACTCGTATCCTGTCCCGTGGAACTGATTCGTGCCCGCCTTGGTGACATAGTTGACTACCGCCCCGGTGTTACGACCGAACTGGGCATCGTAGTTGGTGACCACCTGCACCTCGGCAATGGCGTCCTGGTTGCCGAAAGCGATGGAGGGACCTGCGATCGAGTTATCGTTGTTGCTTTGACCGTCAATCTGGAAGTTGTTGGCGCGAGCGCGCTCACCGTTTGCGGATATCTCGGCGCCGTTATTGTTGCTGAAACTGGCATCGCCTGCTGTGGCAACGCCAGGAAGGAAGAGCGCCAGCGAGTCAAATGTATTGCCCACCGGCAGGCTGCTTACTTTTTCCGCGCTGAAGGTTTCCGAGATTTGGTCCGTTGTAGACTCGACAAGCGGCGGAGCACTCTCCACAGTGACCGTTTCCGTGGCGGTGCCTAGTTGCAAAGTGACGATGGCTAGCGCGGTATCCTTGCCCACATCCACAGTAAGATTGGTGGCCTCAAAGGGACGGAAATTGCCGGCTTCAATGCGAAAGCTGTAGGCGCCAGGCGGCAGATCGCGCAGCGCAACCAAACCCGCTGAGTTTGTTTCTGTTTTAAATTCCCGATTCGTGGACAGTTGCTTGGCAGAGACCTTGGCCCCAGGTACCACCGCGCCCTGCGGATCCTGCACAACGGCTGAGATGGACCCCGTAACGATTCCCTGAGCATGAGCTAATATGGACCCGGAGACTATTAGTCCCAGAACTATTACCGAAACAAATCTAACCCGCAAAATAGCAGTGGACCATTTCTGATGAGCGCCATCTTTCATGTGAATGCTCCAATTCCTCTGTTTATGATTTTGTTCCAGCAGTATCGGTAGACGCAGCAAACTGAGAATGGGTTACATCGAGGATGTCATTTGATTGTCAAATATTCGCAAAGCGCCACGATGACAACGTCATTGCGAGGTGTGAAAGATAGAGGTGAGTTATAAGGTAGAGACAGCTGATGCCTCACAGATGTTTTGTTCAACAATCCTATCTAAGTTATTCTCCGATTCGATTGTCGGGCTGGATGACGCCCGCCCCGCGCTCGCGCTTGGAGCCGACCAGCCAAGCCACTCCGATACTCAGACCGTAGAGCGCGACCATTGGGGCAGCGAAGAGGCACATGTTGAGGATGTCAGCGGTGGGTGTGACGATTGCAGCAATAATAAAGATGACGAGTATGGAGTACCGTAGATTCCGCAACATCCAGCGCGCCGTTATAACCCGCATCAGTGCCAGAAAGAAAACCAGAATTGGCATTTCGAAAATCAGGCCGAGACCCAGGGTGATCGTCACAAACAGCTTTGTGTATTCTCCAATCGTGATCATCGGCTGGAAGCGTTGGCCGTAGCCGATCAGGAAATCCAGAGACGCCGGGTAGACCATCTTGTATCCGAAAAGTCCTCCGGCTATGAACAAGCCAACCGTACTGAGCAAGAAAGGCAGGACATAACGTTTTTCCGTGCGATACAGCCCGGGAGCGATGAACAGCCACAGTTGATAGAACACAAATGGTGAGGCCGCGAATAGCCCGCCTACAAGTGCCACTTCGAGGTAGAGATTAAATGGCTCTGTGGGGTTCAGATACACTAAGCCGCCCGCAATCCCGTGATGACGCAGAGCTGCAATAATGGGTTGTTGCATCAAGCCGAAAATGCGATCAGCAAACGACCAGCAAGACAGAAATCCGACCATTACCCCAAACACTGACAAAACGATTCGTTTCCGCAACTCTTCCAGATGTGCCAGTAAGGACATCGAACGCGTCTGCTCTACCAGCAGTGAAGCAGCCTCAGCCATGGAAAGCCTCCCCCGGCACGGGTTTGCTTGGGACAACGCTACAAACGGTACCGGTTCTTCTCTCGCCAGACCGCCGAGAGAGTAGACCGAACGCTATATCCGTCAGATTGATCGAGCGTTTTCCGCGAAGAGGAAACTCGTCACTGTAGGCACAACAGGACGCCATGACCACCATGGCAGCCAGTCCGGTCAGTCCGTAAGACACTAGTTCCAGCACGTTCGTTCTCCGGATCAGGCTTGTCAAGGACGCATCGGAGTGCGTCCTTGGCCGAGTTGTTTTGTTCTAGTTGACCGTGACAGTTACGGCGGCGGAGTGGCTCAGTGTGCCGGATGTGCCCGTCACCATCACCGTGACCTGTTGAGCCGCAGGCGTTGTTTGTTTGTTTGAATTGCTACCGCATCCCAGGGCAAATATTGAGATGACAAGCAGCAAACCCAGCAGGCTTATCCACGCAATGCTCTTGCGTGTATGCGGTTTCCGTTTGCGAGTGGTCAAAACGGTCCCGAACAATCCCAGACCGGGCAGCAGGGCCAACATGCCGGGCACGATGTAGACTCCGCCACCACCAGGCGGTGTAACCGCCGCAGAGATCGTTAACGTCGAGGACGAAGAACTCGATCCAGGTGAAATTGTTGAAGGGTTGAAAGCGCAGGTTACCCCCGCAGGCGCGGAGCAAGTAAGCGCAATCTGGCCGTTGAAGCCTCCAACCGCCGCAGCGCTCACCATAAGATTAGTTGAACCTCCTGGCGTGACGGTCGTGCTCAAAGCCGAGAGATTCAAGGAGAATCCGGGGGTGCCGACTACAGCCGCTGGCACAAGACCCGCAAAGACACTCGTGTTGCTGCCACCGGCTGGGAAATTCGGCTGGTTGCTGCCGCCAGCGGTGATGTAAAGGGTACCCGTATCACCAGAAGCGCCGCCCGCACCAAATACCAGGTCCCACAAGCCGGGATTCACGAGCACGGTACCGGAGGAGTTCGTGAGCTGGCCGATAAACTTTCCGGTCGTGTCGAATGCGCTAATGGTGCCGTCGCCAAAATTTCCCACGAGGATATCGCCCGCGAACGTTCCAAAGGTGGACGGAGCTGCCACTATGCCCCAAGGGGCGTTGAGATTGTTTTTCGAGCCGGCAGCGACAAAAGTTCTGACAAAGTTGCCGTTAGTGTCGAAAATATCCACCTGTCCGGCGCCAGCGCCGGGAACAGCATCGTGCTTCGCGGCATCTTGCATCGCGTACGCGACGTAGACCTGGCTCCCGATCACATGGATCCCGTGGGGAGCGAATCCCGCAGGAAGGTTTGGATCGGTGAACGAACCGCCCAGCGAAGTGAGGTTGAAATTGCGATCGAAGACGTCAACTCTGCCGCTATTCAAGTTGGCGGCCAACAGGTTTGTGCCTAGCAACGCCAGGCCTTTGTAAACCGCGCCGCTGGCTGAATTGTCTTTACCGACAATTGCCGTATTGCTGGCTCCGTTCCAGTACACGACGAGGCCGTCCTCGGTATCGAAGATGAACGCTCCGCCGGAGAAGTAGGATCCGTTCTGGTTGGCCACCGTGCCAGTCGGGCAACCTGGGCTGCAGTTGCCATTTGGATTGCTTGTGGCGCCGGGGATGGTCACAACCAACCCGGTGTCTTTGTTGCCGTTTTGATCGTAGAGCGTGGATACGCCGCCATTATTGTTGGCGATCCAGAAATCTTGGCCGGGGAAAAATGAGATGCCCCAGGGATTCAAGAGTTGCGGATCCGTAGTGGTGGCGATACCAGCTGTATTGGAGACCAGGTTGGTCTGGGAATAGCCGGTCTGTTGGGCCAACAGCCTCGCCGGAATCGCCAACGTCATGAGTAGCCCGAATAATGACAGTGCCTTTTTCAAGTCGTCCTCCATAACCTTTTTTATTGATGTGTTGCTGAAATCGATGTTTCCGTTTTCCACCCTGAAGCTGTCTTTGCGGGATGGAGGGGGAATTCAGGAGGCAGACTGATAACTCCTATCCCTGAACTCCCCATCACAACCGTATGAAAAGCCGATGTTGTGCTCGTCTTAGTTGCCGCCAGAGGATGACCCGGTGGAGTGATCCTTCCTTTTGGCTACCATGGCCATCGCTCGCGGTACCGCGAAGGTATAGATGCCTTCCCGTGCCTCAATCTTGCTGAGAAAGTTCTCGCCGCCGATACGCTCGAAGTCAAGCTTCGGCTGATCAACCCAAGAGGTTCCATCGACAGCCACGGGGAGCATGACCGCAAAATTGTTGATACCACGGAGTGTTATGCCTGAATGCGCGTCAGGAGTGTTGCGGCCAACGATATACTTGCCCGCAGGCAGAGTCTGACCTCCAGCCACGAACTCAAATGGGACCGTTACGACGACTTCGGCATCTTGACCATGGGCCTTCAGGCCGAAACCAAGCACGCAAGTAAGAGTAAGTACGGCGATCACATAATGCTTCTTCATAAGTTCTCCTTGTTGAATTGTTGCGAAGTATCTATGTTGATAACCGCCCTCACAGTGACTTATTCCAGTAACGATTGTCCTGAGTGTGCCTTTATCAACTGCGTTTCACTATCTATGTGGGTTAGACGCGTCAATTAAGGGTGAGATACGGATTGGATGTCATTTGATTGTCAACTCTTTGTCCGTCTTCGGTCTCCTCTGGCTGGGACGTCAACAGGCGGTGCTTGGAGCTGGTAATACCAAAGAGGTTGAAGGGTATCTAAGAAAGCTGGCCACGCGAAGGCAAGGCCAGAGCTTTTTGTACGGAAGAAGGGGACAGGCCGTCAACTCATGCCGCCGCCAATCAAGAAATCGTGACCTTGACGACGCCCGCCCGTTGTTGGGGTAGAGACTGTAGGGTTCTAGTCGGTAATACTGTCGCCATCTTAAGAATGACTCGTCGAGAAACGCTGACTCTGATCACACTTCCGGGAACTCGTTCATGCCATCTCTTGCAGCTTCAGCCCCTCGACGGTCAGTCTTGCCGAGGGTAATGGTGCCGTCGCAAATTCGTTTTTCTTTCCGAAATATCGGTTAAGACCCTCGCGAAGGCGCAAGCGCGCTCGCCGTAGCCGAGCCTTCACTGCAGTCTGACTCAGATCCAAGACCAATGCCGTCTCGTCTATCGAAAGTCCTTCAATATCCCGCAGTACAAAGACTGTCCGCAAGACAGGGCTTAGACATTCCAAGGACTTGATTAGGATGTCTCGTAATTCGGCAGCCCAATAGAGGTGCTCGGGATTGGGGGCCCAGTCCGTGACTTCTTTTGGCAAAAAGTCTCCCTCGTCCCCAAAGTCTTCATCCAGCGACATCTCTCTTGCGCCGCGCTGTTTGCGCAGCTTCATCAGCGCCTGGTTCACGGTGATGCGAATCAGCCAGGTTGAGAATTGGCAAGCCTCCCGAAAATCAGCCAGGTGTTGATAGGCCTTCAAGAAAGCTTCCTGAACCGCATCTTGCGAATCTTCCCGGTTGTGCGTAACGCTCTGAGCGATGCGGAGAAGCTTGCGATCGTATCGCTTCACCAGCTGCTCGAATGCGGAGGTATCCCCATTCTTGCTGGCATGGACCAGGTCCATGTCGCCGCTTGCGTTTTCTGTTACTTCGAATTGTGTCAGGCTTGTTGCCATATGGTTCAACCCGCTTGAAAATCAGAAGATCAGGAGCCCGGTGACAATTGCTCTCCAGCTCGGGGTCTCACTGCACTACAATCTTGCCGGTCATCTTCGGATGGATGGTGCAGTAGTAGGGATACGTTCCCGCCTTGGTGAACGTGTAGGAGAATTTCTCATCCGTATCCAGCACCTTGGACTTGAACACACCCTCTGTGCTGACAGACGTATGAGGAATGTCGTCACTGTTGGTCCAGGTAACTGTCGTTCCAACGGGTACTGTGAGCGTCTGAGGCCCGAAAACGAAATTATCGATTTTTACCGCCGCTGCTGCCGCCGACGGTTGGGCATTCGCGGTAATGCTGGATGATGCTGCCAACAGCATCATCGCAATCACTACCGGCACCGCCACGCTTGCAAGACACGCATTTTTCTTCGTCATGATGTTCCTCTCAATGTTTCCTCTTCTTTATTTGTGTTTGTCCCAGGCCTGCCTGCGGCAAGGTCGAGTTAGCTGCTGAGCGGCGAATCAATCACTGCAAGACTTCGACCGCTGACTACGTAATTCACGTCGGTGATGCCCAACACCTGTTGCAACTGCTCAGCTGGCACCTTCATCGGGCCGGCCGAGGGAGCTGTTCCCGGCGCAGGTTGCGGGAAGGCGGTCGACATCGCCGTGTGGAACGACACCTTGCCTTCGACTTTCTGCATGATCTGGTGGATATGCCCGTTCAATACCGTCACGGAGCCGAACTTCTTGACGTACGACAAGGCTTGTTCGCTGTCGTCGGTGCCCCAACCCCAGTCGGGATAGATCGTCCACAATGGGATGTGCGCGAACAGTACAATCGGAGTGCTGGCGGAACGGCCCTTGAGATCGGCTTCAAGCCATTCCAGCTGCTCGTGACCGAGCGATCCCATGCCACCTGCTTTCAAGTTGGCCACGTTCACCAGGCCAACGAAGTGCACGCCCTTCTGATCGAAGCTGTACCAGCCCGATCCTTTGGTTCCTTTTCCATAGCGCTGGAGAAATTGATCGCCATTGTCGGAAAGCATGTCGTGTTCGCCCGGCACAAAATAAATCTGCTTCGCAACCGCTCCCTTCAAGGCTTGGTCGAGCGTGTCGAACTCGCTCGGCTTCGAGAGCTGACTCAGATCACCGGTGTGAATGATGAAATCCGGCTTGTGGGGCATGGCATTGATCTTGTTGATGGCTGTTTGCAGCGTCGCTGTTACGTCCGGATTCGCCGGCTTGTTGAAGCCGATGTGGCTGTCGCTGATCTGCACAAAAGTGAAATCCGCGCCTTTGCTGGCATCCTTGCCATAGCCCTTGGCGAATGCCCTGGACACGGGGACGCCGCCGCTCATAGTCCAGACCAGGCCTGTACCTGCCCATGCCATGCACTTCAGGAATCCACGACGATCGACGCCGTCGTTATTGAGGTCTTGCAAACTTTGATCGATAAGATCCTGCTTCTTGTCCGGCATTTGTCCTCCGTAGTTTGTGACGTTCAGAGTTGATAACTCGCTTGGATCGCTTTTATTCCCGAGAAAGTCAAGGATCGACCAGAAATTTGGGGGCCTCGGTCCGGAACAAGAGCGTGTACGGCGAGGTCGTGTAAAAGCCCATCAGGAAGCTGACTGCTCATTGAGGCGAATCTAACTTGGCAGGTTTACGCCGCTCAGAAATCCGCCCAAATGCCCGGTCAGCGCGACAGCAGCGACTGCAAGAAGTTCAAGCGCCAGGCGATAACTCGACAAGGAAACCGTCCGTCGTCGCGCGCGGAAATGCACCCACCACACCGCCCAAATCATTACCGTCGAAACACAGGCCAACACCAGATGAAGCAAGAGGATGCCCTTCAGTTTCTGTCCCTCTAGTTGGAAATGCCATGCGAGCAGCCCTGTAGCGAGAACCGGGAGCGTTGAAATCGCTGCAGCGAACAGGTTGTAATACGCAGCGTCCGTGAGGCCGCGACGCTTCGTCCACAGTGCCATGAAGTCGAACGCCACTGCCGCAAGGAACAGAGCGATCGGAAAGTGGATCAGCACCACGTGCTGTGCGTGCTTCGCCAAGATTGCGGTCTTAAAATCGAAAGGATTTACCATTGCCTCGTCCTTCTAAGTGTCACGGTACTTGATACGGGGACCGTGTATCCGTTGGTACTGCCGCTTCAGCCCCCGTGCATTCTTCACCCTCCGTAGCTGTCGGAGGACCCGGCTTGGTTCGGTTGGCTATCCGTTGGCTTTGAAACTATCCACAATCCCTGGGCGTTCAAGACGTAAATAAAATCTCGATCGTCCTCGAACCACTTGACCACTCCTTCAAACTTTTGCACCACTCGGGGAGCGGCTGGGTCAGACAAATCCCAAAGCACGAGTTCTTCATCAGAACTGCTTCTGCGCGGGACATCGGTCTCGGCAATGATTGCCAAGTCGCCCATTACGTTCATCCGGCTCGATGCACTCGGATCGGGCCACGGAACCAATCCCACGGCTTTCGGGTGATCGGGCTTGCTGATATCGATAATCGAGATCCCTTGATCTTTTGAGTGCTGCACGTAGAGGTAATACTTGTCATTCACCTTTTTCTGCATGGCCATGTCGACGCCCGATAGCCCTTCGAACGGAACATGCGCAACCACATGGGCCTGATTGTCGGATGCTTTGGCTTTGCGCTCTTTTGCCGACGCACCGCCCGTTACCAGCAACACCGTGGCAAGAAGCGCCAGGGTCATCGAACTGAGATTAACGAACCTGCTTTGGCTGATTCTGATCACAATCGCCTCCTGAAAATGACTTTCACCGTGGATAACCAGCTTCTTGGCTTTTTATTCCGATGGGATTGCATAATTGTCAAACCGCGCCACAAGTCTTGCCTTGCCGGCCGGCCCTCTCCAAGGTCAAAGGAAAGATTTCGGTTGACACTGCTCCCGGTCGTTTTATAATCATTCTTATCCGATAATCATGCACCTCACCCATGTACAGTTCCGCGAGCTGGCCGCGAGGCACGGATTGGCGGTCACACACCAGCGTCAGGTGGTCTATGAGGCCGTCATCGCCTCCCACGGGCACTATTCCCCGGAAGACGTCTACGCAGCGGTCCGGCGTCGCATTCCATCTATTTCTTTGGCCACCGTCTACAACAATCTACGGCTATTCATCGAGTGTGGATTGCTGCGGGAGGTCACTCCTCATGCCTCCACTTTGCGCGTGGACGGCAATCTCGAACCTCACCACCACCTGGTGTGCTCCCGCTGCAAATCGGTGCAGGACATCGAAGGAGAGTTCATCGATTTCAAACGGCTGTCCCGGCATGTGCCGGATGGCTTTGATCTGACGCAGCCGCTGGTCGAGGTCTTTGGCCTCTGCCGCCGCTGCCGTGCAAAAGCCTAAGTAAAACATCGTGTACCCAATGGAATTCTTGTACACATTTCCGAAAGCAAGCATCTTGATGAAAGCGGCGAATGCGCGAATGGAAAAGCCAGGATGCGCTCGTAGTTCTTCATAAATTCACTTAAGAGAGGGAGCAATCATGTCAACCGAAGCAAAGTGCCCGTTCGCACACACCGCAGCCGGGGCCACGGCGAATGCCGACTGGTGGCCGAATCAGCTGAACCTGAAGATCCTTCACCAGCACTCTCCCCTGTCCGATCCGATGGGCAAGAAGTTCAACTATGCGGAAGAGTTCAAGGGCCTCGACCTGAAGGCCGTGATCAAGGACCTGCATGCCTTGATGACGGACTCGCAGGATTGGTGGCCGGCCGACTTTGGCCACTATGGGCCACTGTTCATTCGTATGGCCTGGCACAGCGCGGGGACGTACCGCATCGGCGACGGCCGGGGTGGGGCCGGAGCCGGGCAGCAGCGCTTCGCTCCGCTCAATAGCTGGCCCGACAACGTGAACCTCGACAAGGCGCGCCGGCTGCTGTGGCCGATCAAGCAGAAGTATGGGCGGAAAATCTCTTGGGCCGACCTTATGATTCTCGCCGGCAACGTCGCCCTCGAATCGATGGGATTTAAGACGTTCGGTTTCGGCGGCGGGCGCGCGGACGTCTGGGAGCCCGAAGAGGACATTTTCTGGGGGCCTGAAGGCAAGTGGCTGGCGGACGAGCGTTACTCCGGGGATCGTGACCTCGAAAGACCTCTCGCTGCCGTGCAAATGGGTCTGATCTACGTGAATCCGGAAGGGCCGAATGGAAAGCCCGACCCGCTTGCCGCGGCTCGCGACATCCGGGAGACGTTCGCCCGCATGGCGATGAATGACGAGGAGACCGTTGCGCTTATTGCCGGTGGTCACACGTTCGGCAAAACTCACGGCGCCGCCGATCCGAAAAAGTATGTCGGCCCCGAACCCGAAGCCGCCGGCATCGAGGAGCAGGGCCTCGGCTGGAACAACAAATTTGGCACGGGCAGTGGGGATGACGCGATCGGCAGCGGTTTGGAAGTCATTTGGACCACGACGCCTACGAAGTGGAGCAACAACTTCTTCACCAACCTGTTCAGCTACGAATGGGAGCTGACCCAGAGTCCGGCCGGCGCGAATCAGTGGACACCCAAAAATGGCGCAGGCAACGGTACGGTGCCGGATGCGCAGGATCCGTCAAAGCGGCATTCTCCCTCCATGCTGACCACGGACCTCTCGTTGCGGTTTGACCCGGCTTACGAAAAGATTTCACGGCGCTTCTACGAGCATCCGGACCAGCTCGCAGACGCGTTTGCGCGGGCGTGGTTCAAGCTGACGCACCGCGACATGGGGCCGATCTCGCGCTATCTTGGCCCGCTCGTTCCGAAGGAGCCCCAGCTGTGGCAAGACCCTGTTCCCGCGGTGGATCATAAATTGATCGGGGAGAAGGAGGTTGCTACGCTGAAGGCGAAGATCCTCAAGTCCGGACTGACGATCTCGCAACTGGTCACGACTGCCTGGGCGTCGGCGGCGTCGTTCCGTGGCTCTGACAAGCGCGGTGGGGGGAACGGGGCGCGCATTCGCCTCGCGCCACAAAAGGATTGGGAAGTGAACCAGCCGGCCGAACTGGCGAAGGTTCTCAAGCAACTGGAGGCAATCCAGAAGGATTTCAACGGATCGAAGTCCAATAGAAAAGGTGGGGTCAAGGGTAAGAAGGTCTCACTGGCTGACTTGATCGTTCTGGGCGGCTTCGCAGCCGTCGAGGAGGCTGCAAAAAGAGCCGGGCACAAGGTCAACATTCCTTTCTCACCTGGGCGCACGGATGCTTCGCAGAAGCAGACCGACGTCCACTCATTCGCCGTAATGGAGCCGGCCGCAGACGGGTTCCGCAACTATCTCCGCAGCGGACAGATTCTGTCGGCGGAGGAGTTGCTGGTGGATCGGGCGAACTTGCTGACGCTGACTGCCCCCGAGATGACGGTTCTCGTCGGCGGAATGCGTGCCCTGAATGCGAACTTCGGGCAGGTCAAGCACGGCGTCTTCACCAACCGGCCCGAGACGTTGACTAACGATTTCTTCGTCAACCTGCTCGACATGAACACGAAGTGGCAGGCCTCGCCCACATCCGACGGCGTGTTCGAAGGGCGCGATCGGGCGACGGGCAAAGTCAGGTGGACCGGCACGCGTGTCGATCTTGTGTTCGGTTCGAACTCGCAGCTGCGGGCAATCGCGGAAGTCTACGCGTGTAACGACTCGAAGCAGGCGTTTGTAAAGGACTTTGCGGCTGCGTGGAACAAGGTGATGAACCTTGATCGGTACGACCTTGCCTGAGCTCGCCGAAATGTTGGCGTAGAGACCGACACTGGGAGCACCAACTCATGAGTCTGCAGCGCAAGCCTTTTCGCCAGAATTTGTTTCTATCGTCGATGGCATTGCTGGTTGGGATTAGCCTGGTCATCAACCCTTTCTGCCGCCAGGCCAAGGCTCAAGACGCGCGACTCTTGGGCGAAACAAAGTCCGACAATCAGGTCCCCGCAGTTCATCCCAAACTGTGGCCGGAAAGCAAGTCACCGGTTGGCCTCGATGCGAGAATCGAAGCGCGCATCGACGGCCTGCTCAAGCGGATGACGGTCGAGGAAAAGGTCGGTCAGGTCGTCCAGCCGGAATGGAAGTCGATCCGCCCCGCCGAGGTGGCGCAATACCATATCGGATCGATTGAAAACGGCGGCGGTGCCGTGCCCGGCGGCAACAAGCATTCCAGTGTTCAGGACTGGGTCAACTTAATCGAGCCCTACTACGATGCCTCGGTTGATCCGGGAAGAAACCGCGTCATCATTCCTCTGATCTGGGCATCGGACGCTGTCCATGGCCACAACAATGTCTATGGCGCTACCCTCTTCCCGCACAATGTCGGCCTGGGCGTGGCGCACGACCCGGACCTGATCCGCCGCATCGGCGAGGTCACTGCCGCCGAGATGCGCTCGACCGGCATGGACTGGTCGTTCGCGCCGACGATTGCAGTTGCGCGCGACGACCGCTGGGGTCGCACATATGAAAGTTACTCGGAAGATCCGAAGATCGTGGCCCA
>DATMQT010000054.1:0-4136 GCA_035566655.1 Candidatus Dormiibacterota bacterium
GCGGCAAGCAGAGCTTCCTCACGCTTATCCGGCGGTGCTTCGCGGTAGGTCTGGAGAAGTGTGCCGAGGTGTCCCACCAGGTCCGGATCGGTCAGCAATTGAGTCCAATCGGTGCCGGGTGCGCTGTTCTTCTTGGAATCACTCATAGAAATTCGTCGTGGCAGGCGGGTCCGCACGCGACCCGGCCAGGTTATAGGGTGAAGGAGGATGGAGCACAAGACAAGATGACGCAGGTTACGGAGGTAAGTAACGTGCTCGAAGTAGGTGCGTCAGATTCGGCTAGCCGACCGCCGCTAAGCCCTTGCAGAACCCATCGATCATCTCTTGCTGCTCAGCGGAGAGGCCCAGAAATTCCACCCCGTGGATGAAACCCTTGCGGTAGCGAACGATAGCCCGCACTACCGAGGCCTCGGTTCGGTTCGGAAGCTGGAACTCCAACGACAACACTTCACCACTCGGGACTTCTGCGGTCAAGACGATCCCCATGCCACCGTGCCCCATGTCACTACACCGGCCCATGATTTCGACGTAGCCTTCCGCGCGCAGCACCCTGGCCTTCACGGGAAGATCCGCGCGATACCTCGCATGGCGCCGCTGCCAGCTACGCTGTTTGATTTGCAGCGCTTTTTCCAGATAGGAGGAAGTCATGGATGGCGGCTCGGTCCAGCCCGGCGATGTCCCTTCCAATGTGGTTGCAGAATCATATGCGGTCTTGGCTACAAACCCCTAACCAGCAAGAATATTCGTCCCGCGAGAACGGACAAAGTATCGAAGGTACGGAGGGCCAAAGATCTCAGGGTGACCATCCATTGGGCAACAAAAGGCGTCCAACCGCTGCGGGGTCGGGCCCCCATATTGCATCGTCGTTCGGCCTATCTGAATCAAGATACAGATGTTAGGCGTTAAAGGCAGTGGAAGATGTTGTACGATGTCGCTCACGACCGAGCGGCTCCAACTCAGCGAACATGCCTATTCACCATGCACGAAGTCTGGCGTTTTCTTTGGTCTTCATTTTTTATGTATTGGGTCCGCTAACGACGTCCGGGCAGACCAGCAGCAATTCAGGCGGTGCGTCCAACGTGACCGTAACGATCCCTCAGTCCGTGACGCAGAACGGCTATACCGGAAGCGTTCCCCTTCGGCAGCCTACGCCGGGAGTGTTGTCGATTTCCTTCCTCGAAGCGATTGACCGAGGCCTCAAGCAGAATCTCGGGCTTTTGCTGTCGGAAGACAACACGATCTCGGCGCGTGGCGAGAAGTGGAAAGAACTGAGCAACCTGCTGCCCAACGTGATGGCGAAGGGCCAGGAAGTGGCCCAGCAGACAAGTTTATCCGCGCTGGGACTACGTCTTTCTATATTCCCGCGCGTGATTGGGCCGTTCAACTACTTTGATGTACGCGCCTTCCTGAACCAGTCGGTATTCAACTGGAACTACATCCAGAAAGAGCGTGCCGCCGCGCAGAGTGTGAAGGCGGCGGAGTTTTCTTATAAGGATGCGCGCGAGTTGGTGGTTTTGGTGACGGGAAACGCGTATCTGCAGGCCATCGCAGGGGCGGCCCGGGTGGAGACGGCGGAAGCGCAGGTGCAGACGGCCCAGACCTTGTTTACCCGATCTTCCGATCAGCTGAAAGCGGGAGTGGTACCGGCGATCGACGCCTTGCGCGCGCAAGTTGAACTACAAAGCCGCCAGCAGCAGTTAATCGCGGCTCGGAATGAGTTTGCGAAGCAGAAGCTCGCGCTGGCGCGCATTATCGGACTAGCTTTGGGACAGGAATTCATGCTCTCGGATAAAGCGCCGTATGACATGCTGATCCCGCCAACTCTCGAAGAGGGGCTGCGTCGCGCCTACGCGTCGCGATCCGATTATCAAGCCGCGTTGGCGCAGACGAGGGCTGCCGAATTCTCGCGCCGGGCTGCCACTGCGGAACGTTACCCAAGCTTCGATCTGGAAGGGGACTACGGCGACATCGGCGTGAACCCTGGAAATTCGAACGGAACTTTCCACGTTGCCGGAACTCTAACGGTGCCGATTTTTCAGGGAGGCCGCGTGCACGCGGATACGCTGGAGGCGGAAGCGACTTTGCGGCAGGCCCGAGCGCGTCTGGAAGATTTGCGTGGTCAAATCGACAATGATGTGCGAACCGCCCTCCTTGATCTCAACGCGGCCGCCGACCAGGTGCAGGTTGCACGCAGTACGGTAGACCTTGCCGAACAGACATTGACGCAGGCGCAGGACCGTTTTTCTGCCGGAGTGAGCGACAATCTGGAGGTCGTGCAGGCGCAGGAATCGGTCGCAAGCGCGCATGAAGCATACATCTCGAGCCTGTATGCTCATAATCTGGCTAAAGTGGAACTCGCACGCGCGCTGGGAAACGCTGAGCAAGGCGTGAAGCAGTACCTGAAAGGCAAATAGGAATGGGAACACCAACACGAACCGTCCCTGAAAAAGAACTGCCGTCCCCACCTACGGCGCCGGTGCCCGCGACCGATACAAGTCTCCATTCCCACCTGGCTCGCCGGCATGACCCTCGCTTCCGGATGTTCCTGATTCTCGCCGTCATCCTGTTGTTGATTGCCGGCGTCTTTCTGTGGCGCTACTTCACCAGCTACGAGTCCACCGACGACGCGCAGATCGATGGACATGTGAATTCGATCAGCGCGCGAATTTCTGGCCATGTGAGCAAGCTGAACGTGCAGGACAACCAGTATGTCGAGGCCGGAACGGTGCTGGTCGAAATCGATCCTACCGACTATCAGGTTGCGGTGGATCGAGCGCAAGCCGACTACAACGACGCCAAAGCTACAGCCGACGCCGCCTCCGTCAACGTTCCAGTGACTTCCGTCAGTACGGAGAGCCAGCTTTCTTCGGCGGATGCGGACGTGGTCAACGCGCAGGCAGGCATCAAGGCAGCACGGCAGCAATTGGAGGCGGCCAAGGCGAACCTTCAGCAGGCGGACGCTAACAACGTGAAGGCTCAGAACGATCTTGGGCGCTATAAGCAACTGGTCGACAAGCAGGAAATCTCGCAACAGCAGTTTGACCAGGCAGTGGCAGCGGCGAGGGCGGGAGAAGCAACGGTGCAGGCCGCGCGGGCGACGGCCGATGCAGCGGCCGCGCAGGTTATCCAGGCACAGGGCAAGCTGGCGCAGGCCGAGGCGAATCAGCGCTCAGCGGCCACGGGACCGAATCAGATCGCCATCACGCGCTCCAAGGCACAGTCGGCTCTCGCAGCGGCAGCTCGTAAGCGGGCGGACCTCGAGCAGGCAAAGATCAACCTTTCCTATACCAAGGTCATTGCGCCGGTGGCAGGCATCGTCAGCAATCGCACGGTCGAGCTCGGGGAGAACGTCCAGCCGGGACAGACGCTGATGAACCTCATTCCGCTCGAGGGCAACGACATCTGGGTAACCGCGGCCTTCAAAGAAACGCAGTTGCGTGACATGAAGCCCGGGCAAAAAGCGACTATTTATGTGGATGCGACCGGCAAGAAGTACAAGGGGAAGGTGGATAGCATCGCAGGCGCGAGTGGCGCCCGCTTCAGCCTTCTGCCTCCGG
Source organism: Candidatus Dormiibacterota bacterium (assembly GCA_035566655.1). Lineage (GTDB taxonomy): Bacteria > Acidobacteriota > Terriglobia > Terriglobales > Acidobacteriaceae > Sulfotelmatobacter. The sequence goes on from DATMQT010000054.1 coordinate 3,558, forward strand.
AGAACGCGACTGGCAACTACGTGAAAATCGTGCAGCGCATTCCGGTCAAGATCGTGTTCGAGCCCGGAGAGACGAAGGGCCACGAGCTGCGGCCCGGAATGTCGGTAGAACCCAGGGTCTGGATTCGCGAATGAGCACGGCAGCTCTCACTCTGAACCCGGCAGAGGAGTGGCGGCCGGCAGTCAATCCCTGGATCATCGCGCTGGCGGTTACCCTTGCGACTTTCATGGAAGTGCTCGACACGAGCATCGCCAACGTCGCCCTGCCGCACATCGCAGGCGGACTTTCCGCGGGACAGGACGAGAGCACCTGGGTTTTGACTTCGTATCTCGTCTCTAATGCGATCGTTCTGCCGCTCAGCGGGTGGCTGTCTTCGATTGTGGGCCGCAAGCGCTTTTATATGGGCTGCGTCGCCCTGTTCACCGTGAGTTCTTTTCTGTGCGGGTTTGCGCCCAACCTTCCCGCCCTCATTATTTTCCGGATTTTGCAGGGAATCGGCGGCGGCGGTCTGCAACCGAGTGAGCAGGCCATTCTCGCGGATACCTTCCCTCCCGCCAAACGTGGAATGGCTTTTGCCGT
>DATMQT010000055.1:0-5961 GCA_035566655.1 Candidatus Dormiibacterota bacterium
TATTGATTACCAGCGAGCTTTGGTTGGTAGAGCAAAAGCAACAGCTTCAACGAGAGCGAAATGGCGCTCTTCTCCGAGTGCATGCTGTCGTGTGCTCGAAACCACTTGACACCGCCGACATTGTCAGAGAGGCGATTTAACCGAACTACGAGCCAAGACTCCCAATTTAAGGGTTGCCACCCTCCGGCAAGCGTCTCAGTTGCTGGTGACAAGGGCGTTTATCATTACTAATCCTCTTTGAACTTCCTAATTCGTTCCTTTGATGAATGATTGACGGGTAATCACACAACGAAGTCTTCGTCAGCCAGTTCCTGGGATTGACAAGGGCTTAACGGGCAGGTCCCCACATCTACCGTTAACTAGTTCAAGGCCGAACGCCAATGAATATCTAGTTTGACCGTATATCATGGATGAACCTGATCACCGAAGTCGTTTCATTGCTCTCAGACGTCCCAGGAAACGACGTGGATCTTCCATGGTACTGCCGAGCTTGAATCCTGGCCATGATAGCGCTCGCCGCCGATTCTGGTTGGCGATGTCGGGGTTTGTCATGGCGCTTGCGCTGCTGCCCTTTTCCTACAAAGTCGAACGTCGCCTGGAGACCGTTGTTCACATCAAGGGCGGAGAATCCGAAAAAGTTGATCGGGAACTGGCGCAGCGTTTCCAATCTCCATACGCCCACCGCCTGGTTCTGGTGATCAGCGGTATTCCCGAACCGGATTCAGCAAAAGGCGCAGATGCATTGGGCTTCTTGAGCAGTTCATTGCGTAGCGTACCTGGAGTTTCGGGCGCAGTCTCGAGTCTGGATTGGCCGGATCCTCTGTTCACTGGGAACAACGGCGGGGCTTTGATCATCGTGGGGCTGGACCCGCACGATGAAAATGTCGAGACGTTGGTCCCCAAACTGAGGGCAAGAGCAGACTGGATGGAAGGTCAGCTTAGGTCGCAATGCCCCAATATCAAACTCGAGATTACAGGTGAAACGCCACTAAACTTCGATCTTCGCAAGGTCAGCGCAGATGACGTCACCCATGCCGAGGAACGAGCGATGCCGGTAACTCTCCTGCTGCTATTGCTGGCTTTCGGCAGTCTTGTGGCCGCGCTGCTGCCGCTGGGAGTAGGAGTACTCTCAATCGCGATGGCGATGGGTGCGGCTGCGATACTCGCGCATTATCTGCAGCTGTCGATTCTGGTGCAGAATCTGGCAACGATGCTCGGCCTTGGCTTGGGCATCGACTATGCCTTGCTGATGGTGAGCCGGTTTCGCGAAGCATTGGCCGAGGGACACGATCCCGGCCGGGCTGCCGATATTGCTGCCGGATGCGCGGGGCGGACGCTGCTCATCTCGGCTACTACCGTTGCCATCGGATTTTCAGCGCTGCTGACTGTGCCCATCAGCGAACTGCGCTCCATCGGGATCGCCGGCCTGCTGGTTACCGTTTTGAGTGTCATGCTGTGTACATTCATTCTGCCCTGGGTGCTTGGTCTGCTGGGGCATCGCATCGATGCCGCCGGAGTGCGTCGCCCGGCCAAACAATTCAAAACCCGCGAGAGCCTGTGCGCGGCGAATGAGCGCTGGGTGCGGTGGGGCACCATCATAACCAGTCGTCCCTGGACAGCTCTGCTTGTCGCCGGGATTCCACTGCTGATCCTTGCGTTCCAGGCACGGAGAATCTCTCCCGGGGTTCCTGACCGTCACGCGCTCCCGGAGGCAGCCGAGTCGGTGCAAGCACTGCACACGCTTCAACGCATGGGACGGTCGGGTATTGTGCCGTCACTCCGAGTGATTCTGGAGTTGCCGACGCAATCGCCGCCGCTCTCACCGGCTGGCTGGCTTGCCCTAAGTCGCTTGACCAATCGCTTCCAGAGCGACCCCAGGGCGCAAGAGGTCTTATCTCTTCCGACTCTCACCGGAATGGCTGACACTCCGGATGCAGCCGACGAAGTGCCCGAGCCAATCCGCAAGAGTTTTCTTCGCACCGATGGCCAGGCTACCTTGATTGAGTTGCTGCCCACCGCCACTAGTTCGCCCAACGAACAGATACGATGGGTACGAGAGGTGCGTTCCCTCGATGTCGCCGCGATAACCGGCGTGCCCGGCGCTGTGCTGCGCGTCGGCGGTGTTCCCGCTCTCGAGGCAGATTATGACTCGGTAGTCAAAGAGCGCTTGCCGAAGGTGGTCCTTGGCGTCATATTGGGGAGCTTGCTGGCGCTCCTGATCGGGTTACGTTCCTTGTTTGCGGCGGTCAAAGCAATTCTGCTCAATCTGCTCTCGGTTGGCGCTTCGTTCGGTGCGTTAGTCGTGGTTTTTCAGGAAGGTCACGGGAGCAAACTTTTTGGGCTCGACGGACCGACCGGCACCGTATACCCAATCGTCCCGATTCTCTCCTTTGCCATCGTCTTCGGATTGAGCATGGACTATGAGGTCTTCCTGGTCGCCCGAGTCCTCGAAGAACGGCGGCGCGGTCTATCCGAGAGATCAGCCGTGATCGAGGGCCTGGCGCGCACCGCCGGCCTCATCACCAGCGCCGCGGCAATTATGATTGCCGTCTTCACCGCATTCACCGTGGGAAGCTTTCTGGTTGTCCAAATGTTGGGCTTTACGCTCGCCGTCGCGGTGTTCATTGATGCCACAGTGGTGCGGATGGTGGTCGGACCGGCACTCTTGCAACTTGCCGGCGACTGGAATTGGTGGCCCTTTGGCTTACATGGTGCCCCGGCAACATCTGAAAAGGAGCTTGTCCCATCATCGCGAATATGACGGTGAATATGACCGCGAACACCGTGGACACTCGAGTGACAGCACAGGGCCTGGCAACAGCCTGATTAAGCGATGCGATTTACTTCACTTTCTCTCCTGGAGCGCTGGAGTGGCTGATAGCAAAGTCCTTGCGTCCAAGATTTGCCTTTCCCGAGCCAAATTCGATGGCAAGAATCGAGGAGCCGGGCTTGCCCTGCAGCTTCGCCTCCACTTGCGTCGCGGACCAAATGCCGCCGACCTGCCGCAGCCCGTAGTAAACGAATTCCTTCTGCTGTCCCGTCCCCCGAAGCGTCTTCACCACATGCACAGGGTACAAAATGCTGCGGTCAATCCACGATGTTACCGAATCATAGTAAGTCCGGTCATGAGAGCCGGACATGCTCTTAAGGACAAAGCAATCCCGTGCGCCGTATTTCTCCGGCGTCAGGAGTTCCTGATTCTTCCAGAAGAACTGGCTCTCTACCATGTCTTCATAGGAGAAGTCTGTTCCCACCAGTGGATCGTTCCAACGTTCGAATGGCAACTCGCTAGCGGCCTTCGCGCCAGGAAGTACCGCCTGGATGGTCACGCGCCCACTCACGTTCATATGCAGAAGAAGGGTCGTTTTTTCTGAGCCCGGCCCCGAGATCTCGCACAGCACACTCAGACCATCGGGAAACCAGTGAGCCTTGGCGACAAACTTGTAGCTCGTTCGCTTGCCATCAGCTTCCACCCGCGTGAGCCGTCCGCTCACCCGGTAGTCCAATTTCTCAATACGCTGGCGTGAGCCAGTCAGCACAGTCTCCAGGTCAGGATTCGCCGCGAAGGCCCTCGATGGATGCATGAGCGACAACAGCACTAGCAGAACGGTCGATGCTTGAATCGTCCCAATGGCGCAATTCGCCCATCTGGCCTCTGGATAGCGGCCAAACTTGCGGCTGCGGGAAAGCATTACGACGCGGCGCAGGAAGGTCATAGCTATGTATACAGCCAAAGTCCGTACAGCGCCCATCCAGGGCGACGGGTGGTGATCCACGTGGCGCTCCAGATCGCGCTAGCGTCAAGCAGCTAATACGCAATTAGCTCCAAAGATAGGTGCGTCACGTCCCCGACGACCTCTGCTCCTGCCTTTCTCGTCGACCGTTTCGATTCAACGCTGGCATCGACTGTCACAATGGCCCAATACTCCCCAGGCAAGATCTACGGCTGTTGTTGCCAGCCGCCACCCAGAGCTTGGTAGACCTGTACCAAGGCCAGTAACTCATTGAGTTGAGCCTGCACCAGTCCGAGTTCGGCTGAGAACGCGTTGGTTTCATTGGTCAGCACTTCGAGGTAGCCGGTAACGCCACCGTTGTAGCGCAGGTGGGAGAGGCGGGCTGCGTCCTGAGCCGACTGGAATAGGAGTTCTTCCTGGGACCGGAATTCTCTCGATTTACGGTAAGCGATCAACGCATCGGACACGTTGCGGAACGCGCCTTGAATTGTTTGCTGGTAGAAAAGCAACGTGGCTTGCTGCTGGGCTTCCGCGAAACGGACGTTAGAACGGAGTCTACCTGCCGTGAAGATGGGCTGTGCTAGCGACGCCCCGAAATCCCATGTGCCTGCTGGGCCGCTAAAGAGATTCGTGAGTGCTGCACTCTGGAATCCAGCGGTGCCACTCAGGGAGATCTGCGGGAAATAGGCGGCTTTGGCCACGCCGATTTGAGCGTTCGCGGCGATTAATTGTTGCTCTGCTTCGCGAATGTCGGGGCGACGCTCTAGCAGTGAAGAAGGAAGACCCGCTGGAACAGCAGGCGGACGTGTCTGCTCCGTGAGCGCTTGCCCGCGCACGACAGTGTCTGGATTTTTCCCGACGAGAATGCTGATCAGGTTCTCTTCCTGTTCGATCTGCTGTTCCAACGCGGGGATTTCTGCGGCTGCTGTGAATACCAACTGTTCGGCTTGGCGCACGTCCAGCATGGAGGTAGAGCCGTGGTCAGCGAGAATGGTTGTCAATCGCAGCGATTCCCGGCGTGAAGCCAGCGTGCGTTTGGAAATTTCCAGTTCCAGATCCAGTGCGCGAAGCTGGAAGTAGGCGCCGGAGACATTGGCCACCAAGGTGAGCATGACTTCCTGACGAGCCGATTTGCTGGCCAGAAGGTTGGCCCGAGCGGCTTCAGTCGCGCGGCGGAATTTACCCCAAAAATCAAGCTCCCACCCCGCCGACAGATTTAACTGTCCAGTGCTGGTTTCGAAAGGCGGGAGAAAGAGAGACTTAGCGCTGCGTTGATCGCTTATGCCTGCCCCTGCACCGACGGTCGGAAACTGATCAGCTCGAGTGATTCCGAGTTGCGCCTGGGCTTGCAGGATTCGTGCTCCCGCAATGCGCACGTCATAGTTCTGCTCCAGGGCAGTTCGGATGAGGGAGCGTAGTTGCTCGTCCTGGAACACTTCCCACCATTTTTGATCGCCAAGGGAAACCGAATCGGGTTTCCCCCTTTCGTCCGGAGCCAAACCACGATAGCTGCCGGGGACATTTGCCGCCGGTTTCTTGTAATGTGGACCGACGACGCAGCCAGAACTCACAATTGCAAAGCTTATGACGACAAGGAATTTGCGCATGTCAGTCGCCCTCGGCAGGAGTCGGTCTCTGCTGCAGGACAGCTTGCTGGCGTTGCTTGCCGGCGCCGGACCACTTTTCAACGACGTAGAAGACCACGGGGATGAAGAAAACTCCGATCAAGCTCGCAGCAAGCATACCTCCGATAACGGTAGTGCCCATGATTTGGCGGGCAACCGACCCAGCGCCGGATGCCGTCCAGAGCGGGACGGTGCCGAGGATGAAGGCAAAGGAGGTCATCAGGATGGGGCGGAGACGCAGACGCGCGCCTTCCAGCGCGGCGTCGACTAGAGGCTTGCCTTGCTCGTATTCATCCTTGGCGAATTCGACGATCAGAATTGCATTCTTGGCTGCCAAGCCGATGAGCATGACTAAACCGATTTGTGAATAGACGTCCCCTTCGATTTGCACCATATAGCTCGGCAGGAAGGCGGAAAGAACCGTGCGGCGCAACCAGAGAATCGCAAACGCTCCGAAAACGGCAATTGGTGTGCTTAATAGCACACTGAAGGGAAGCGACCAACTTTCGTACAGAGCCGCCAGGATCAGAAAGACGAACAGCAGCGAGAATCCAAAGACCACGGATGGCGGAACGCCCTGCTGCGCCTTTTTCTCCTGGAAA
>DATMQT010000056.1:0-2560 GCA_035566655.1 Candidatus Dormiibacterota bacterium
TAGCCGGCGAGGCGGCGATGGACTCTATCGCACGTCATGGTAACTCCTCGCGCGCCGGCTGTGGGCGCGTCATACTTTCCGCCGTTGCCGGCGTTGAAACTCGTACGTAAGCCATTTGCAGACCCACGTGCTGGGTGGAATTCGCTCCCGCAATTGCGGCAGCCTCGCGCACCTCTTCGGCCCGGCGCCAGTGCGTTTCCGAAGTCTGCGTGTCGCGCTCGGCAGCCTTGATGTGCAGCGGCTTTTCCGCCAGCAGCGGCTCCAGAATCTCTTTCAACGAACGCCGCCCGCGCAAGATTCGAGACTTCACGGTCCCCACGCTGCACTCCAGCACTTCCGCCACTTCCTCGTAGCTCAACCCTTCGATGTCTCTCAGGATCACTGCGCTACGAAAAACTTCGGGCACCTGCTGCAGCGCGCCCTGCACCGCCACCTGGATCTCGTGCGCCGCAAGCTGCTCGAACGGCGTTGCGCTCAGGTCTTCGATGTCGATCGCGGCGCAGCCTTCGGCCGGCTCGGCATCGATCGAAACGTTTTTCTGATTGTGGCGCTTGAACCAGCGGCGGTGATTCAGGGCTTCGCGAATCGCGATGCGATAGAGCCAGGTCTTCAGCGAACTTCCCTGGCGAAAGCTGCGAATTCCCTTGAAGGCTTTCAAGAACACTTCCTGCGCCGCGTCGGCGGAGTCCGCCGCATCTCCCAGCATCCCCAAGATCAAGTTGTAAACGGGAGCGTGGTAGTGATTGACCAGCCAGTCAAAGGCGGTCTCCGAGCCGGCTTGCAGCTCGGTGACAAGCTCGGATTCGTCATTAACCCACGAGAGTGCGCTGGCCCAATCGGACACGGTCGGCCTTTCTGCCCCACCTGCGAATCGCAAGCTGGGGCCTGCTGGCACTTCTGGGTTGGGCAATTGCATCGTGCGCTTTGCCCCAACCTTTGTCCGCTCTAGGTATTAGACACCGAGGAGCGGCCCAATGTTTCCAGGTCCAGCAATGAGGAGATTTTGGCACCTTGCGGGGCAAGGCGCAATAGGCGGGGAGAGTGGCCGGGGGCCAGCGACCGGTGGCCACTGAAGAGTGGGCGTGGCCCGCGCCCCGCTGCCACTGTAGGGGCGTTTGCCCCGCCTTCATGGGTTGGGTAGCGGCCGCATTCCGAGGCGGGCGGGAACCGCAAGGACGCCCCAATTCTGCTGGCGGCGATCGAAGCGCAGGCCACGCACCTGGTAACCGGCGACGTCCGCCATTTCAGGGCGTGCTTCGGGAGAAGTGTAGAGGGCGTGCTCCTACTCACCCCGGCCGAATATTTGAAGCGTCGAACGAAAAGCTGGAACGATTAGCAACAAGCGCAGAGCTGGGAACAAGAGAGAAAAGGGAGAAACGGAAGAACCCAAGACCCGGGTACTAAAAGGCGGAACCCGGGCCCCCGCCAGGACGCCCGCCAGAAGTAGCAACAGTTTCGCTTGACTTGCGAGCGACAGAGGCATACAAAGCAAGGAACTCGCCACTGCTACCGACGAGTTGGTGCCCCACGGTAGCGCTTTTCTGCTGACGCGCGATTTGCCAGGTCAACGCAAACTGCCCGCTAGCCCGCCACAACGCTGCCTCCATTCACTAGGAGGAGATAATGATCCGCGACTTAACCAGGTTTAAGTTGGGCCCTTTGCTGTTCGTTCGCCGGCGAGGTGCCGGCACCACGATTTGCAGTGCATTGCTGATGCTGAGTGTGGTAATGCTCGCTGCCGGTGCTTTGCCGGTGTTGGCAGCCACTCCAGACCCGGTGCTCGAATGGATCGGCATCATGAACACCACGGTCCTTGCGGGCGGCAGCAGTCCGTTGGTGAGCACCCGCGTGGTTGCGCTCGTGTCTGCGTCAGTTTTCGACGCGGTCAACGGCATCGACCCACGCTTTCGACCGCTGCATGTAAAACCGGCCGCACCGCACAACGCCTCTCAGCGGGCAGCCGCTATTCAGGCCGCGTACGTCATCCTGGTCGATTTGTATCCCAAACAGAGCGATACCCTCAAGGCACAACGCGACGCATCGATTGCGGCACTCGCCTCCACAGAAAAGGCTCAATCCATCGCCGCCGGCGTCGCCTGGGGACAAACCGTTGCGGACGCCATTTGGGCCTGGAGGCTGACCGATGGGTTCGCGCCCCCGCCGCCGCCGTTCCTTGGCGTGCAGAGTATCGTCGGAACACAGGCCGCCATCGGTGCTTGGCGCCCGACGCCGCAGGGGTTGCCCAACCAAATGCCTGGAGTACCCGGAGCGGGACCGCAGTTCGCCACCATGACGCCGTGGGTCCTGGCGCGGCCTTCGCAGTTCCGTTTGCCGCCGCCACTGGCGCTCGACAGCCCGGAGTACGCTCGTGATCTCGACGAACTGTTTAAGATGGGCGTCTACTCCGGCTCGGGGCGCAACCAGGATCAGTCGGATCTGGCCTTGTTTTGGGCGGGGAACACTGCACTTTACTGGAACCGCATAGCCTCCCAGCTTTCCGCGGAACGCGGGCTATCATTCACCGAGAATGCCCACCTGTTCGCCTTGCTGAATGTCTCGA
>DATMQT010000057.1:0-102427 GCA_035566655.1 Candidatus Dormiibacterota bacterium
ACCACTTCTTTTTCGGAGGACGCCGCAACCGGCAACGCTTTCGTTCCCCGCCGGATCAGTGAGATCGTGCCGGGGCGTGTCTACGCGCTCTCCGGTTTCGAGTTCACGGAATACTATTTCGTGGTCTCCGACGATCGCCGCGAACTGATTGGCATCGATGCGGGGACGCGCCCGGACTCCGCCAAAGCCGCCTACGAAGCGTTGCAAGCGTATGCGCCCGGCCTGCCGGAACTGACGACCGTCTTTATCACTCACTCTCATTGGGATCACATCGGCGGGCAGACGTACTTCCGCTCGCTAAACCCTCGCGTGAAATTCTATGCAAGAAGCAACTACGAAGAAGAGATTGCCCTGGGCAACGCCGGCGACATTTTCCGCAAGCAGTTTTTTGGGGCACGCTTTAATTTCGACGATGTGCGCAGCTTCAAGCCCGACGTCACCATCGACCGCCGCACGGAGGTGAAAATCGCCGGCACACGCATCGAGCTCATTCCCGTGCAAGGGGGTGAAACTCACGACGCCATGTTCATCCATCTGCCCGATCTGGGCGTCATGTTCGTCGGCGATTTCATCATGCCTTATCTCGGTGCGCCCTTCCTTGAGGAAGGCGATCTGCAAGGGCTGCTGGACGCGATTGATATCGTCGTTCAAAAGAATCCGCAGTATTTGCTCCATGGCCACGAGCCCCTCACGCGGAATTTCACCTCTGCTGCATTGCTGTCGGAGCTCAAAACCGACCTGGAATGGCTGCGCGAGCAGGTCCTGATAGCCATCCGCCGCGGCGATGAGCGGGCTGCGATATACCAAGCCAACCTGACTCCTCCGGGCCTGCTCAAGGGCCGGCCTGACGTGTATCTGCCTTATCTGATCTTACGGGAGCATTTCATCGACCGCCTTTACGATCAGAACGTCGGCTATTGGCAACCGGACCTCCAAGGAATGGATCATCTCACTCGTGCCGACCACGCAGAACTCCTGGTCGACTACCTTGGCTTGTCGGAAAGACAGCTTGTCAAGGCAGTGGAACGCCTGGTGGCCGACGGCAAATACGAGCTGGCAGCCTCATTGCTTGAATCGTCCGGGGATAGGTTCGGTCACAGCTCTGAAGTGGCCAATGCCAAGCGTCTCGTGTATCTGAAGCTGATGGAGAAGAGCCAGAATACCGATCCGTTCAAATTCATCCTTTATTCCGGGAAGATTGGCGAGCAAACGCCGCAGATGGCTGCCGCCAAGTGAGCGTCCCAAACCGCGGGCAGGTCCCATAGGGAAAGTTGGGGCCTGCCCACCTTTGTGAGAGGGTGACGGGGCACTCTTCCACAATCGGATTAGGAAAGTACGACGGGCAAACCGGAAGTAATTCTCAAGTTAGCGCTTATGGGGCAACCCCCAGGGCGGCGCGCCTTCCGCCGCGCCGTCTGCTAAGATGTGCCGTGTCCGATTCCGAATCTATTCTTGGCCAGACTGTTTCGCACTACCGTGTTCTGAGCAAAATTGGCGGCGGCGGGATGGGCGTGGTCTATCAGGCCGAGGACATCCAACTCAGCCGGTTCGTAGCGCTCAAGTTTCTTCCCGATGCTCTGGCCAATGACACGCTTGCGCTGGAGCGCTTCCGGCGCGAGGCCCGCGCCTCTTCTGCCCTGAATCATCCAAATATCTGCACTATTTACGAGATCGGTGAGCACCAGGGCCGGCTCTTTCTGGTGATGGAATATCTGGAGGGCAAGACTCTCCGGGATTTGATCATGGGCCCGCGAATCGAGTTGGAGCGACTGCTTGATCTCGGCATCGAAATTGCCGACGCGCTGGACGCGGCCCACGCCAAAGGAATCGTCCATCGTGATATCAAGCCCGCAAACATCTTCGTCACCGACCGCGGGCACGCCAAGATTCTCGATTTCGGATTGGCGAAGACCCACGCGACGACAACTCCAGATGGCGCCACTATCGCCAGCCCTGACAATCCACATCTCACGAGCGCAGGCAGCACTCTGGGCACCGTGGCTTACATGTCCCCGGAACAGGCGCTGGGCAAGGACCTCGACGCCCGCACCGATGTCTTCTCTTTCGGCGCCGTTCTGTACGAGATGGGGACGGGACAGTTGCCTTTTCGCGGAGACACAACTGCCGCGATCTTCGATTCCATACTTCATAAGGACCCAGCTCCCGCGCAACGCTTCAACCCAGATCTTCCTCCGGGACTCGAACACATTATCGGCAAGGCTCTCGACAAAGACCGAGAAATCCGCTATCAGAGTGCCGCCGAAATCCGCGCTGACTTGAAACGCCTGAAGCGCGACAGCACCTCAGGCAGAGTAACTGTGGCGGCCTTGCCGGCAACTCAGTCTTCAGCACACAATCGCCGCTTGCTCTGGGGAGTCGCCGCGACGGCGGCGCTGTTGATAGGGGCTGCGCTCGTCTGGTTTTTCGTCCCGGTGAGTCGGCCGAGAGTCACGGGCAGCACGCAGATCACGCATGACGGCTTCGCTATGGGAAATATGTTGACGGATGGCGCGCGTATTTATGTCACACAGTGGCGTCCTGAAGGGATGGTTCTCGCTCAGGTGTCATCGACCGGCGGTGAAACTTCTGCCATCCCGGTACCAGTCCAGAGCATGAATATCTATGACATCTCTGCCGATCATTCCCAACTGTTGGTAGGCAACATGGTGCCCACCGGCAGCAGAGTAACGCCCTTGTGGGCTGTGCCCTTGCCTGCGGGTTCCCCCCGGCGCCTGGGCGATATCCTGGGCAGGGCCGGCGCTTAGTCGCGGGATGGACGGCAGCTCCTGTTTGTCAAAGGTTCCGATCTATACCTTGCGAACGCCGACGGCACAGCCGCACACCTACTGGTCCCCGTGCCCGGTATCGCCTACGCTGCCGCTTTTTCTCCCGACGGAAGCCGCATTCGCTTTTCGCTGCGCGATGAGGCCAACACTAACTCATTGTGGGAGGTCCGCTCCGACGGCTCCAATCTGCATCAATTGCTCAAGGGATGGCACTCGCCGCCGAATGAATGCTGTGGCCGCTGGACCGGGGATGGCCGCTACTACGTCTTTGACAGCGGCGTCGGCCAGGCCAACGACATCTTCGCTCTCCCCGATTCCACCAGCATTTTCCGCAAAGCCCCCGCTGCTCCCACGCAACTCACGACTGGCCCCATCTTGTATTCCACGGTTTTACCGGACCTCGTTGGCCGGAAACTATTTGTGCAGGGCGGTCAGCCGCGCGGAGAACTGGTTCACTATGACGCCGCCTCCAAACAATTTGTCCCCTACCTCGGCGGTATCTCCGCCAGCGACGTGGCCTTTTCCCGCGATGGCAAGTGGGCGGCTTACGTTGCCGTTCCCGGCAATACGCTGTGGCGCAGCCGCGTCGATGGCAGCGAGCGCTTGCAACTTACCTATCCGCCGATGACGGCTGCGCTCCCGGTTTGGTCTCCGGATGGAAGCCAGGTCGCATACATTTCCGGTCAATCCGGGAAGCCGTGGAAGATTTTTCTGGTTTCCGCGCAAGCGGGCTCGCCCGAGGAACTCTTGCCGGAAAATATTGCTGAGATTGACGCTACCTGGTCGCCCGACGGCACCCAGCTTGCGTTCGGACGGCATTCCAACACGAATACCGGAACCGTTAACATTCAGCTGGTCGACATGAAGACCCGCCAGACTTCGACCCTTCCCGGCTCCACCGGCTTGTTTTCCCCGCGCTGGTCTCCTGATGGCCGCTATCTCGCGGCCGTGAGTGTTGAGGGATCGAAAAAGCTCATGCTTTATGATTTCCGCTCTCAAAAGTGGTCGGAGTGGCTTACCGAAGCTAATAACGTGAGCTATCCCTCGTGGTCGGTCGACAGCCGCTATATTTACTATGACAACCTAGCCACCGACAATCCCAAGTGCAGCCGCGTTAAAGTCGGGGAAAGCCATTCCGAGGAACTGTTCAGCCTGAACAGCCTGCGCCGCTATTTGGGACCCTGGGGCACGTGGGGCGGCACAGCCCCCGACGGCTCACGGCTTTTTGTCCGCGACGTGAGCACGCAAGACATCTACGCCCTGGATGTGGATTTTCCCTGAGAATTCCCGACAATTCTGAACCGCCGCGCGGAGGTTGGCTAGCGGGCCAGTTCCTGGCCCAACACAGTGGGATTGCTGGCGAAGGACAGGCCGGTCTCGAGATCGACAACGCGGTCCCGAACGAGTTGAGCAATCTCACCATCGAAGTGTTGCATGCCTTCGGAAGAGCCTGCCTTCATGGCGTCGAGCAAGGTCTTGCCGTCGCGCTCGCCTTTTTCGATGCACTCGCGGGTGCGCGCGTTGGCTTTCAGGATTTCGGCGACCGGCACGCGGCCGCTGCGATCGGTCTTGGGCAACAGGCGCTGGCAGATAACGTAGCGGAAGGTTTTAGCGAAGCGGTCGCGCGCGAGGGCCTGTTCGGTGGGGGAAAATGAACCGATAATGCGCTCCACCGTTTTGGACGCGTCCATGGTATTCAGGCTCGAAAGCACCAGATGGCCGGTTTCGGCGGCCTCGAGGACGATCTCGATAGTTTCGCGGTCGCGCATCTCACCCACCAGAATGACCTTGGGCGCCTGCCGCAGGGCGGAGCGCAGGGCGTGCGCAAAGCTGGGAGTATCGCTGTGCAGTTCGCGCTGGTGAACGGTGGAGCTTTTGTGGTTGTGCAGGAACTCAATGGGATCTTCGATCGTTATGATGTGATAGTTCTTCTCGCGATTGATGCAGTCAAGCAGCACGGCCAGGGTGGAGGACTTGCCCGATCCGGCGGGCCCGGTGACCAGGACGATGCCATCGCGCAGCTTGGCCACGTCGGCGAGGTGCGAGGGCAAACGGAGCGAAGCGAAATCAGGGATGTTGGTGGGAATTACGCGCATGACGACTGCGCAACTGCCACGCTGGATGAAGATGTTGACACGAAACCGGGCCACGCCAGCCAAGCCGTAGGATATGTCGCAAGATCCATGCTCGCGCAGGGTGGCGACGGCTTGTTTATTGTCGCCGATCAGATCGGCGGCGATGTGGCGTGTGTCGTCGGGAGTAAGAGTTGCGAGCCCAGGCACCTGCACTGCAATGAGCTGGCCGTAAACCTGCACCTGGGGAGGGCGTCCGGGGGAAAAGATGAGATCGCTGATTTTGTCGGCGGCGCGGAGCATCGCGCCCAGCAAAGCGGGTGTAGCCACTTTGCCGCTGCCGGAATAGCCTTCTAAAGAAACTGAAACTGCCGCAGTGCCAGGTGCTGCCATTCCATCCTCAATACGAACGTGTTTCTAGTTCCTAGGGAATTGCACGCACCACAGATGGGGAGAACCGGCCAGGGAGTCGGAAAATGATACTTATACTTTACCGCGCCAGCGGGGGAAACGAAAGGACAGGTAGGACATAGCCCTTCGTAACCAAAGGGCAGTTCTCACTTCCCAGTTCTCAGCAATGCCCGCCGGCCGATGGCCGGACCAGATCGTTGAGGCGAACGGCGGAAGTGGGTCTATTTACTGGGCTTATTTCTTGGTCGCAGCCTTCTTTTTTGTGCCGAAGCCGGTTTCAATGGGAGCCCCGATGCTGGCGAGCATCTGCTTGGCCACGTCGGCGTAGGATCCCGTGGGCGCAAGTTCAAGGTATTTGTTGAAGGCCTCGGCCGTACCCGGGGGGGCCACCATTTTGTCGCCTTGCAAGGTGGCCTTGCCGATGAGGTTCACGCCCTTCTGGTAATAGGCATCCGCCTTGGTGGGATCGGCAGCGATGGATTTGTCGAAGGCCGCTATGGCATCGTCCACCTTGCCCGCGTTGGTCAATACAGCGCCGGCATTGAAGTAATAACCCGCAGCGCTCTCAGGATTTAGTTGCGCTGCTTGCGAGTATGCCTTCACGGCATCGTCAGGCTTGCCGGTCCGGGAGAGAGCATCTCCCATGTTGTTGTAATATCCGGCCAGCCTCTTGTTCTCTTCGGGATCTTTCTTGCCGGATGCGTCTATGGCTTTCTGCTTGAGATCGATCGCCTTCTGGTAATCGGCAACAGCCTCCCGCAGACGCCTGGACTTCTCGGCGGGATCGGTTTGTTTGGACGCGGAACTGCGATAGGAATCGGCCAGCAAAGCCCAAATGACGTCGCGGGTCGCATCCATCTGGGTAGCTTCGGTTAAGGTGGTGATGGCAGAATCGAAATCGCCAGCTTTCATGGAGGTGCCGGCGGCAACGATTTTTTCGTTCAGAGCCTTAATGGTGGTGTTTTCTTTTTTTACTTTCTCCATCTCCTGCTGCTGCTGCTGCATTTGCTTGGCTTGCTCCGGAGTCAGGCCCACACCCTTGGACTGCTCCTCCGCCTGCTTCTTTAGGTCAAAGTCGAGCGTCACCTCGTCCAGCGGGACAGGGAATTTGCTGACCTTGGAGAGTTCCTTGTTAGCTTTGGCGTCGTCGGCATTCCGGTACAGCGTGACGTTGTAGGTGCCCGGCGCAATGCCCAGCGAAAAATACTCGCCTTTCTTGTTGGTCTTCAGATTGTATTTCTGGCCGTTATCCTGGTTGACCCAAAGGAGCACTCCATCCACGATGGGCTGGCCGTCCGCGTCCCGGCACACGCCCTTGACGGTTCCCGCAGCAGACTGGGCAAAACCTGGAGGCACACACAGTCCCAGCATTAAGAGAACGAAAACGAACAATGCAAAATGCTTCTTCATCGTGGCCTCCCGGCGCGAAACATTGTTGGTTTATTGATTTCTGATTGTTGATTGTTGATTGAAATTGAACTGAGGCGCTTCTCAGCTCCTGGTCAACAATAAACCATCACAATTCAACAATTTCCTTCTCGGCATAGGGGATCGGATCCCTGGCTCCCGCAGCCGCAAACCCTCGCAGGCGCAACCGGCAACTGTCGCAGACACCACATGCCTGGTCTTCGCGTTTGTAGCATGACCAAGTTAAATCGAATGGCGCGTCCAGTTCAAGGCCCAGCCGCACAATTTCGGCCTTGCGCAGGTGAATCAAGGGCGTGACGATCTCGATGGTTCCTTCTTTCGTCCCTGCCTGGATCACGCGGTTGAACGCTTCATAATACGCCGGCCGGCAATCGGGATAGCCGGAACTATCCTGTTCCACGGCGCCGATGAAAATCTTCTCCGCGCCCAGCACTTCGGCCCAGCTTACCGCGACGGCCAAGAAATGCGCGTTGCGAAAGGGAACGTAGGTGACTGGGATGTTCTGGCCGGGGGCGTGACTAGCTGGCTCGGCGGTGGGCACGGCGATGTTCTCGTCGGTAAGGGCGGAACCACCGATGGCGCGCAGGGCTTCATTCCGCACCAAAAGTTTTTCCTGAATGTTCAGGCGTTGGCAAATGGCGAGGAAGGATTGGCGCTCGCGGGCTTCGGTGCGCTGTCCATAACTCACGTGCAACGCCGCGGCAGCGTAGTCGCGGGCGGCGAGCGCGGCGCAAACGCAGGAGTCCATGCCTCCGCTGAGCAGAACGATCGCGCGTTTTTTTTCTTCGCTGTTTTTTTCTTGGCTCAAGGTCTCGATCCTTAGGGAGTCGCCACGGTTACCGGCAATACATAGTTCACCGGGGCGTGATCGGCGAGGGAACGCAGGGCAACGTCTCCGATCCTCCAGGCATAATTCTTCAAGTAATCCTCTTCGGCTTGGGTGCGGTCGCGTTCGATGAACGAATCGTTGGGATAGAGTTGCTGCACGGCACGGTTGAAATTTATGTAATGAATCATGCCGGGGATATGCGCATATCCCAACACTTCCGGAGGGACGCGGGTCACGAGATCGCAGCAATCGACGTAACGATGGTTGTCCAAGCCCTGGAGCAGATCGGCGAAGGCCGCGTCGCCCACCCGGGGAGAGCCGATGGTGTAGAGCGACTGCGGTTTTCGCAGAGTTGCTGCCAGCGCGGCCATGGCCGCGCCCAGACTGTGACCGGTGAACAGCAACCGATATTCGTTGAACGGTTGCATGGCGGCCTCAACTCCCGGCCAAAGTTCCTGGAGGGCTTTGGCGAAACCCGAATGCACCTTGCCTCCGGCCGGCCATGGCTGGGGCAGGGCGTTGAGGTCGTCAGCCAAATCTGTGGGGTCGTCTTTGTCGGTGCCCCGAAACGAAAGCACGGCCAGTTTATTGTCGCCATCGATTGCGAGGAAAGCGTGAGAGCCGCCACCATCGGGCGCGGTCGTGGTCTCGAAAAACTTGCAATCGGTAAACAGGATGCGGCCCAGGACTTTGCGAATCCGGTCCTGGTCGAAGGTGAAACTGGTGTCGAGCCGGCAGTAGGCCAGCCGCGCCATCTCCACACAAAGGGCAGCATCGGACCGTGGCCGGCCGTTGGGGAAAAACACTGCGCGCTTTGCGGGAAAGTAAAGGTCATCTTTCTCAGCGCTGTATGGAATTGCCATGGCAACCCTTCCTCAGTTATCTCAAACGCCTTTCACCGCCGGGTCCCAGACGAACTTGTGCAGTTGCAGGCCGAGGCGTGCGGGAACATCGTCGGCGAGCATCCACTCGGCTAGCTCCTGCGGGTCGAGCAGACAGTGCGAACTGTCGCGGGCTCCGGTGGCGTCCTTGCGGAAAGCAGGGGAGAACAGCACTGCGTTGACGCGCTCGGCGAGGTGATGCCGGTAGGTGAAGTCGCGGGCAAACTCGTAGTCGGTGCGCCCGCTCAGGACGAATTTGACTTCATCGTGCGCGGTCAGGGTCTCCAGATTCTCGATGTGGAAAGTATCGGACTCGCCCGAGTCTGGACACTTCACGTCGACGATTTTGATGATTTCGGCGGGAACCCGCTCCAGTGGACGCTCTCCGCTGGTCTCGAGCAGCACGCGATAGCCGGCTTCCAGCAGCTGCCGCATGAGCGGCAGCAGTTCGCGCTCCTGGAGCATGGGTTCGCCGCCGGTGATTTCCACCAACCCGCCGTGGGGACTGAGACGCTTTACTTCGTCGCCCACTTCCTCGGAGGTCATCTTGTGTCCGCCCTGGAAAGTGTACTCGCTGTCGCACCAGGAGCAGCGCAGGTTGCAGCCCGTTAGGCGGACGAACACGCAAGGGAGCCCCGCGTGGGTCGACTCGCCCTGCAACGACTTGTAGATTTCAGTTATCTGCATGGAAAGCAGCGCCGGCCTAGGCGCGGGTGGGACGCCCGCTGGACAGCCGCCGGGACGGCGGCGCTACGACTCCGAGTACTTCGCTGTCGTGGTGTCTGTTTCAAACACCGTTACATCTTTTACTCGCACCCGGCCGTTGGTCACATTTTTCAGCCGCGCGTTTGATTCGTCGTAGAAATACTTGGCAAGATTTTCCGCCGACGGATTGATCACTGTGAAGGGCTCGATTTCGTTGATCATCTGGTGATCGAGCCGGTCGATTACGTGTTTCATCACTTCGCGCAGGTCTTTGAAATCTAGCAGCAGGCCGGCTTTATCCAACTCGGCCCCGGCCAGCGTTACACGGATCTTGTAGTTATGCCCGTGCGGGTTCTCGCACTTACCCTTGTAGTTGCGCAGGTAATGCCCCGCGGCAAAAGTGTCGTCAACTGTTACTTCAAACATACATCCCTCAGCGGCTCGGCGTGAATACAAGCCAGGGCCGCGCTCCCTGCCGAAACATCTATTGTAACGCGCATGGGCGCAATTGCGGCTTGACTGCCTGCTGCTTATAAAGGTAGCTTGCCTATTCGTCTGTTTCATTGCCCAAGGAGCACGCATGCGCCCCAAACTGCCGATTCTGATTCTTGTCGCCCTTGCGTTCACCACCGCTCTTGCCGCCCAGAGCAGGCCCGAGACGCCGGAATATGACATTAAGGAACACTACACGAAGTACGAGTATCGAGTTCCCATGCGCGACGGCGTTCACCTGTTTACCTCGGTCTACGTGCCCAAGGACAGTTCCCGCGCCTATCCGTTCCTGATCAACCGGACGCCTTACAGCGTGGGCCCTTACGGCGTGGATATGTATCGCACGCGGCTCGGCCCGTCTCCCGACTTCGACAAGGCGGGATACATTTTCGTCAATCAGGACGTGCGCGGGCGCTACATGTCGGAGGGAACGTTCATCGAAATGCGACCGCATATCGACAACAAGAAATCCAAGCAGGATGTGGACGACGCCAGCGATTTGTACGACACCATCGACTGGCTGCTGAAGAACGTGCCTAACAATAACGGGAACGCCGGGATCTGGGGCATTTCGTATCCCGGATTCTTCACCTCGGCCAGCATCATCGACTCGCATCCCGCGCTGAAAGCGGCTTCGCCGCAGGCCCCTATGACTGATCTCTTCATGGGTGACGACGCCTACCACGGTGGGGCGTTCATGCTCGACGCCAACTTCGGGTTCTATAGTTCGTTCAAGCCGCAGGAGAATCCCCAACTGCCGCCAAAGACATTTGTCCCCTTCGATTACGGCACCAAAGATGGCTACGAGTTTTATCTGAATGCCGGTCCACTCTCCAATCTTGCGAAGTATCTGGAGGGCAAGAGTGCGCTCTGGGATGACCAGGTCAAGCACGACACCTACGACGATTACTGGAAGGCGCGCAATCTGGCGCTGCACATGAAGAACATCCACTGCGCTGTGCTTACCGTGGGTGGATGGTTCGACGCCGAGGATTTGCAAGGTCCGTTTAGCACTTTCCACGCCATCGACAAAAACAATTCCGGAATCTTCAACGCACTCGTGGTCGGGCCGTGGGTTCATGGCGGCTGGGCTCGCTACGACGGCGATCACCTGGGACGAGTCGATTTCTCATTCAATACCGGCGACTATTACCGGAAACAGATTCTATTTCCCTTTTTCGAGCAATATCTGAAAGGCAACAGCGATGCGAAGCTTCCGAAAGCGTACGTGTTCGAAACCGGCACGAATGTGTGGAGAAAGTATTCCGCATGGCCGCCGAAAGAGACTGACGCCAGGACCCTGTATTTCCGCGCGGGTGGCGGACTTTCGTTCGATCCGCCCGCTTCCGACGCCTCCGCATACGATGAGTACGTCAGCGATCCGGCCAAGCCTGTGCCGTTCGTGAACTACGTTTCAACCAGCGTCCCGCAGGAATACATGGTCGGCGACCAGCGCTTCGCGTCGAGCAGAACGGATGTTCTGGTTTATGAAACGCCGGTGTTGCAAGAGGACGTAACCATTGCCGGCCCGGTTTCGCCGCGGCTTTTCGTTTCGACCACCGGTACTGATTCCGATTGGGATGTGAAACTGATTGATGTTTATCCTCCTGATTACCCCGACAGCAAGCTCGACGATGTGAAACCTGAAGACAGAAACAAGCCGCGAACTGACGTGGGTGCGCCGCCTTTCACCATGGGTGGATATCAGCAACTGGTGCGAGGCGAGCCTTTCCGCGGAAAGTTTCGCCACAGTTTCGAAAAACCAGAGCCCTTCACTCCCGGCAAAGTCGAGCAGATCGACTTCGCCATGCAAGACGTGAACCATACTTTCCGGCGTGGCCACCGCATCATGGTGCAGATCCAGAGTTCGTGGTTCCCGCTCACCGACCGCAATCCACAGACCTTCGTCAACATTCCTGATGCCAAGCCCTCGGACTTTGTAAAAGCCACGGAGCGCCTGTATCGCGCTAAGGGCCAGGCTTCCGGGATTGTGGTGGGCGTGCTGGCAACTGCGGGCACGGCGGACGAGCACAAGTAGCAAACTCTAAGACTGAGAACGCGATCGGGCATTTAGGGCGCAGGCTGCGGTACAATTACGGCCATTCGCTTTGCTACTGGGGTCAACCCGCGCCTGCGGGATTACTGGAGCGTAAGGACAGGTCCTCATGAACGTCCTGTTGTTGTCGATGCCGGATTCCTTCGAACACATGCCACCAGTCGCCATCCGCATGCCCAACGGCGCGCTTACGTCGCTGGCGGGGAACGTTGACCCGCATCATCGCGTGGCTGTGGCTGACTTGATTTTGGTTCACCGCGAGGTGCGTGAAACCGTCACGCGGCTCGTCCGCGAGCTTGATCCGGAAGTTGTTGGACTCTCCATCATGACGTTTCAGCGGCGCACTGCCGGCCGCATCATTGACCTGGTGCGCGCGTTGCGGCCGGGCGTGAAGATCGTGGTCGGCGGGTACGATCCTAGCCTCGCGCCAGAGGCATACGAAAATATGGGCGTCGACTATCTTGTGCGCAGCGAGGGCGAAGTCACGTTCCGCGAATTGTTGCGCGCGCTGGAACAAGGTTCAGGCTTCGACAAGATTGGCGGCCTTTCTTATCGGAAGGGCGAGGGCTGGGTGCACAATCCTGCGCGGCCGCCGCACCGGCTGGAAGACAGCGAGATTCGCCTGCCGAGGCGCGATGCGCGAGTACTTGCGGGATACACGATGCTGGGCCGGCAGGTGGACGTGATCGAGACTTCGCGCGGCTGCACCTTCGATTGCAGTTTCTGCTCCATTATCGAGATGCGCGGGCGCAACTTCCATACTTACTCGTTTGACCGCGTGCTGGCCGACATTCGCGACGCCTACGATCACGGCGCGCGAACTATTTTTCTGGTCGACGACAACATCACGCTGAGCGTGAAGCGGTTTGAGGCTTTGTGCGAGGCCATCATCGCCGCCGGGCTGCATAAAATCGACTACTTCGTGCAGGGCATGACCTCCGCCATCGCGAATCACGGCGAAACACTCGCTCCCTTGATGCGGCGAGCCGGATTCCGCTACGTGTTTCTCGGCATCGAAAATATCCTCGAGAACGATCTTGAATTTCTGAAGGCTTCGGCAAAAAACACCGAGCGCAACAACGGTCAGAACACTGGAAATGCCACGCTGAAAGCCATCGACTACCTCCATCGCAACCAGATGTTGGTGGTCGGAGGACTAATTGTGGGCAGTCCGGGCGATACTCGCGAGTCGATCGAAGCCAATCTTGAATTTGCCCGCCGCTACGTGGACTGGCCCTACATCCAGCATCCCACTCCGTATCCGCGCACGCCCATGACGAAAGAATTCCGCGACCAGGGCTTGATCATGAATGAGCGGCTTGAAGAATACGACGGCACCACGGCCGTGGTGCGCACTGAACACCTGCCCGCCGAAGAAGTGGAATTCATGCGCTGGAAGGCCGAGCGCTGGATGAAAGTTCGACATGTCCCGGTGGCGCTGAAGCACGATCCGAAATTTGTTCTGACGACTGGGTGGAAGATGCTGGGCCACACTTTCCGGGGGAGCTCGATTCGGTCGGCGCTGGGGCTGGAGAGCGAGAAGAAAGTGTTTGAGCGGTATCGCGAGATTCGGCGGGCGGAGCGGGAGTACGTGTGAGTTGGCTTAACTGCGTGTCTCGAAGAACTCCTCCACCACCCGCATCTCCGTGGTCTTCTTGTAATTCGGCAGGCTCTCGATGAACACGCGCCCATACTGCTTTTTCAGGATGCGGTTGTCGAGCAGCACCAGCAGGCCGCGGTCGTGGAGCGACCGGATCAGGCGTCCAAAGCCTTGTTTCAGCGTGATCACCGCCGCCGGCACCTGATACTGGAAGAACGCGTTGCCGCCATCGGCATCAATTGCCTTTACCCGCGCGGCTACCACCGGATCGCTGGGCACGGCAAATGGCAGGCGATCGATGATCACGCAACTCAACTGCTCGCCCTGCACATCCACACCCTGCCAGAACGACGAGGTGGCAAAGAGCACGGCATTCGGCGTCAGGCGGAACTCCTCGAGCAGCGCGGTTTTCGGCGCATCGCCCTGACGAAGCATGGGGAACTCTAGTTCGCCCAGCAGCCGCTGGTAAATGTCGTTCATCTGCGCGTAGCTGGTGAAAAGCACGAAGGCGCGGCCGCGAGTGATCTCCAGGAGCTTGCGAATGCGCTCTGCGGCCAGCGCGGCAAACTGAGGCGTGCGTGCATCGGGCAAGTCCGGGGGCACATAGAACAAAGCCTGGCTCTCATAGTCGAAGTGCGAAGGCAGCACCGATTCGCGCGCGTGCTCAAGGCCGAGCCGCTGCCGGATGTATTCGAAACCGCCGCCGACGGCGAGTGTAGCCGAAGTAAGCACTGCGCACTCTAGTTTTGACCACAGGCACTCGCGCAGGATGGGGCCGACATCGATCGGAGTTGCCTGTAAAAAAACGTTCTGACGACCGGTTCTGTCGGCGTTGCCGGATCTTTGTGGTGAAGTCGTTCGCCCCCGCCCGCCGCGGCGCTCGATCCAGAACACGGTATTGCGATCGTCCGACTCCATGGCGAAGGCAAGCTGTACTTGGAGTTGCTGGGCTCGCCGCACGAAGTTGAAAACCTCCTCCGGCTTCTGTGGCAAGCCTTCGAGTTCGCCTGCAAGCCGCGTCAATGCCTGATTGAGCGCCAGAAACTCGTCTCCGTTCTCTTCGAGAAACTCACGGCGCGTTTCGAAGGCGAAGCGTCCCTCGCCCGGCGGCAACAGGGAAAAGAAGAATTGCGAACGCTCGCGCAAACTTCCCAGCGCTCCTGAGAGCGACGCGGACATCATCTTGTTGTGTTGCAGAGAGGATTCGACGTCCCGCGCCAGGTCCTCCACGCGCAGGTTGCTCACCGAAATTCCGAAATAGTTCCCGGCGACATCTTCCAGCTCGTGGGCTTCGTCGAAAACCACCGCCGCAGCTTCCGGCAGGATTCCCGCGTCGGGCGCGCCCTCGGCCTGAAGCTTGATGGCGAGGTCGGCGAAGAAGAGATGATGGTTGACGATAATAATGTCGCTCTCCATGCCGCGGCGGCGCATTTCGGTGATGAAACAGCGCTCGTACTCGCTGCACTTCTGCCCGATGCATGCGTCTGAGCGCGCATCGAGTTTGTGCCAGAGCACGCTGGCCTCGGGGAGTTCGGCGAGTTCCGCGCGGTCGCCGGTCGAGGTTGTCTTTTCCCACGCGGCAATCGCGCGGTATTGCTCAATCTCTTCCAAGCCGCTCAGCACGGGTTGGTCGGTGAGGTCGTAGAGCTTTTTGCGGCACAGATAATTGTTGCGGCCTTTCATGTAGCAGACCGAAAGGCGACGAGGCGAGGTCTCTCCCTCACCGCCCGCCGCGCCGAACAGGGCTTGCTCAAGAAACGGAACGTCCTTGTAGAAAAGTTGTTCCTGGAGATTCTTGGTGCCGGTCGAGATGATCACCCGTTTGCCCGAGCGGATCACCGGCAACAGGTACGCCAGGGTTTTCCCCGTGCCCGTGCCGGCTTCCACGATCAGGTGGCGTTTTTCTTCCAGTGCCTCCTCCACCGCCTGCGCCATCTGCAACTGACCGCGGCGGAATTCATAGGCAGGATGCGTGCGCGCCAGCACTCCTCCCGGCGAAAAGAACTGATGGAGGGTTGAACGAGAAGCGTCTTTTCCGCCAGGTACGGCGCGATTTTGCGTTGCAGGAGACACGGGTTGGGAACCTAAAGCCACGGGAGTCTCTATAATAAGGGTTCCGGGCTATCAGCACTGTTTGTCGCCTATTTTGACCCAACCCACCTACAACTCGACCAGCACGCTCGGCACCACCGCAGCCGGCGTTCCTACGCTTGCCATCGTGGGCCGGCCTAACGTAGGCAAGTCCACGCTGTTCAACCGCATCGTTGGATCGCGCCGCGCTATTGTTGGCGACGAGCCCGGCATCACGCGCGACCGCTTATATGGGGACGCCGAATGGCGCGGCCGTCGCATTCGCATCATCGACACCGGCGGAATCATTCCCGAGGACAAAGATTTTATTCCGTCGGAGATCTTTCGCCAGGCACGAGTTGCATTCGACGAAGCCGCCGCCATCGTGATGGTCGTTGACGGACGAACGGAAGTCGCCGCGCCTGATCTTGAACTCGTGCGCTTACTGCGCAAGACGAATCGTCCGCTCTTTCTGGCGGTCAACAAGGCCGATACGGAAAAGCAGGCGCACATTGTGGACGAGTTCCATCGGCTCGGGATCAATCAAATGTTTCCGATCTCCGCCGAGCATGGGCGCGGGATCGACGATCTGCTGGACGCAGTGTTGGACGTCTTGCCGCCCGCCGAAACCTTAACCACAGAGGACACAGAGGAAGCACAGGATAAATCTTTTCAAGCAGGTGATGAATTCGCCGTTGAACCTGAGCCCATCTACGAAACCAAGGTCGCCATCATCGGCCATCCCAACGTGGGCAAGTCAACGCTGCTGAATTGCCTGACTGCGTCCGACCGCGCCATAGTTTCGCCCATCCCCGGCACCACGCGCGACGCGGTTGACGAAATCGTCGAGCACAAGGGACGCCGCTTTCGCTTCATCGACACTGCCGGCATTCGCCGCAAAGGCAAGACTCACCTGATGGCGGAAAAGCTTTCTGTCGTGATGGCGCGCAAGCATCTCGAGGGCGCCGACATTGCGCTGCTGGTCATCGACGCCACCGAAGGCGTGAGCCAGCTTGACGCCGCCATCGCCGGCTATGCCCACGAGAGCGGACGCTCGGTGATTATCGTCGTCAACAAATGGGACCTGGTGAGCGGCGGCGCGCAGCAGCCTGGCAGGCCGTCGAAAGCCATGCGCATGCGGGAGAGCAAGCGTCCCGGCGACCGCGAGGCTTACGAAGAGCGCCTGCGCTGGGACCTCAAATTCCTGACCTACGCGCCCATCGTTTTTGTCTCCGCGCATACGGGGAAAGGCACGGAGCGAATCTTCCCGCTGCTCGAACAGGTTGCCACTGAGCGCCGCAAGCGCATCTCCACGTCGGCGATGAACCGCTTCATCGAAACCGTGGACTTCGAGCGCGCATCCGTCCCCATGCGCTCGCGCGTGAAGATCCTCTACATGACGCAGGCCTCGGTCGCGCCGCCCACGTTTGTGCTCTTCACCAACCGCGCTGTGAAGCTGCACTTTTCCTATCAGCGGTTCCTAGAGAATCAGATCCGGAAAGCATTCGGATTTTTGGGGACTCCGATTTGGATTAAGAATCGCGCGAGGAACTAGAGCTAACCAGCTCCTTCCCGGCGGTTACTGTTCTGCACACAACGATTCGACCACCCGTTGAACGCCCTCCACAACTCTCGCCATCCGGTCGAAATCCAGTCGATTCGCGGTGTCGAGCGGAGTGTGATAGTACGGATAGCGGAACAGCGCCGTGTCGGTGATCATGATTGCGGGATAATTTTCCTGCCAGAAGGACCATTGGTCCGACCATCCGATGCCGGGCCAATCGCCTGGAGCAGCGATGCCTTCTGACGGAAAGCTGGTCGATTCGCGGAACGCGCGGATGGAGCGGCGAACCAAGTCTCGGGACTCGGAATTACTGACGAAGCCAATGAAATTTCCGCGGCTGGGATAAAAGAGGCTAAGCAATGCGGGATATTTCTGGCTCCCCGGAACATCGGAATAGAACCCGAGCATCTCAAGCGAAATCATGGCTGAGACTCGAACGTTTTCACGCCGGAGTTGCTGGGCGTATACGAGGCTGCCCATCCTGCTCGTCTGGAAGAACGGGGGCTCTTCATTGACAAGAATCACAAAGCGCACGGTTTTACGGGGCTTGCTTCCCCGGAACTGGCGAGCCAGTTCCAGTACCGCTGCGACACCAGTGGCATTGTCGTCCGCGCCCACCGTCCCGGCGACAGTGTCGTAGTGCGCGCCGACAATAATGGTCTCACCTGCGTTCTCGCTTCCTGCGATGCTCACTTCAAGAGTGCTTACCTCCTGATCTTCCACTCGATAGGTCTGCTCTGTGACCGCGTATCCGGATTGCTGGAGATTGTCGCGAAGATAGTTAACGGCTACCGGTAAAGATCCGGCTCGCCAAACGTTTCTCTCACCTATTGTTTCCGACAAGTACTTCACTCCGGTCGAGAGGCGGCCTTCGATCTCCGATTGTGGGCTGGACAGAGGAGGCAACGGGCGTGTGTAAGACTTGAGCGGCATCTGAGTCATCCGCAAGATCCACACCAAGCCCGCGAGCAGCGCAAGACCCAGGGCCGCGGCGACCACCCGGAACCTCCAGCTCGGACGATTCCGATTGCTGATCGATTCAAACATTCAGCGCTAGGCTAACACCCTTTCCCTGCGTGCTCTCTCAAAGAGAATCGGCCCTACTCCCCCGCGACCTCCCGATCCATGGTCAGCAGCCCAACCCTCAGCACGCCCGCGTGATGTGCCACGTCGATCACGTCGGCGACGTACTGGAAGTCGACGTCGTTGTCACCGCGCACGAAGACTACTTTCTCGGCACGCTTCAAATAGATTTCCGCGAGCCGCTGTTCCAGATCTTCCCAGCGCACCTCGTCCTGATTGATCTTCACTGCCGGGGGCTGATTGTCCTTCGTCCACACCACCTGGATGACGACCGTGCGCGGCTCTGCGATGTTCGGCGCTGACTTGTGGTCTGGCTGCGGAATCTGCGCCGTCTCTCCCTCTTCTTTGTCCATCGACACTACGACCATAAACACAATGACCAGCGTCAGCAGCACGTCGATCAGCGGCGTGACATTAATCTCGGGACGGCGCGCACCTTTGCCTGCCATGGAGAACGACATAGAAAGCTCCTCTTCTCTTTTGGCACGCGCGTGTCTGCAAGATCAGACACCCCGAGCGGCGAGAGAGTTCCCTTGGCCGCCGTGAAACCGCGTTGATGTGGGAAGATATACCTGACCATGTCACGCACGCCTCGCCCCGCCCTCCTTGCGCTTCTGATCGCTATTGTCTTTGTGTTGCACCTCTCTTCAGCCAACGCGCAGGACAATTACGAAATCCAGGTCTACGGAGCCGACACGGTCGTTCCCCGGTCAACCATGTTCGAAATCCATTCCAACTTCACAGTCGAAGGCAGCAAAACCGTGCAGGACGGAGTTCTGCCCTCGAACCACGCCGAGCACGAGACGCTTGAAATCACGCAGGGAATCAATGACTGGGCCGAAGTTGGTTTTTACGTTTTCACCAGCATTCAATCCGACGGTGGATGGCAATGGGTGGGCGACCACATCCGCCCGCGGGTACGGGTTCCGGAGAAGTGGCACTGGCCCGTCGGCGTTAGCTTGTCGAATGAGATCGGGTATCAGCGCGCCGCTTTTTCTCCCGATACATGGACCTGGGAAATTCGGCCTATCGTCGACAAGAAAATCGGCCCGTGGTACCTGTCCTTCAATCCCGCGCTCGATCGCTCCTGGCACGGCCCCGGAGTGAATCAGGGTATGACATTTTCTCCCAACGCGAAGATCAGCTACGATTTCACGAAAAAGATTGCGGGCGGACTGGAATACTACGCGTCCTATGGCTCACTGACCGGCTTCGACGCGCTTAGAGTTCAGCAACAGCAATTCTTCCCGTCGATTGATGTCGACTTCGGCCCGCAGTGGGAGTTCAATTTCGGCGTCGGCGTCGGCACCACACGATCCACCGACCATCTCATCGTGAAATGCATCATCGGCAGGCGCTTCTCGTGGCCGCACGGACGCGACGCCAAGCTGAAGCCCCCGCCGCAGTGAGCACCTCTGTCTATCCGATCGCCTCGGGCGCGGGCGGCAATGGCGGCGGCTCGTAGGGCGGCGGAGTTGCTGCCGGTGGAATGACCGGCGCAGGCGGCGCGGGGTAGAGCAGGGCGCTCAACTGGGGGTAGCGCGCTGCGAAGAAATAAATGGAATAAGCGGGAAAGAAAACGATGACAGGCACGGAAATAAGCGCCAACAGAAAAAGAAAGACGGCCAGCAATATGCATCCCGCGACAATCGCCAGCGTGATGGTGCCCGCGGTCCACCCGAGGCCCGCTGCTTTTCCGCCCATCACAGCGGCAATGGCCACTCCCGCGACTGGAATCAAAAAACCAGGGCGAGAATGAAGCCCAGAATGCCGAAAATGATCGACGCGCCGATCGCCAGCACGATTTTCATCCCCACATAGCCTGCGTAGCCGGCCTTCTCAGCCTTTATCATGGCCGAAAGCCGCCGCCAGCCCTCCATCGCCCCAATGTTTTCCAGCGCCATTTGCGGCACAACGAAGTCCTTGGTCAGCACGTAAATCACAGACGTTACGATCACGAAGATCAGGAATACGAAAAACAGTGCGATGCCGCCAAGCACCAGCGCCACCACGTGATCCTTAGGGGCGCTAAACCAGCCCATTGCGAAGGCGAAGCCTGCCGGAATTCCAACCAGCACGATCGCCACCCCCAGGGTCACGAGTGAATAAAGCAGCTTCCAGAGGAAATAGCGCCAGCCCGGCTCCTGCCGCTGGTTCCAGCCCCGGCGAATATGGCACTCCTTCGCCAGCACGCTATCGAACAAAATAAAGCGCATGACGCTGCTGATGTACATCAACACAATGCCCAGCACCAATGCGGCAAGAACCAGCACCACGATCAAACCGGCGAACAGCGCGGGATCAGTGCTCGCCAGGCCCGGCCCTAGAAAGTGCTCCGTGCCGGTGTGCCGGGGAAGGTTGAAGTTGGAAGTGTTGGGCGCGTTGCATCCGCCGCCGGAACTGAGTTCGCCCGCCAGCAATCCAACCAGGGCGAGCCGCAACCATTGACCGAAACGAAATGGTTGCAACAGTTGCCTCTTGGTGTGCTCGAAGGCGGGAGAGATTGCGTCGACCGCGGAAAATGGCAAAGCGCACCTCGGCTGTCAATGACTTACGCAGAAAAGGTACTAAGAATATCGTCAGGGATCAAATTAATTCGGAGGGAGAAGTTAGACTTACTCGTAGCGCAGCGCTTCCACGGGATCAAGCTTCGACGCGCGAACAGCCGGAACCATGCCGCTGATTACGCCGACGATCAGCAACACCGCGCTTGAGATCACCACCGTCATCATGGAAATCCGCAGGTGAATATCGCCCTGACCGGAATCGTCTTCAAATAGCGGCCCCATCATGGGCAGTGTGCCCACCGCCCATGCGATGAGATAGGAGAGCAGTACGCCGATGGCGCCGCCGAGCACCATGATCAGCAAAGTCTCGGCCAGGAATTGCAGCTTGATGTGCCGCTTGCGCGCGCCCAGCGCCCGCCGCAGGCCAATCTCGCGAATGCGTTCGTCCACCGAGACCAGCATGATGTTCATCACGCCTACGCCCCCGATCCCGAGCGTCAACGTACCGACAAACGCGAGCAGCACCTGTAGGCCAATGGTCAGCGCATCAATGACCGGACGGAATTCATCGCGCCCGAACATCTGAAAGGCTTTGGGATCGGTCGGCGAGAAGCCCTGCCGTGACGCCACCGCGGCCAGCACCTGCGCCATCGCCTTCTTTTCAAACTGCGGCGCGATCGGTTCAAACAGCATCACTGCGGCGTAGCGCGTGTTCCACAGATCCCCGGCGGTCGAGTAGGGAATCCACGACGACTCATCGTCGCTGCTGAA
The DNA here is from genome assembly GCA_035566655.1 of Candidatus Dormiibacterota bacterium. Taxonomy (GTDB): domain Bacteria; phylum Acidobacteriota; class Terriglobia; order Terriglobales; family Acidobacteriaceae; genus Sulfotelmatobacter. The sequence continues at coordinate 21,256 of DATMQT010000057.1, forward strand.
GTAATTGCTGAGCTGGATCTTGCGCGCCATCACGCCCACCACGGTGAAGCGCACGCCGCTCACGGTCACGGTCTCGCCCACGGCGGGTCGGCCGCTGAAGAGTTCTTCTTTGAGCCGGCCGCCCAGAAAGATTACGCGCCGCCTCTCCAGTTCATCGCCGGAATCGAGCCAGCGGCCCTCAGAGGGCACCTCGTTCCGCATCTCGCCGTACTCCGGACAAACCCCACGCACTGGTGCGGTTCCCACCATGCGGTCGCCATAGGCAATCCCCGGACGCCGCACAGTCTCGCGGCACACATGCCGCACCAGCGGTGCCGTGGCCTTCACAAGGTCCACGTCGGCCTGCTCGACGACGACTCTCTTCCCGGCGCGCTGCCCGCCAGGCTGTTCGCTGGTTTGCTGCGGCCAGCAAATCACCACGCTCTTTCCGAACGCGTCAAAGCCATGCACCAGCACGCCGCGGAAGCTGCTTCCATAGGCGATCAGCAGCGTCACCGTCGCAATCCCCCACACAATTCCCAGCATGGTGAGGAAGCTGCGCGTCAGGTTCCGCTTGAGCGCGATCCAGGCCTCGAGAATGATTTCTATGAGCATTCGTCTCACTGCCAGCAGATGGAGCGAGGTTTCAAGGTTTCAGAGTTCCAAGGTTTCAATGACCAACACCGCAGCTACAGGCGCCATCCGATTTTGAAACCTTGCAACCTTGAAACTTTGAAACCGGCTCTTTCTACCCTCCCGCCTCATACCGTAGCGCTTCAATGGGATCGATTGACGCCGCCCTTCGTGCCGGATACAGCGCCGCGCCCACCGCAATCGTGCCGAGCAAGCCGGCGGCGACCAGCCCCGAAGTCCAGTCCGGAACCAGACCGGCGAAGAAGTCGGGCATGGGAAGCAAGTTCACCAGCGCGCAAAATCCGAAGGCAACTCCCAGACCAATCGCTCCGCTCAACAGCGCAATGATCAGCGCCTCCACGAAGAATTGCCGCAGGATCGTTGCCGCGGGCGCGCCCAGCGCCTTGCGCACCCCAATTTCCCGCGTGCGCTCGCGTACCGCCACCAGCATCACGTTCATCACGCCGATGCCGCCCAGCAGCAGCGTCACAATCCCCACCGCGCCCAGAAAATATTTCATCCCGTCCGTCATTGTTTTAAAAGCTTGCGCTTCCTGCACCGTATCCCAGATGGGGCAAGCTTCCTTGTCGCTCGGATCGTAGCGGTGCATGCGCGCCAGCGCCACGCGGACTTCGTGTTTGCAGGCCTCGTGCTGCTCCACCGACTTCGGCGTCACCAGCAGTTGATCGAAGGTGGTCGATGTTCCCGGAGGCTTGTCGGGAAAGTCGCGGCGCATGGCGGAGAAGGGAATGAAAATCTTGTTCACGTCCCATCCGTCATAGCTGGAATCCTGTTTCTTCTTCGCCATCACTCCGATCACGACGTAGGGGAAATCATTCAAATAGATGTTGTCGCCCACCGGATTACGGCCGGGAAACAATTGTTTGGCGGCATCTGATCCCAGAAACGCCACCCGCCGCGCTTCGCGCATGTCGTCCCAGTCGTAAAAACGTCCCGAGCCCACGTCGAGAGTGCGAATGTAAGCAAACTGCGGATGCGATCCGGTCACGGTGAACGCGGCATTGTTGAAGTTGCTATGCGCGCGCACGGTATCCTGCTCCAGTTCTGGAATAGCGTACTGGCAGTCGGGAGTTTCTGCCTGCACCACCGGCAGGTCCTCATCTTCCCAGTGCACCTGGCGTCCGGCATGCGTTCCGCCGGCTTGCAAGCTGGTGCGCCCGTGGAAAACAATCATCACGTCTTTGCCCAGATTCTTGGCTTGCTCTGCCTGGCCCTTGCGCAGGCCTTCGCCCGCCGCCACCATCAGAACGATCGAGACGATCCCCCAGGCAATACCGAACATGGTGAGAAACGCGCGCAGCTTGTGCGCCCATAACGTCCGCAGCACATCGCGAAAGAGATCTTGCAGGGTCATAGCTCTTCAGTTGGTTGGACGCAACCGATCAAGGAAAGTAAGCTCACTGCGCCGGTCTTGCCCTTCGCTATGTGGATACGCAGGGCAGCAGCACATTGTTGCAGGAAAATGCGATCGCCAGAAGGTCTTTTTGCATGTTGAACAACGGCGTGCCACGAATTAAGGTGTGCCCGCCCTGAGCGCCGCCCCGGCCCTGTCCATCCACCCATCAAATTCCTTCAGCGCCGCCTCGCACTGCAACCGGTGCCGTTCCTTCCGGTCGCGGATCTTTTTCTCCAGCGCCGGCAGCAGATCAAACGTGATGTTCGCCGGCTGGAAGTTCTTCGCGTCCGCATGGGTCACATAGTGCGTCAGCGATCCAAACGCGGACGCCCGCGGCGGTGGCACAAGCTCATTCCCGAGCGCCAGCGCTGCGGCATGCATTCCGGCCATCAGCCCGGTCGCAATCGATTCCACGTAGCCTTCCACTCCACAAATCTGCCCCGCGAACAAAACTCGCGGATGCGCCTTCATCTGCAGCGTCTCCCGCAGCAGCGCCGGCCCGTTGATATAAGTGTTGCGATGAATCTGTCCGTAGCGCAGGAACCGCGCATTCTCGAGCCCGGGAATCAGCCGCAGCACGCGCGCCTGCTCGCCAAACTTCAGATGATTCTGGAATCCCACCAGGTTGTAGGAGTCCGCGCGCAAGTTTTCCTGGCGCAACTGCACCACCGCATAAGGCATGCGGCCCGTGCGCGGATCTTTCAAACCCACAGGCTTCATGGGACCAAAGCGCAGCGTGTCCCGTCCACGCCGCGCAATCTCTTCGATGGGCAGGCAGCTCTCGAAGTAATTCAACTTCTCCCAATCGCGCTCCTCCACAGATTGCGCCGCCAAAAGCGCGTCGTAGAACCGGCCGTATTCTTCCGCTGTCATCGGACAGTTGATGTAATCTGCCGATCCCTTGTCATAGCGCGCCGCCATATACACGCGCGACATGTCAATCGAATCCGCCTCCACGATCGGACTGATTGAATCGTAGAAATACAAATGTGGACTGTGTAGATCTTGATTGTGTGGGAGCGGGCGACTCGCCCGGTCTGGGTTTGATTCGCCTCCACCCGCACTCAGGCGCGCAATCTCCTCCGCCAGCGCCTCCGAAGTCAAAGGCCCGGTAGCAATCACGGTGACCTCCGGCCCGTCTTCTTCCACGGAAGTCACTTCCTCCCGCCGTACCGTAATCCGCCCTTCGCGGGAAACCGCCTCGGTCACCTTCGCAGCGAACGCCACCCGATCCACAGCCAAAGCGTGCCCCGCAGGAACCGCGCACTCGCGCGCAATTTCCAGCAATCGTGACCCCGCCCGCCGCATCTCCTCCTTCAACAGCCACGGAGCCGTATTCTCACTATCCGACTTCAACGAATTCGAGCACACCAACTCCGCAAAGTCCGCCGTCTGGTGAGCCGGCGTCGACCGCACCGGACGCATCTCGAACAGTTCTACCTCCACTCCTCGCCGCGCACACTGCCACGCCGCTTCCGACCCGGCCAATCCCGCGCCGATGATGCGAACCCGTGCGCTCACAACGCCTTCTCCGCCAGCCGCAGCAGCGCGTCGTCCGACAGCATCACGGGCCGCCACCGGTCGCGGAACTCCGCTCCCAAAGACTTGTAAAGTGCAATCGCTTTCTCATTCCAGTTGAGCACTTCCCACTGCACTCCGTAACAATCCTCCTGCACGGCAACATGCGCCACGGAAGCCAGCAATGCTTTCCCAATTCCTCTACCGCGAAACTGCTCGCGCACGAAAATATCCTCGAGAAAGAGTCCCCGTCCCACCCACGTCGAGTAATAACCAAAGAACAGAGCGTATCCCGCCGTCTGACCCTCCCACTCCGCAATCAGGGCGCGGAATCGGGGATTCGCCCCGAACCCATCGCGCCCCAGCTCCGCCTCTTCGATCACGCAAGATTCCAGCTCGCGCTCAAACGCAGCCAGTTCGCGGATCAGCGTCCGCAACAGCGGCACGTCATCAATTGTCGCAGGACGAATCAGGAGCATAAGCAGGAAGAATACATCACGAGCGGATTGGGCGACTTGCGGACTGAACGCCGATGTAATTTGAAGGGGCGCAGGACCCGGCAATGCGGATGCAGCCGAGTTCGCTACTTCGCCAGGGGTGTTGCCGCCGCGGCGACCAACATCCAACTTCCCTTCTTGTTCACCCAGGTGTCAACAAAGCGCCAGCGCTTCAAGGACTTTCCGTCCTTGCCATCGGTTTTGCGGTAGGTCCCAACCACGATGGCCGTGTTTTCCACCGTGCGCACCGTCATGGCTTCCAGTACGATCTGCTGCAGCTGCGGCTTGGCGGACTTTACCCGCAACAGGTAATCGCCCTTGGAAATCACCTTGCCGGCTTCGATGTACACGACAGCATTGTCGAGAATCAGGTCCAGCGCATCGTTGTCATTGCGCGCTTCCGCCTTCACCCTCTCGCCCTCTAGAGCTCGAACCGCCGTGGCAGGGTTGCTGTCGCCAGCCTTTTGGGCGGAACCCGGCAGTGACGTCGCGTAGACCAGAACCAGCAACCATCCTATGGTTCGCATAAGACTTGCCCGCCGTCGCGAGGCTGTAATTCGGAGAGACTCGCCCAGCTTCACGGCCCGATCCTCGTCACCAGGCCCGCGATCGAGATCCACTGTCCATTCTTGTACAGCCATGTGTCCACGAAACGTTCGCGCTGCGCAAATGGCTTCCCGTGATCCACTCCCTTGAGCTGAAAAATGCCGGTAACGATCGCGGTGTTCCCGTGCAAATGCACCACCATCGATTCCGTCAGGAACTGCACTATGGTGGATGTGCTCACCTCCGCCACCGCCTCCGCCTTGTTCTGCACTACGCCGTCGGAGTCGATGTTGACGAATGCGTCGTCAAGGATTCTCTCCAGCGCCTTTGGGTCCTTGCTCACGTAGGCCTGGCCCCACATATGCTCCGTGGCAAGAATCTTCGCCTCCACGTCGGAATCAGCATCCCCTTGAGCGTAGCTTGCCGATGTCCCCACGGAAGCCAACAGCGCAACCAATATTAGTGTTCTCAATTCAGAGACTCGTCCTCAGTACTATCGGCCAGCGGGGTTGTTTTGTTGAGCCTTGCTTTCGGTTCGCAGCACAAGACCGGCGAATCTGCGATGATGGAAAGACGAGGAAAATTGATCACCATCCCGGAGGACTCGATGGCACGCGTTAGTTTGATTGGCCCGGAAACCGCGTCTCAGGAAGTACGCCAAATCTATGATAGCACTCTTCGCGGCAAGCCCGGCAACGTGCAGAAGGCGCTGGCCCATCGTCCCGAGATGCTGAAGAATTTCCTTGCTTTTTACGCCAGCGTGGGACGATCCCTCGACCGCAAGCTCTATGAACTTATCTACCTCCGCGTTTCTCTCATCAACCAATGTCATTACTGCGCGCAGCACCATATCGCATCGTCAAAGCGCGCCGGACTCACTGCGGAAGACTGGACGGCGCTGAAGGCGGGAAACTATTCGCGTTATGGAGAGAAAGAACGCGCGGCGCTGACCTATATCGAGAAGCTCACCCGAGCTCCGCACGAAATCACCGAAACCGACTTCGACGAACTGAAGAAAAACTTCTCCGAACCCGAGATCATCGACATCCACGTGCTCGCGGGACTCGCGAACCTGACCAACCGCGTGACCGACCCGCTGGGATTGGAACTGGAATTCCCCGACGAGAAGATTGGGTGAGGTTCGCTTTTCAAATTACCAAATAACCCGATTACCAGATTACAAAATCTCTCTCGCGTCCCCAATCCGTTTTGTCACCCGCTCGCGGTCCAGATACTCCAGCAGCGGGATCGCATATTTGCGGGTCACGCCCGTCATCTCTTTGAACGCGGCCACATCGATCTTCGGCGACTTCACCTTGTAGGCCGCCACCTGCCGCCGCAACTCTTCCAACGCCATGCGATGAAAAACCAGTTCGTCAGAGACCTTGATCAGTGCCTTGTCCCTTAGCAGCAGGGTGACGATCTTCTGCGCCCGCACTCTGTCCACTCTCAACCCCGCCAGCACTTCACTAAGCGCCGGAACCTTCAGTCCTGCCGCGAAAAACGCATCCTCGATCTTCTTTTTCGATTCGGCCTCTTCATCTTTCATCACCACGCCCAGCCCCGGCAACCGCACCAGGTCCCCGGCGACTTCGATCTTCTTGTCCCGCACCAGCGTGCCGGCAACCGCCTCGAAAACTTCCGGCGTCGCGTCCACCCGAGCCCGCAATTCCTCTTTACTGATTCCACCCACCAGCGGATTCTTCTTATGGAAATCCGCGAGGGCGCTCAAAGTGTGAAGCTTCAGCTGCTCCAGCGCAGGCGCATGCAGAAACCGCTCCCCGGCCCGCACCACTGTGCCCGCTTTCACGGCTGGAGCCAGTTGCGTTTCAATCACATTACTCGTCCAACCAGTCTCCGCCACGAGTTGAGCGATCGAAATTCCCTCATGCTGCCGGCGTGTGATTCGTGCTTTCAGTATCGCTTCCGCATCGCCGCCAGCCAGAATCTCCAGCAGGCTCACGCCCCCTCGCACGCGCGGAAGCGGCGCTGCATCCAGCACGATTCCGCCTCCAATGGTCACCACCGGCGAAAATTGCCGGATGATGAACCGGTCTCCGGGCAGCAGCAGCGCCGCTTCCGGCAGCTTGAGCCGCGCAAACATCTCCTGCCCCGGCATCAGTTGCGGGCGGCCGATATTCCCCGAGCCCTTCCGTTCGTGGAGCACAATCTCAACTACGCTCTCCATGCTATAGGAGTGAAAGTGCGCTCGTGCACGGTCCTTCAGCGGATGCGGCGCCGAATTCAACAGGCGCAACCGCACATCCGCCCGCCTCGTTGCCGCAAACGTTGCCGGAGGCACCAGCGTCATCCCGCGCGAGAAATCTTCGGTGCTCGCGCCCGCCAGGTTCAACGCTGTGCGTTGTCCGGCGACTGCTGCTTCCGCAGTCTGACCATGCACCTGCACGCCGCGCACGCGCACCCGCCGCCCCTTAGGAAAAACTACAAGCTCGTCCTCGCGGCGGATCGTCCCGGCCACCAGCGTTCCCGTGACCACCGTGCCGAAACCCTTCATGCTGAAGACGCGGTCGATTGGTAACCGCGCGATTGCTTGCGAATCCCGCGGCTGGACTCCAGTCGCCACTTCAACCATTGCCCGCTCGAGGTCGGGCAATCCCGCGCCCGTCAGAGAACTCACCGCCACGATTGGAGCTCTTGGGGTTTCCAGAAATGTCCCGCGCAGAAACTCTTCCACCTCCAGTCGCATCACCTCGAGCATCTCGGCATCTACCGCATCCGACTTGGTGAGCACCGTGATGCCGCGCTGAACGCCGAGCAGTTGCAGGATGTCGAAATGCTCCCGCGTCTGCGGTTTGATCGCCTCATCCGCCGCGATTACCAGCAACACCAGATCGATTCCGCCCGCGCCCGCCAGCATGTTGCGCACAAAGCGCTCGTGCCCGGGTACGTCGACAAAGCCCAGCCGCAGAATATTGCCGCCGGGCGCAGTCAAATCCATGTGCGCGAAGCCGAGGTCGATGGTGATGCCGCGCCGCTTCTCTTCCGCCAGCCGGTCGGCATCTATCCCGGTCAAGGCTTTTACCAACGCAGTCTTGCCATGGTCGATATGCCCCGCCGTTCCCACGATGATCGATTTCATCTGGCTGGCATCTTACCGGAAACGACTCATGGAGCGGCGGACGCACCGTCCGCCCGGCCTGGGGCGAAGCCCGGCCGCACCGCACTCTCTCCCGGACGAGAGCTTGCCCTGAGCTTGCCGAAGGGGCGTCATGGGCTCCACGAGAGCGTTCTCAATCGTTTCAATAGCTTCTGGATAATGTCAACGGCTTACAGATAATTTCAAAGACTTACAAAGACTTTCGCATTAGAGGCGATTCCAGGGCCGGCAAGTTGTCGGACGACCTCTGGCGTCACCGGGCCCATTGGATGCGTTCTGGGGCCACTTCTGTGCGCTCCAGCGGCATCCTGGGTCTCGCTCGGACAGAACAAAACCGTTGAACCGAAAACCTCCGCACCTGTTTTCAACAACTTGCAAGTCCTTCGCTGAAAACAAAGGACATCGCGCCACGGGCGCTGCACGCCGCTGTTGATTTTATAAATAGCTTGCAGATAAGTCGTTGAAAACGCTGGGTCGTCGGTCGTTGACGACGGCGTTCAAGGTTTTGCCAACGACTAACGGCCAACGACTAACGACTTGCTACAATAGAACTTCTCCATGACCACCTCCCTGACTCCTGCCTTTTCTCCGGAGACCATCCGGCAGCACGGCCTTACTTCCGGCGAATACGAAAAGATCAAGCAGCTTCTCGGCGATCGCGAGCCCACGCTGACCGAACTCGGCATCTTCAGCGTGATGTGGAGCGAGCACTGCTCCTACAAGTCATCGCGCGTTCATCTGAAGCGCCTGCCCACGCGCAGCAAGCGCGTGCTGCAAGGCCCGGGCGAGAACGCCGGCATCATCGACATCGGCGACGGCTGGGCCTGCGCGTTCAAGATCGAGTCGCACAATCATCCGAGTTTCATCGAGCCGTTCCAGGGCGCAACCACCGGCGTAGGTGGAATCCTGCGCGACATTTTCACCATGGGCGCAAGGCCGATAGCAGTGATGGACTCGCTGCGCTTCGGCCCGATTCACGTGGGCGCGGGCGACTCGCCCGCGCAGTCTAGTCAGAAAGACATCCATCGCAATCACTCCATCCTCGAAGGCGTGGTCAGCGGCGTTGCTTCTTACGGCAACTGCTTCGGCGTGCCGAACCTCGGCGGCGAAACCAAATTCGAGCCGTGCTACTCCGGCAATCCGCTGGTGAACGCCTTCGCCATGGGCCTGGTCCGCAAGAATGAAATTTTCTACGCCCGCGCCGCCGGTGAAGGCAATCCGGTGATCTACGTCGGCGCCAAGACCGGACGCGACGGCATCCACGGCGCAACCATGGCCAGCGAAGAATTCAGCGAGGCCTCGGAGGCCAAGCGTCCCAACGTGCAGGTCGGCGATCCGTTCTTAGAAAAATTATTGTTGGAAGCCTGCCTCGAAGCGATGCAAACAGGTGCGATCGTTGGCATTCAAGATATGGGCGCGGCCGGACTTACGTGTTCGACCTGCGAGATGGGCGGACGCGGCGGCGTTGGCATTCAGATTGAACTCGATCGTGTGCCGCAACGCGAAACCGGCATGTCCGCGTACGAAATCATGCTGAGCGAGTCGCAGGAGCGCATGCTGCTGGTGGCGGAGAAAGGCCGCGAGCAGGAAGTTTTCCGCGTTTTTGAAAAGTGGGGACTCGACGCGGTCGAAGTGGGCAAGGTCACGACCGACAACAAGTTGCGCGTGCTCCATCACGGCGAAGTCGTAGCCGAGATTCCGAATCAGGCGCTTACAGACGATGCGCCGGTGTACAAACGTCCGCTGGGGCGCTGGGAGCCGCCGGTGCCGCGCGAGATGCCGGAGCATATCAAGCTCAATGGAAGCAACGAGTTGACGCAGAATCTGAAGCAGCTTCTGGCCAGCCCGAACATCTGCGGCAAGCGCTGGGTGTGGCAGCAATACGATCACATGGTGCAGACCAACACGGTCGAGGCGCCGGGCGCAGGCGATGCGGGCGTGATTCGCATCAAGAACCCGAATCCCGACTCGCCGCAGCGCGGACTGGCGATGGCGCTCGATGGCAACAGCCGCTGGTGTTACCTCGATCCGCGTCTGGGCGCGATGCATGCGGTGGCCGAGGCTGCACGCAAGGTGGCGTGTTCGGGCGCAACTCCGGTAGGCGCAACCAATTGCCTCAACTTCGGCAACCCCGAGAAACCCCACATTATGTGGCAGTTCTCGCAAACCATCGATGGCATCACAAAAGCGTGCGAGGAGTTGGAGATTCCCATCACCGGCGGCAACGTGAGTTTCTACAACGAAACCCTGGGCGAAGGCATTTATCCCACGCCGGTGCTTGGCGTTGTGGGGATTCTCGACGACGTGCGCAAGACCGCGAAGATGTACTTCGACGGCACTGGTCGCACGATCGTGCTATTGCGCGCTGGCGAAGCAGCCGATATCACCGATGTGGAGAGTGAGTTCGGGTCGTCGGAATACGCCAAGGAAATTCTGGACGCGCTCTGGGGGTATCCTCCCGAGCTCGATCTGGAGAAAGAAGCCGCGCTGCAGAAGGTTGTCATCGAGTTGATTCAGCAAGGCTTGGTGGATTCGGTGCATGACTGCGCAGATGGCGGGTTGGCCGTCGCGCTGGCGGAGAAGGCTTTTGCGAAGGGCGTAGGTGCGCGAGTGAATCTGGCATCCAACGGACTTCCGGCGGAGTTTGTGTTGTTTGGCGAAGATGCAAGCCGGATCGTACTCTCCTGCGACCCGGAAAGCGTGGCGCGAATCCAACAGATAGCGGAGAAGCACGGAATTGCCGCGGACCTGCTCGGGGAAACGACTCCGGAGGAGCTGGAAATTTCGCTCGACGGGCGAGTAGTTGTGTCGGCAGCGGTGGCGGAGTTGAACCGAGTTTACGAGTCTGCCCTGGAATCGACTTTGCGGACTGATCCGGAATTAGTGGCGGCGGACTAACGAGCTAAGCGCTAAAGGCTAAAAGCTAAATGCAGATTTCCGACAAATTTCACGACGAGTGCGGGGTAGTCGCGATCTTCGCGCACCCTGAGGCGGAGAAGCTCGCTTATCTGGGGCTTCACGCTTTGCAGCATCGCGGGCAGGAGTCGGCGGGGATTGTTACCTCCGATGGCCTGACTTCCCGCGTCCACAAGGCGATGGGCACGGTCGCCGATATCTTTACTGAAGAGGTGCTTTCGCAGATCCGCGGCACGCTGGCCATTGGACACACCCGCTACTCGACCGCGGGCGATTCGGCGCTGCTAAACGCGCAGCCGATCCTGGTGCAGTCGAATAAGGGTTCGATCGCGGTGGCGCATAACGGCAACCTGACGAACGCCGCGGAAGTGCGCAGCCGGCTGGAACGCCAGGGATCGATTTTTCAGACGAACAGCGATACGGAAGTGATCGTCCACCTGATCGCGCTTTCGCGGGAACACACTCTGCCCGAGGCGATCGCGGACGCGCTGGGCCGCGTGGAAGGCGCGTTCTCGCTGGTGTTGATGAGCCCAGACCGGATCATTGCGGCGCGCGATCCGCGCGGCTTCCGGCCGCTGGCCATGGGCCGCATTCCCGCGCTGGCAGGACAGACACGCGACACCATAGTTTTCGCGTCGGAAACTTGCGCCTTCGATCTGATCGGAGCGACTTACGAGCGCGACGTGAAGCCGGGCGAGATAGTCGTGGTGGGGCCGGAAGGCATCACCTCGCGTTTTTATTCGACGGGCGCGCCGCAGTCGAGCTGCATTTTCGAGCATGTTTATTTTTCGCGGCCCGACAGCGTGGTGTTTGGCCGCGCGGTGCAGACCAGCCGCGAAGAATTGGGACGGCAATTGGCGCGCGAAGCGCCGGTGGAGGCCGATCTTGTGGTCCCGGTGCCGGATTCGGGTGTGACAGCAGCCGTGGGCTACGCGGCCGAAAGTGGACTCCCATTTCGCTTTGGCCTGATCCGCAATCACTACGTGGGGCGCACGTTTATCGAGCCGAGCCAGAGCGTACGTGACTTCGGCGTAAAGCTAAAGCTGAATCCGGTGCGCTCGCTGCTGGAAGGGAAGCGCGTCGTGCTGATTGACGATTCGATTGTGCGCGGTACCACCAGCCGGAAGATTGTTCGCATGATCCGCAGCGCGGGAGCGAAGGAAGTACACATGCGTATTTCGTGTCCGCCCACAATTTCGCCGTGCTACTACGGCGTGGACACACCTTCGAAAAATCAACTGATTGCCGCCAATAAATCGGTTGACGAGATTCGCGAGTACATCCGCGCCGACTCGCTAGCCTATCTTTCGCTGGAAGGGCTGAAAAAAGCTTGCGGCGAGGGCGAGAAGACTTCCTACTGCTCGGCTTGCTACACCGGCAAGTATCCCACGAGCATTGTCGACGTGGAAGAAATTTTGCCGGCGTCCGTGCCGCGCTAATTATTTCCGCGCTTGCACCACGCGCGGGATCGATTGCAGGTCCGGCCGGATCACAACGTCGTTCCAATCCCGAAGCAGCTCCTTTACTTTCTCAGCAATCGTCCCGCTGATTTCCATGACCAGCCAGCCGCCCGGCTTGAGCGCGGCGCGGGCTTGCGGGATCAAGCGGGCAATCACCTCACCCCCCGTGGGTCCGGCGAAGACGGCGTTGCGCGGCTCGAACTTTCGGACTTCGAGTTGGACTTGATCTTCTTCCGATTCGCCGACGTATGGTGGGTTGGAGACGATGACATCGAAGGAGTTTTTCTCGAAGCCGTCCAGCAAGTCGGCTTCGCGGAAGTGAATGCGGGATTCAAGTTGATGACGAACTGCATTGGCCCGCGCGACTTCGAGCGCGGCGGCGGAGATGTCGGTGGCGTGGATTTCGGCTCGCGGTAATTCTTTGGCCAGCGCTAACGCGATGGCGCCGGATCCGGTGCCGATGTCGATAAATCGGCTTCGGGCTTCGGGCTTCGGGCGCCCGGCGCTGGTTGCCGACGCTTGCAATTCCAGTACGGTTTCGATCACGTGCTCGGTTTCGGGACGCGGGATGAGCACGGCAGGGGCGACGATCAGATCCATGCCCCAGAATTCTTGGTGGCCGGTGATGTACTGCGCGGGGACGCCGCGGGCGCGTTCGGCGAGCACAGCTTCATAGCGCGTTTGTTCCTCGGCGCTGAGTTCGCGCTCGGGATGGGCGTAGAGGTGGGCGCGGTCGCAGTTGAGAGTGAACATCAACAGAAGCTCCGCGTTCATGCGCGGCGAGGGGACGCGGTCCGCAGTCAGGCGGGCGATGGCGGAGGAGAGGGCTTGTTTGATCTGCACGAAACTCTTTCACCAAAGAGGCACAGAGACACGAGAAAGCTAAAACAGAAGACACGATTTCAGGGCTCAATCACACTGCCGTGGTGGCTTCCTGCTTCAGCTTCTCGGACTGATAATACGTGGTCAGCGCCTCGATCAGCGGCTGGAGCTTGCCGTCCATCACTTGTTCGAGTTGGTGGATGGTGAATCCGATCCGGTGGTCGGTGAGACGGTTTTGTGGGAAGTTGTAGGTGCGAATCTTCTCGCTGCGGTCGCCGGAGCCCACCATGGCCTTGCGCTCCTTGGCCAGAGCCTGCTGCTGCTTTTCCATTTCGATTTCGTACAGGCGGGAGCGCAGCACGCGCATGCCTTTTTCCCGGTTCTTGATTTGCGATTTCTCGTCCTGGCAACTCACCACCGTGTTGGTGGGAATGTGCGTGATGCGCACGGCGGAGTACGTCGTATTCACGGACTGCCCGCCGGGGCCGGAGGAGCAGAAAGTGTCGATGCGCAGGTCTTTGGCTTCGATCTTTATGTCGACGTCTTCGGCTTCAGGCAGCACGGCGACGGTGACGGCAGAAGTGTGGACGCGTCCCTGCTGCTCGGTGGCGGGCACGCGCTGCACGCGGTGGACGCCGCTTTCGTATTTGAGCTGGGAGTAGACGCGGTTGCCTTCGATGATGGCGATGACTTCTTTCAGGCCTCCGGCCGACGACTCCGAGGACGAGAGCACTTCGACCTTCCAGCGCTGCGTCTCCGCATAGCGGGTGTACATGCGGAAAATTTCGGCGGCAAAGAGTGTGGCCTCGTCTCCGCCGGTGCCGGCGCGAATTTCGAGGATGACGTTCTTCTCGTCGTTGGGGTCCTTGGGCAGCAGCAGGACTTTTAACTCTTCTTCAATGGCTGCGACGCGCGGTTCCAGCTTGTTGAGTTCCTCCTGGGCGTAGGCGCGCATTTCGGGATCTTTTTCCTCGGCGAGCATGGCTTTGCTCTCGGATATGCCGCGCGTCAGATCTTTGTATTCGCGATACTTCTCGACCACGGGCGCGATTTCAGAGTGCGCTTTCGCAGTCTTCTGGTATCTAGCGGAGTCATTGACAATGTCGGGCGAGGCCAGCGCCTGAGTCAGTTCGTCGTAGCGATTTTCGATTTGCTCTAAGCGTTCAAACATCGGAATCTTTCGTAGAGACGTGGCTTGTTACGTCTCGGTTCGCCGAGCCCGGTTCGTGCCGCGGGCGAGAGAGACGTAAAAAATACGTTACATCCCTACGGCATTTTAGTGATATTGGACGGGAGGAGGAAAGTATTCGCGGCGGGGCCGCTAGGCAATCACCAGTTCGCCGCCGTGTTCTTTTTCCAGGGCCATAGCGTGATCGAGGGCGACGATGGCGCACTGCGCCATCTCGTCCGACGGCGGCTGGGTGGTAATGCGCTGCAGCCAGAGGCCTGGGGCGGTCATCAGAGCGAAGAGCGATCCGCGATGTTTGGCGGCGAAGCGGATGATTTCGTACGATACTCCTGCGATCACCGGCAGCAGCGCGATGCGCAGGGCGAAGCGCGCCCAGAGCGTCGTCACCGGGAACAGCATGTAGAAAACGATCGAGATCAGCATGACCGTCATCAGGAAGCTGGTGCCGCAGCGGGGATGGTACGTCGAATACTTCTGGACTGCGCCAATTTCGAGTGGGTCCCCGTTCTCGAAAGCGAAGACTGTCTTGTGCTCGGCCCCGTGATACTGGTAGACGCGGCGAATGTCGGGAAACAACGAAACACCCCAGATGAACAGCAGGAACAGAAGCAGGCGGATGATGCCATCCACCAGGTTGAACATGATCTGGCCGCTGAAAGCCGGGTTCCACTTCTTCAACTCGTTGGTCGCCAATAGCGGAACGAGCTTGTACATGACGATGAAGAAGGCGAGGGAGATGACGATATTTACTGCGGCCAGCCATCCGCTTATGGCGGCGGCCTTTTCGCGGGCTTGGGCCTTGGTGGATTCAGCGGCGGCGGCCGTGGAAGGTTCCGCTTCGCTTCGCTTCGGCGCTACAGCCGGGGCGTCCGTCGCTACATGTTCGTTGCCGGTTTGCATCACTTCTTCGATCGCGACGTTGGCGGAGAAGCGCAGGGCGCGGTAGCCGAGGGACATGGCGTAACCGAGTGTCATGACTCCGCGGACGACGGGCCAGGCCATCCATTTATGCTTTTCTGAGGGACGCTCGAGCGGTTCGCTCATGGTGACCACTTCGCCCGTGCGCTTGCGGCAGGCGATGGCCCAGGCGTGCGGAGAGCGCATCATCACGCCCTCGAGCACGGCTTGGCCGCCGACCAGCGTCTCTTCCCCGCTTTCAAGCGCGGGCAGGAGCTGCACGGCCACCAGGAAACGCACGAAATTTCGCAAAGAACGCACGGAGATTGGATGCTCCAGCCGCGGAAAAGCGCCAAACAGTAGGGTACCACAGGGGGGACTCGTTCCTAGGCTGCCGAAAGCGGGTTTTGAGTCGATTCCAGGTTACGGCGCGTAGTCCTTACAACCGGGTTATGTCTTTGGGGCACAATGTTTTGCGGAGGGTATTGCCAGGTAAAAGACCAGAAGGGCCGCCCATCGGGCTGCACGGATCGTTGGCAGCGTCCGAGTTGCGGCTGGTCAGGCATGGATCGAACCGTCTTCGGTTCGCGTTCCTGGTCCCGGAAAACCTTGAAGCACAATTCGCGGATACGGTTATCTATGCGACGGAGCGGCACCCAACGAATATTGCGTAGTCTGCGCCTGTGATTCCATACTGTGATTTCCGTATTTCTAACGTGGGGAATCCCCCACGTTTTCCGCTATCCTCGAGAGGTTTCTCCAGAACGTCATGCGAAAGCTTGCCAAGACTTGCGAGGCGATTGCCGCCACCACCAAGAAGCTGCAAAAGACCGCGATCGTTGCCAGCTACTTCAAGTCACGAAACGTCGACGAGGCCGCAGTATCAGCGGAGTTTCTTTCCGGACGCGCGTTTCCCGCGTGGGAAGAAACGACCTTGCAGGTGGGCGGGTCGCTCTTGTGGCGGGTGGTGGCGGAGCTGTCCGGGAAAGACGAAGCCGCGCTGGCGGCTGCTTATCGCAAGCACGGAGACCTAGGCGCGGTGGCCGGAGAGGTTTTGGACGAGCGCAGCGGGCAAGGCTTGGGCGTTCTGGAGGTCAGCAGAATTTTTCGTCAGATCGCGGCGGCGCGCGGGCCGGCGGCGAAGAGTGCGCTGGTTCGCGATTTGCTGGCGCGGGCTACGCCGCTCGAGGCAAAGTACATCGTGAAGATTATTACCGGCGATTTGCGGATTGGACTGAAGGAGAGTTTGGTCGAGGAGGCGATTGCCAAAGCGTACGGCGCGACGCTCGGTGAGGTGCAGCGGGCGAACATGTTGCTGGGAGATATCGGCGAGACTTTGAGGCTAGCGGTCGCGGGCAAGCTGGTTGAGGCGAAGATGAGAATGTTTCATCCGCTGGGATTTATGCTGGCGAGTCCGATCGAGTCCGCCGAAGAAGGGCTAAGTTACTTTGCTGATGCTGCGGTGGAAGACAAGTATGACGGGATTCGGGCGCAGGCGCACATCTCCGCCGGTGAAGTGAGATTCTTTTCGCGGACCCGGGACGAAATTACTGAGTCGTTTCCCGAGTTGCCCGATGCGCTGGCCGGACTGCCAGAGGATGCAATTCTCGACGGCGAAATCGTGGCCTGGGAGGATCCGGGGCGGGCGCGTCCGTTCAGCGTGTTGCAGCAGCGGTTGGGACGGAGGAAAGTCAGCGAGAAGATGTTGCGCGAGATTCCCGTGGCTTACTTGGTGTTCGATGTTTTGTATGCCGGCGGGGAGTTGCTGATTGATCGTCCGCTGCGGGAACGCGGCCGGATTTTGGATGAGCTGCTAGAAAAAAAGAACCTTCACCACAGAGGACACGGAGGAATACAGGGTAAGGCGGGCTCGCAAGTGAAGCTTGCGTTCGGCGAGGAAGAATCGTCAGTAGCTTCCGTGATCCGTGCACCGGTGTTTCGCCCCTCGTCCGCCGAGGAGTTGGAAGAGCTGTTTGCGGCGGCGCAGGCGCGGGGCAACGAAGGGTTGATGATCAAAGACCTCAACTCGTCGTATACGCTGGGCAAACGCGGCAAGGCGTGGCTGAAGATGAAGCGTGAACTGGCCACGCTCGACGTGGTGGTGACCGCCGTCGAGTACGGACACGGCAAGCGCGTGGGCGTGCTCAGCGACTACACGTTTGGCGTGTGGGATACAACTACGGACAATCCTCGGCTGGTGAATATTGGCAAAGCCTACTCAGGGCTGACCGACGCCGAGATTGCCGAGATGACCCGGTGGTTTCTCGAACACACCATCGAAGATCAAGGCCTCCGGCGCACTGTCGAGCCGAAGATCGTTCTGGAGGTCGCGTTTAACAACATGATGCAATCGGACCGTCATGATAGCGGTTATGCTCTGCGTTTCCCAAGGATCGTGCGGCTGCGGCCGGATAAGACGGCGGAGGAGGCAGATACGATGGAGCGGGTGCGGGAGATTTACGAAAAGCAGTCGGGACACTCCGAGAGAAGCTGACTTCCAAATACTATCGAGTGAGTGCGTTGACTATGAGCAACCGCGCCTCTTCTGTCGCGCAAATGAGCGCGTACAA
Organism: Candidatus Dormiibacterota bacterium; assembly: GCA_035566655.1. GTDB lineage: Bacteria > Acidobacteriota > Terriglobia > Terriglobales > Acidobacteriaceae > Sulfotelmatobacter. The sequence continues at coordinate 38,818 of DATMQT010000057.1, forward strand.
CCTAGGAGTGACCAACGAGGTGATTGTGTTCTGGCATTCAGGGTATTTTTCCCAAAGACTCTTCGCGACCAGCTGCTTAAATGATTCACGAGTCGAGCCCTCCAATTCTGCCAACCCTTCACCCCGCGAGGAAATGCCCGCTATGTCCGCCAAGTAGATGACCAAGTTCCCGTGAAGACTCCCGCTTATCCCAGCGACAGCGCAGTCCGCACTAGGGAACGGCCCGGCACTGAGCTGTCGCTCGTAGATTTCGCGAAGTCTCTTGAGGTCATTCACGTTTCTAAGACAGCCTTAGTGCCCGTGGCTGTGATGGTGCTGCTCTTCGCTCTCCCCCACCGGAATCACACACCCATGCGCTACTTCGCATTCCGCGTGCTCGAACTGGATGGTGGTGTGGTCGATGCGGAAGTCGTGGTGCAGGCGGTCTTTTACGTCGCGCAGGATGCGTTCGCTGACCGAGGGTGGAATGTCGGCGATGGCGATGTGGCAGGAGAGCGCGCGCGTTTCCGACCCGATGCTCCAGCAGTGCAGGTCGTGCACGTCGTTGACGCCTTCGATGGAGCGGATGGCGATTTCAACCGACTCGAGTTTTAACCCGCGTGGGGTGCCTTCGAGCAGAATGTTCAGCGTCTCGCGCACGATGCCGAAACCGGACCAGAGGATGAGCACTCCGATTCCGAATGAGAGCGCGGAGTCGATCCAGTAATCGTGCGTGACCAGGATGGCCCAGCCGCCTACGATGACGGCCGCAGTGGAGAGCGTATCGCCAACTTCATGCAGCAGCGCGCTGCGGATGTTGACGTCGCCGCCGGAGCCTCCCCGCGACCGCACTGTCGTCCGATAAAGCATCAGCGCAATCACGCCGTTCATCACCACGCCTGCGGCCGCGACCCACATCATCACCGAGGCCTGCACCTGCTCGGGGTGCTGCAAGCGGCGGAACGCTTCGTAAAAGATGAAGAATGAGACCGCGAGCAGCGATACGGCGTTGACCAGCGCCGCCAGCACTCCGGCGCGATGGTAGCCATAAGTCTTGGTGGCGCTGGCCGGGCGCGACTGCAAATAAACCGCAACCAGCGACAGCAGCAGAGCCAGAAAGTCGGAAAGATTGTGTCCCGCTTCAGAGAGCAGAGCCAGCGAGTGGGCACGAATGCCGGCAACCACCAGCAGCACGATGTAGGCGAGGGTGACGCCCAGCGAGATCTTCAGCACTCGCTTGGGACTGCCGGCGCCGTGAACGTGGGCGTGCATTCTTTAAGTGTACGGGCGGGGAAGGCGGGCTTCAAGAGCAGTGGTCAGTGGCCAGTGGTCAGTGGCCAGTAAGAGCTTTGTGTTGCCGCCCACTGGCCACTGATCACTGACCACTGACCACTGCTTTTATCGCTTCAGCAAATTCTGCATGTAGCGGTCGTTATAAACCGTAGTCGAGCTCTGGACGAACTCCAGGATGCGATACATTTTCTCGCGCGATTCGCGGCTCATTTCTTTGAATTGCACTGCCACGCCCGTGCCGGGATGGATTCGGGCGACCGTGCCGTCCGCAGTCAAACCGCCGTCGTTCCCATCCATGGAGAAAACCAGCTTCAGATTGGATCCCGGCGTCAGAATGGCGCTGGTTTCCACATAGCAGCCGCCCAGGCTGATGTCGATCAGGTTGCCGAAGATCGGCCCGTCACCGGATTGAGGATGCAGTTCGATGGTGAGCCGGCATTTCATCCGCGTATGCAGGCGCTGGTCTTTGCGCGAGGGTTCTTTCTGTTTCTCCAGATACATGCGGCGGTCGGCCTGGGTCAGAAGTTGCTCGGCATCGTTGCCGTCGCCGGGGGAAACGGCGAGCCCCACGCTCAAGGAAAGAATCTCCTCTCCGCAAACATCAAACCCGGCTTGCCGGGCGAGAGGACGAATCTGCTCGACCTTCTTGGCAGCGGCATCGGCCGCGAGGCCGGGAGCGATCACCACAAATTCGTCTCCACCCATGCGGGCCACGTAGTCATACTCGCGGCAACTGTCTTTTAACGCTTGAGCAAACAGGCGCAAGACCCGATTCCCCTCGAGGTGCCCGAAGCGGTCGTTGATCTTCTTGAATCCGTTCATGTCGCAGACCATGAGCGTGAGCGAGGCGTTGTCGCGCTTGCAGCGGGCCAGTTCGCGGTCCAGTTGCAGGAACAGCGACCGGGCGTTGGGCAGGCCGGTAAGGTAGTCGGTGGTGGCGGAGCTTTCCGCCTGCTGGTATTTGAGAGCGTTTTCGATGGCCAGAGCCATCTTGCCGCTCACCGCGAGAAGGATGCGCAAATGGTCGGTAGTAAATGCGTTGTTCTCGGCGCGGTAGAGCGCGAGAACGCCGATGACGCCGGACACTCCCTCCAGAGGCACGGCCAGGGCGGAGCGCAGCGTGCTGAATTTTTCCGGGTCGTTCAGGTAGCCCGGTTCCACGGAGGGATTCCCGTTCACGATCGGTTTCTTGTTCTGTGCCACCCAGCCCGAGAGCCCGTCACCAAACGGAATCCGCAAGGAAGAGAACAGACGGTAGTTATCGCCATTCACATACTCCGGGATCAAAATGCCATCGCGCAGGATGTAGATGGCGATGGCATCATAGGGAACCATGGGCTTGAGCTTCACGGAGAACACGGAGAGCGTTTCGCCCAGGCTGAGCGAGGCTCCGAGATCCTGGCTCAACTCAAACAATGATTGAGCTTCCTGACGGGCGGCCGCGATGGAGGACAGAAAAGTTGCTTCCCGCCCGGAGTAATCTGGAACGTTCGCATTTTCGAATCCCGCGTCCGGCGCCGGCCCGCGCGGTATCTTGAGCGGCGTGGGAACGACCAGAGTGCCGTCTTGTGCCGATCGTGCCAGGGCCAGATTTTCCAGATTCCGGTAACGCCGCTTGAGGACCTCCACCACCTTCGGATCGAACGACTTGCCCGATTCTGAAGTGAGCCGTTGCATCACTTCATCCAGCGGCATGGCCCGCCGGTATTGCCGGTCTGAAGCCAGCGCGTCCAGGTAATCGACGGCGGAAAGAATCCGTGCGCCGATCGGAATCTCCATGCCTTTCAGTCCGTAGGGATAACCCGACCCGTCCCACTTTTCATGATGGGCGCGCACGATCGGCACCACGGGATAAGGGAAGCGAACCCGCTCCAGAATTTCCGCTCCCACCACGGTGTGAATCTTCATCTTCTCGAACTCTTCCGGCGTCAGCCGGCCGGGCTTCGAGATAATGTGTTCCGGCACGGCCAGCTTGCCGATGTCGTGCAACAGCGCGGCGGCATGCAAAGCTTCCAAATCGCTGCCTTTCATCCCCAGCTCTTTGGCCACCGCGATGGCATAGATGCGAACGCGCTGCAGGTGATCGTGAGTGGTCTGGTCTTTGGCCTCGATGGCCAGCGCCAGGGCCTCGATGGTTCGCAGATGCAGGTCCGCCATCTCTTCCACGTGCCGCTTCTCGTCCTCCAGCTTGCCCAGGTACAGGCGGTAGGAGCGGTAGATGAGGTACATGGCGGGGACGAACAGCAGCGACGTTTCCCAGTTGAAGGCGTGGTTGAACCAGCCAATGGCGCCCGCGATGCCGGCCCCAACCAGGTAATACGGGAATGACCAGAAATAGCAATCCACCAAGATCTGGCGAAGAGGCTTCCCGTCGGCCACGGAAATCACAATGGCAATGCTTCCCGCATTGACGATGAAGTAAGTCGAAGCCGCCAGACAAAGCACCAGAGGACGGCTAACGATAAGCTGATTCGCCAGAGAGTTGTGATAGACGAAGTACGCCAGAGCAGTCGACAGGGATCCCGCACAAACGTTGAACGTCAACTGGATCGCGCCCGGCCGGTTTGGGTATAGGGTCTGGGCCAGCATCGAGAATGCGCCCAGGGTAAGGGCCTCGGAATAACTCAGCTCCGCCACGGCCACCAGGATGAACAGAAAGTTTACCGAGAGCGTGCCCGTGATGCCGGGCAGCGTCACCCTCAGCCGCGAGGCCAGGATGGCGACGCCCAGGTAGCAGATGAACTCGGCAATGTTCTTGCTGCTGGTGTGGATCGCGGCCTCAAGCAGCGACGCCAAACCGGCAGCGATCACCAGGCCGACGAAAGCCCTAGCGCCGATGGGCAGGCCTTTCCACGAGTGTGCGTTGGCGGACATTTGTCTACAGTCTGGGGCCACTGCACGCCGTAACTATCTCAGCGCGCGTAGGTTCCCTTATCAAGGATAGACAGCGAACAGGCTCAGTAACAGGAATTTGGAGGCCCCGCGGACACTTCGGTAACGCACTCGAACCACCTGATTCCACTCAACTTCCAATCAGATTCCAACGACGCGCGCAAAACCTGGCGGATCGCTCTCGACGGAAGTTAGTCTTGCCGATGTTCTTTGTGTCCGCTAACAAAGGCCGAACCAGTTCGTCCATAAATGCGTAATAATGGATAGATGGAGCGCATGCGCATCGTTCTGGACATCTTCGCGCAAATCTTCCGCACCCTCTGGGCCCACAAGCTGCGCTCCTTCCTTAGCATGTTCGGCATCGCGTGGGGTGTGGGGTCTTTGCTACTGCTCGTAGGCTTGGGCGAGGGCTTCCGCTCCGGTAACAAGCGCGAGATGGCGCAGTATGGCAAGGACATCATGTTCATCTATCCGGGGCGGGCTCCAGTGGTCCAGGGCAGCATGAACTCCGCCCGCCGCTACCTGCTTACCTATCAGGACTATGCCGACATTCGCAAGGAAGCTCCGCACGTCCGCAACGCTTCCCCGGTGCTGATTCGCACGGATGTGCGCGCTGTGAGTGAGTTTGCCAGTGCCAACGGCGAGATCGCCGGCGTGGAACCGCAGTTCAGCGAGATCCGTTACCTTCCGCTGAATCAAGGACGCTGGCTCAATGACCTGGACGAATCTCAGAGACGCAACGTCATCGTGCTGGGCGATGAACTGGTCAAGAACCTGTTTCCCGGACGTCCGGCGGTGGGCGCAAGCATCATACTCAACGACATAACGTTCGAGGTCATCGGCACGGTGCAGCGCGTTGGGCGCGGCGACGACAACTCGACCAACATGCGTGGTTACCTGCCTTTTCGTGTGATGGCGACTTTGTTTCCGCTCAAGGGCGAGAACCATGAGAATTCCATTTCCTTCATCAACTACCAGCCGCGCGTGACCGACGAGCACCTGTTGGCGCAGGATGAAGTCCGAAAACTGATTGCGCGCAATCATGGCTTCGATTATCACGACAAGAATGCCTTCGAAGGCTGGGACACCATTCAGAACTCCAAAGCTGTGGGCAGCATCTTCGACGCCATGAACGTGTTTCTCGGCGCGGTTGGAATGATCACGCTGGCTCTGGGCGCCATCGGCGTAATCAACATCATGCTGGTCACTGTGAGTGAGCGCACCCGCGAGATCGGATTGCGCATGGCCCTCGGCGCCACGCGTCGCAGCATCCTGGCGCATTTTTTTCTGGAAGGAATCATTCTCACGCTGTTCAGCGGGTTGGTCGGCATGGGATTCGCCGCCGGCCTGATGGCGCTGATGGGCAACATCCAGGGTCAGGGAGGTTTTGATCCTCCGAAACTCGTACCCTCCACCGCGATGCTGGCAATCGGCAGCCTCGCTCTGGCCGGCGTGATCGCAGGCCTTTATCCCGCGCGCAAAGCCGCCATGCTGCAGCCCGTCGAGGCGCTGCGGCAAGAGTAGGAACAGAGTAAACCAATATGTTTCGGGATCTGTTACAAGAAGCCTACGGCGCAATGCGGCACAATCGCCGCCGCACCGCTCTCACCATGCTCGGCATGGCGTGGGGCATCGCTACGGTCGTGATGCTGCTGGCCTATGGCGACGGTTTCGGACAAGCCTGTGCCAACATCTTCGCCAACTTTGGCACCAAGCTAATGATCCTGGTGCCGGGCCGCACCTCGATGCAGGCCGGCGGCCAGAAAGCGGGCGCGCAAGTCCGCTTCACGCTCGACGATATCGACACCCTTACCACCAACATTCCGCAGATCACCCACATCACTCCTGAAGTAGACAAGCAGTGCAACATCCAGTTCGACACTCGGACCTTCACCTTCGACGTGACCGGAGATTATCCCAACGTTGATTCCGTCCGCGCCCTGAAACTCGGCCCGGGCCGCTTCTTCAACATGCAAGACCAGTTGCAGCGCGCCCGTGTCGCGGTGATTGGCTCCGAGGCCAAGGAAAAACTTTTCTCCGGCCGCAACGCCCTGGGCGAGCGCATCCGCGTCGATGGCCTAAGCTTCGAAGTGATCGGCGTCCTGAACGCCAAGATGCAGGAAGGCGACGACGACATCAACCGCGCTATCTACGTCCCCTTCACCAGCATGAGTGACTTGAAAGACACTCACTACCTAGATTCCATCTGGTTCAACTACGAAACTCCGGAGTACGCAAGGCTGGAAGAGTCGGCCCGCGCCGTGTTGGCGGGCGAACACAAGTTCAATCAAACCGACCGCCGTGCCGTGCGCGTGTTTAACCTGATGGAGCAGGTCCACCAGTTCGAAGTCATCACCATCGGCCTGAAGATTCTCCTGGGCTTCATCGGCACGCTCACCCTCGGCATCGGCGGCGTCGGCCTGATGAATATCATGCTGGTCTCCGTAACCCAGCGCACTCGAGAGATCGGAGTGGAAAAGGCGCTGGGCGCGCGCCGCGGTGACATCCTGCTTCAATTCCTCGCCGAAGCTCTCACCATTACTTTCATCGGCGGACTGCTCGGAATCATCCTGGCCTACGCAGTGTCGCTCTCCGTCGGCAGGCTCACGCTATACAGCGCTATCGCAAAGAATGGCGAAGCTGGCGATATCCGCCTGGTCATCGCCCCCGGCATATTAGTTGTGGCCACGCTGATTCTGACAGTAGTGGGCCTGATCAGCGGCATGATCCCCGCCCTTCGCGCCTCACGCCTCGATCCCATTGAAGCCCTGCGATACGAGTAGCGCATCAAACAGTCAATGACGATTCTCGACGTCTGTGCCTACCTCGGACTCTCCGCCGTCGGCACAGCCACGCTGAACATGCTCCTGGGACTATTGATCGCGCTGCGCTACAGCCCTCAGCGGTTGTGGCCGCATCGCCATATCAATATTTTCCGTCTTCACAACTGGACGGCATACTCGGTTCTGTTGCTGATCGTTCTGCATCCGGCTGTGCTGCTGCTAGAGGGCTCCACTCATTTCGGGTTGGCAGATGTGCTGTTACCGATCGAATCTCCCGTGCAACCGAATCTCAATACTGTGGGAGCGGCCTCGTTGTACGTGTTGCTGATCGTCATCCTCACCTCGCTCTTTCGCCTGCGCATGGCTCGCCCATTGTGGAGGAAGCTGCACTACCTGGTATTTCCCGCATTCGTCTTGATGTTTATCCACAGCGTGTTCACCGATCCTGCACTCTCAAACGGCAAGATCGACTTGCTCGATGGCGGGAAGGTGTTCGTCGAGATCTGCTGCGCGATTACGCTGGCTGCATGGACCATCCGCATTCGGCTGCGCGGCCGCGGCTTCAGGCCACATCTAAGTTCGCACGCGGAAAACCGAGAAACGTGATGAGAAGACCTGGACGGGAGGAAGCCAAACCAATCCGCATGTTAGGCTTTTCCAGAGCCTCTATGGAGACGCCTGATTGATTCGCCGGGTCTTTAAAGCATTCCAATATCGCGACTTCCGTCTGATGTGGTTCGGCGCCTGCACCTCCAGCATCGGCACCTGGATGCAGATCGTCGCCCAAGGCTGGCTGATCTACCGGCTCAGCCATTCCGCATTCTTGCTGGCGCTGGATCAATTTCTCGGCGGCATCCCCATCTTCCTGTTCTCTCTGATCGGCGGCGTGGTGGCCGATCGCGCCGAGCGCCGAAAGATTCTGCTCAGCTCCCAGTATGTGCAAATGGCGACTGCCACCATCCTCACCATTCTCGTGGCGACCGGCCTGGTCCACGTCTGGCACATCCTCTGCCTTTCGTTTATTTCTGGATTCGCGCAGGCCTTCGGCGGCCCAGCCTACCAGGCTCTGATACCCACGCTCGTCGAGAAAGAGGACATGCCGAACGCCATCGCGCTGAATTCCATCCAATTCAACGTTGCGGTCATGGTCGGCCCGGCGCTAGCCGGACAAGCCCTGGCAAAGCTGGGAGAGAAATGGTGCTTCGGCCTGAACGCGCTGTCTTTTCTCGCTCCGATTCTCTCGCTGTCGATCATCACCACCCGGTTCCTGCCCGTGAAGACCGCGGAGTCCATGTTCACCAGCCTGAAAGAGGGCATCAAGTTCACCCGCAAGCAAAGTTCGATGGAAGCGCTGATTGTGCTGGCTTTCTGCATGACCGCTTTGGCCATGCCCATGCGCACTTACATTCCCGTGTTCGTGAAGGATATTTTCAAGCGCGGTCCGGAAACCTACGGAAACTTGCTGGCGCTGATGGGACTAGGTTCCATCTTCGGCTCGCTGGGAATTGCAACCGCGGGCAACTTTCGTAAAAAAGGGTTCGTCGCCCTCGCAGCGCTCTTCTGTCTGGGCGGAGGGATTTCCGCATTCGCCCTTTCGAAGTCGTTGCCCTTCAGCAGTGTTGCCCTGGTACTGGTGGGCGCTTCCATGATGGCGGTATTTGCCACGGTGAGTTCGCTGGTGCAGTTGATCACCACCAACGAAATGCGCGGCCGCGTGATGAGCGTCTACAATTTCGCCTTTCGCGGCGGCATGCCCATGGGCAATCTGTTGTCGGGATGGCTCGTCCCCATATTCAGCGCGCCGGTAGTGCTGGGGGTGAATGGATTACTTCTGATTCTGGTCGCCCTTTACTTCTTCTTCGTACAACGCCGCCTAGCCCAGCTTTGAAGCGTTGCGCCTAATCACTAGCTGTCCTTGCGGTAAAGCAAATCGCGGATCGCCCGCCTTCGAGCCTCGTTCGCTTCGCTAGCAGACTTGCGCTCCTCGGCGCTCATGCGCAGCTGCGTTGCGGGAGCAGCAACCTCGGCAGCGCTGCATCTCGGGCAGCGGTTGGCAAGCCCAGGTTTATCCGGAGTGAGTTCAAACTCCTCCTCACAGATAGCGCAGATTTTCATGGGGAAGGCCATAGATCCAGTAAGTTCTTGAGAGATTTGGTGGCGGCGCGTGGACTCGAACCACGGACCTACGGATTATGAGACCGTCGCTCTAGCCACCTGAGCTACGCCGCCAACAAGTTGGGAAACGCAACGAGAGGGACTAGTCGCACTCTTACAAACCTCGCTGCCTTGGACACAACAGCTGGAGTGGCGCGTCACGTCCAATCTTCATTCTAAGAGCCGCCCTAAAAAGGTGTCAAACAGCGAAACTAGATTCCATCTGCGGATTCGCCTCTTGCCAGTTGCACCGGGAAACAGGAAACTAGTGCTCTCATGAAAACCATTGCCATCATCCCCGCTCGCCTGGCTTCTACGCGTCTCCCGCGCAAAATGCTGCGCGAGATCGCGGGCAAGCCGCTGGTCGGTTGGGTCTACGAGGCGGTCCGCTTGTCGCCGCTTCTCTCGGACGTGATCATCGCGACCGATTCCGAAGAAATCCTCGACGCCTGCCGCAAACACGGCTGGAAGGCGCAGATGACGTCCGCCACGCACCGCAGCGGCACCGAGCGCGTGCATGAATTGTCGAACTCCATCGCGGCGGATGTGTATGTCAACGTGCAGGGCGACGAACCGCTGGTGCGACCGGAACAAATCGCCACCCTGCTCGACGTGATGAAGGATCAGGCAGTGCGGGTGGGAACGGTGAAGACTCAGTGCCCACAAGAAGACATCGGCAACCCGAACGCAGTGAAAGTTGTGACCGAGCCGGGCGGCCGCGCACTCTATTTTTCCCGCGCCACAATTCCCTTCGATCGCGACGGCACGAGACCGAGCTACTTCAAACATCTCGGCCTCTACGCCTACCGGAAACCGGCGCTCGATTTCTTCGAGAGCCAGCCGGAATCTGCGCTCGAAAAAAGCGAACGCCTGGAACAGTTGCGTTTCCTCGAGAATGGAATCGCAATCTACGTTGGCGAAACGCCCTACGACTCGGTTGGAGTTGACACCGAAGACGACTTGCAGAGAGTGACAGAAATTCTGCGCAAGCGCTGATTTTGCTGGGTACTAGGTACTCGGTACTAGGTACTAGGTACTCGCGACTAGACCTGCGGACCCGCGCTCTGCGCGCGGCCCCACGCTTCCGCCGCGGCCACGCGCTTCGAGATCGCAGGATGCGAGTGGAACAATACTTCAATCCACTTCGACGGCGTGCGCTCAGCCAGGTTCTGCTGCGCCAGCTTGTTCATCGACGAAATAAAAGGCTCCACGCTGGCGATTGATTCAAAAGCGTAGCGGTCGGCCTGCCGCTCGTTGTAGCGCGAGTAGGCATTGAGCGCGGGCATCAGCAGAAGAGAAAGTGCAGTGGCAGTGAGAGCTAACAAGGGCAGGTTGGCGAAGTCGGAAAGTTCCTCGAGGTTGAACATGTGATGATCCACCGTGTAGTGAAGCACCCAGTTCGCCACCCAGAACCCGAGCAGCGTAGTTCCGGCTTGCACCACAATGCTCTTCAGAATGTGCCGGTGCACGTGATGGCCGAGTTCGTGCGCGAGCACGGCTTCGATTTCCTCGGGAGCATAGTTATCCAGCAAAGTATCGGCGAGAATGATCCGCCGCGTGCTGCCCAGTCCGGTGAGCGCGGCGTTCGCCTTCTTGCTCTTCTCCGAAAGCTTCCAGCGATAGACTCCGCGCACGCGCGTGCCCGCCTGTTCGCTCAGTTGAATCAGCCGCCGCCGCAGGTCTTCGTTGTCCAGCGGTTCGAACTTGTAGAAGATCGGGAACAGCACCACGGGCGCAATCTGCGCCAGAACGATGAACAGCACCATGAACAGCGCCCATGTGATGATCCACCAGTGCTGCGGTGATTGCCGGATCATGAAATACAGCAACTCCACGACAATTCCCGCGAGCACCAGTCCCACGAGAAAGCCTTTGGCCTCATCCCAGAGCCACGAGCGAAGTCTTTGCGTCGATAGCTGGAACCTGCGCTCCAGGCGGAATCCGTAGAAGTCAAGGCCCAGACCGAGCGCCTTGCTGATCAGCAGCAGGAAGAACAAATAGATGAAGACGGCAAGCGTGTAGTTCTGGAAGCCGCGGCGCAAGGCAAGATCGCGCAGCCAGCCCGTCCAGCCGGTGATCAGCAGAATGACCAGGAACGCGGAGCCGATGATAAAGTCGGCGATCCCCAGCCAGCGATGGATCCGGTTGTAACGACGCGCCTCCGGCGAATCGTCCGCCGGCGAAATTGTGTTTCCAGCCACAGTCATGCTTAGTTAGAAGTATCGCATCAATGGCATGTCGAATGCGCGTCAAATGCGGAGCTTCGGCAGGACGAGTGACCCCGCTAACGCTGAGCTTGGTTCTTAACAAAACTCTCGGCGGCTGTCAGGATCTCGTTCACTAACTCCAGCGACGCGGCCTCAGAGTACACACGCAGCAGAGGCTCCGTCCCTGAAGCGCGGAACAGGATCCAGGCTTCTGCTCCGTTGCCGTTGGTCGGCGCATCGAGAAAGAATTTAATGCCATCGAGATTTTCCTTCTTCAGCACGCGATAGCGTCCCAGACTCTGCGTGCTTTCGGCGCGAGCCCGCTGGATCGCGCCCTGCTTGATCTCTTCCGCGATGTGAAGATCGCGACGGCCGTAATAGTGAGGGCCGAACTCGCGTTGCAGGTTCGCAACCAGTTGACCGAGCGGCTTGCCTTCCTCCGCCATGACGTTGGCCAGCAGCAGGCAGTTGAGCACGCCATCACGCTCGGGCAGAAAGCGCGAGTAGCCGATGCCGCCGGATTCCTCGCCGCCGATCAGGATGTCGTGTTCCATCATGAGATCAGCGGTGTACTTGAATCCGATCTGCGTTTCATAAAGCTTGCGACCGTATTTCGCGGCGATTCGGTCGAGCATGCGCGTGGTGTTGAAGGCGCGCACCACATCTCCCGACCACTTCTTGCGCTCCAGCAGCCAGTACAGCAGCACGCAGAATATTTTGTGCGAGTCGACGAAGCTGCCATCTTCCGCGACCGCGCCGATGCGGTCGGCATCGCCGTCAGTGGCCAGTCCGGCATCGCACTTCTCGCTTACAACGGTTTGCTGTAGCAAAGAAATGTGCGGCTGGATGGGCTCGGGATTGATTCCTGGAAACAGTGGGTTCACCTCCTGGCGAATCGCGACGTGTTGCACACCGCGATCACGGAAGATTCCGGCAAGAATTCCGCGGCCGGAACCATACATCGAATCAATCGCGACTTTGAACCTGGCTTTGCCGATGAGATCCATGTCGGCAAAACGGCAAACGGCGGCGATGTAGGGCGTCTTGAGGTCAACTTCTTCGACGGCCGCCTTCGTCCCTTTTGGCATTGCGCCCGCGTTCAATTCTTCTTCAATTCTTTTCATGATGGCGGGTGTGGCCGACCCGCCAAACTTTCCTTTGAACTTCACCCCATTCCAGTTCCACGGATTGTGGCTGGAGGTGATCATCACGCCGCCGGCTGCGCCTTTTTCCTTCACCGCATAAGACACGGCCGGTGTGGGCGTGTAATCGTTGGCCAGTTTCACCGGGATGCCGGCTGCGGCAATCACTTCAGAGGCAACTTGTGCCGCACGTTGCGAGGCGAAACGCGTGTCATAGCCCGCGAAGATTCCGCGTTGCGCGTCCTCGTATTTCAATACATAGGAAGCGATCGCGCCGGCGACCCGGCGCACATTGTCGAAGGTAAAGTCATCGGCGATGATGCCGCGCCAGCCGTCGGTGCCAAATTTGATTTCTTGAGCCATAGAAGATCAGTGGTCAGTAGCTTCTCGATTTTACTGGCCACTGACCACTGAACACTGACCACTTTCTTACGTCAGTCTGTGCAGCTTTTTCTCGTCCAGATGCTTTACCACTTTACCGACGTCCTGCGCGTGTTGCCGGGTCGTAATCAACAACGCGTCGTCAGTTTCTACTACCACCAAATCGCTCACGCCCACGGTCGCGACAAACTTTCCCGGTGCATGCACGTAGTTGCCGCGGGCATTCAGAATAAAAACGCCAGAGCCGTTGATCAGATTGCCCTCGGCCGGGCTGCTCTTCGCGCTGTGATGCTCGTGCAGCGCGGTCCAGGAGCCGAGGTCGTTCCAGCCGAAATCCGCCGGCAGGCAAAAGATGTTTCCCGCCTGCTCGCCCTTGGCCGAACGCGGCTCCAGCACCGCGTAATCGACGCTGATGTTCTCACATTTTGGATATAGCTTGCGGAAGGTCGCCGCAAACTTGCGGGTGCCGAATGCGGCGGCGATTTCCTCGAGCAGGGGAGCGGTCTTCGGAAGATGCTCGCGCAGAGCGTTCGCCAGCGTGCGTGCGCTCCACAGAAACATCCCACTGTTCCAGAAGTAGTTTCCCGCGGCGACAAATGCGGCAGCTCTTTCCGCGTCGGGTTTTTCGGTGAAACGGCGCACGCGCAGTGCATCGCCCGCGAAGACACTGCCCACCTCAATGTAGCCGTAGCCGGTTTCCGCGCGGTTTGGTCGGATGCCGAGAACCACGATGTTTTCTCCTGCGGCTGCGATCGCTGCGCCACGTTCGATAGTTGCGCGATAGCTTTCTTCATCGGCAATCACATGATCGGAAGGGAACATTCCAATCACGGCGTCGGGATGTTCGCGCAACAGAAGAAAAGCGGCGAGGCCGATGGCGGGTGCGGTGTTGCGTCCCACGGGCTCGGCCAGCACTTGCGGCTTGGGCAACTTTGGAAGTTGCTTCATGATCGCGGGACGCAGATCATCGTTGGTGATAATCCAGAATTGTTTTGGCGGAGCCAGCGGCAGCAAACGCGTCACTGTTTGCTGGATCATGGTCTGTTTTCCGTCGAGCGCCAGCAACTGCTTGGCCCGCTTCTTGCGGCTCAAGGGCCAGAAGCGCGTGCCCCGGCCGCCGGCGAGGATCACAGAATAGAAGTTTGAGTTCTTTGCCAAAGGTTTTGATTCCACCGACTACATTCGCGTTTCCGGTTCGGGCAACGCCGCCCCAGGGACGCGCGCCCGCAGAAACTCCAGCGTCCACTGTGGCCGGACGTTAAACCTTTCCACCGACGCTGGAATTACCACCGCATCACCCTTCGCCAAGGTCACGGATTCCGCACCGGCAGCTTCCACTACTCCGCATCCCTCAACTGCCACAAGAATCTGCGCCGAACTCTTGCCGGAATCGTCGCGCGTGCTCAGTTCCTGCACGTCCTTCATCTCAAACATGTCCACAACGAAGTAAGGAGCAGCCACCAGCGGAGCCCGGCGGTTCCTGCTGCCCGAGACATGCACCGGAGCCGGTATCACGACTTTCCCAGACGCAACTTCTACCTTCACGGCGGCCATACCATCTTTCAGGTGCAGCTCCCGTGGCCGTCCGTAATCATACAGACGGTAGGTCGTGTCCGACTGCTGTTGTGTTTCCACAATCACCGAGCCGGGTCCCAGCGTGTGCACGGTTCCTCCGGAAACGTAAATCATGTCGCCGGTGTAGACGTTGAGCCAGTTGAGGAACTCTTCCGCGCGTTTGTCTTGAATCGACTGTTCGAACTGTGCAACCGTCACGCCGGGTTTCAATCCTAAAGCGATTTGTGCCCCCGGCTTCGCGTGGGCCACATACCAGCACTCGGTCTTGCCCCACGGCTGATCTATGCGGCGCGCCCGATCGTCATCGGGATGAACCTGCACCGAAAGTTTCTCATGCGGAAAGAGAAACTTGAGTAGCAGTGGGAAGCGCCGGGCATCGCGGGCAGCGTCGCCCACAAGTTCCCTCTGATACTTCTCGCTGACCTGTGCCAGGGTTTGCCCGGTGAGCGGCCCGTTGGCAATCTTACAGTCGTCACCGGTGAGCCAGGCCTCGCCAATCTTTTCCTCGAACTTGCGATTGGGATAAATTGGCGACAGATCGTGCGCGCCCCAGGGGCGCGGGTCGAACGCCGGGAGCATCAAGAAAGGATAAAGATTTCCCATAAAAGCAACTACATAGAAAAGGCCGTTCGCGAACGGACGGCCTCGGCCGAACCTAAACATCTCTGAACCAGCATGTGAACTCGCTGCTATAGCGCGGCAAAGAACTTCCGCATGCGTTCCAGCCCGCGATCCAACTCCGCTTTCGAAGTCGCGTAGGAAACACGAATGTGTTCTCCCGTACCAAATCCTTCGCCCGGCACGGTGGCCACGTGCGCTTCCCTCAGGAGCCGCCCAGCCACGTCGGATGCGGACTTCACGCCACCGCGTCCCAGGAATGCGGAAATGTTCGGATAGGCATAAAATGCGCCCTCCGGCAGCGTACAGGTCACGCCGGGGATCGAGCGCAAGCCCTTCACCACGTGGTCGCGAAGTTCAATGTATTCGAGCCGCATCTGCTCGACGCACTTCTGCGGTCCCTTCAGCGCGGCCACGCCCGCTTTCTGCACAATCGAAGTTGGGTTTGACGTGGACTGGCTCTGCAACTTCGACATTGCGCTTACCACCGCCGTGGGTCCGAGCGCGTAACCCAGCCGCCAGCCGGTCATGGCATAGGTTTTCGAGAGCGAGCCCAGCACCACGATGCGCTCTTTGTATTCGCGCAGCGAGCCCACAGAAAAATTCCTGCCGGTGTAATTCAGATAGACGTAGCATTCGTCCGACAGCACCCAGATGCCGCGCTCGTGCGCGAGGCGAACGACTTCCGTCAGATCCTCCGCACTCATC
This sequence comes from Candidatus Dormiibacterota bacterium, assembly GCA_035566655.1. Lineage (GTDB taxonomy): Bacteria > Acidobacteriota > Terriglobia > Terriglobales > Acidobacteriaceae > Sulfotelmatobacter. Next base: position 54,550 of record DATMQT010000057.1, read on the forward strand.
ACCGCGCCAGAGGGATTCGATGGCGAGTTCAGAATGATGACCTTGGTCCGCGGCGTGATGAGCCCGGCGACCATCTCCGCCGTGACGCGGAAGCCCTGCGATTCATCCGAGTGCAGTAACACATTCTCGCCGCCGGCATAGCGCACGATGTCCTTGAACGAAACCCAGTAGGGTACCGGCAGAATCACTTCGTCGCCATGATCTACGAGCACTTGAATCGCGTTGAACAACGCGTTCTTGCCGCCAGTTGAGGCAATGGCTTCTTCGCGGCGGTAGTCGGAATCGAAGTCTGCGGCATGACGGTGCACGATCGCATCGCGCAGCTCGGGCGTGCCCGGGACCGCCGTGTACTTGGTGAAGTTGCCCTGAATGGCCGCGATCGCAGCGTCCTTGATGTGCTGGGGCGTGGCAAAGTGCGGCTCGCCGGCGCCGAAGTCGACCACGTCGATGCCCTGCGCGCGCAGTTTGTCGGCCTCGGCCACCACGGCCATCGTGGCTGAGGGCTCGATGCGGTTGATGCGGTCAGTGAGTTTCAGGGCTTCAGTCGTGGCAGTGGTCATGCTCTCTTTTTCCTTTTCTTTTCTTTTCCGCTCAGAATTGCTGGCGTGACTTCGTGCATCTCGTCGTGGAAGCGGTACGCAGGTTCGAGTTTTTCGCGCAGCTTCTGCTCCACCACTTCCGGGACCAGGCCCTTCACCGGACCGCCCGCCTGCGCCACTTCGCGCACCAGGCGCGAACTGACGTAGGAGTATTTGTCGGCGGGCATCATGAAGACGGTCTCGAGCGTCGGCTCTAGTTTGCGGTTCATCAGCGCCATCTGCAATTCATATTCGTAGTCGCTGATGGCCCGGATGCCACGGAGGATGCAAGTCGCGTCCAGGGATTTCGCGTACTCAACCATCAGCCCGTCAAACGTGTCGATGCGGACGCTCTTCAGATTCGCGGTGAGTTCCCGCAGCATCTCTAATCTTTCAGCCACGCTGAACATCGGGCTCTTCTCCGAGTTGCGCAGGATGGCGACCACCAGTTGCTCAAAGATCTTGGCGCCCCGCTCGATCAAGTCGAGGTGCCCGTTGGTGGGCGGATCAAACGACCCGGGATACATAGCGATGCCCTTATGCAATCGTCCTCACAGGAACAGCGGGGCTGAATAGAAGATTCTATGCGGGCGGGAGGGAGATGGCAATTCGGGGTTCGTGCTGATCAACTCTAAGGACTGTCATCCCGAGCAACGCGAGGGATCCTGGTTCTTGCTAGCAGCGCAAATCAGTGGCACGCGCAAGCAAACACCAAGGTCCCTCGATTCGCTTGGGATGACAAGCGTAAGAATCCTATCGCTTTGCCGCTATCGGCACTCGCGCGGGTTCGGGAGCGGCACTCGGCATGGTTGTGACTCGGGCACTTTGAGCTTGCGGCGGAGTTTGCGCAGGAGCGGCCGCGGGCTGCGCCGCTGGAGTCGCAATCAGTCCCAGGGCTTTGCGCACTTCGGTATCCAGCTTAGCCATGGTGTCTTTGTTGTCTTTGAGGAACTGGCGGGCGTTTTCGCGGCCCTGGCCGATGCGCTCGCCTTTGTAGCTGAACCACGACCCGGACTTTTCGAGGATATTGTTGTTCACGGCGATATCGAGCAGGTCGCCTTCGCGGGAAATGCCTTCGCCGTAGAGGATGTCGAACTCGGCTTCGCGAAACGGCGCCGCCACTTTATTCTTGACTATCTTTACGCGGGTGCGCGAGCCGGTGACGATGTCGCCTTCCTTGATGGCGGCGATGCGCCGGATGTCGATGCGCACCGAAGAATAAAACTTCAGCGCGCGGCCGCCGGTCGTGGTCTCCGGATTGCCAAACATCACGCCGATTTTTTCGCGAATTTGATTAATAAAGATCAGGCAGGTTCGCGATTTCGAAACCGTTCCGGTCAGCTTGCGCAGCGCCTGCGACATCAGCCGCGCCTGCAAGCCCATGTGGCTGTCTCCCATTTCGCCGTCGAGTTCGGCCTTGGGGACGAGCGCGGCTACGGAATCGACCACCAGGACGTCGATGGCGTTGGAGCGCACGAGGGCTTCAGTGATTTCGAGCGCCTGCTCGCCGTAGTCCGGTTGCGAGACGAGCAGGTTGTCGACGTCGACGCCCAGTTTCTTGGCGTAGCCGGGATCGAGCGCGTGCTCGGCGTCCACGAACGCGGCCATGCCGCCGGTCTTCTGGGCCTCAGCAATCACTTGCAGCGTGATGGTGGTCTTGCCGGAAGACTCCGGGCCGAACACCTCGACTACACGCCCGCGCGGAAAGCCGCCCACGCCGAGAGCCGCGTCAAACGAGATCGCGCCGGTCGAGATCACCGCGATGGGGACGATCGCTTCTTTCGACCCCAACCGCATGATCGAACCTTTGCCAAACTGCTTTTCAATCTGTGAAACCGCCAGCTCGATTGCTTTGCCGCGTTCATCCGCCATGGGAGTGTGGCTCCTTATGAATCTGCAGAAACTGATCTGGCCGGATTATACATACAGATTGAAGCGAAGAAAAGGCGAATCTTAATAATAAACCTGTGGAAGGTTCCAAAAGCGGAATTCATGACCGGCCTACCTCTGCAGCAAATCCACCGGCGCGGTTACATCGTGCACGCGGAAATACTTGGACAGCGCGGGATACTTCCGCGCCACGGCTTCATACATCGCGTAAGCCACGTTGCGGTAGGAGACGTGGCCGGCCGGCGTGGTGCGCAGCTCGGAGATGTAGACGGCCTCGGCGAAGTCCATTTTGAAGAGGGCACGCTTGCGATAGGCCAGCGGGATGGCGTATTGCGAATTCTCTTCCGCCTCGGGCGCATTGCGCGCGGCGAGCTTCTCGATCGCCGCTTGCGTGCGCCGCATGGCGACGCCGTAGCGGCCGCGCATGCCGGCGTCTTCCACATCGAGCAGCATTTCGTAGCCGTGCTGCGTGGTGAACCCCTGCATCACCTGGATACAGCGGCGGTGACGGTGCATATCACGAAACCCGCCCGTATCCATGAGGATGTCGAAGCGGAATTGCTGTCCGGCGCGGAAGCCGCGCAGCATTTCGTCGTGCTTGCCGCGATGCCGCAAGCCGAGATCGATGATCTCCCGGCGATACCTCTCGCCGGAGACCTGCAGCGCCTGCCGGACTTGGCGGTAAGAATAGTGGCAGTGCTCGTAGAGCAAAGTGGTCGCGATCTCGACTTCGAGCGGTTCTTCATCGAGCAGATCGACGATGGCTTTCGACGGCGCGACCGACTCGCTCTTCATCAGCTCGCGCGCGGCCTGCCGCAATTCGCGCCGCGTTTCCATCTCATACGGATTCGGGTCGGCATACTTCACGAGCGTAGGCGCAACCCGAACTTCGTGCAGCAATTCCTGCTCCGCTCGCGCTCCCAGCTCGGGATTCAGCTTCTGAATCTCGTCCACTAATCCGCGCAAAGACTCGGCATTCACGTTGTAAGCCGCTGAAGTTGCTGCCTTCTTCAACGACTCACCGAGAACTCGCACTTCTTTGTGCGTATGCGAGAGCAGGCGCGCAACCTGAGTTTCCAGCGTGCGTGCGTTGACGATCTCTCCCAGTGAAGTGTTCGTGGCCAGCGGCAGCAGGTAGCGTGTGATGTCGAAGGCCCGCGCCTTCAGTGTGCGCTCATAGGCCTCCTGCTTCATGTCGGCGGGCTTGGGAGTGATGCTGATCAGGTGCTGCGTCATGTGCGCCGAGAGTGATTCGTACTCGGCAAAGAGAAAATCCAGTGTCTCGCGGTAGAGCCTGCGGCCTTCGTCGTCGTTGCCGAAGTCGGGGGTGTAATAACCGCTTTTCTTGAAATCCTGATAACGGGTCGAACGCTCCTGGCCGTCCCAGCGCTGCTCGTCGGCCAGTTCTATCGCCGCAAGAATCGAAAGCCGCTCTACAGCCAGCGCAATGTGCGCCAAGTCGGCAATCGAGCGATGCCCGTACTGAAAATAAAACGTGTTGAGAAATTTCTCCGCCTTCTGCGCGCTGATCTCGCGCAGCGATTCCTTCATCGACAGCGACGAGCGCGAATACTTGGCCATGGCATAGGCCTGAATTTCCGGCTCAACGCCATAGACGGCGAAGACTTCGGTGGAAGGGGCCTCGGGGTGCGGTTCTTCAGCCGCGGGACTGTCTGCAGCCGAAGCCCTTTGCGGCGAACGGTGCCCCGCCCCGGCTGAAGCAGAATCTGACGTGGATGAATTCTGTTTGGAAGGTTCGGGCATGGCGATCACTTGGTCGGCCGCAGGTTGAGACATAGGAGTGTTCGAATGTTAATCGGCGTGCGGGCAATGTGCAATGAGCAATGCGCTGGGACAGTGTCTTAAATTCTTCACCACAGAGGACACGGGGGTTACGCAGGGTAAAACGGCGGCGCTATCTGGCCTAAGCGCTCCGGCGGGTATAATTCCACGTTCCGGCGAAAGCCTTCTTAATCGAGAGTCAACCAACTGGAGAAACTAATGTCCCTTTCAGGACGGGTGGCGTTTGTCACAGGCGCATCGCAAGGCATTGGACGAGCCTGCGCCATGAAGCTCGCCACCACGGGCGCCGCGGTAGCCGTGGCCGCACGCAATCAGGCGAAGCTGAACGAACTGGTAAGCGAAATCACTGCCGCAGGGGGCAAGGCCGCGGCCTTCACCCTCGATGTCACCGACGAGGAGCAGGTCAAGGCCACGATCAAGGCGGCCACGGCTCACTTTGGCAAGGTCGACATTCTGGTGAACAATGCCGGCATCACCCGCGACCAGCTTGTGATGCGCATGAAGCGCGCTGACTGGGATGCCGTGCTGCAAACCAATCTCACCTCCGCGTTTCTTTGCATCCAGCAGGTTTCCGTCTCCATGCTCAAGCAGCGCTGGGGACGTATCATCAACATCACCAGTGTCTTCGGACAGATGGGGCAGGCGGGGCAGGCGAACTACTCCGCGTCGAAGGCCGGGCTGATCGGCCTGACCATGGCGATTGCGCGCGAACTGGGATCGCGCAACATTACTTGCAACGCCGTGGCCCCGGGCTTCATCGAAACGGCAATGACGGACGTGCTGGGCGACGAGTTCAAGCAGAACGCCGCGAAACAGATTCCGCTCGGCCGCGTGGGCTCGCCCGCCGACGTGGCCAGTGCCGTGGCCTTTCTCGCTTCCGAGGAAGCCTCCTACATCACCGGCCACGTGCTGAACGTGAACGGCGGCATGCTCATGGGATAGGAGACCTTTTCACCGCCGAGTGCGCCGAGAGCGCAGAGAAAAATGAAGGCTGATTCCGACCGTGCGCAAAGAGCCCTGATTCCCTCGGCGTTCTCTGCTCCCTCGGCGGTAGAAGGCTTTTCGATTTTTCAAGCCGAATCGCCCGCGCAGGTCGCCCAAGCCCGCGAGCTGTTCCTCGAGTACGCGCAGTCCCTTGGCTTCAGCCTCTGCTTCCAGAACTTCGACACAGAACTCGCCGGACTCCCGGGCGACTATGCGCCGCCGGAAGGCCGCTTGTTGCTTGCGGAATACGAGGGCCGGCTGGCGGGCTGTGTCGCGCTTCACCCGTTAGATCCCGGCATCTGCGAAATGAAGCGGTTGTACCTCCGTCCGCAGTTTCGCGGCAAGGGCCTGGGGCGCGCCCTGGCTGAGCGAATCATCGCTGAGGCGCGCCAGATCGGCTATCAGCGCATGCGGCTCGATACCGTCGAGCCGGTCATGAAAGACGCGGTCGCGATGTATCGCAAGCTCGGATTTAAGGAAGTCGATCCCTACCGCCCGAATCCGATCGCGGGCGCAATGTATATGGAACTGGAACTGCAGACCCTGAAAAAGTAGCTCCGCATCGCTGCCGGTGTGCCCCCGCACCGCGCCGGTGGCCATGATCATTCCTTGCACACTGTTTAAGCATACCGGGTCCCAGCGTTGTCAAGTGCTGGGAAAAAGGTGCCCCGGATATGGCACTAATTTCCACTTGCCAGAAATTGCCGATCTGGTTACTATGTCGCATCCTGTAATGCTCCCCCAGATCAATATCGGCCAGACCATCCGAGACTACCGGCTGCAAAAAGGGATGTCTCAGGGAGACATTGAGAAGCGTACGGGCCTTCTGCGCTGCTATCTGTCGCGGGTGGAGAACGGGCACACCATTCCGTCGCTCGACACGCTCTCGAAAATTGCCGGTGCCATGGAGATCGCACTCTCGCAGTTCTTCTCCGAATCCGGCCACAGTAACGGCTCCAAGGGATTGCCGCAGCTTTCCGATGACGAAGTCCGCTTCCTCAGCCAGGTCCGCCGCTACGCCACCAACCTGAACGACAGCGACCGCAAGCTGGTGCTGGCCATGGTGAAGAAGATGGCGGCGAACTCAGCGAAGTAGATGCGAGTCGCGAGAACGGGCCCTCGGATCGTAGGTTGCGCCCAGAACAAAACTCCCACCAGAATCTTCAGATGTAGGCAGACCTCGCCGCGGCCTTTTCGCTCGCAACTAGCAGCTCGGGGCTTAAAGTTGCTTACTTTCGTACCATGCCCCTCGGTGACCACGGGTTACCTCGCCCCCGCTGCAAATCCTCCATACACTGTTGACTTGGAGACCCTTCCGTGACCACCGATGAAGAACTGAATGTGCTCGAGACCCAGCTTCGCCGGCTGAAGATCGAGTATGAGGTTTTTTTCAGTAACCCGACCAAACGCCCTCCCACCGACATTGAGTGGAAGGTGCTCTCGCTGCTGCGCAAGTTTTCCGACGGCGGACGCATGAGCTTCTCCCAGCGCTTCCGCTACAACGAAATGGCCCAGCGCTACGCCATCTACAGCGATCTGTGGCGCAAGAAGTCGCGCATCCGCGAAGAAGGCTACCGCCGCCCGCAGGACGCGCTGCTAGCCGTGCAGGGAGTTCGCCCTGATGCTGAGGAGCACAAGCCCCACCACAACCCGGTCTACGGTTTGAGCCACGCCGCTGCTGCCGCGGGGGACGGGGCCGCAGTTAGTTCTCAGCCTTTCACCCTACACACCGCAGCAGATAAAACCGAGCCCGAGCAAGTGGAGCGCCTGTTCAACACGCTGGTCGCGGCCAAAAAGAAGGCGGGAGAGAATGTTTCCGGCAACCTCGATTCCTTCAACACCTTCGTGCAGAAAAAGACCCAGGAAATCCGCAAGCAGTACGGCTGCCAGGACGTCGAATTCTCCGTCGAACTTGCCGACGGGCATGTCAAGCTGAAGGCTAAGGCGAAAGCGTAGCAAAGGCAAACATGAAGCGCCTTCGAAGCATCCTGGTCACGATTGTCGTCACGCTCACGGCCATCTTCGTATGTTTGTATTGGATTGCCCCCATAGCACTTTCCTTTTACGCCGCAAGGAAAGTTCTGCCAGTCGCCAGGGTCGTGCCAACAGATCTGAAGGACCATTCCGTCTCGCAGGCGCCCGGAACGAAACTGTCTTACTTCGGCTATGAGTTTGAAGTTCCGTGGAGCGATCTCGACGAAGCCAAGACCGCGCACTATCCCAAGGACAAGCCTGAGAAGACCAGGGTTGTTCTCTCTTTTCGATCTGGGCTGCGACTCGTGGTGACCGCTGTTCCGGCCCGAGAAGCTGTTAGCTTCTGCGCTACAGAGTTCAAAATTCAGCCGCCAGGAGTCGAACTGCTTTTTGGTCCTGGAGCGTCGACCTCGGACTACGCTTTTGTGAGTAACGTATACAGGTTCACGCCTGACAAGATGCACTACTGGTCCCTCTCGCCGCGGCTGCATGCTCGCGAGCAAATGGTGCTCTTAACCAAATCGATCATGCCAGTGAAAGCAGCGAATTCGGGGATCTTCAATCTCCAGAACCAGTACTATCGAGGCTTCCAACAAGGCGACCCTCGGGTCAGTAGAGACGGTGTCGTTATTAATCTGTACTCCGATGAGGGGGACTTCGAGATGATTTTCTTGGAGAAGGACTACACGCACTCCGCCGCAGTTACCCAACCGGAGATCAATCGTATTGTGCAGTCCCTGCGAAAAGCAGCGCCCGGTGAAGTCGCAAGTTCCGCAGGCACGGAAATCAAATCCATGCCGCGACTCAGATAGGTGTCCTGCCTGTTAGAATCTCACCGTCCTCATGTCCCGCATCCAGCGCGCCATCCTCAGCGTTACCGATAAGACTGGACTCGTCGATTTCGCGCGCCAGCTCTCCGGCCTCGGCATCGAACTAATCTCCACCGGAGGCACGGCCAAGCTGCTTCGCAATTCCGGCATCGCGGTCAAAGACATCTCCGATCTCACCGGCTTCCCCGAGATGCTCGACGGCCGCGTCAAGACGCTGCATCCCAAGGTTCACGGAGGCATCCTGCATCGCCGCGAAAATCCCGCGCACACAGCCGCCGTCGCCCAGCATGGCATCCAGCCCATCGACATGGTCGTCGTAAATCTTTACGCTTTCGAAAAAACCGCAGCCAAGCCGGGCGTGGCGTTCGAAGAGCTGATCGAGAACATCGACATCGGCGGACCCTCAATGATCCGCTCCGCTGCCAAGAATTTTTACGACGTCGCGGTGGTCACGTCCCCGGCCGATTACCCAGTCGTCGCAGAAGAACTTGCCAGCAACCAAGGCACTCTCTCGCTCGAAACCAAATGGCGGTTGGCGCAGAAAGCCTTCGCCACTACAGCAGCCTACGATTCCGCGATCGCCTCAACACTGGAACGCATCCCCGACATCAAGAATCCTCAACTCGCAACCGCCGAAGCTTTCCCGCAGACTCTGCGCCTCTCATTCCAGAAAACCCTCGACCTGCGCTACGGAGAAAACCCGCACCAGAAAGCGGCGATGTATTCCGACGGCTCTGGCGTAGGCGTAGCCAACGCCCGCCAGCTTCAGGGCAAAGAACTTTCCTACAACAACATTGTCGACCTGCAAGCCGCCTGGGACCTCGCTCAGGAATTCGATCCCAACGATGCCGCCATCTGCGCCATTATCAAGCACACCAATCCCGCCGGCACCGCCACGGGCAAGACTCTCGTCGAGGCCTACAAGCGGGCGCTCGAATGCGATCCAGTCTCAGCGTTCGGCGGCGTGATCGGTGTGAATCGTCCCATTGACGCCGAAGCCGCGGAAGAGATGCACAAACTCTTCCTCGAAGTAGTCGCCGCCCCCGGCTTCGAGGCGGCCGCCAAAGCCCGGTTCGCCACCAAAAAGAATCTCCGCCTCGTCGAGGTCGAAGCCGCCCCGCAGAAATGGATTCTCAAAAACGTCTCTGGTGGAATTCTCCTGCAAGACAACGATGTGCGCCCCTTGCAGGACGTCGACCTCAAAGTCGTCACCCAGCGCGCCCCCACACCCGAAGAAACCCGCGCTTTGCTGTTCGCCTGGAAGGTCTGCAAGCACGTCAAATCCAACGCCATCGTCTACGCCCGCGATGGGCAGACTGTAGGCGTAGGCGCCGGCCAGATGAGCCGCGTCGACTCGGCCAGGATTGGCGCCATGAAGGCGCAACTGCCACTAAAAGGAACAGTAGCCGCCTCCGACGCATTCTTCCCGTTCCCCGACGGCGTGGAAGAAATCGCGAAAGCCGGAGCAACCGCCATCATCCAACCCGGAGGCTCGCAGCGTGATCCCGAAGTCATCGCCGCCGCAGATCGCCTGGGGCTGGCAATGCTGTTCACCGGCGTGCGGCATTTCCGCCACTAGGCAGCCTTTTTGAGGGGTGTCGAAACGCATACTCTAGACCATAGGGCCTCCCCGTAGGCCTTGATACCAGAAGCGCCGTATGGACTGCGGGTTCAGGTTGTAGCAATTTCTATCGGTGCGCGCCCGTCGTCTCGAAGATCGCGTCCGTGAGCTATGCGCCCGAGCGGTAACGGCGCAAGACTCAGAATTAGAGCCGATTTTTTCCGCGCTGCAACTCTCCCTCCGTGAGCACAACGATAGGCTCAGAAAACTGGCGGCAGCGCAACTTGTCGCGTGGCACTCGCCCGGCGCTGGGATAGCGATTCTTCGGCCTGTCTCTGAAACGTCGTTCGCGTGCGCGATTTGCAACAATCCAGTCCCTCTTGAAGACTCGAAAGTAAGCGAAGACGGGCAACCCATTCACGAAGAATGCTATGTAGCGATGCTCACCCTGGGCACACCCTTGTCACAACCACAGCAGACTAATCGCTCGCTAAACGTGAGGGCGCAATGAAAAACCGGCCTGGATGTGCAGATTCTTTCATCTTGACTCCGGTCTGGAACGGCAACGTACTCCCTGTCGCCGCATGCACCACCCTTCCCAACTCTCCGCATCTTGAACCTGTGCTTACGCGGCGGAAAGACAAGGGTTGCGGGACCTCCCAGGGAAATGAACGGGCAGGAGCATTTTTGGTCCCATAGGACCTTTAATTCGCAAGTTCTCAACCTGCGAACACGGGATCCACTTAAATGACACCAATTAGGAGAGGACAATGACACAAAGACTAAAGCTGATATTTCTTCTGACCAGCATTCTGATAGCAGCAACTCAAGCCAGCGCTTCCTGTAACATGTGCACGAGTACGGTCACAGGCAACTTTAACGGCACTGCCATCAACCAGGGTGACTACATCTGGTTTACGGGCGTGCTCACCGTAAAGGGGATGGGATCTAGCCCGACGACGGTTTTCGTGAGCAACGCCTCGATTACATTTAGCGCCAACAATCAGACTTACACCGTGAAAGTACCCAGCGCGGCGATCACTTTCTCGTCCGCGATCACAGTCGCAACCACGGATTTTGTCCAGCTGAAGCCGCTGTTCCTTGGAATGGGGTGGAGGACGAAACTACCGTCGTCCGGACTGGCGGGCAATGTCCTGATGACCGCAGCGGAATTCGCGGTGCCAGCAGGCGGATTACCGGGAGGCATCCAGAATGTCGCGTTCACCGCGGAATTCTCCAGTACAACTCCTGGACTCACCGTTAATTGGCAATGGGCCGCGGCCGTCTACACCTCCTTTGACACTGACTACAACGACTTGGGAGTAAAGCCGGTGGATGACAACCAGGCGAGTGAGTACAAAAACTCAGACCACGCGGGGACTCCCGAGAATTTCAAATCATTTGTGACCGGCGGAGCCGCTGGCGGTGGTGGATCGAATTACACAGGTTCTTACAGCGCAACCGGCAGTTGTGCCCTTACTCTAAATGGTTCAACATCAGTAACGGTAAGCCCATAGGTAAGCCCATAAACGCTCCGAAGTAACGGATGATGGTCCACGACGTTAGATCATCAGCCTTTGCAAGCGTGCTCGCACCCCGCGGGGGCGAGCACGCCCTGCTGCAAGTGGATTTGCAAATCGGCACTATTTCGGCGCCTTTACCAAACTTGACAATCGCCCCCTTCAAGTTCCCCTCGGTACCTGTACTTCCGAGCCTTTCCGCAGCCCCGCCGCCCGCACTGTTTTTCCAAATCCTGCGCGTACCGGGTTAGAATGGAAGTCACCTCGCCCCCGGGTTCTGCATCCAATGAAATATGCTGTTGGGCAAGTGCACGAAGCTCCAGCAGAGGCGTTCTAATAGAGTCAGGTATAAGCAAATCAGGTTCGATAGAACTAATTCCAGTGTCGTTAGGTCGAGCATGAATCGAATTATTCGCAGTGTCTTATCGTTGTCATTCCTCGCAGCGGTCGCCGCCGCGCAATCCAATGCCTCCAAACCCGCGGAGAAGCCATCCGAGTCCAAGGCTGCCCAGACACCGGCTGCCCCGCGCAAAGTGGACCGTGCTGCCGCCTATTTCCACTACACGCTGGCCCACATGTACGAGGAGCAGATCACGATCTACGGCCGCAGCGAGCTGGCCAATAAAGCGATGGAAGAGTACCGCCTGGCGATCGAAGCTGATCCGTCGTCCGAATTCCTCACCTCCGCACTGGCCGAGCTTTATGTGAAGACCGGACGCATTCGCGATGCCGTGCTCGAAGCGCAGGACATCCTCAAGCGCGACCCCGGCAACCTCGAAGCTCACAAGCTGCTGGGCCGGATCTATCTCCGCTCGCTGGGCGATCTGCCCGGCAGCGCCAACAACGGCTCCGACAACGTGCTCAAGCTGGCCATCGAGCAGTACGAACAAATCGTCAAGATCGAGCCCAACAACGTGGACGACCACCTTCTGCTGGGCCGGCTCTACCGCCTGAACAATGACTTGCAGAAGGCGGAAAATGAACTCAAGGTCGCAGTAAAGCTTGATCCGAACTCGGAAGAAGCCATCACCAGTCTGTCTCTTCTTTACAGCGACGAAGGTGACACTGCCCGCGCCCTGCAAGTGCTCAGCTCGGTACCGGATGCAGGACGTTCCGCCAAGCTGTATGCCGCCCTGGGCGCCACTTACGAACAGCGCAAGGAATATAAGAGCGCGATCGACGCCTACAAACACGCCATTCAACTCGACCGCGACAATCTCGACGCCATTCGTGGCCTGGCCGAGAATCTGTTGAACGACGGCCAGATCAACGCCGCGCTCGATCAGTACAAAGTGATCGCCGACGCCAACCCCGAAGACGCGCAAACTTACCTCCGCATCTCCGAGATTTACCGCCGCCAGGGCAAGTACGATGACGCGCTGGAGAGCCTGAAGAAGGCCCAGGCCATGGTTCCCGATGCGCTTGAAGTTCCCTACAATATCGCAGTGGTCTATCAGGCCCAGGGGCGTTACGACGAAGCCATCAAGGTTTTGCAGGACTTGCTCAAGCGCACCGAGAAGGCCGAAAACAGCTACTCGCAGGCCGACCGCAACAATCGTGCCATCTTCATCGAGCGCCTTGGAATGGTTTACCGCGAACAGGAAAACTACACGGCCGCGGTTGAAACATTCCGCAAGATGATCCCGCTCGGTGACGACAACACGCGCACCGGTTATCAGGACGTCATCGATACCTACCGCGAGGCAAAGCAGTGGCCGCAAGCCACGGCAGTCGCCAAAGAGGCAGTGCAGAAGCTGCCCAACGATCGCGAGTTGCGCATGGTGCTGGACTCTCAACTCGCCGACACCGGCGATCCCGAGAAGCCTCTTGCCGACGTCCGCTCGCTGCTCAAAGGCACGCCTGAAGACCGCGAGGTCTACGTGCGGCTGGCCATCATGTACACGCGCCTGAAGCGCTGGAGCGAATCCGAAGAAGCCCTCAACAAGGCCGAGCAGCTTGCCACCAAGCCCGAGGAGAAGGAGTACGTCTACTTCCTGCGCGGCGACACCTACCAGCACGAAAAGAAGTTCGACGAAGCTGAGACCGAGTTCAAGAGAATCCTTGCGATGAACCCGCAGAGCGCCGCCACCCTCAACTATCTCGGCTACATGAACGCCGATCGCGACGTGCGCCTGGAAGAGTCGCTCACCTACATCAAGCAGGCTGTGAGCATGGAACCCACCAATGGCGCCTATCTGGATTCGCTGGGCTGGGTCTATTTCAAACTGGGCAAGTTCGACCTTGCTGAAGAAAACCTGGCTAAGGCCTCCTTGCGCATGAGTTCTGACCCAACCGTGCAGGACCACCTGGGCGATCTCTACCAGAAGACGGGCCGTCTGAAGCTGGCCGCCGCTCACTGGGAGCGCGCCGTCCAAGAGTGGAACCGGACAGTAGGTTCGGAAGTGGACGGCGAGCTGTTCGCATCCACGCAGAAAAAGCTCGATGCCGCCAAAGTGCGGCTGGCTAAAGAGGGCTCGGGGAACCAGTAATCAGTACCGAGTACCCTGTACCCAGTACCTAGCAAAACGTTGCACTGGTTTACTCGCAACTCGGTACTAGGTACTGGGTACTAGCACCTGCTAAACTTCGAGGATGCTGGCCGGCTACGCGGTCCATGTGGAACTTTCCCGCGGACGCCGCTTCCCTGAACCGCCGCATCCCTACCGCAACGACTTCCAGCGTGACCGCGACCGCGTCATCCACGCCCGCGCTTTTCGCCGACTCGAAGACAAGACCCAGGTTTTCACCCGCCGTTATTCCGACCACTTCCGTAACCGTCTCACCCACACCATCGAGGTAGCGCAGATCACGCGCACCATCACCGGAGCGCTCGATCTCAACGTCGATCTCGCCGAAGCACTGGCGCTGGTGCATGATCTCGGCCATCCTCCGTTCGGCCACGCCGGCGAGAAGGCGCTCGATGCCGCCATGCGCAACCACGGCCTATTCTTCGATCACAACCTGCACGCCCTGCGTATTGTGGAAGACTTCGAGCAGCGCTACGCCGCCTTTCGCGGTCTGAACCTTACATTTGAAGTACGCGAAGGCATCATCAAGCACTCGCGCGATTACGACCCCGCAAAAAATCCGGAGCTGGCAGAGTACCTGCTCAACCAGCGCCCCCCGCTCGAAGCCCAGCTCATCGACCTGACCGACGAAATCGGATACAACACCGCCGACCTCGACGATGGCTACGAAGCCCATCTACTGACGCTCGAGCAAATCCGCGCCGGTGTGCCCGTCTTCGAGCGTTTCTTCCGTGAGGTCGAGCAGATCTATCCCAACGTTGCGGACAAGCTGAAATTCAACGAAGCCCTGAAAAGAGTGTTCAACCGTCTGGCCGGCGATCTGATCACGTACACGCAGGCGCGGCTGAAACAAGCCGGAATCGAAACGCTGCCCGAGGTCCGCCTGCACAAAGAGCGCCTGGCCACGTTCAGCCCCGAGGTGGAAGCCGAACGCAGGCAGATCAAGGATTTCCTCTACGAGAATCTCTACTACAGCGCGTCTCTGGCAGGAGAAAAAGACGACGCCGAACGCATCGTCACCGAGCTGTTCGACTTTTGGATGAATAAACCCTCAGCCCTGCCGCACTACTACCAGGAGAAAGCTGAACAGGAATCTCTACCCCGCGTGGTCTGCGATTACATCGCCGGCATGACCGATCATTTCATCATCGAACAGTATGAGAAGCATTGCGGCGGAACAACTTAGGGCCGTCAACCTCCGCGATGTGTTGCATTCCTCACCCGATTAGCCGCAAACTTGGGAACCTCAACCGTTCTTTTTGTGTCACAGTCACTGGAGCAGGAGGTTAATGTGAGCACGCCGCTGCGTCGGTCTGTTTTCTGTCATCTCGTGGCAGTTGTAGCAATGCTGCTTACTTTTCCGAGCGGATCACATTCTTCCGCCCAGGCCGCCTCCGGCCCAGGTCCAACTCAAACGGTTACGACAGACGACCCCGAGCGCAAACATGCTTTCGAAGTCTACAAAGACGGCAAGATGGTGGCGGCTATGCCCTTGTTCGAGAAACTGGCGGCGAATTATCCCACCGACGGCGTCGTGTGGGAGTGCTGGGGCGTATCTACGGTGGGATATTCACAAACCCTCGACGACCCTGATCTGCGGAAAAAGGCCCGGGCGCGCGCCCGCACCATTTTGCTCAAGGCCAAGGATCTCGGCGACAACAGCAATCTCGTACAGACTCTTCTCGGCATGATTCCCGAAGATGGAGGCAACGTCACCTTCTCGTCGCGCCAGGAGGTAAACGACGTCATGCAGCACGCTGAGGCTGATTTTGGCCGCGGGGATCTCGACAAGGCCGTCGACGGCTACATTCAAGCTTCTCTGCTCGATCCGAATCTCTATGAGGCGCCGCTGTTCACCGGCGACGTTTTCTACAAGCAGCATAAGCCCGGCAGTGCCGGCGAGTGGTTCAAGCGTGCCATCCAGATCGACCCCAACCGCGAGACCGCTTACCGATACTGGGGAGATGCCCTGGTCTCGCTCGGCGACATGCAGACTGCCCGGGAGAAGTTTATCCAAGCCGTGATTGCCGATCCTTACGGCAAGAATTCCTGGATGGGACTCAACCAATGGGCGGGGTGGGCTAAGGTGACGCTGAACTGGGTTCGCCTGCAGGACAGGGGCACCGTCAGTCAGAAGGACGACAAGAACATCAACATCACACTGGACTCCGGGTCGGGAAAGAACGACGACCCAACCCTGGCGGCGTGGGCCGGTTACGCGATGGAGCGAGCCTTGTGGCACGGCGACAAATTCAAGCAGGAATTTCCGAACGAGCCCAAATATCGCCGAACCATGCGGGAGGAAGCGGATTCTTTGCATTTGCTGGTCACTGTGCTGACCGAGCAGAAAAGCTTTGAGAAAAAAAAGAAACACCTTGACCCGGCTCTGTTGCAGGTCCTTGCAATTGACAAGGCAGGACTAATCGAGCCCTTTGCCCTACTTAACCGCGCCGATAACGAGATTGCCCAGGACTACGTGGCTTACCGTGCGGCCAACCGCGACAAGATCTTCCGGTATATGGACGTGTTCGTAGTCCCCAAGGCGCCACAACCAGGCGCATCCCAGTAACCCTGTTTCCCGCGGTCGATGCACGGGCTGGAAATTCATCCCTTCTTCGAACCCCTTCAGGCACAAATGCACGCAGTTTTTATATCAGGTTTCCCAAAATTACCCTGCTTTCTGCACCTTGGCCTATCCTTCCACCCGCCCCAGAGGTACAATGTCTTTAGATATCAAGGCTTTAGCTCTTCAACCTTGGCGCCAAGTTTGGCATCCAACCTGTAATAGTAAGGGCAGGCGCCAACGGGTTCGCGGCGTCTGGAGTTTGAGATTTTCAGGTCTGCGTTGCGTCAGCGCAGGCTGGCAAAGCGACCATCGCTTGCTTTTTATAGCCGTATCTGTTGTAGGGGACGCAATCAAAATCACGCAACACGCCCGTTTTGGCGTGCTGGAGTGGAGCCCCAAACGCTCCCCCAACTTGGAGGAAGTTTACTATGAAGAACCGCATTCTCGTTACATTGCCGCTGGCTGCTATGCTCGCATTTCCGGCCTTCGGGCAAGACTCGTCTACTCAGACTCAAGCCACCACCCCCACAACAACTCAGTCCACCGAAAACGCCACCGGCAAGCAGCCTCTTCAGGCGCCCGCCCGTGAGGGTTTCTGGGGACGCGTAAACCCCTTCGCTCGCAAGAACTACGTGAAGCGGCAGACCGACCCGATCCGCGACCGCGTCAACGAACTCGATGACCTGACCGCGGCCAACGGCAAGGCGATCAAAGACACCGACTCGCGCTCCCAGGCTGGCATCAAGCTGGCTTCGGACAAAGCCGACATGGCCGATCAGCACGCAGCCGATGCCGCCAACAAGGCCACCATGGCGCAGCAGAGTGCGCAGCAGGCCACCACCCGCATCCAGACGGTTGAGACGGTGGTCGGCAACATCGACCAGTACAAAGCGTCAAACCAGACCGAAATCCGCTTCAAGCCCGGCCAGACCGTCCTCAGCAAGAACGCCAAGGACGCTCTCGACGAAATGGCCAACACCGTGAAGGGCCAGCGCGGATACATCATCGAAGTGCAAGGCTTCTCTTCGGGCAAAGGCCAGACGGCCATCCAGAACTCGCAGAAGATGGCCGAGTCCGTGGTCCGCTACATGGTGCTGAACCATGAGATTCCGGTCTACCGCATCTATCTCGTTGGCATGGGCAATGCCCCAGTCGCGGGTACCGAAGCAGATGCCAAGACCAAGCACATCAGCGGCGGGCGTGTGGAAATCAGCTTGCTGAAGAACGATCTGGAGCAACTCTCCAGCAATTCTCCGGCGACCACGGCCCAGCAACAGTAACTGGATTAGTAGGAAGCAACTTATTTAGGGACCAAGGGCGCCTCGCCCGAGTCCCTCCCCCCGAGAAAGCCCCTCGCGCAAGCGAGGGGCTTTTTTGTGCTGGAAGCTTTCTTGTGTAGTAAAACACGTCTTGTCATCCAAAGCGAAACGAGGGATCCTGGTTCTTGTTCGCACCACCGGCGTCGCCGCCGCAGGCACACACCAAGATCCCTCACTTCGTTCGGGATGACATTTCTATAAATGGGAGTAGCGCAGGTGAACCGGGGAGATGCGCCTCACGCTCGATACGCCCCCGGCTTGATTCCAAGCTGGTCCAGCTTTGACTGCAAAGTCGTGCGCTTCAATCCCAGCCGCGCCGCCGCGCCGTCGGGCCCGCCGAGCTTGCCTTTGCACGCCCGAAGCACCTGTACAATGCGCTCACGTTCCTTGTCGCGGAGAGTGACGTTCTTGCCATTGCCCTCGTCAACCGCCTTTTCCAATTCGGATAACGGCGCTTGCAAAACCGCGCCCGGAGACAGAATGACCGAGCGTTCTATAAAGTTTTCCAATTCGCGGATGTTGCCCGGCCACTCCCACCGCACCAGCATCTCCATAGTCTTCGATGGAATGCTGGTAATAGACTTTTTCATCTGATGTGCGAACTTGCGGACAAAGTGCTCGACCAGGGGCCGGATGTCCTCGCGACGCTCCCGCAAAGGCGGGATCAGGATAGGGAAGACATTCAAACGGTAGTACAAATCACTGCGAAACTCGTGCACCTTCACGCTTTGCAGCAGGTCCCGGTTCGTGGCCGCCAGCAGGCGGAAGTTCACCTTCAAGGTCTGCGTGCCGCCCAGCCGTTCGAACTCCATGTCTTGCAGCACGCGCAACAGCTTGGGCTGCAAGTTGAGCGGAATCTCTCCAATCTCGTCCAGAAAAAGCGTGCCCTTGTCCGCCAGTTCCAGGCGCCCCAGTTTCCGGGCAACGGCGCCGGTGAAGGCACCTTTTTCGTGACCAAACAACTCGCTCTCCAGCAGCCCGGAGGGGATGGCGGCACAGTTCAGCTTGATGAAACTCTTGCCCTCGCGGTGACTCATGCGGTGAATAGCGCGCGCCACCAACTCTTTGCCCGTGCCGGTTTCGCCCAGTAGCAGCACGGTGGCATCGCTGGGGGCGACCTTGGCCACCTTTTGCATCACCTCTTTCAATGCGCTGCTGCGCCCGATAATCTCTCCGAACCCCAATTCGGCGTCAATGGATTCTTCGAGGTAAAGCTTCTCTTCCGATAGCTTCTCCTTGGCCAGGCGAAGCTCCTCCGTGACTTCCTGCAATCGGGCGACGTTCTGGCGGAGGGCCTCTTCCGCTTTCTGGCGGGCTTCCTGCTCCTTCACCTGCTCCGTGATGTCCCGCTGGATGCCCCAGGTGCACGCCAGCATTCCATTTTCCACGATGCCAATCATGCTGTTGAGGAAGACCTTGGGATTACCCCGGATATCCACTTCGCGAGATTCCTGATCGAGCACACGAAAATCGGAGCGGACAAACTGCCGGGTTAGCTCGACGTTCTGAGGATCTTCCGGCGGCGCCATTTCTCTCCAACGCTTACCCCGCAGTTCCTCTCCGGACTTCGCCCCGTACATCGCCGCCAGAGCGTCGTTGCATTCCGCGATGTAAGCCTCGTAGAGGATGCGGTGAATCAGTTCCTCTTCTGGAAGGTCGATGGGAACCGGCGCATCCATTTCCTCCCGAAAGATGCCCTCTGAACTCTGGGAGACAAACAGGCGGTAACTCTCTTCGTTGCGCCGCAGCGACTCTTCTGACTGCATGCGTTCCGTGATGTCCCGCAGGGTCACCATGACGCCGGTGATCTCGCCCTCTGCATTGCGCAGCGGGCACTTACGGGTGGCGATCCATCGGGGAGGGCCTCCGGCAGCAGAAATCCTCTCGTCCGGCACGCGAACCGTTTCTCCCTGCAGCGCCCGGTTCAGCTGCGTTTCGGGATCATGCGCTTTCAACTCGGGAGGAATCAGCTCGTGGTACGGCCTGCCCAGCGCGGAGCCAGCGGGCATCCCCGTCAGTTTCTCCATGGCCGGATTCCAAGCCAGGCAACGCAAGTTGCGGTCGTAGACCACGACTCCCTCGCTGGCGCTGGCAATGATCTGACGATTGAGTTCGCTGGCCTCGCGGGCCAGCTTCTCCGCAAGCTTTTGTTCGGTGACGTCGTGGGCTATGCCACGCACAATCGGAGATTCCACACCTTCGGCTCGCAGGGTGTTGTGGTATTCCCAGATGCGCCGCTCTCCCGACCGCGTCATCACAGCCAGGAAGCCGCGCGACTCGCCAGTGCGCTCGATCTGCCTCAGGTAAGCATCGAATTGAGGGCGGAACTCGGGGGCAATCAGCTCGCGCATTGGGATCTGGAGAATCTCTTCAACGCAGTAACCGAGCACCCGCGCCGGGGCGGGATTCACCAATAGCAGCCGGCCTTCAAGATCGTGGATGCACAGCAGATCCTGACTGTGTTCGACCAGATCTTGAAACCAGTCTTCGTTTTCCTGGAGAGCTCGCCGGATGGGATCCAACTCGGCGAACTTTACCGCACGAACTCGACTCTTCTCTGGCCCAGGGTGCACATCCATGGCTACTCCCTGCGGGCTGGGCAAAGCGATTTGTCTGCGCGGATTACCTCTGGCGTTTTCTTGCCAGAGCGATCAAACACACGCCAAGTGGCCCCCCATTGGCGCGGCCCAAGCCCGATCGCCGCGAAGTGTACCAGAAAGGAACTCCGTAGGCCAGCCTACCCTCGCTTGTCCCCCCACGGAATCGACTCGGCTCCTGGTTATCCCTCCCGCCCGTGATATTCTCCTGCTAAGTCGTTCCTCAACTGGAAGGGATTGCATGGGTTCGACATGGCAGGCGTCGAAACGATTCTCGCTGGTGCTGATCAAGCCGTCGCACTACGACGACGATGGCTACGTCATCCAGTGGTTCCGTTCTGCCATCCCCTCGAATACTCTCGCCGTGCTCAACGGCTTGGCCCTGGATTGCAGAGATCGCCGCGTGCTCGGCGACGACGTCGAGATTGAAGTCAGCGCCTTCGACGAAACCAATACCCGCATTAAGCCGGAGCGTATCGCGCGCCAACTCCGCGGCGGACGCGGTATGGTCGCCATGGTCGGAGTACAGTCCAATCAATTTCCTCATGCGATGGACTTAGCGCGCCCCCTGCGCGCGGCCGGCGTTCCGGTATGTATCGGCGGCTTTCACGTCTCCGGCTGCCTCTCGATGTTGCCCGAGCTACCGTCCGAACTCAAAGAGGCCATGGACCTCGGCATCTCGCTCTTCGCCGGCGAAGCCGAAGGCCGTCTCGACCTGGTTCTTCGCGACGCCTGGAACGGCACCCTGAAGCCTCTCTACAACTACATGGACGACCTCCCGTCGCTCGATGGTGTCCCGATGCCGATTCTTCCTGCCCACCGCGTGAAGCGTACTGGCGGCAAGATCACCACCTTCGACGCCGGCCGCGGCTGCCCCTTCCTGTGTTCCTTCTGCACCATCATCAACGTTCAGGGACGCAAGTCCCGCCGCCGCTCCGCCGACGATATCGAGCAGATCGTCCGCAGCAACCTGGCCCAGGGCATCAACCGCTTCTTCATCACCGACGACAATTTCGCCCGCAACACCGACTGGGAAAAAGTTTTCGATCGCCTCATCGCTATGCGCGAGCAGCAGCACCTGAACATCAAGTTCGTGATCCAGGTCGATACCATGTGCCACCGCCTACCTCATTTCATCGAAAAGGCGGGCCGCGCCGGAGTGGCGCGTGTCTTCATCGGCCTCGAAAGCATCAATCCCGACGCTCTACTCGGAGCTAGAAAAAAGCAGAACAAAGTAGCCGAGTATCGCAAGATGTTGCTCGAATGGAAAAAAGCCGGCGCCACGATTTTCGCCGGATACATTATCGGCTTCCCTTCCGACACGCCGGAGAAAGTCTTGCGCGACATCGAGATCATCCAACGTGAGCTACCGATCGATCTCCTGGAGCCGCACTGCCTCACCCCGCTGCCCGGCTCCGAAGATCATCAAAAGCTCCACAAGGCGGGCGCATATCTCGACCCCGATCTGAACAAATACGACCTCGAACACGTCACCACAACGCACTCCACCATGTCGCCGCAGCAGTGGCAGAAGCTCTATCACGATTCCTGGGCTGCCTTTTATTCTCCCGAGCACCTAGAGACGGTGATGCGCCGCTCCGTGGCCACCGACAGCAACGCCGGTAACATGACATTCCTGCTGCTCTGGTATTACGCCATGGTGGCGCTGGAAAAGATCGATCCGCTCGAGGGCGGCTACCTGCGCCGCAAGTACCGAAAAGACCGCCGCCCCACGCTCCCGGTCGAGAGCCCGTGGGCGTTCTATCCGCACTATGTCTTCGACCTGCTAAGCAAGCACGTCAAGCTGGCAGCGCTGGTCTGGCGCTACGGCGGATTCCGGCGCCGCCTCAAGCGCGATCCCGACGCGCGCAACTACACTGACATCGCGTTGACTCCTGTAGACGAAGACCGCTCCGACGAAATGGAGCTAGTGGCAACGGGCGCCGGGCCAAAGCCGCAGGTGGTAAAGATTCAGGAGTCAGTTAGAAACTAGGTTGCTCACGTAGGGACGGCCGCCTCGGCTGTCCAGCCAAGCGAAGCGAGGAGCAGGGCAGGCCTTCCAGGCCTGCCTTGAAGCCACTTGGAACCCGCTGGCGTTTAGCCCCTGAGGTACCCGTTTGACCCCCGCCCGCCGCGCATCTAAACTCCCATCCTGTGGGGTTTCTATGAAACATATCGCATGCTTGCTGCTCTTTTCCTCTCTACTGCTCACACTTACAGCCGTCGGTGACGACGACAAAAACCACCATCACCACGAAGACCTGACGGCGGTTCAACTGGGCACAGTCATCTTCCCAGTTTCATGCGCACCTGACGTCCAGAAGCCCTTCGAGCGCGGCGTAGCCCTGCTGCACTCCTTCTGGTACGAAGAAGCCGAGAAGGAATTCCAGCACATCGCCACCGATGATCCAAGGTGTGCCATGGCGCATTGGGGAGTAGCCATGAGCCTGTGGCACCAACTCTGGAACAACCCGGATGCCAAGGTCGTCCAACGTGGGCTCGACGAAGTCCACCAGGCGAAAACTACCGACGGCCCCGCCACTCCGCGCGAAAAGGCTTACATCGCCGCCATCGCCGCTTTCTACAGCGACTCTAAGAAACTGAAACACGAAGCCCGCGCCCAGGCCTACTCCGACGCGATGAAAAAAGTCTACGAGACCTACCCCGACGACCACGAAGCCGCAGCCTTCTACGCGCTCTCTCTGCTAGCCTCCGAACCGCACGACGACGCCACCTTCGCCAACCGCAAGCAAGCCGCGGCAATTCTGGAAAAGCTCTTCACCATCGAGCCCGACCATCCCGGCGTAGCGCACTATCTGATCCACAGCTACGACAAGCCGCAACTCGCGCAACTCGGCCTGCCCGCGGCCCGCCGCTACGCGCAAATCGCGCCCGCGTCTCCACACGCCCTTCATATGCCGTCACACATCTTCGCCCGCGTCGGCCTCTGGCAGGACGACATCACCTCCAACCTCGCCTCCGTCGCCGCCACACGCAAAACTGCTGCCATGGGCATGGGCGGCGAAGGCCACCAGTTCCATGCCATGGATTTCCTCTTCTACGCCTACATGCAAAGCGGCCGCGAATCCGACGCCAAAGCCTTGATCGAAGAAATCCGCGCCATGCCCAACAAGAAAGATGATATGTACGGCAAGGGCTACGACCCGCATGCCGCGACGCTGTCTCACCTTACCGCGCTCTATCCCATCGAAATGCATGACTGGGCGGCCGCGGCCGCGATCCCTCCCACCGAGGTCGCAGGCACAGCGGAATACTCGGTGATCTTCTGGGCCCGCGCCATCGGCTCGGCGCATTTGCACCATCCCGACGCCGTTCGCAAGGACATCTCCGAGATTGAGCGTATTTACAAAAAGCGCGTGGCCGAGAAATCAGAATTTGCCGAAGCCGTCGAAGGCGATCGCAAAGAAGCCCAGGCCTGGCTTTCCTTCGCCGAGGGCAAGTACGATGACGCCGTCGAAGTACTCCGTCCGATCGCGGACAAAGAGGATGCGGTTGGTGATGAACCGGACGGCGCTCCCGCCCGCGAAATGATCGCCGATATCCTGCTCGAAGCCAAGCGTCCGCAGCAGGCGCTCACGGAATATCAGACCGACCTGAAGCTGCATCCCAACCGCTTCGATGCTCTCTACGGCGCAGCCCGCGCCGCCGAAGCCGCCGGCAAACAGGCCGACGCCACCGAATACTACGCCCTGCTATTGAAAGTCTGCGACGGATCAAACTCCACAAGGCCGGAACTCAGCCGCGCCAGGGAGTTAGTAGCGAAGAAGTAGGGCCCCGAAAACGCATCATCCCGAGCGGCGCGAACATGCCAGTGTTCGCGCAATGCTTTGAGGTCGTAAATATGGAGCGCTCGTTGTTCCGAGTCCAGGGCGATTCCGGCGGCTGGGCCTGCTCGAATTGCAGATGGAAATTCCCTGTCCCCACGCTCCTTGCCGGAGAAGAGGCAATGGCCGCATACGACCGCCTGGCCGCCGCAAAATTTCGCGACCATAAGTGTGATGCTGAAGCCAGTTTTTCTCCGGCGCACGAGGCAACTAAACGGAATGTTGATACGCTTTTCGCGGACAGTGCTCGTACGCTCATAAAGCGGGGATACAAACCGAAGGTCGCAGTAGAACTTGTTCTTCATGAGATGGAAATTGAGCACGGCCGCGATCAAAAGTTCATGGAGAAGGCGCGTGCTGATGCTGAAGATTTTCTTATGAAGGTCCGCAAAGGTCTCATCTGAAGGCCTTCTCAGGCCGCGTAAGCCCTAACCCCGAAACATCGTCATCTTAACAATCAACGCCGCCATCATCCCCAACGCCCCCAGCAACGCGTTGTACTCACGATGCTTCAAATACAATTCCCACGAAAATCCCGCCGGACCTTTGCTGTCCGCTGAAGGCAGAGTGAGTTTAGGCAACATCCTCGGCACCCGCCGCGCATATTCCTCAAACCCCGGAAACGTCCGCCGCAAGAACCCTTCTTCATCGCGAATCACAGGCAAATATATGGCAAGAAACATCACAACCAGCGCCACGCCCACCCACCAACTGCGCGCCGCAACACAAAATCCCAGCCCCATCACCAGCGACCCCAAATAAAGTGGATTGCGCGTATAAGCATAAGGCCCGGAAGTCGCCAGCGCCTCGTTCTTGCGCACATGCCCCGAAGCGAGCGCCCGGACCAGAAGCCCCGGCCCCACGACAATCGCGCCCAGCATCAACGACCGCCACGATGGCCGCGCCAGCCAGAAATAAAGCACGGCAAACAGAAACCCCAGCGGTACCCGAATCCGCCGCGCGATTTGTGACCATTGGGTCATCGACTTCGTAGCGCCGCCGTCCCGGCGGCGTCCTCGCCCACGCCCGTGTACGCCAAGTCGCTCTTGCCCCTTCCAATTCCGACGCCGGACGAGCCGGGCCGCCCCAACCGTTATCCAACGTGGCCCAGCAGCTCGTCAGCTGCCGCCACCACCGCCCCACTCCCAATCCCCAACATCCCGACCTCTGCCTCCGCACGCCGAGCATGCGAAGTAACGCTCTCCACACTGCGCAGGACAATGCTCCGCGTCCCATAAGGCCCATTGCGCGCCGGATCTGTAGGCCCATAAATCGCCACCACCGGAACCCGCAACGCCGCCGCCAGATGCAGCGGCCCGGTATCGCCGCCAACAAACAGCTGCGCCCGCCGCGTCAACGCAATCAGTTCCGTGACCGTACAGCTCATCGCTCGCGCGGTGCCTCCACTCGCGGACTCCGCCCTGCGCACCAACTGTTCCTCGCCTGGGCCGTAATTAAGAATCGAACGCACGCCCCTCTCCGCAAGCCTGCGAGCCACTTCGGCATACCGCTCCGCCGGCCATCGCTTCGCCCCCCATCCCGCCCCCGGATTTAGAATGGCAAACTCGCCGACCCCATATGCCGCAAGCCGCTCTCCGATTCGCGCCTCAGCCTGCCGATCGCAAGGAAAGTCGTGGCAAACATCCGGCGGCGAACCTTTCGGGGTTTCCCACAACCCTTCCGCAACCGAAAGATTCTGTTCAATCACATGCCTGCCATGCGTAACCACCTTCCGCGTATACCACAAGCTAGCTGGGGCTTCTCGCGGCTCAGCCGGCCCATAAACCACACGCGCCCCCGACAACCGCGCCAGCACCGCCGACCGCATCGCCCCCTGCAGATCCACCGCAGCGTCGTAGCTCGCGTCCCTCACATCGTTCCAAACCATGGCGGCGCGCTGCAAAGTCGAAATCGAAAACGGAGACTTCCCCCAAGCCTTCAGATTCACGGCATGCACCTCATCGACCAGCGGCCGCAACGCAGACCGCGCGCCCCTCCACGAGGCTCCTGGCGCGCACAACAGTTCGGCCCATCGCTCCTCAATCAGCCAGCCGATGTGCGCATGGGGAAATGCATCCCGCAGCGCGTGCACCGCGGGCAGCGTATGAATCACGTCTCCCATGGCGCTGAGCCGCACGATCAGCAGGCGCCCGATCTTTCTTTCAGAAGTAATAGGAAGACCAGCCGTCTCGGAACTCAAGGCCTGATCCCCAGCCGCGAGCGAATGACCTCGCTGGTGGAATGATTCTTCGCATCCCCGACAATCGCCACGCGTCCGCCAACCTCCGCAACCGCATCGCGCTCCGGAACGGAATCCACCGTGTAGTCAGTACCCTTGGCCTGAATATCCGGACGAATCTCGCGAATCAAGGCGCGGACATCGAGCTCAGGAAAAATCACCACCGCATCCACGTCCGCGAGCGCCGCAACAATTTCGGCGCGCTCCCCCGCCGGCATCACCGGACGCCCCTCGCCCTTAAGCGCCCGCACCGATTCGTCAGAATTGATGGCGACCACAAGCTTCCCGCCCAATGCCTTCGCACCCCGCAGATAGCGTACGTGCCCCACATGCAGCAGATCAAAATTCCCATTGCCCAAAATGATGCGTTCGCCGGCCCGCCGCCACTGCTCCACGCGCTGGCGCAACTCGCTGCGACTCAGGATTTTTCCTTCGTTCGTCACTTTGTAAGAAAGATGTTTTACCCTGCGATCCCCTGTGTCCTCTGTGGTTAAAGGCTTTGGTGCGCTCTAGTCTCCGGCGGAGCCTGCTCAATCGCGCGCAACAGTTCCTCGCGAGAAACCGTAGCCGTGCCCCGCTTCATCACCACAATTCCGCCCGCATAGTTGGCCAACTGCGCTGCCTCTTCGCTGGTGGCCCCGGCGGCCAACGCCGCGCTGAACGCCGCGATCACGGTATCGCCCGCCCCCGTCACGTCTGCAACTTCGTCCGACCCAAATATCGGAATGTCCACCGGCTCTCGCCCCTGATCAAACGCGGCCATGCCGTCGCGGCCGCGCGTGATAACCAGCGACTGCAACTTCATCCGTTCCATAATTTGTTGCCCAGCTCCACTCAGCTTCTTCCAGTCCTGCCCAATGCGAACGCCCAGCGCCGCTTCCACTTCTGGCTCATTGGGAGTCGCGGCCGTGGCCCCAGAATATTCCAGCAGCCGGTATCGCGAATCAAGAATCAAGGGCACCAGCACAACTCTTCGCCGTCCCGCTTGGCGCAGGGCATTCACGATCGCCGGAGTCGCCGATCCATAACCGTAGTCCGAAACCAGCAGGGCATCCGAGGCCCGCAGATACTCTCGCGCCGCCAGAAACAACTCGCGAGTCAAATGCTGGTTCGGAGGATTCTCCGGCTCGCGATCCACCCGCACCACCTGCTGTCGCGAGTTATGCGTCATGCCAGCAAGAATGCGCGTCTTCGTAACCGTCGTATACGACTTGTCCTTCAACACGCCGCTGACCGGAATGCGCTTGTGGCGAAAATACTTCACCAGCAGCCGCCCGGGCTCGTCGTCTCCAATCGCGCCCACTGGCAGCACATTCACCCCTAGGTCGGCCAGATTGTTGACGGCGTTGGCCCCGCCGCCCGGCACCACAGTGCGTTCCCGATGCTTCAGAATGAGCACCGGAGCCTCGCGCGACACGCGCGAGATTTCCCCATACACGAATTCGTCGGCCACCAGGTCCCCCAGCACTGTGATAGTGACCTTGGGGAACGCTTCGACAATCTTCTGCAGCCGCTCGACTTCCTTCAAATGTTTCGTCATCAGATTGTTCTTGTAATCGCGACACCAGTGATCAGTGTCCAGTGGTCAGTAAAACCCGAGGGAGCTTGCTGACCACTGACCACTAATCACTGACCACTTGCCCTCCGGCATTTTCTCACGAGCGCCGCCGTCGCCCCTCTATCGCGCGCAGCATGGTATCTACAGCGTTAGCCGCGTCCGTCAGTTCCATCTTGACCGGGACGACCGCCAGCGGCGCGAGAGCATCCAGATAGCCACCCAGGTTCACAGCATCTTTCTCAGTGGTGACAAAGCCGCCAGCCTCGCTTCGCTCTCGAAGTTGTAGCAAGTCGTGGATGTCTTTTTCCGTGTAGGAGTGATGATCGCGGAAAAATGCCTCGGCCGCGGGATCAACGCCCGCAGCCCGCAACTGCAGCAGAAAATTCTGCGGCCGTGCAATACCGCAGAAAACAATCGGCCGAGGCGGAACGTTCTGCGGAATAATGCCCCGCCGCACCCGCCACACTATCTTGCCCGCGACCGGAAACGATTCCGGCGAAGCGCCACTAGCCAGCACCACCGCATCCGCTCGCTCGAGAGATCGCAAAGGCTCCCGCAAGCGCCCCCCGGGAAGCAGTCGATCGCGCGCATCATCGGGAGTCACCAGCACGATGTCGAAATCGCGCGCCAGCCCGCGATGCTGAAACCCATCATCCAGCAAATGCATCTGCGGCCCGAACCGCGCCTCGGCTAACCGCCCAGCTTCATAACGATCTTCCCCGATGATCACCGGCGCCTGTAGCCGCCGAGCAATCAGCAAAGGCTCATCGCCGAAATCCCGAGGCAAGCCTCCGGGCTCAACCAGCAGCACGCCGCGAGTCGTGCGTCCGTAGCCGCGCGAAAGCACATCGAAGCGAATCCCGCGCGCCTTGAGCAACTCGCCCAACAGAATGACGAACGGAGTTTTCCCCGAGCCTCCCGTCGAAAGATTCCCCACGCTGATCACGGGTCCTTGCAGCGCCCGCGAGCGCCACCAGCCACTGTCATAGAGCGCGTTGCGCCCCCCCACCACCCCGCCGTACAACGCTGACAGAGGATTCCAGTTCATGGCTGCGCCAGCAACTCCTCCAGCGCATCGGCGGTACGTGCCGTCGCTCCGACCTGTGACCGCATGGTTTCCGCAGCGCGCCGTCCCAGCGCGATGCGCTCCGCATCGTTGGCCAGCAACTCCATCAGCACCAGCGGCAGTTCCGCCGGCCCAACAATCCGCACCGCGTCCCGGCTCTGAAACAAGCCCACAATGTCGCGAAAGTTCTCGGTATGATTCCCAACGACCGTAGCCACACCATACTGCGCGGGTTCAATGATGTTGTGTCCTCCGCGCGGCACCAGGCTTCCGCCCACAAACGCAATGTCCGCGAGGGCATAAAGAGCAGCCAACTCCCCGATTGTATCCAGCAGCAGCACTCCACCGGTGAGCGCCTCCCCATTCCACGCGGAGCGTCGCCAGAAGCGAATCGACATCTGGCCGAGAAGCCCCGCCACCGCGGGGAAGCGTTCCGGATGCCGCGGCGCGAGAATCATCACCGCCCGCGGATGCTTCGCCAGCAGATTCTCAAACGCCTTCAGCAGCAGCGGCTCTTCACCATCGACGGTACTGCCGCAGACCAGCACCGGCCCGGCACTGGCTTCAGCGATCGACTTTCGCAAGCTGTCCACGATCTCCGGCGGCGCTGGCGCCGGGATATCGAACTTAAGATTGCCCGTAACCCGCACGCGCTCCGGGCCCGCTCCAATGTCTTGTAGCCGCGCCGCGTCCGCGGGTGTCTGTGCCAGGAACAAGTCCACATTTCCCAACAGCCTGCGGAGCAATCCGCGGAAGCGCTGGTATCTCGGCAGCGAGCGGTCTGAGATGCGAGCGTTCACCACCGCAATCCGAGCCCCGCTGGCATGCGTCAGTCGAATGAAGTTGGGCCAGAACTCAGTCTCCGCAATTACCACCATCTGCGGACGCAGCGCGCGCAGATAAGGACGGATGGCGAATACGAAGTCCATGGGAAAATAAAACACGTTCGCCTCGCCAAACCGCTGGCGGGCGAGCGCCTGGCCAGCGTCGGTTGTGGCGGAGACAAATATCCTATGCCTAGGCCAGCGGCGGCGAAGCTCTTCGACCAAGCCCTCAACCGCAAGCACCTCTCCCACGGAAACCGCGTGCACCCAGATCACCCGGTCTTGTTCTCCCGGCAACGCAAGCCGCGCAGGCACCCGGCCCAGCCTCTCCGCCAGGCTCTTGCGGTACTTGCCATGGCGCGCCATCTGAAAGAGCCAGTAGGGCAGGCTCACCAACATCCCCGCCGCCAGCGTCACGCTGTAGAGAAAGCTGTAGAGAGATGTGATCAAGTGCAGCCATTCTAAACAAACTCTGGGCAGGGAAGGAGACCGCGTTTGCCTCTATAATCGGAGGCATGCAACCGGTGTTGAAGCAGAGTAATTCCCGCGTGCTGATTGTCTTAAGCGCCGTTGCCGCGTTTGCGCTGTGCCTCGCCGCCAAAGACTTCGTCAAACCCGCAGCTCAGCAAGCAAAGAGCTATCCCGCGCACGACGACCACGCTGACGAGAAAGTCGCCATCGCGGCCGACCCCTACGACACTCCTGACAAAGCAAAGATATTCTCCGTTGACTTCCACGAGCACGGATTCCTTCCCATCTTCTTCGTCGTCACCAACGATGGCGGCCAGCCCGTCTCCATTGCCAACATGCAAGTCACGCTCACCACCGCCAACCGCACCAAGTTCACGCCCATTTCTACCGACGACATCGCGCGCCGCCTGACGAATCCCCAGGCCAATACCAACCCCGGCGTAAACCCGCTGCCCATTCCCATCCCGCGCAAAAAGGTGAAGGGCACCATCAGCAAGAAAGAGATGGACGAGATCGAATCCTCGCAATTCGCCGCCCGGGCCGTCGAGCCCCACACCACGCAATCCGGATTCCTCTTCTTCGACGTCGGCGACATCGCAACGCCCATAGCCGGCGCGCACGTCGACGTCACCGGCGTCAACGACGTCAAAGGCAAAGAGCTGTTTTACTTCGAGATTGAACTGGAGAAATCCCTGAACCCGCCGCAGAAGCCGAATTAGAACTTTGACACAGGCCTTTGGCGGGCGGGGTATCCACGAGAGCCTTACAGCGCCGACGCACTAGCACTCAAGAGCCATTTACACAGATCGGTCCCTGCCCCATCATTCCTTGCCGGGCTGAGTCTTGTTTAGGCCGGCAGGAAGCCGACACAAGAGAATACCGTAGGCATGACCATGATGAGGAGATGGATTTTCTGGGCCGCGTTAACCGGCCTCGTATTGGGGTCGTGGATGGCGGCGCAAGCCTCCACCTCGAAAGCCGCGCAGGACCAATTGAACACGCTGTTGCTGGGCAAGGACGTGAAAGCTCTGGTCGATCTGCCGGCCTACAAAGATGGTGTGGATGTCTACTATATCCCTCTCTCGAACAAGCGATGCGATGAACGCGGCGTTGACTTGGAAGAGATGACCAAGTGGCTCAAGGCCAAGGGTGTGGGCGTGGAGCGCGAGGAGTGGGTCACCATCACCAACGTCAAGATCGACAGCGACAAAATCGAGATCCATCTCGAAGGCGGCGGCGAAGGGCGCCGCGGCAGCAATCATGCCAACAAAGTCGGCGCGTCCTACAAACGCGCCGGAGGCTCGCGCCTGAACCTGAAGTATCAGAAAGATCTCAACGACACCGACATCGCTCCTCAAAACATGCTGCGATTCATGTCCAGACTGCTGGACGTGAGCCGCATCGAGCAGAAGCTCTCAGAAAAAGAAATGCCCGCCGATCTGCGCTCCGCCATCGAAGCCCACACCGTGGTCGAGAACATGACCTACGAAATGGTTCTCATGAGCTTCGGCGATCCCGACCAGAAAAAAGTGGACGACATCGACGCCACCAGCCTGAAGGAAACCTGGTTCTACCTGAAAAACGGCCACCGCTGGGTCGTCCGCTTTGAGAATGGGAAGGTGGTGAAGACCCAGGTGTTCTGAGTCTCCCCCTGACACCCGCTCTCACTCGCTCGGAATCTGAACTGCCTGGACGATGAATCTTTGGGGCGCTCGTCCGATGTAACGAAACGGGAAACACGTCACCAGGGTGAGATCTGACTGCGGAGAAGACTCGACCAGTTCGACGTGCTGAGGGCCGACGACAGCAGTGCTCACGACTTCGTATAAGTATTTTCCGTGCGGTGTCTCCAACTTAACCAGATCATGGAGTCGGACGTGGGCTAGACCCCGAAAAAATGTCTCGCGATGACCTGCGAGAACAACAGTGCCACCACCTTCCGGAGTCGAACTTTCCGGAAAGTGCCCGACCGCGTGGCGCAACGTGCTCTCGTCGACCCCCTCTGCAACGATCGCTGAGAGTCCAAGGCGAGGAATTGAGATTTCCCCGAAAGGATCGCCTGGCCGCGCCATCCGCGGTTCGGCAGGACTTTGCCGCAGGATTTCGAGCCGCTTCGCTTGCTGAGTCTGATACGAAACCGAGGACCAGGATGCTGACGCAACCCACGTGATCGCCAATACACCCGCCGACCAGCAAACGTATTCGACGTACCTCGTGAACCGGTGTCCAAGCGTGTTTGAGCCGTTTGATGTCCGTATGCCCAACGTGTCCCGCCTCACAATGGGTGTCGTTGCGAGGACCTGGTGTCCGCGCACGGACACCTGGTCCTCGAGGAAAGATCAGGTACGTAGTGCCAGACGCAGAACTACGGCCACACCCAGCAAGGTGACTCCAATTAACCCAACCAAAGGAAGCAGGCTAGCGGTGTGAGGCAGTTCAGCTTTGTTCTGCGCAACCTGAGTGTTCGCCGCGTTCGGAACGGGGCTGGCGGAAGGAGACGGCGCCTGACTTGCCGCAGCGGGCGGACTGCTCGGTTTTGGATTCGGCTCCCCGGCCGGAGTCTGGTTTTGAGCCTCTTCCAATTCCATGGAAGGAACTTCTCTCTTATTCAAACGTGAAAGCCGTGCGGCATCCCACTTCGGATACACGAATTCCTGTCCGAAAGTATCTCCTGGATAAAACCATGCCGCCAACGCCATCGGCCGGTCACCGGGACGCTCGTCGTACGTGAGGATAGTCTTACCCGCCGGTTCCAGGCGCTCGTTGGGAACCGCCAGGATGGTTGTGATCAGCGAAGTTTGGTCTTCATTAAAGATTTGCACGATGTGGCGATCGGAGTCGCTGTTCAGCAACTTGAATGTGTAGGTGCCCGGGGGCAAGACTCTGCCCGGTACCTCTACTGGCTCGCTGAAAGTTATCTTGGTGGCCTTGTCCCATTGATCGGCATGAGCTAGCGGAAAATAGGCAGGCAAGAGTGCCAGCCCGAACAATACGGTAAGGATTCGAAACGTCTTCATCTGCGTACCTCCTCAACAGTCCATCTTCGCGGCAGATCGAATCCGCAGCGAGCATCCGAAGGGCGCTGCCATGCCTCAGCAGACCACAATGAACACAGATGTTGAATTGGTTAGAAACCGTAGAGTCGAATCGTGTCTACTGTAGGTTGACTAGGGCGTAAGGAAGTCGAACGGTTGGGGCTTTGGACTTCCTCCCCTACGTCGGCCGATGGCCGCGATCTGGATCAAAAAAATAACGGATCGATGTGCGTAAAATCTCTGGAATCAACTACTTAGCGCCTTGGGGTATCCCGCGAATCCGGCTAGAATATTGGGAGCAAAAGACTTGCTTGCAAAATACTCCGTTCAAAGGACTTAGGGGTCACGCAATCGCGGAATGCCGGCAAATTCAGGTGCCCGGATCTTAAAATATTGCATTCACGGAAGTTATCTCATTGCTATTCAAGTGTCAAAGGCCCAATGCCTAGAGAGATAGGATTGCAGCTTCTGGGAAGGAAGTCAAGGAAATTCCAGACGTTGGAGAACTCGGCTCGTGTGCGTGTAATAATCACCCAACATGTCAATCACCGCTGACACCTCCGTCGCCGCTTCTGCCGCTTACGAGCCCGTCATCGGACTCGAAGTTCACGTTCAGCTTCTGACTGAGTCGAAGATATTCTGCTCGTGCTCCACGCGCTTCGGCGCTCCTCCTAACACGAATGTTTGTCCCGTCTGCCTCGGCATGCCCGGTGCCTTGCCGGTGTTGAATCGGAAGGCGGTTGAGTTTGCCACGCTGGCGGCGATGGCGCTGAACTGCCGTGTCAATGAGACTTCGATTTTCGCGCGCAAGAATTATTTCTATCCTGACCTGCCCAAGGGCTACCAGATTTCGCAGTATGACAAGCCACTGGCTGAGCATGGATTTATCGAAGTACAAACCTTAAACAAAGGGGGCACAGGGGACCACAGGGTAAAGAAAATCGGCATCACTCGCGTGCATCTCGAAGAAGACGCGGGTAAGAGCCTGCACGAGGGCTTTCCCGACTCCGACGAGAAGACTGCGATCGACCTGAACCGCACTGGTGTGCCGCTGATCGAGATTGTCAGCGAGCCTGACATTGCCACGCCCGACGAGGCTTACGAGTACCTGACGCGGCTGAAGGAGATCATTCTCTATACCGGCGTGAGCGACTGCAATATGGAAGAGGGATCGCTGCGCTGCGACGCCAACGTCAGCGTGCGCCTGCGCGGGCGGAAGGAGTTGGGCACGAAAGCTGAAATCAAGAACGTGAACTCGTTCCGCTTCATCCGCGAAGCGCTGGACTACGAGATCGCGCGGCAGATCGAAGTGATCGAAGGCGGCGGCAAGATCGTGCAGGAGACTCGCCTCTACAACTCCCACGAAGGCAAGACCTACAGCATGCGCTCGAAAGAGCAGGCGCACGACTACCGCTATTTTCCCGAGCCTGATCTGCTACCGCTGGTAGTGGACGAGAAGTGGAAAGCGGAGATAGCGCGGACTTTGCCCGAGTTGCCGGAAGCGCGCCGCGCGCGGTTCGTAAGTGATTTTGGGGTGACGGAATATGACGCGCAGGTGCTGACGGTTTCGAAGTCGCTGGCCGATCAGTTTGAGGCCGCCGCGAAGGCGGCGAAGAATCCCAAGCGCGTGGCAAACTTAGTCCAGAGTGAGCTGATGGGGCGGCTCAAGGCTCGGGGCGCCGGGATTGAGCAGTCTCCGATTTCGATGAACGGTGTGGCGGAGTCTGCCGATCTGGTTGAGAGCGGCGCGATCTCCGGCAAGATGCTCAAGGACCTGTACGACCTCAGCTTCGAACGCAACAAAGACTTCCCTGCGGTCTATGAGGAAGAAGGGTGTCCGCATCAGTCTTCCGACACATCCGCGCTGGAGAAGATCATTGACGAAGTCGTGGCTGCAAATCCCAGACAGGTTGAACAATACCGCGCCGGTAAGAAGACTATGCTGGGATTCTTCGTGGGCCAGGTGATGAAGGCGTCCAAAGGCCAGGCAAATCCGCAATTGGTGAATGAACTGCTGAACAAGAAGCTAGGGTGATTGTGGGGATTGTTGGGGAACTCGGTTCTCAGCCGCCACCTTCGCATACCATCTTCCTGAATCTTTGATGGTGCGCTGCTGGGTTTTGAAATCCACGTAGGCGAGGCCGAAGCGCGGACGGAAACCTTCGGCCCACTCGAAGTTGTCGAGCAGAGTCCAGGCGTGATAGCCGCGAACGTCGGCGCCATCGGCGATGGCCTGGGCTAGCGCTTGCAGATACTGGCGATGATACTGAATGCGGCGAGTGTCGTGAATCACGCCGCTCGCGTCGGGGCCGTCGTTGTAGGCGCATCCGCTCTCGGTGATTTCAATCTGCGGACGGTTGAAGTCGCGGCTGATGCGCGTGACCATGTCGTAGAGCGCCTGCGGCCAAACCTCCCATCCAAGGTCGGTCTTCGGGCCCTGCTGGCCGTTGCCCATCTTTACCGGGAAGAGCCACTGCTGCGCGTGGGAGAGCCGCTCCATCGTGCCGGGGGCCGATGCGATGGTGCGGTAGTAGAGATTGATGCCGATGAAATCGAGCGGGGCGCGCATCTTGTCGAGGTCGCCGGACTTGATGCGCATCGCAGTTTCTGGAAGAAACGCCAGAGCTTCGGGATAGCGTCCCTTCAGCGCCGGCTCGAGAAACCACAGGTTGGTGATGGCGTGGCAGCGTTCGGCGGCGCGATGGTCCGGTTCGGAGTCAGTGGCGGGCTCGCAGGGCGACATGCTGAACGCGGTTCCAACGCGTGCGGCAGGGCAAGTTGCCTTCAATGCTCGAAACCCCGCGCCCTGCGCCAGGTTCACGGTATGCGAGGCGCGCAGAAAATCGAGGATGCTGGTATGTCCGGGAGCGTGCGTGCCCTCGAGATAGCCTAGTTCGGTGAAAGCATCAGGTTCATTGAAAAGACACCAGGCGGAAACGCGGTCGCCGAGAGCGCTCGCTGCCATCTCTACGTAGTCGGCGAAGCGGGAAGCTGTATCGCGATTGGGCCAGCCGCCTGCATCTTCGAGAGCCTGCGGCAGATCCCAGTGATAGAGCGTGACAAAAGGCCGGATGCGGGCTTCGAGCAAGGCGTCGACGATGCGGGTGTAGTAGTCGAGGCCTTTGGAATTCGCGGGGCCGGAACCGTTCGGTTGAACGCGTGGCCATGAAATGGAAAAGCGGTAGCTGTTCAGGTTCATCGCGCGCATGAGCGCGATGTCTTCGCGCCAGCGGTGATAGGAGTCGCAGGTGACGTCGCCGATGTCGCCGTTCTTGATTTTGCCGGGAGTATGAGAGAAGCGGTCCCAGATGGATTCGCCTTTGCCGTCTTCGTTCCAAGCGCCTTCAATCTGAAAAGCGGCGGTGGCGGTGCCCCAGAAGAAATTCGTGGGGAAGTGAATCTCGGAAGAAGAGTCAAACTGTCTGGCGCGGGAACTGGCGCGGGACGCTGAGTTTGCGGCGCCCGCCGCCTTCGACGACGAACCGCAGCCCGATAGCAAACCAACTGGCGTGACAGCCGCTACGCCGGCGAGCAACGCAGAGTGCGTAAATTTTCGGCGGGTCAGGCGCAAGGTAAGAGTGGCTCCCTCAAGAATAATACATTCTCGCACCGGTAAGAATCGAAGGAGCCGCTGTGATTCTATTTCGCAGGGGGCAGAGACGCCCTGGGATTCTGAAGCAGGGCTTGATAGGAATAGAAGACCTGCTGGTCGTAGAGCACCTGCGTGGACCACCATCCCAGGAAAGAACTGGCGCCGAGGAACGCGACCAGGATTAGATAGGCAATCCGAATCCTTCCGCGGCCGTCCTGCGGTTGAGCCTCACCAGGTACAGCGACTTTCGGCGCGCGGGGCCACAGCACGTGCCACCCGGCTGCGGCCAAGACCAGCAGAGTGAATTCCATATAGGGCGGATCGCTTGCCGCGCGCTCGACCAGGTGGTTGTAAAGGGCATTTATCCCAAGAAGAGAAAGAGCCAATGGCGCGGCCCAGCGCAGCCAGGACTTAAATCGGACACACCACCAGAAGAAACACAAAAAGAAAGCGATCATCCCGTTAAAGGCTGCGCCTCGAAGCACCACGATCTGATCGTGAAACTGGCGAAGCCTCTCGTTACTATCGGTGCCCTCCAGGAGAAGCGTCGCTTCCTGGACGCGAAAAACGCGCGTGGCCAATTCCTCCAACTCTTGTTTTGTTTTCCACACATCGTCGGTTTTCATGGCGAGGCGCCCGCCGTTGTCTTTGCACGCAGAGTCCTGCGACGCGGATTGGGTGAATTGTGGAGTCTTGCCGGTGGAAGGAACGCTGGGCGTTAGTTTCAGAATCTGTTCCCTGGCGTCACAATAGACGTCTGTCCGGATATTGGTCTCGGTTGCGATGGGAAGCCGGGCCCAACGTTCGTATCCGAAAAGGTTGATGTGCACGTGGAGGTCAGCGTCATCAAAGAAATCCTGTGCGATGCGGGACACCGCCGAACCCATGGGAAAGGCGATGGCGAACAGCAGGACGCTGACCAGCGTGGGTTGGTTCTGGTCCCTCACCCAGCCCAAAAGCATCTTGAGGCTGCTCTCGTGGTCCGAGAAGAAAAGGTGGATGATGAGCAGCACCGAAGGCAGAGCCAAGGCACCGACGACGACGATATCGAAAGCGATGCCAAAAGCGCCCATGCGTCACTCACGTCCTCTCAGCTAGCTGAAAACTGAGCCTGCCTCGTGGAGGCCGAGCTCATGCAATGCAACATCACTTCAAGTCGGCGAGATCCGCCTGCAACTGCGCCAGATTGAAACCGTCGGGCGAGACGAGTTGGCCGCCTTTCTGCGCGAGAAAATCAGAACTGAGAATGGCGTAGGCCTCATCGCAATAAGCCGTCCAGAAGCCCCAGGTCATGGTTTGCAAGGCACCCCAGGTGACAACTGTGAGGCTGCGGGCATCGTAAGCGACCACGGGGACGGCGTGCCCGCCCCAGGAACCGGGTGCGCCGTCGCCGCCCGTGCCTCCCGGAGGAACCGACCAGATCTGCTTGTTGCTGGTCTGGGCTTGCGCGCTTTTGGGCAGGGCCAATCCGATGTAGCAGCCGCCGAAGATCCATGTGCCATCCATGATGTGGGTTGTGTTTGAGGGCTCGAGGGCTATGAAGGCAGTGATCTTGTGCCCGGCGATGCCCGTCTGCCGCCAGTAGTTGAGCACGTCGATTTCCTGAGCGCCATTGTCGTTGGCTCCAGTCTTGGGATTGTAGCCAGTGATGGCGGAGTAGGCGTCAATGATTTGCTTGTCGGAGGGCGTGAATATTTTGGATTTCGAATTGGCGGTCCACTCCATCATTAGGTGGCCGGCGGCGGCGCAGGTACAGTCGCCGACCTGCGTGTTATTCATCATTCCCCAGGGGACCTTCATCTTTGTGGTCAGATCGAGGCTGGGTGGCGGAGCGGGCAGAGCGGCAGTAGCGTAGGTGGCGAAAAGGAGAGTCCGCGGGTCGTGTCGTGGGGCGTGTTTGCCGAGCTTCAGTTTGAGGGGATCGATTCTGGATGGGTCAGTCTTTATGGTGATGCTCTTTCGTGCATCGGCGGGCTCAGCAGCAAGCATCTTTACCGACATGTTTGCGGTTCCTTTCCTGTCAGGACTCAAGAATCTCGCTACGAGATCCGGGAAATCCCGGCTTCTGGACTCAACATTCGATGAGGGGAAGACTGCGCGGCGAATAATAGATTGCCGGGCAGGACTTTGCAACCAAGGGCTTTAGCTTGTTACGAAAACCGAACAGAGACCGATGAGAAAGGAACTAATATGGTTGTGAGGTTAAGAGATGACATCTGCAACGGGAATCGGAATCACGCACTTGGGCCAGATCGCCGTCAACGCCAAAGATGTAGAGCGCGCGGCGGCCTTCTACCAGGACAAGCTGGGGCTGAAGCTGCTTTTCAAAGCGCCGCCGGGGCTGGCATTCTTCGACTGCGGCGGAGTTCGGCTGATGCTGAGCGGGGCTGAGAGGCCGGAGTTCGATCATCCCAGCTCGGTCCTGTATTTTGCCGTGCCCGACATTCAGGGGGCATACGGCAAAATGAAGGAAAGCGGAGTGCATTTCGAGGACGAGCCGCACCTGATTGCGCGAATGCAGGCGCACGACTTGTGGATGACGTTCTTCCGCGATTCTGAGGGAAACCTGCTGGCGCTGATGAGCGAAGTCGCGCGGTAGGCGGCTGGTCACGGCCCATCGGTGCGCACGGAAGCGGTCATTTTCGATTGCCAAGTGTCCGAGGGGTGGTTGAGAATTCGTGGGAAGGATGAAGTCGTGAAACAAGTGGCGGCACTTTCAGAATCGGGTTTTGGCAGCGCGTGGCTGGGGTTGTGCGTGGCATTTGCGCTGCACATTCTGGATGAAGCTTCCACCGGCTTTCTCGCCGTATATAACCCTACCGTGACTATTTTGCGGCAGCGCTGGAGTTGGTTTCCCATGCCTCCGTTCCAGTTTGGAGAGTGGCTGGTTGCGCTGGTTGTGGTTTGCGGGCTGCTGTTCTGCCTGACCCCGGTGGCGGCGCGGGGGATGCAGGGATTGCGGCCATTCGCATGGGTCTACGCGCTCATCATGTTTCTTAACGGTCTCGGCCACACGCTGTTCTCGATTCTGGGGCACACGGTAGCGGCCGTGACATTTCCCCGCCCCGCACCGGGCTTCTATTCTTCTCCGTTGCTGTTCGTGGCTTCGGTGTGGCTGATGGTCCGGCTGCGGCGCACCGCTCGCGTGGATTTTCAATTGCCAACCGGCTACTGAGCGTGGACAATCAACGGCATGACGGAGAACCCGAACACCGCGCAGCCGGAGGTGCAAGTCCACGGACCGACTGAGCATCGATCAGCTATCGTTCCGGAGGAGTATTTCCGCTGGCGCGCGGGCGAGATCACGCGCCTTGAAGCGTTTTGCGACGTGGTCTTCGGCTTCGCCATCACGCTGCTGGTGGTGTCGCTGGAAGTTCCGCACAGCTATGCGGAGCTAATGGCTGACATGCGCGGCTTTCTGCCGTTCGCGGCGTGCTTCGCACAGTTGGCGATGATCTGGCGGACACACTATAAATTTTCGCGCCGCTATGGGTTGGAAGATCCTTACACAGTGTTCCTGAACGTGGTTCTGCTCTTTCTGGTTTTGTTCTATGTGTATCCCTTGAAGTTTGTGTTCACAATGCTGTTTGCTGAGATCATGGGGACCGATACCGGCAATCTGGGATGGCATGAAGCTTCGGTCTTGATGCGCATTTATGCCATCGGATTTGCGTCCGTCTTTCTGCTTTTTGTTCTTATGTACGGTCACGCTTACAGGCTGCGTAGAAATCTGGAGTTGAATCCGGTGGAAGTGCTGGAAACGCGTTCTGCGATGCAGGAGAACGCTGTGCTCGGGCTGATCGGGATCGCGTCGTTTCTGGTGGCGTTGAAGAGTCCGGGATGGGCGGGGTGGGTATATCTGGCGATCGGACCGTTGCTCGCGATCCACGGGTCCATCTTCGGCAAGCGCGTACGGGTAATGGCTGAGAAGCTAGCGTCTTCTCCGTAAGAATTTGGGTTTGGTCGATACTCCCGACGGCATTGACCCTGCTATCATCGAGGCGGAATGGTCGTGAACGTCATGCAGGAAGACTTTGAAGACGACGAGGGACTTCCTTACATTTCCGGTTCAGGAGAAGGACTTATGGATGAAGGGACAGCTCCGCATGGGAGTGCGCGGCGCAATGAAGATATCGCGCTCGATCTGATGAAATTTGTGGCGATGACTACGGGGTACGGGCGGACGGCTTCGTCCGGCGTGGGATTTCAGGGCACCGGCTCGGCAGCGAAGCCCGAGGAGTACGCGGCGCATTTGCTGGAGTTGTATGGGAAATGCCGGGCGGCGGTTGAGGGGAAGAAGTAGGCAGTACCTAGTACCCAGTACCGAGCAAGCGCGTACCGCGCTCACCCCGACCTGGCGACAGACTACCAGACAAAACAAACCGCGGCCCTTGAGCCGCGGTTTGCGTCTTCGAGCAATCGCTTAGCGGCGGCCCTTCTTCGCCTTCTTCTTGGCTTTCTTTGCCGGCTTCCTGGCCGCTTTCTTTTTTGCGGGCTTCTTCGCGGCTTTCTTTTTTGCCGGTTTCTTGGCCGCTTTTTTCTTGGCGGGCTTTTTCTTAGCCGGCGCTTTTTTCTTCGGGGCGGGCTTCTTGGGCGCACCGCCACCGCCGGCGGGAGCTGGGGGTTTGGGTTTGGGGGCGGGAGGGGGCGCCGGAGGGGTCGGTGCCGGCACACTCATGGCCGGTTCCGCGATGCCGGCTTCTTCTTCCTCCTCCTCTTCCTCTTCGAAATCTTCTTCGAGCGATTCGCTGTAGGCGCCGCTGTCGCCGAAATCTTCTTCGTCATCACGTCCGTAGAGAGTGGGATCGTAAAAAGTCATGGCTCCTCCTGGTCTTGTTTGGCCAATCTTGTTGTGGCCGATCTTGTTTTGGCTTCCTGGCGCAAGAACCGCCACGACAGGCTGCCGGGTACGAGAAATTAAAAGACCACCAGAAACTTGTGCTGGAACGGCGCGCGATTATAGCACGACGTTTAGTGCAGGCTGCAAGGGCCGTAGTCATGCGGCCCTAACCTATCCTGTTACCACACGAGACAGTGGAATGGAAGAAGATTCTACAGACACCCTCAGGAAACCTGGCTGAGGGGAACAGAAAGCCTTCTACCGGCTGGGTTCGACCACCAGGACCATGCCGGGGTGGAGGACGGCGACATTGCCGTTGTTGCGCTTGAGGGCGGCGACGGTGGTCTTGTAGGTGGTGGCGATCGAGTAGAGAGTCTCGCCGCTTTTCACGGTGTGGCGGAGCACGGCGGCTTGCCCGGAAGTGTCTTGTTCAGAACTTTCCTGGCCGGCGGTCTTGGCTGACTTGCCACCCGGGGCCTTGCTAACCGTTTGCGCGGGCTTCCGGGCATGGGCGGCCGACTTGGAGGCGGTTGAGGGTTCGCTGCTGGGCGTAACCGGCAGGTGCAGAGCCAGCACTTTCCTGCCCCGCAGGCTGTCGCTGTTATGCAGGCCGTTCCAGCGTCGAACCATTTGAGCGGATACTCCGAAGTTCTCGGCTACGGTTTGGACCGTGTCTCCGCTGTGGACTCTGTAACGTGTGATCCGGCGGGCGTAGGTGGCGTCGTCGCTGACCGGATGCTTGCCGGCAGCCACCGGGATGATCAGTTTGACGCCAGCCTCGAGTTCCACATCATCGAGGTGATTGGCGGTGGTGATGGCTTTGGCGGTGACGCGATAGGAACGGCTGAGTGAAGCCAGTGTGTCGCCGGGCTGAACCTTGTGATAGCGCCACCAGAGCCGCATGTCATTCGGGACGGCGGCGATGGCGGTCTGATACTGATCTTTCGTCCCCGCGGGCAGGTGAAGTTCGAAACTGCCGACTCTGGGCGTGGTCATCCGCAGCAGGCTGGGATTCATTTCCTGAAGTTGGGCGGGAGTCGCATCTACGCACTCAGCCACCAGCCGCAGGTCCACCGGGTAATTGATGGTTATTTTGTCGAAGGCGACCGGGTTATCCATCGAAACGTCATCAAAACCGTAGTGCGACAGATTCTTGCTGACGATGGTCATGGCCACGATGATAGGAACGTAGTTGCGAGTTTCCTTGGGAAGAACGTTGCGGCGGTAGAGCTCCCAGAAATCGGCATAGCCCGTGCGTTTGACCGCGGCCTGCACCCTGCCAGGGCCGGAGTTATAGGCGGCCATGGCCAGATACCAGTCGCCGAACTGGGCGTAGAGATCTTTGAGGTGGTGGGCGGCGGCGCGGGTGGATTTTTCGGGATCCTGGCGATCGTCCACCCACATGCTGTGCTGGAGGCCATAGCCCTTGGCGCGGCTGCCCATGAACTGCCAGATGCCGCGGGCGCCGACGCGGGAAACTGCAAGAGGATGGAATCCTGACTCGGCTTGCGCCAGGTAGATCAGATCCTGTGGGACGCCTTCCTCCTTGAGAATCTTGACCATCATGTCGTGATAGCGGCCGGAGCGGGCGAAGGCGCGCTCGAAGGTGCCGCGTCCGCGATTCGAAAAGTAGCTGATGTAGCCGGCGACCTGATCGGTCATCATGAGCGGCAGGTCGGAGTGCGTGGACTTGATCTCGGCCTGAGCCTTGGCCTTTACTTTGGCGTCGGTGGGCACAGTAATGTCGTTGGTCTCGTCAATGGGCGCGGGCTCCGCTTTTTGCGCCTCAGAGTCGGATGCAAAGCCCAGGGCACTCAGATCCAGGTGGTTGACGCCTTCCACGATGCGGTCAAATTCTTTTTCGAGACGGTCGTCGGACCGGATATCGAGGTTGCTTTCGAGCAGGGCGTTGAAGGCGTGGTCGAAATCCTGCTTGGCAGCGTCGGTTTGGCCGGCGTGGTAAGCGTCCAATCCAGCTTGAAAGTCCTTCTCGACCTTGACGATGAGATCGCCGACAGGGTCGGAAGTGGGCGTTGAGGATGGAGAGTGTGCCTTAGCCTCAGGCGCAGATTCAGGTTGCGCTTTGATCGGTGGCTGGCTTGGAGGAGTTGCTGGCGGAGCGGGTTTGGCCTGCTGCTGCGGCGGTGCTGGAGTTCGAACCGGGACTGCTAGTGCGGGCGCGGTTCCTGGCGGCAGTAAGGCGACCGGCTTCTGCGCCGTCTGGCAGGAAGAAGCCGACAGGGCCAGCAAGGCCAAGATGGCGATCCGGGTTTGGAGTTTTGCAACTCGCATATTTCTCTATGAGATACGGATTGCTCCCTGGCTAAGGCCCGGTGAATTCTATCAAAAATCGTATCCTGCGGTCGCGCCCGGGTCAACGTCGAAAGGGGACCGCCGGGGTTACTTTCGGCACCTGACCTCGTGGTTACCACAGCCTCTAGTCAGACGGAAGAAGCTGGGAAACGTTTGGGCGAATCTATCCGCCTTGCTGGCTCCTTGCGGCGAAAGATTAGTTAGACGCGCCAGTGGTCCGGACGCCAAGTCTGGATCGACTTCTTGATGTCCGCCGGGGAGAGTTTTTCGGAGAGCGCGCGCTCGGCGAGTTTGGCCACTTCCGCATCCGAGGCGAAGCGCAGCGCAACCAGCTGGCCTTCGGTTAATTCGGGAATGCGGGAGCGTAACGGCTCGGGCAAAAGCGAAGCCAGACGCAGGCGCTCTTCCAGGCGAATCACGCGGTCCTGCACTCGAAGCGGGTAATTGCGAAGTTTCACGATCACGACCGCCAAAGCCACCGCGACTACGAACATCAACGCAGAATGCAAACCCGGGCGCCAGATGTAGTGAACCAAGCCGGCAAGGGCCA
The DNA here is from genome assembly GCA_035566655.1 of Candidatus Dormiibacterota bacterium. Lineage (GTDB taxonomy): Bacteria > Acidobacteriota > Terriglobia > Terriglobales > Acidobacteriaceae > Sulfotelmatobacter. Next base: position 99,033 of record DATMQT010000057.1, read on the forward strand.
GCAGAAGGAATACTGGCAAAGCGAAGAAGTGGAACAATGGATCCCAACGCGTGTAGTTAGCGTAGGTTTGCGGCTTCTTTTCAGCCATGACGAAGATCTCCAGGCGCGGACGTGCCAGTGTAGCAGAAGAAGTTCTCGGTTCTCAGTTCTCAGTAAAACACCACTTCCCTGGATCGTGTCACAGGAAAATGTTGACAATCTTTTTTTCAGGAATCAGAATCCAAAGCGCCATGAAAGCCATTCAGGTCAAACAACCCGGCGGTCCCGAAGCGATGGAGTTGGTGGAGTTGCCGGTGCCGCAGCCTAAGGCGAATGAGGCGGTGGCGAAGTTGGCCGCCTCAGGCGTGAACTTTATCGATTGCTACTTCCGCGAGGGAAGGTACAAGGCGCCGCTGCCCATCACTTTGGGACAGGAGGGCGCGGGTGTGGTGACCGCTGTGGGCGGGGACGTGAAGTCAGTCAAAGTGGGAGATCGCGTGGCCTGGACTGCCGTGCACGGGTCGTATGCGGAGTTTGCCGCGGTGCCAGCGGACAAGTTGGTGCCGATTCCCCAGGGCGTGAGCGATCATCAGGCCGCGGCCGCGATGCTTCAGGGTATGACGGCACACTATCTATCGCACGACACGTATCCGCTGAAACGGGGAGAGACAGCGCTGGTGCACGCCGCGGCGGGAGGCGTGGGTCTGCTGCTGGTGCAGATGTCGCACAACATTGGCGCGAGAGTGATTGCCACGGTTTCTACCGAGGAGAAGGCCAAGCTGGCGCGTGAGGCTGGGGCGGACGAAGTTATTCTCTACACGCAGGCAGATTTTGAGGCTGAGTCCAAGCGCGTCACCGGCGGTAAGGGCGTAGACGTCGTCTACGACTCGGTGGGCAAGACGACTTTCGACAAAGGATTGAACATGCTCCGGCCGCGCGGGATGATGGTGCTGTTTGGCGCGTCAAGTGGAGCGGTGCCGCCGTTTGATCTGATTGTATTGTCGCAAAAGGGGTCGCTGTATGTGACCCGGCCCACGCTGTTCCAGTACATCGCCACGCGCGAGGAGTTGGTGGCGCGGTCGGGCGCGGTGTTCGGCATGATGGTCTCTGGGAAGCTGAAGCTGCGCATCGAGCATACTTATCCGTTAGCCGAGGCGCAGCGAGCCCATCGGGACTTGGAGGGACGGAAGACGACGGGGAAGCTGCTGCTGATTCCCTAAGGAGCCGTACCCTCAGGAATGAGAGCCTATTTGCCGCGCTTTCGGCGTATCCAGACTTGTATCTGTCCGTGCCCACCGGGAAACGTCTCAGGCATGCTTTTGTACTCTTCGGAGACATTGGTGTGCGAGTGCTGAAACCGAAGGACAATCCGCTTTTTCTCCACGACAAAGTCGACGCGGTCCCCAGCGGACAAGCTCAACCGGCGCCGAAGGTCCGATGGCACGGTTACCCGGCCCCTGCTGTCGAGTGTGCCCAAGTAAGTCGTGGTCATCTTCATCAAGTCGGCAGTTATCGCCTTCGACTGTAATTTCGCGCGTACTCGGGCGCAGTCAGGTTAGGCAAGAGCCGCGCATCGTCAAGCGGCGGGCCCCACTTCATCTCCAGCGGCACAACCCCAGCCCAGGTGGGAAAAGAATAGTCTTCTTCGTCATCAACAACCGGTCCTTGCCGGACCTTGGCCGAGAATTCCTCGATCGGCAGGCGCAGAACCGACGTCGCCTTGAGTTCGCGCTCGTTAGGCTGACGCGCATCAGCCCAGCGGCCGGGAATGATGTGTTCAGAAAGCAGTCGCAAGGCCTCGATTTTTTCCGCTGGATCATCAACCAGTGTCGCCTTCCCCAAAACAACTACCGAGCGGTAATTCATCGAGTGATTGAAAATCGAACGCGCCAGGACTAATCCTTCGAGCAGTGTGACGGTGACGCAGACCGGGAGGCCTTCCTTCAAGTGGCGCAGCATGCGGCTGGCGGCCGAGCCGTGAATGTAAAGACAGTCGTCTTTGCGTCCGTAGGAGGTAGGAATGACAAAGGGCTGTCCGTCGGCGACGAAGCCGACGTGGCAGAGGAAGCCTTCGTCGAGAATGTGGTACGCGGTTTCACGGTCATAAACAGCACGATCGGCTTCGCGGACCAGACGGGTCCGCGGCGTGGGCGTGTAGGGTTGGGACATCTGGGAACGAACTCCGGCAAGCGCCAAGGATGGGTGAAGAAACAGTGTAGCAGGACGTTGGGTTGATCGAGTTTCGATCGTCGAACGAGAGCTTCGCGGTGCACCGAAAGATTTCAGCCCAACCACTGGGGATTGTGGAACGTGCCGTCGAAATCGTGGCTTGTCTTGTAGCGTTCGTACTCTCCTTTGCCGGCGGCCGGCGCGGTTTTGGCGAGCAGGCTCGCGACCTCTCCCTGAGTCATCGGTTTGAAACTGCGCGCGGCGTCCAGAGCCTGCTGAAGGATCTTCAGAGAGTCACAGCCTGTGATGACTACGCTGGTGGGAAGGTTCATGGCGTAGTGGAGACACTCCACCGGCGCGGCCGTCTTACTCTGGAGAATTTGTTTGTCACCCAGCGGCTTCATGCCCAGCACGCCGATGTTTTCTTTTACCAGGACGGGTAAGACTTTCTTTTCGAAGCTTTCATAATGCGCGTCCATCAGGTTGAGCGGCATTTGCACGGCGTCGAATGTAAATTTGTGCGCGGATGCGGTCTTCAACATCTTGAGATGGATGTCAGGGCTCTTATGTCCGGTGAAACCGATGTAGCGCACTTTGCCCTGCTTTTTCGCCTCCAGCACAGCTTCCATGCCGCCGTCTGCCGCGAAGATACGTTCCGGATCAGTGTCGCGAATGACCTCGTGAAACTGCAGCAGGTCGATGCGGTCGGTTTGCAACCGGCGAAGCGATTCCTCGATCTGCTGGGCCGAGGCCTTCTTTGTTTGTCCATCAATCTTCGTCATCAGGAATGCTTTCTGCCGGTATCCATCGCGAAGCGCTTTGCCCATACGAATTTCGCTTTGGCCGCCGTTGTAGTCCCAGCAGTTATCGAGAAAGTTGATGCCGCCATCGAGAGCCGTTCGAATGATGCGGATGCTTTCCTGCTCATCGGATTGCATGCCGATGTGGTAGCCCCCCAGCCCAACGATTGAAACCTTTTCGCCCGAGCGTCCAAGAGTGCGGGTGGGGAAAGGAACATCGGCAGCGTGTGCGAGCTTGCGGTTCAGAGAAGTCATAAGAGTGCCGGCTGCGGCGGTCTTGAGGAAATGTCTTCGATTCATGCTGACACCTGTTATTGAGACTCAGTCCGCTGGGCAGGAGTTGCAAAGGAAGTTGATCAGGATGAGGGAGCGCGCCTAAACCGGTGCGAACGTCTTTTAAGTCTGGCGACCCAGCGGATCGTATCGATTCTTGCGATAGAAGCGGCT
>DATMQT010000058.1:0-3445 GCA_035566655.1 Candidatus Dormiibacterota bacterium
TAAGATTTCTCTTGGCGGGATTCCAACGATGAAGCTGAATACCGGGACGTTCGCGTCCAGCAACACGCGAGCCTGATCTTCAAATCGGATCGGCGAATACGGTTTGTATGTCGGACGAGGCGCCCCCAAGGCGGCGAGATGAGCGGCGAGTGGAGCGAGGGCCCTGTCGAACGCGCTTTCATCAGATGTTCGGGCACCTTCGTCTTCCATCGAGACCCACAAGTTCATTGCGAACGGTTTCGATGTAAGGGAGCGAATCTCTCCGATCACTTCTTTAATCGCTTCCGGCGCCAAGCCGTGCGCACCAAACGATCCGAGCCCGCCGAAGTTGGAGACCGCAGCCGTCAATTTTTGTGATGATAATCCGCCGAGCGGACCTTGAATGACGGGATAGTCGATCCCGAGTTTCGCTGTGAGCCGGTTCTCATTCCAGGGGGACGGCATTACGCGGATACCTCAAAAATCAACTCTAGCTCGACCGGCACGCCGAGCGGAAGGCTGGCTACGCCGTACACCAGCCGGCAAGGGTTTTTGTCTTTCCCGAAAACATCCTGCAACAACTCTGAAGCGCCGTCAGCGATTTTCGGCTGCTCCCGGACATCTCCCGAAGTGGCCACGGACACGCCGAGCCGGACGATCCGGGTAACCTTGTCGAGCGATCCCAAATGCTGCCGCGCCACAGCGAGGCCGTTGAGCGCCGCGAGGTGAGCTGCTTTGCGCCCCGCTTCCACGTCCAGTTCCGCGCCGACGCGCCCGATGAATCTCGCCGCGCGGCCTTCCGTGGGAAGCATGCCGGTAAGAAAAAGCAGATTGCCCGTGTGCACCGCTTCCGCATAGGTGCCGAACGGCTGAGGCGGCGCCGGGAGCTGGATGCCAAGTTCTTTCAGCTGCTGCTCTGCAGTGGCATGGCGAGAACCATCCCCGCTTAGGATTTTGCCTTCTCCTTCGACCGGGATCATTGGCTCCCAGCTTTCGCAGCAGCTTGCTCGATTAAGTCTGCGACTTCTTTCGGGTGAGAAAGCATTGGCACGTGACTGGAGGGGACAGTGATCGATGTAGCCTTCATTGCCGCCGCTTCGGCCTTTTCAAGGTCCGGAGAAACAGCGCGATCGTTGCTGGCAATCACACACCAAGATGGCTTGGTCTTCCACGCGGCGGTCGTGATCGTGGCCCCAAATACAGACGCCGCTGTGGGAGCCTGTGTCGCCGTCAACACCTGCTTCTCTTTGTCTGATAGGTCCTGGGCGAAGTCTTCAGCGATTCCTTTTTGAGTCACCGTCAGAAAACCCTCCGCATCCGCCCGAATTTCGCTGCCTAGCGGAGTCGGTGGAAACGGTTTGGTTACCGAAGCAACGGACTCACCATCCGACGGCGCGAGCGCAGCCACATAAACCAACCCGACTACCTTTGGATCGTTTCCTGCCTCCGTGATAACCACTCCCCCATAGGAATGGCCCACTAGCAGTACAGGGCCATCCTGCAACGCGATAGCGCGCTTGGTGGCGGCAACATCGTCAGCCAGCGAGGTCAATGGGTTCTGCACGGCGACCACATGCAATCCCTTGGCTTGAAGCAGTAGAATCACTTTGGACCAGCTTGATCCATCGGCCCACGCGCCGTGAACGATAACAATATTTCTAACCCCTTGAGGGGATTTCGTCTGAGCGACCGGTCCCCTGTAAAACATCGGTGTCAGTAAGAATCCTGCAATTGCAATCAAGGCGGTTCGGTACGCTTGCGAGAGTTTCATACTTTTCTCCTTCGTTGAATCAAGATTGAAGTTATAGTTCGTCGCACTCCTGCTGCAATCACGGCCCGCGAGAGCCTTGTAAAACGGTTTACTACAGGTCCAGTTACACCACGTTGACGGTAACGTCGATGTTGTCCCGTGTAGCGTTGGAATACGCACATGTCTCGCCGTGCGTGGCGTTCACAATGGCCTGGGCGACTTCGCGCTCCAAGCCCGGCAGGCTGACGTTAAGCCGCGCCCGGAGGAAGTAAACGTCGCCAGAATTGCACAGGTCTATTTCGGCATCGATGGCTACGTCAGCCGGAAGTTTGACCTTCATCTTATTGGCCACAACTCCCATCGCACTAATGAAACAGGCCGACCAACCAGCGGCAAACAACTGCTCTGGATTGGTACCAGTTCCTGGGACTCCGGGAGCCGAGAACTTAACATCCAAGCGGCCATCATCACTGCGGGAGACGCCGCCGCGCCGACCGCCCAAAGTATGGGTCTTAGCGGTGTACCGCACCTTTATGTCTTCCTGGGTTGAACCAGCTACCGCGTTGGTTTTTTGATAAGTGGTCATCCTTATTTTTCTCCGAGCGCCGGTCAAAACCGGCAAGGTGTAGTGAATGAAAGTCTCGTACGTTGAAGGATTGGCGAGCCCATCCGACGTTACTGGGCGTTCACCCACCTATCCGAACCCGCCAGCTTAACCGCCACATTCGTAAAGAAAATTCGCAGCGGCTTGCCGTCGCCTGTCCCGCGATGGTCCAAGGAGACAAGCAGGGGGCCGACCTTTTTGTAATCCAGCCACTTCGCGTTAACAATGTTGACGATAATCGGCTTTCCGGGGCCCCGGCGCCAGAGAAGTTGCTGGATCAGGTTGTCGGGGCCGACGTACATTTCCCAAGTGTCGCCGGGAGTGTAACCGCCGCCCTCGGGCGGGTATGTCATGACGACGCGCCTGGCGGAACCCCCGCCCGTCGGCAGTTTGTGCATGCCAGTATCTTCGACCTTGGCGCTGGTGTCCCAGCAAGCATGGAAGGGAAGCCACAGCCAATACTGATTGTTGTTGAAACTCGGATCGATTTCATTCTTCACATTGTCAGACTGGCTGCTGAGCTGAGAGCGCACGTAGGTAATCTTTACCGGATTGCCGTCTTTGTCTTTTCCCTCGTAGGTGACCCGGTCGGCTTTGGGCTCCCAGATCCAGGTCTGAGCGACTTTGAGTCCGGGAAAGTCTATGTTGAAGGTGGAGCGGACCGCATCAATTTGCCCGAACGAGTCGATGCCATAAGCCTGCGCAATTTTTTCGGCGGCTGGCGGACACTTCTGCGCCCAGGAGGCCGAAGCCAGAACCAGCAACCCGAAAATTAGAAGACTGATCTTTGTAATACGGCTAGAACTTGTCATGAAAGTCTCTCTTTCGAAAGTCAATTTCCTACACAGATGTAACCAAGTCAGAAGCGCGGCGCTGGCTGGCCGAGCGTCATTGCCAGTCACCATTTGCCCGCGTGCGCGCCGCCATCCACGTGCAGTATTTCACCCGAGGTGAACGTGGCATCGGTGAGAAACAAAGCTGCGTCGACGATTTCTTTGACCTCACCGATCCTGCCGACCGGGTGCAACCCTTTGAGAAAGTCATGAGTCTCCGGTTTATGCATAGGAGTATTGATCACTCCCGGCGCTATGGTGTTTACACGAATGCCTTCC
>DATMQT010000059.1:0-4484 GCA_035566655.1 Candidatus Dormiibacterota bacterium
CGCGTCCTCGAGTTGCGTCGCTTTCACCGTCACCCACAACACATCGCAGGAAGGAACTTGCGCCGACTTCCGCACGGCCGCTGAAAAGTTTCCGAGTAACGGGCTCTCGAGCCGCAGCTCTGCCGGAAATTTCTCGACCGCGCCCGGCCGGACCACCATCGTCACCTGCTCGCCCACATGGGCCAGGCAAGCGCCCATCGTTCCACCGACCCCGCCCGCTCCTAAGATTGCATGGTGCATTCTGGCATTATGCACTGAAGTCCGGTCGTCAGTCTTCAGTCGTCAGCGATGCAACAGCAAGCGCATTACGAAAGATGCCTAATGGCTGACGACTCACCGCTGACTGGCGACGCGCCTGAGAATGGAGCGACGGGCGTCCTCCCCGTCGAGAGAAGCAACACCCGTCAACAACCGCCTATTGGCGGAAACTGTTTTAGCTGAAGACTGACGACTGATTCGCCTCCGTGTCGGGGCGGGTCCGGAATGCTAAACTACCCGTTTAGCTATGACTGAAGAAAAGCGTTCGCGCACCTTTCTCTGGATCGTGATTGGCGGGGGAGCCTTTTTCCTGTTCGTGCTGGCGGTTTTTGCGCTGGTGTACGTGACCCTGCACGCGGGCAGAGACAACTCGCTTGCCTTTGGCGACAAGATTGGCGTGGTCGATCTGGAGGGCGTAATTCTCTCTCCCAACCCGGTCGTGCAGCAGCTCAAGAAATTCGGGGACGACGACTCGATCAAAGCGATCATCCTGCACGTGAATTCGCCGGGTGGGGGAGTGGCGGCGTCGGAGGAAATCTACCGCGAGGTCAAGCGCATTCGTGACGATAAGAAGAAGCGCATCGTAGCCGCGATCGAAACCGTGGGAGCAAGCGGGGCATATTACGTGTCTTCCGCGACCAACAAGATCTACGCCGATAACGGCAGCATCGTGGGATCGATTGGCGTGATTGCCCAGTGGGTCAATTACGGACAGCTGCTGCAATGGGCGAAGCTGAAAGATATGACCCTGAAGGCGGGCGAGTTCAAGGACACCGGTTCCCCCACCCGCGACATGACCCCGGCGGAGCGGGAATATTTACAGGGCATGATCGATAACATGCATGGACAGTTTATTCAGGCCGTGGCCGACGGCCGCAACATGAAGTTCGAGGATGTGAAGTCGATCGCCAACGGCAAGGTCTGGACGGGGCAACAGGCATTGCCAATGAAGCTGGTCGATCAGTTGGCCGATTTCCAAGCGGCTGTTGACGATACGGCTAAAGCCGTCAATATCAAGGGCGAACCCGTCCTGGTGCGGCCCGAGAAAGACCGTAAAACATTGAGCGACTTGCTGTTTGGAGATATTTCCGAGTGGATCCCGACGCGCGAGAAGCTGATGGACCAGCACGTTGGGTTCTATTACATGTGGAAGTAGCAGAACAGGCTCTAGCAACCAGGCTCTAGCAAGACAGACTCGACCCTCGGTTACGCGTTATCGACATCATTAGCTAGAGCCCAGGAGCCTAAAGACTAAAGCCCAGAGCCCGGGAGCCCAGGCGCTAGGGCCTAGTTGCTAGAGCCTGGTTGCTAGAGCCTAATCCAAAACTTGCGTGAAGTACCTGAAATTTGAGAGAGTTATGTAGGCCCCGGCAGAGGGCCAGGTCGTCGGCCCCGGCGACTACTCGTGAAAATTTACTACGGAGCCTAGAGGCGTATGACAAAAGCGGATCTGATTGATGAGGTCTCGCGTCTGGCGGAACTCACACGGAAAGACAGCGAAGTGATTGTAGAGACGATCTTTGACAGCATCGTGCGCTCGCTGCGGGTGGGTGACAAGATCGAGATCCGTGGTTTTGGAAGCTTCCGCACGCGCCAGCGCAAGCCGCGCGTGGGACGCAATCCCAAGACCGGGGACCGGGTGGAAGTTCCCGCCAAAAAGATTCCTTTCTTCAAGCCCAGCAAGGAGTTGAAGGACCTGGTAAATCACGGCGAGGGCGAGCATGCCGCCGCGGCCCCTCCGCCCGCACCGCCTGCGCCGGCGCAATAGTCCGCGAATGTCTTCGGGCGCCGCATAGCGCGCGCCCTTTCCCTCTTCCCGACATCTCTATCTCGTGGTGAATCATGGGCAAGGCCTACTTCGGTCCCGAGTTTCTGCAGTTCCTCAAGCAGATTAAACGAAACAACCGGCGGCCGTGGTTTTTGAAAAACCGTGAGCGCTATGAGGAAGTTGTGCGGAAAACGGGGCTGCGGTTTGTGGTCGACTTCGGGTTCCGGCTGAAGGAGATCAGCCCATGGATTGTGGTGGATGCCAAGCCGAACGGGGGATCGCTGCAAAGAATCTATCGCGATGTGCGGTTCTCCTCCGATAAGCGTCCGTACAAGACTTCGGTTGGCATGGTCTTCCCGCACGCCAGCCGGAGCGAGGAGGTGCGCGCCGTCGGTTATTTCCTGCACCTCGAGCCAGGCGCAAGCGCGCTGTATGGCGGCACCTGGCGTCCGGATCGAAGGTCGTTGGCGAAGATTCGCGATGCGATTGCATGGAAGGCGGACCAGTGGAAGAAGGCGAAGCGCGGATTGACGTTGGAAGGAGATTGCCTGACTCGGGCGCCGCGCGGCTACGCGGAGAACCATCCTCTGATCGACGACCTCAAGCGGCAGGATTTTGTTGTGAGCGTGGCATTCTCCGATGCCCAGTTGTGTGGCGCGGGATTTCTGCGTGACGTGACCGCTGCGGCGAGGAAGATGAGGCCTTTGCTGGAATTCCTGGCGCAGGCGCAGGGATTGCAGTTCTAAAAGCGCTGTGCGACCATCGTCGTTGGCAGGTAGTCGCCGGTCGTTCCCTGCTCGCGTTCCAGGTCTCGCCCGGGCAGACGAGGGCGTCTGCCCCTACGTGATTCGGAAAGCTACTTCGCACTCAAATACAAATCCGCAGTTTTCAAGGCCAAGTCGATCGCGCTCAGGTCGGCGCGGTTCGCAAGCACGATGACGGTCAGGCGATCTTTCGGAAAGCGCTGGATCGACGTGCGAAAGCCCACGGTTTCGCCGTAGTGCCACATGCGCTCGTGGCCGTGGTACGGATCGATGAACCATCCGAACCCGTAACTGACCGGGTGACCATTTTCTTCCGCCGGAGTGCTGGTCGGGTGCACAGCGGTGAGCGCGGGCCGCATTTCTCTCTCACTCAGCAGAGTGTGGCGCTGCAAAGCATCATCCCAGCGGGCCATGTCGGCGAGCGAGGTGTAGACTCCGCCGTCGCCTAGCGTGGCGGAGGTGGAACTCTGGTCGGTTTCGCGGAACCCATTGCCGTCCGGCGTGTGGCCATAGGCGCGGTTTGGGACTTCGTTCTTTCCCTTCTCATTTGATGGAGTGACGGGCGTCCTCGCCCGTCCGGCGGGCGGGGACGCCCGCCGCTCCACATAGGCAAGGGTGTTCTTCATCTGCAGCGGCGCGAAGATGCGGTCGTGCAGAAACTGGCCGAAGGGCTGGCTGGAGACTTTCTCCACCACCATCGCGAGCACGCAATATCCCGAGTTGCTGTATTGCCACCTCGTGCCGGCAGGGAAATTCGTAGTCGTCGCCTTCTCCAGGAGCGTGAGCACGCCGGCATCGTGAATCTGGGGAATTTGATCGTCGGGCGTGTTGCCGTACTGCCTGGCCATGAGGCCTTCGTAGTCGAGCAGACCGGAAGTGTGGTTCAGGAGATGGCGAACGGTGATGGTCTTTCCGTAAGCGGGGAACTCGGGAAAGATCTCGGTGAGTGACTCGTCGTAGCGGAGTTTACCGTCATGGACGAGGAGCATGACGGCCATGGCGGTGAACTGCTTGCTGACGGACGCGAGGCGGAAATTGGTGTCCTCATCAATTCGGTGGAGCGTGCGGAGATCGGTTACGCCATAGCCGCGCTGGAAGACCGCGCGACCATCTTTGATGACAACGACAGCCGCACCGGGAGAGGACGGCGCGATGTTCGCGAACAGGGCATCCACCTTGGCCGGTTCTGGATCGGCTGCCCAGACAGCGTGGGCGATGACTATCATGCTCACAACCAGCATGCCGGCTCGCATCATTCATGCACCCCTCTTGCCGCGCTCGGGCTTGATTCCGGCGACCCCCATCAGTCTTCCTGTGACGCCCTTTTCAGCTCGGTAAGAAAATAGCAAGTCGACATTGCACGATGTGCACAAGGGCGAGGCGTCAATGTTTTTCTTGGGCACGCCGGCAGCGAGCAATTGCCGGCGATTGGCTTCTACCAGGTCGAGAAAGATCTTGATGGGAAGATTGCTGTGGCCGGGCGCGCGCGCTGTAAGAAAGAGCATAGGGTACTTTTCGCGGACCGGGTCGGACTCTTTTACTTCATGGAAAAGAGAGGCGGCGTAGGCGAACTGTGATTCGAATTTCTCGCGCACTTCTTCGCCGACTGTGTAACAGCAGTTGTGAACGCCTGGGCCGATGGCGGCTTCCAGGTCCTCGGGGCGACTGCTGAAGTAGCGGTGCATCTCACCTAT